>CAUZFZ010000080.1:0-44714 GCA_963579025.1 Planctomycetota bacterium | reverse complement strand
TCACCCCAACCCTCTCCCCCACGAATGCGGAGTACGTCGAATCTGCGTAGGAACGCTGTTTCTGCCGCATTCGCGGGGGAGAGGGGGCTAAAAGTGTGCAAATTCATGAAGCGTAAGCGGGGGTGTCTTCGCAACCCGTTTCCTCATGGACGCTAACGCGTCGGGTTGCCATCGTCAGAATGCTTGTCGAGAAAACAAAACTCGACGCATTTGCAATGCAAAGCAGTTCCGGAGCGTCCCGCTTCATACTCGTGTGAACGGCCCGTGCAGTCTTAGCTGCTCTATGATTCTCATCCGCGCTTCAATCACATTTGGTCACGTCCCTTTATTAATCGCTATGGAGGACAAGATGTCGCCTCGAAACCCGGCAATGCGCGTTCGCCTCCTCGTGGTTCTAATACTGGCATCGAGTTGTGGGTGTGGCGAAACAGAGACAACACCTGAGATTAGGACCATCAGAGTTTCCGGCACGATTACCTACGATGGAAAGCCCGTTCAACATACTTGCCAGATTACCTTCTCGACGCAGGACGGAGAGTTTGGACCATTCAGCGCCGAGACCGACAAGGAAGGAAAGTACGAAACGGATGTGCCGCCTGGTCAGATGGATGTCACTGTCAGTGTGAATGTGGACCTGGGAGTCCCTCCCGAGGAACTGATGAAAATGGACACGGAAGACGTCGATGCCCTGATTCGCGAAAAGGGAGGAGAGCACTTTGACGCCCCGTTCCAAACCTCGGTGAGCATCGAAGACAAAGTGGGTTCGACGTTCGATTTGGATCTGGCAGAACTTGAACCCGCAAGTTCGCTGTAACCCGTCGGAGAAACACAGGGATCAATCTGCGACTGCCAAAGGAAGAAGTGAGTCCATTCCCTCAACCAGCAGGTATTCGCGGTCGGCTGCAATGTTGTGAAACACCTGATCGTTTCCCGACAGCCAGTGAACCCGCAATTCCGTGATTCGCTCATGCCTGCCCAGGCCAACCAGCATGCGACGTTGGTTACTGGCCGCATATCCGCTGCCGGACGTCAACTGATTGACGATCTTCCGCCCGGCCGTCTCCACTGTCACCGTTGTGCCAATGGCGTCTCTGTTTGAACGTGTGCCGCTAAGTTGCAACGCGAGCCAGTGATTGTCCGTCTGCGTTGTGTTCGTCAGGAGGGCGACTGAGTCAAACAGGTGAGAAACCACGAAGTCCTCTTTCCCGTCGCGATTCCAATCGAGTTTCGCAAGACTGCGACCGACGAGTTTCCGCTCGAAGTATGGCCCCAGGGACTCCGGGCGCATTTCCTGAAAGTGCCCGGAACCGGTATTTCGGAATGCCTGTGGTGACATCCGAAACGGCGTTCGTTGATGCGTAAAATCATCGATGTGGCCGTTTGCGACGACCAGATCCGGCCACCCGTCCAGGTCAGCATCCAGAAACTGTGTTCCGAATCCGAGCTTTTGAAATCCCGGATCTCCAAGTCCGGAATTCGATGTCGCGTCCTCAAATCCATACGTGTTGCCTTGCAGGTACAGTGCGTTGAATTCCTTGAAAAAGTTGGTCACGAACAAGTCGAGTCGACCGTCTCCGTCAACGTCATCTGCCGCGACCCCCATGCTGGCCTGTCCATTCCCACCTTGATCATACGCCAATCCGGAAACCAGCCCCTGCTCGTTGAAAAACGGGCTCTCACTGTGTGCTGTGCTTTGGCGCGTAAAAAAGAAATTGGCGACAGTATCGTTGGCGATAAACACGTCTAACGCACCACTACCATCGAAATCGGCGGCCACAATGCCGAGCCCTTTGCCGTTTTGAATGTTGATTCCTGATGAGTCAGAGATGTTGCGATAGCCTCCCTGGCCATCATTAAGCAGCAGTTGGTCGAATTCGGCGTCGTAGATTGATGGCGCACAAGCGCGTTTGATTCCCTGGGCATTGGTGCAGAGTTGCGTCAGTGGGTCGTTTCCACGCAGGTAATTGACGTCGTAAATGTCTGGATGTGTGTCACCATTAAGATCTGCCAGAAGACAACTGACCGTCCATTTCTCTGTAAGTATTGAGGCCTCATCAGTCACGTCGGCAAACGTGCCATCGCCGTTGTTGTGGTACAGTCGGTTTCGGCCGACATTGGCTATGTACAGATCCGGCCAACCGTCGCTGTCGTAGTCTCCGACTGTGACACCATGGGTGAAGTTTGCATCACCCAGTCCCGATTCCCTTGTGAGATTGAGAAAGGTCCCGTCGCCCAAGTTGCGGAACAATTCGTCAGGAACTTGTCTCTGTCCCTGCTTCGGTGGAAACTCACCTCCCTGCGAGAAATACAGATCGGGCCAACCATCGCGGTCGTAATCGAGTACGGCAACTCCGCCCCCCATCGTTTCGATCATTCGCATTCCCGTCTCACCGGGGTCGTCTGCATTTTCATAAATAAAACGCACGCCCGCACTCTGCGCGTCGTTCTTAAAACAGATCACGTCCTGGCTCGATGCAACGCTGGCCACAGGCTGAACTGCCTCTACCGACTGCGCCCAACTGGGCAAGGCGACATGCGACAGGTCGATCGACTGAGTTAGAGCTGCCGGAGATTCGAGGTGATTGTATCCGACCTTGCTAACCTGCAACGCGAGCGCATCACGCTTCCGTGCCGCAGATCTGTGGTTTGCGTTTTTCTCGACCGCAAGCTGGTACCATCCGAACGCTTCCCATAAGCGACCGAGAGATTCGGTCAGTCTTGCGGCCTTCAAGACCATTGCCATGCTGTCAGGCCCGCTGTCAATATTGGAGCAAGTCAAATTCAGTTCGGCCAGATCACGGGAACGCTGCAGGAACGGTGTGGATTCCGCAGTCCGTCCCAGGGCCGACAACGATCTCCCGAACTGGTAGTTGCCCTCATCGTGATTCGGGTTACGACGTACGCATTCCCAGAAACAACGGGCTGCAGCTTCGGTTTGGTTCTGGTGGCGTAGCCACAAGCCTCGCACAAACCAGATATCTTCCGACGAGTCAGCGTTGACGGGCAGCGATGCATGCCATTCTGCGAATTCTGGAAGACGATTCAGCTTCAGTAGCAGGCGGCCACACACCGCCTGAATCTCCAGATCAGCCGAGTCGAGCTGCAACGCTTCACGGATCAGTTGAAGAGCGATCTCAGGACGGTTAGCACGGGATTCGCGGCGAGCAATGCCAAGCAGAATCGAAGTGTTCTCAGGCTCTACCTTCCGGCAAGCGGCGACAAAACTACGCTGGCCGAACAGTCCAGCCGACCACCCTGTGTGGAGCAGATTGGTTTTTGTGGCACAGTCGTTGGCGATCGCCCGCAGCAAGTGCTGGTAAGCCAGTCGCCTCCGTCCAATCCACAGATAGAGCACACCGAGCGATTGATTGGCGAACCCGTGGTCCTCGTCTTCTCGCAGGACGGACTTCAGGGTCGCTTCGGCTTCGGACACGCGGTGCTTAATGAAGAACAGGACATCGGCCATCAGGCATCGAGCCGTTCTTGAAGCATCCGACCCGTTATTCACGACTCGTCGATAGTAGGCCAGGCAACGGTCATACTCCTGAAGTCGATACGTTGCCTGTCCCGCACATAACAAAGCTCGATTCGATTCCGGGAAGTGCTTGAGAACCTGATTGGCCCAATGTTCCGCCTCTTCGTCTTTGCCGTTGACCAAGGCGTTCCAGGCCTTTTCCTCCAGTTGTTCCCGGTCGCCATCGGAATTCGGTTCTACAGCTTGTTCGCCACTAAAGAGAACGATGGCGACGATCGTCGCAACGCACACTCCGAGTAGTGTTAAGAGGACAACCGGTCTCTGAGAGAGGCGGGGTTCGCTTGCGCCTTCACGATCCATTAGAGGCCGCTCTCGTCTGAACGAAACGTCGGACCTGTCATCTGAGTCTCGCTCAGGTCGGTCGCGGCACAATCTCAGAACTCGCTGGTCACCTCGCCTCCAGCGCGAGTGTGGATTTTCTCCCAAACGCCGCCCGTACCATTCTTGCACGCGCCGTCACTGGCGATGTGATTGACACTGTTACTGATGAATTTCACGTGGCCGTCCACCATTAACACGTGCAGGCCGGCTGTGTGTAGACTGCGAGGAGCAGCCTGCCATGCGATCCCTTGAGAGTTGCTGCTCGTCCAGCACGGCATACCCAGTTGTCGGGATAGGGTGGCAGTTGTGCCATTGCAATTCGGAATGTCATCATCGTTGCGGGTATCATTTGGCGGAGAAATCCAGTGACGACCGGTTCCGCTCGCCCCGACTTGCGGGATTGCCCATGTGCCACGAATGTCCCGGCTATCCACACCTGCACGTAACTCTTCGACGTGAACCGTGTTTGAAGTACCGTCCACTACGTCTCTAAATGACGCGGACCGGTTATGACCTCCCATTCCCTGCCAGCTCGGATTAACTGATTCAGCCGTGTACGCGGTGCCGCACACGAAGACATTGAGACCGTAATTGCCGCGTGCGAACTGCACTCCCCCGAAATCTAACGGCGTCAGGTTTTGCGCATCCGACGGGCACTTCAGGATTGGGATCTCAGTTCCGACGATCGTCCGGTTGCCACTGACTGAGATGGCGTTTGTTCGAAAATCCCACCTGTTGTAAATATTGCTCTGCTCGATAAACGGCAGCATCAGAATCATCCAACTGGCGACGTTGTCCTGACCTTCAGCTCGGAACATGCGATAAAGGTTGTTATTCGTCGGCGCGTGCGGACTAACACTGAAGGGCGGAAATGTTCCATGAGCTTCGTGGTAGTTGTGCAATGCAATTCCGAGCTGCTTCAAATTGTTCCTGCAACTTGATCGGCGGGCAGCTTCCCTCGCCTGCTGTACTGCCGGCAACAGCAAAGCGATTAGAATCGCGATGATCGCGATGACGACCAGCAATTCAATCAACGTGAACGCCGGGCACCTTTTCCTCAGAAAAGTCATTGGGTTGATCCTGAACCGAAAAAGAGGGGCGAACGACCGTCAATCAAATGAACAAATCATGACAGGAATACGGTAGGCACAGCTTAAGAGGTCTGCAAGGGCCAACGTTGATGCCGTCATCGTTCTCCTTTCCAGCCGCGTAGCCCAGAGTACCTGCGAGAACAGGGATGGGGGGGGGGGATGAGATCGCGGTGACCGAGACTTCTGGCGACGCTGAAGGCCGTCGTCGCACCTCAGCCTGCGACGCGATGCGGCGCCGTTGACATCGATGCGAAGCAGAGACGCGGTGCCGCAGGTCACGACGGCGTGGGTTGCAATTACGATGAATCACGCTCCCTCGACCCAGCCGGGTAGCGATTCGAGCTGGAAGGCTTCGTCGATTTCACTCGGGTCTCCAGTCACGACGTCGTCAACATCGGCCGAGTCGTCGCCGCTGCCGCCGGCGAGCTGATCGGTCCCGTCTTCGCCGTCCACGATGTCGGCCCCCAGACCTCCAAAGAGGGTGTCGTCGCCGATTCCACCACGGAGGATGTCGACCCCGGACCCGCCGTAGGCTGTGTCGTTGCCACTTCCAGCCGTGATGTCATCTCCATCCGCGCCGCCCGACAGACCGTCGTTCCCGTTGCCGCCATCCAGGCTGTCGTTGCCGTCGCTGCCTCGGAGGATGTCATCGCCATCGTTTCCACTCAGAGTGTCATCGCCGTCTCCGCCAGTCAGATTGTCCGCACCGGCGGAACCGATCAGGACGTCGTTACCGGCTCCGCCCTGAACTGTGATCTGTCGATCCGAATTGAAGCCGCTGACGTCAATGGTATTGTCGCCGGCACCACCGATAATGAATGCCCGTTCGATTGCAGCCAGGACATCATTACCCAGTCCTGTCAGGGCTGTGTTCGTTAGTGTGATGTCCGCGTCGGCTGTCTCATCAATGCGATCCTTACCTGAGCCGCCGTTGAGTGTGTCGTCGCCTGCTCCACCGGAGATACGATCGCCGGTCCCGCCCTGGCCGAAGACTTTGTCGTTGCCCGCTTCGCCGAACAGTCGGTCCTTGCCCGAACCTCCGAACAATCGGTCGCCGCCACTGCCGCCGAATGCTGTGTCATTCCCGCCGTTACCGATCAGGACGTCACTGCCCTGTGTGCCGATGAGCAGGTCGTTCCCGCCGCCGCCGATGAGCGTTACACTGGTGAGACCCGCCACGAACAGGCCAGATGCGTCGATCGTGTTGTTTCCACTATCGCCGCTGATTCGGGCACGCTCCATGTTCAGAAGAGTATCGCCACCGAAACCCGTCATTGACGTATTTGTTATTGTAATCGCACCCTGCCCACCGTTTTCGATGATGATATCATTGCCGCGACCACCGTCGAGGGTGTCGCTGCCCTCAGCGCCTGTCAGAGTATCGCCGCCCGATCCTTGTCCCATGACGTTGTCGTCGCCCGCTCCACCATTAAGACTGTCCTTGCCTGCTCCGCCACGCAGAACGTCATTGCCGTCTCCACCGACGACAGTATCGCGGCCGCCGCCGCCTGAGGCATTGTCGTTACCGGCCCCACCATCGATCAGGTCGTTGCCATTATTGCCGGTCAATAAGTCGGCGCCGTCTTCGCCTTCGATCACATCCGCCGCCGTGCCACCGATCAGCGAGTCGTTGCCGTCACCGCCTCGGAGAGTGACCGCGTTCCCGAACGCCGACGCATCGATACGGTTTGCGGACGCGTCACCCTGCAGAACGGCCTGTTCGATTGATGCGAGCGTGTCCGAACCCAGGCCAGTCCATGAGGTGGTTGTCAGCGCGGCATCGGCCGCCTGCGATGCATCGACCAGTCGATCGACTCCATCGCCGCCGTCGATGTTGTCGTCGCCCAGGCCACCCGTCAGGACATCAGCACCACCCTGACCCTCCACGACGTCGTCACCCGCTCCACCGTCGATGACATCGTCGCCATCGGCACCATGGATGATGTCGTTGTCGTCGCCGCCCGAAATCACATCCGCCCCGGCACCACCGTCCAGTTCATCGTTCCCGGCACCACCATTGATCTGATCGTCAGCGCCAGTCGTGCCGACCGTGTCATTGCCCGCTCCGGCGTTCACGATCGCGGAAACCGGACCTGTCTCAAGATTGGCAATCGCGACCGAGTCGTTTCCATCGCCCGCGTTGATGGTCAGGGAACCTGACACATCAACGAAATCGAACGAGAATCCCGTTGTTGTGTTCGTGATTCTCGACGTGCCATTGGATGCTGTTCCGTCGTCGCCCACCACGATGACATCGGCTTCGAGACCGAAAGTGAATTCGCGACTGGCGGCAGCAATGTTTTCAGAGCGCGAAGCGAAGCCTGCCCACGGCATGCTGACTCCCTCGACAGTCAGCGTGTCATTGACCAGGTCGTGAGCTGTGACGCCTGCGGATCCCACCAGTTGAACACTTGAGTTCGCATCTGCACCGCCGTCAAAGGTGAATCCACCAGCGGGCAGTGGGTTGCCGCCCGACCAGTCGATGATCAGCAGATCGTCATCACTCGACCCATTCAGAGTCAGTGTCGTAACGGACGACTCTTCTGCCTGAGCTGTGATCTGGTCGTTGATGTACACCTCGAATCTCGTCCCATTGCGAACGACTCGCAGGGTGTCCGCACTGCCGTCGTCCGCCTGATTCCCGCTGGGATGATCGGCCGTGGACACGGCCCATGTCGTCGCGGCAGCCACGATCTCGATCGGTGCTACCTGATAGTCAATTGCACTGACAAACACACCGGTTGCAACCGTGATCCCATGCGTGCCGGTCAATCCCCCTTGCGGCGTCACACTGACGGCTCCGGTGTCCGCATCGGCGGAGTAATCGATCCCCACTGGCGATCGCTGCGGCACAAACAGTGTGAGCAGGTCGAGGAATTCTTCATCCAGAAAGATCGACGGACTGCCTTCCACATCGACCGATTCGAGCTGAAAACTGGTTGGTGTATCAACCAGCGTGCGAATGGCCGGCAGGTCGGCCAGCCATGGCGGATTGTCCGACGTGTCCGCCTGCACCGTCACATTGAACGTCTGCTGGTTTGTGTTGCCGTCCGGGTCCGTGGCCGTGACGGTAATCGTTGCGCTGCCGGTAAATCCTTCCGGCGCCTTCAGCATCAGCACGCCGTTTTCGATGTCTGTAAACACTTCGACGCTTGTCAGGATCACGTCGTCAAGCGGTCGACTGTTTGCGTCTGTGTCGACTTCGCTGATGGCCTCACGCACAGCGTCGCCTTCGACCAGTCGGCCAAAGACGGTGTGGTTTGAATCGAGATGGCGTTGAGGTCCTTCGGTGATGAAGAACTGAGAATCATTCGTGTCGTCAGCCGACTTGGCCATAGACAGAAGGCCATCGCTGTTGTGTTGCAGGTCCACGTGGAACTGATCATCAAAATCACCCAGCGACGATCCGCCGGTGCCTGGTGGATTGCCATTCGGATCACCGCCCTGCAGTACGAAGTTGTCAATCACTCGATGGAAGATCGATCCGTTGTAGAAACCACTCTCAGCCAGCGCGATGATCTGACTTGTGGCCCGCGGCGCCCGATTCTCGAACAACTCAAAGACCATCTCGCCCTGTCCCTGCACGGTCATTCGCAGGCTGCGATTTCCAGTCGGAATGAACGTTTCGACGTTCGCGTCCGAACTGGTCGCCGTGAAGGTGAGCGCGTGGTTGTCAGCGTCGGACGCGTCCAGCGGAATCTGCACTGGCGATCCGGACAACAGTGTTACGTCCGCGAGCGGTTGTAATACCGGATTACTTGTCAGCAGTGTGCGGACTTCGAGCAGTTCGGGTGGTGGACCCGGCAGCGCAGTATGTGCGCGTCGACGGTTCTTCGAACGAAACGGGCGCGTCGCAGCACTCCGCCTGAGGGCGGCCAGCCATTCGAGTTGTTTCATGATTCTGCCGCAGGAGGGATCGTTCGCAGTAGCCGGGCCTGATCGGCATGATTGCGATCAGGTGGACGATCCGCTGGCGGTCTCGTGTGTCGTACCGCTGGCGAACCGCATGAATGCGGTCACTACAAACAGCAGTGGAAGTGAAGTGGAGTCGGGCCGAACGGCCGTGACTGGAAGGGAAGCTGAGTCGATGATCCGTGTGCATCAGAGGTGGAGCAAGAAGCTACCCCGCCCAACGGAGCAGCTGTCCGTGATTGGGCGGGGTAGCACCTGTTTTCATAGTTATGCGGCGGCTCGGTATTCCTCGTCATGCTCGTCCGAGCTGGCGTCTGCTTGCGGCTTGTCACCGGCAAGCTGCTGCCAGTAATCGACCGGCATGCCCATCGCCATCTTCAAGGCACCAGTGGCTCCGGCAAACACCGAATCGTAGACCTTGGTGACATTCACGTTGCCATACGATTGCAGGGCGTCCTCGATGAGACGATCCAGTCCCTTGAGCTGACTTCCGCCACCGCCCAGCAGCACGTTGCTCAGCAGTGCCTGCTGAAACTCAGGATCAAACTTCGAGATCAGCTCACACATGGCCTCGACGATCGAGGGCACGATGGAATTGCATGCGGCCTTAAGCTGGTCGGCCACGTCGATCTGTGTTGGTTTTCCGGCGACCGGCAGCGTCACCAGGGCCTGCTCTTCCATGTCATGAACGAACCCGAATTTCTCTTTGATCTCACGAGCCATGTTCAAGGAAAGCTGCACGTTCGGGTATGCGTCCTCGACCTGACGATGAAACTCTTCGTCGATCGCGTCTCCACCAAGAGGCAGTGTGATCTGGTCTTCGTCTTTTGGATACGTGCCATACATCGGGCAGATGTCGATCGTGCCCGCTCCGATGTCGATCACAACCGTGTTGGTCAGACGATTCATGCCGTAGGCGATCGTGAATGGCTCGGCCACGACCATGACTGCGTCGAACGTCTCCTTCGCCGCTTCCATGATGACCTGCTTGTTCATGATCGTGGCTCGCGACGGTGCTCCAATGACGCCGTAAATTGCGCCTTCTTCCGGAGACGTCCGGTCAACCGCGTGCTTGACGAGCAGCTGGGCAGCTTCGCGGCATTTCTCCAGTTCTTCCTCTGAGATGCCCGCGTCGCTCTGGTCGATGTATTTCAACGCTCCCTTCTGGAACGGACGGCAGACATTCAGAGCGAGTCGCTGTTTCCAGACTTCCTCACCAAAGATGACGTCCCGTCCGAGCATTCCACGGGCCACGTGATCCTTCGGCCAGCCGACCGCACTCGGGATCACTTCGCGGCGTCCGTTTGCCGACGCGACCGAGGTCTTGAAGGTTCCTAAATCCATTCCAATAAAGGTGATGGGCTGTTGCACGACGGCTCTCCCTGCCTTGGCAATTGTGGTTTGAGTATCAGCTTGTGTCTTCAGACTACTACGAGTGCTCCGACAATCTTCGATTGACGGATTAATTCAGCCGCTCGGTGACAACCCACGGTTCCAGACTCGCGAAACCGGACGCCAGCGCCTTTTGGCCGATGGACTGTTTCAGGCAGACTTCTTCATTCCCTGTAGCTCGTCAAGCAGATTGACGTTTTGATCGAACACACTCTTGAGAATTGCTTCTTCCCGTTCACGCTCCGCCTGTTCGTCGGCGAGTCGCTCATCGTCATAGCTCGATCCAACAAGTCGGAACGGGACCGAAGCCGGGTCAACAACGGTTGTTTCTTTTTCCGATTCGGTGTCGTCGCGGCCCTCGAACGGAACGATGTCCGCGTTCGCTGCGTCGCCGTGAATGGAGTTGTTTTGTGCAACTGGCACAAGAATGCCCATACCCGGGCCCCAGATGCGAATTGCCACGGCCCGGAACACCAGAATTGCCAGCAGTACGCCAACGAATGTCGCCAGCACCTGCACTGCGGCTGTGATCAACAGATTCGGTTCCGCCCGCTCGGGTGACTGCGAGATTTGGCCCGAACCCTGGTTCCAGGCACCGGCCAGCGAGGTAGCGCTATTCGGTATCGATTGCCGTTCAGTCCGATCGGACGTCGGTGAGCCTGAGGGTTCCCGCGGGCTTGTCTCGACTGATTGAAGAACTGGTGGATCAGCGTCTGCGATCTCCACGTCGTCGCCGACAGGCGTCGCGACTGCCGGCTCTTCTACTACGAGTCGCTCAGGTGGATCGTGCAATTCAGGCGCTGCCAACTCGGGTGCACCGTTGTCGAATGGCGTGTGCGGCACCTGCGTGGGAATTGGGCCGACGTTCTGGTCGTTGATGTCGGGTTGCCAGCCGCCAATTGCCGGCATTCCATCCCGAGTTGTCGGCGCGGGCGCGGGCGACGACTCGCCTCGTGCTGTATTCGCTACAGGCTGGCCAGGCGTGTCCCACGTGTCCAGCGACCGCAATTTGTCGAGCAGATTACTGGTGTCGTCTCCTCCAGCATTTCCGTCATCTCGTAAAGCACTGCCAACCGACTGCCCGTCAACTCCGAGCAATTGGATCGGGCCTGTTCCAGGACTCGCGGGCCCAGTCGACCCAGTCGGTGTGTTGGACGACGCGGTTGCCCTGTTGCGATTTCTCCAGTCCAGGAGAAGTCCGTCCGATTGTGATACCGCATTCGTCGGCAAACGGTCCTGCGTCGGAGACAATCCTCGGCCGGCTGGGTTATTCGGCTCGGCAGGCCCAAGTGGTGCGTTCGCCGTTCGAGACATCGGTGCCTGAGGCTGCTGCGGCGAACTTGCGCGAACGCGCTCTTCCAGAGCGCTCACATAGTCTGCCGGCGTGCGTTGTCCTGCCGGCCACTGCACGCCAGTCGTGCGAGAAGCAGTGGAGAGCACGTTGTCTGCGCGACGAGCCATCTCCAACGCGGCGGGAACATGTCCAGCCGATTCGAGCTGCTGCGCGTCGGATATCAACTGTCTTGCCCGCCGCACGAATCTTCCTTCAGGCGGCGCTGGAGGTGCTGCGACCTCCTGAGATGCCGAACGGAAGAGGCTTGGAACGCGGAATAGCGATGACTTCGAGCCACCGTCTTCCTGGGCCGTTCCACTGACCGCAGCGATGCCGATCAGGGCCAGGACGCCGGTCAGGCAAAGTCCACGCAGCCATGTTCGGCGGCGAGGCGTCTTCGATTGTGCTGATATATGAACAGACATGGTCACTTTCCGACAGGTGCCGGTCTTTCGATTCGCCTCGTCCCACGGGGGACGAATGCCCGTACGCGATAAGTTCCGTTGAGGACGGCCGCCGTGTTCAGTCTTTGTTCACAGCGCAGCCCGAGGAAACTCAGTCGTATCTATCGGTAACTGCGGTTCGGACGCTTGAATCGATTCTGCAACCTTGACTGGTTGTGGTGATTCCGCAGGCGAAACATCAGGCCGGAACAAGACGCATATGATCAGTCATGGTCGGTGGGCTGCCGGTTTTAGAGTGGCGTCGTGGCGGAAGTCGGATGGGCTTTCGGCCAGATTACGGGCCTCTTCTGGAACTCCCGTCGACTTTCGCTACTTCTGCAACAGGCTGCTAACGTTCGTTTTGACGATCACGGGTCGGCGTTGATTTAATTCCGACGGTCGACGAAATCTCACGAAGGCACACCATGTCCGGTTTCGTTCGCCGCTGGCTGGGGAATCGCGGGGAGAAGGCCGCTGCGAAGTTCCTGCGTCGAAAAGGCCTGCGAATCCTCGCACGGCAATTCGAGACGCGGTGGGGCGAGCTCGATTTGATCGCTCGGGATGGCGACACACTCGTGTTTGTGGAAGTCAAGACGCGGCGCTCGGGAGGCACGACTCATCCGACAGAAGCTGTCGATCGCCGCAAGCAGACCCACCTGACGAAGGCTGCTCTGGTCTGGCTGAAAAAGAACGGTCTGCTCGGTCACCGTACGCGATTCGACGTTGTGGCACTGATCTGGTCCGACGACTCCCGGCAACCTGACATCGAGCATTTCGTAAGCGCTTTCGACGCAGCCGATGTCGGCCAGATGTTCTAAGCACCGACACATGACCCGGATCGTGAAACCCGATCGCCCATAGTTGCCGTGAGTGTCGCCCGGTAAACTTGATCGAATGCGTCACCTTCAACCAGATATCCGATCAATGCAAATCAGCCGACGAGAGATGCTTGGGCTTTCCGGCTTTGGCCTCGGGTGCATTGCCGCTTCCGATCTGCTCGGAAATTCGCGACTGTTGGCGACGGGTACGCCCTCGGACGTCCCGATCTATGGGGATCTTCGGGCTCGGAAAACTCATTTTCCGGCACAGGCGAAGGCCGTTATTCAATTGGTCCAGAATGGTGGACCAAGCCAGATGGATCTGTTCGATCCAAAGCCTGCGCTGTCGAAAATGGCGGGAAAGCCGCATCCGGACGGCGTCGAAATTCACCAGCCGAACAACGTCAACAGTCTGCTGCCTTCACCGCTGAAATTTCGGAAATACGGCGAGTGCGGCATGGACGTTTCCGAAGCGTTGCCTCATGTGAGCGGCATCGTGGATGACCTGTGCTTTGTGCGTTCGATGCACACCGAGCACAACAATCATCTCGAAGGTCTGAACATGCTGCTGACCTGCAAGATCTTTCCCGGTCGGCCGGTGATGGGAGCCTGGATCAGCTACGCGCTGGGCACTGAGAATCAGAATCTGCCGGCATACGTCGTCCTGCGGGACCCGGACGGATACACGGTCGGTGGCAAACAACTGTGGGCGAACGCGTATCTACCCGCGCTGTATCAGGGTGTTGAGTTCAGTACCCGCGGTGCTCCGATTCACCATTTGAATCCGCCGACTCCACTTCCACCTGGACTGCAACGTGCCAACCTGGACTTTCTGCAGAAACTGAACGCGGCGCATCTCCGTGATCGCCCCGGCGAATCAGAGCTGGAAGCACGCATTGAGAATTTCGAACTGGCCGCGCGCATGCAACTGGAAGCGCCCAGCGTGCTCGATCTTTCCGGCGAAACCAAAGCGACAAGAACACTCTACGGACTGGATAACCCGAAAACCTCGAAGTACGGCACGCGGTGTCTGATGGCGCGTCGCCTGGTGGAATCCGGCGTGCGATTCGTGCAGGTGACCACCAGCCCGGGCCAGCCATGGGATCACCACAGCGACATCAGCAAGGGTATGGCAAAGATCGCGACCGAGACCGATCAGGGAGCCACGGCACTCGTTAAGGACCTCGCAGCCCGGGGTTTACTCGACAGCACGATAGTCATGTGGGCGGGCGAATTCGGTCGTCTGCCCACAACTCAGAATGGGACTGGACGAGACCACAATCGCAATGCCTTTACGCTGTGGTTTGCCGGCGGCGGATTCCAGCCAGGCCTCATTTACGGCGAAACTGACGAGTTCGGATATAAGAGCGTCGTGAATCGAGTCAGCGTGCCCAACATGATTGCAACGGTGTGCCACCAGCTAGGGTTGGACCACAAACGAATTCAGTTTCCACACAGTGGACGCCTGGAGACTCCGTCCGACGTGACGGTGACCGGCGCGGAAGCCGTGACCGATCTCCTCGCCAATCCGGTTTCTGCTGCCTGACTCCTACGATCGAGTCCGATTGAGCAACCTGTCCATGAAACACTCCAGACAAGTCGGTCATTGGATCGGGTCGTTCGCCGCGCTGGCAATTGCGACATTCGCATCCGTTGCGGTCACGGCGGCTGAGAAGCCGGTTTTCGAAAAAGACATTCTACCAATCTTCACGCGGTACTGTTTCAACTGCCATGGAAAGAGTTCACCGCAACTGGGGCTCGATCTGCGTTCAGCCCGCCTGACGATGCGTGGCAGTCAGAACGGAGCGGTGATCGTTAAAGGCTCGCCGGAGCAGAGCCTGTTATGGCAAAAGGTCTCGACCCGTGAAATGCCGCTGGCACAGTTCAAGCTGAAGCTGTCTGACGCGGAAATCGCGACAATACGGCAGTGGATCGAAGCAGGTGCGCCGTCCGAACCGGTCAAGTTACCCGCAGATGTCCAGAAGCAGTTCACGCGTTTCGAAGACGAGATTCGACCAATCCTGACCGAGCGGTGCGTCACGTGTCACGGAGCAGATGATCCCGAGGCGGAACTCGACTTACGCACGCTGCGATCGCTGGTCCGAGGCAGCAAAAGTGGTCCAGTGATCGTCGAAGGGTTTTCAGACAAGAGCGTCCTGATTCGAAAAGTCTCCAGCCAGGCCATGCCGCCGCCCGAGTCGGGGGAAGCACTGACCGCCGCCGAGATCCGAGTGATCACCCGTTGGATCGACAAAGGACGATTCGCCGACTTTGTCGACGTCGAGCCACGTCGCAAAACAACTGCCGAATCGCCCGAGTTGTCTGCCGTCACGGACGAGGACCGCCGGTTCTGGGCGTTTCAAAAACCCGTAGCCGTTGAACCGCCAGCGGTCAAAAGAAAAGACAGAGTCCGTACACCGATCGATCAATTCGTGCTGGCAAAGCTGGAATCGATGGGCATGACGTTCTCGCCAGAAGCGTCAAAGCTCACGTTGCTTAGACGCGCGTATTTCGATCTCATCGGGTTGCCGCCGACGCCCGACCAGGCTCGCGAGTTTCTGGAAGACGAGCGACCGGACGCTTACGAACACCTGATCGATCGGCTGCTGGCATCACCGCACTACGGCGAGCGTTGGGGACGCCACTGGCTGGACGCTGTGGGTTACGTGGACACGGCCGACAAGGACCACAACCCGACGACACCCACACTATCGGACGGTTATTGGCGATATCGCGATTACGTGATTGAGTCCACGAATCAAGACACACCGTGGGATCAATTCCTCGTCGAACAGATTGCTGGTGACGAACTGGTCGATTGGCGGAAGGCGAAGAAATACACGCCCGAAATCCTGAAGCTCCTGACGGCGACGGGATTCCTCCGAAACGTGCTGGATGCAACGAATGAAGACATTTCCAACCTGCCATTCGACCGCTACGAAGCCCTGTTCAAACTCATGGAGCGAGTTTCCTCAAGCACACTTGGAATGACACTCGCCTGTGCACGTTGTCACAGTCACAAGTTTGATCCGATTCCTCACACGGACTACTACCGTTTCCTCTCGTTGTTCACACCCGCGTATAACCCGTCTGACTGGCTGCCACCAAAGCAACGGCATTTGTTCGACGTCTCGAAATCTGATCAGGCTGAAATTGAACGCCAGAAGGTCGAGACGACGTCGAGTTTGGACAATGCTCGGGAACGGCTCAAAACGATTCGGGACGGTTACCGAAGCCGGCTGCGAGAGGAAAAGCTGCACGCAATTCCCGAGTCAATCCGGACGGAAGTGACGACGGCAGTCGAAACGGCGGCGAAGAGCCGCACCAAATCGCAAGGTGAACTCGCCAGCCAGTACGCAAAGCACTTTACCGTCACTGGTGCCGAGATTGGTGCTGTCCTGACCGTAGCGGACCGCAAGGCCAGCGAGGACCTGAAGCAGCAGATCAGCGCCGACGAGAGCCTTCTGGCGTCCTTGCGATTCAGCAAAGTCCAGGCGCTGTGGGATGTTGGCAAAGCTCCCGTGATTCGACTGCTTCACCGTGGCGACGTGGATTTCGCCGGGCCGAAAGTTGAACCCGGATTCCTCAGCGTGCTAAGCCGTCATGGTCACTCAGCGGCACGCCCCTCACCGAATGCTGTGGGCGAGACGACTGGCCTGCGGCTGGCATTTGCCGAATGGCTCACGAGACCCGACCACCCACTCACGGCGCGTGTCATCGTCAATCGAATGTGGCAGCATCACTTTGGAAAGGGCATCGTCGACACGCCAGGCAACTTCGGAGCCACCGGGTCGCGGCCCACTCATCCGTTGCTGCTGGACTGGCTGGCTGTGGAGTTCATGCGTCGGGGCTGGAGTGCCAGGCAGTTGCACAGAGTGATCATGACTTCGACTGTGTACCGTCAGGCATCGAAACAAGTGCGGAATGCGGAGTCTGGAGTGCGGAATGAAGATCGGTCAATTCCACACTCGACAAATTCGGACAACCGTCTCCTGTGGCGTATGAATCTTCGACGTCTGGATGCCGAGTCTTTACGTGATGCGGTCATCACAATTAGTGGCCAGGCCGACGATGTCATCGGAGGGCCTCCGGTCATGCTCAAAACGGCACCCAGTGGTTTGCAGACCGTCACCAGCCAGAATCGTCGCAGCATCTACCTTCTGGCCCGACGGTCGAACCCGGCGACTTTCATGCGCGTCTTTGACTATCCGGTCATCGACGTGAATTGCACTCGCCGATCCTCTTCCGCAACGCCACTGCAATCACTCACGATGATCAACAGCGAATTCCTGACCGCCAGCGCCGGCCACCTGTCGCGCCGAGTCGAATCAGTTACAGGCAATGACGCATTATTGGCAGACAAAATCCAGGCAGCGTTCTGGCTGACGCTTTCCAGGAGCCCATCCATCGCTGAATCCGCGGCGTCCGTCGAGCACGTTCGAAATCTGACACGACTCCATGCAGCGGCTGGTGTCGAGCCGGCAGAAGCATCCCGGAAGTCGTTCGACAATTTCGCTCACATGCTCCTGTGTTCCAACGAATTCCTGTACGTGGACTAGACTTCCGTCAGACGCTGATTCTGTTCGAAAGCACACGCCGTGGAGCACATCTCATTTGTCGACTGGGTGATCTGTCTCGCGTATCTGGGACTGATTATCGGGCTGGGGCTGTATTTTTCGAACAAGCAAAAAGACAACGACGAGTTCTTTTTCGGCGGTGGGAACATGCACTGGATCCCCGTCGGTCTGTCCCTGTTCGCCACGACGTTCAGTTCGAATTCGTTTGTTGGACTTCCCGCGGAGGGAGCGTTCGGTGATTACCACCAACTGCTGGCGATCCTGTTTATCCCCTTCGTCGTGATCCCGATCACCTGCACCTGGTTCATCCCGTTCTACAAGGGACTCGGCTACAGCAGTCTGTACGAGTACCTGGAACGACGCTTCGCCCGGCCCGTTCGATTGGCGGCCAGTGTCATCTTCATGGTGTACTCCGCCGGCTGGATGGGAACGATGCTGCTGGCCGTTTCCCGAATACTGAACGTCGTGCTGGAATCTCAGTCGACCGGTCAGACGATCGCCGTCATTGTCAGCGTTGGATTCCTCGCGACGTTGTACACGGCCATGGGAGGTGTCAAAGCTGTTATCTGGACGGACACAATTCAGGCATTCGCCCTGTGCGGAGGCATGCTCTTTCTCTTCTTTCTACTGCTGGAAGGGATTGATGGTGGCTGGGCGACCTTTATCACGGCCGGTTCGGAGGCCGGGAAGTTTGAGATGTTTCGCACGGACGGTGGGATGGCAGAACGCAATGTGTATTCCGCGTGTATCTACGGCTTCTTCGTCTATCTGGGTGCCCAGGTGGCTTCCTACGGAGCGTACCAGCGATACGTCACCGTTGACTCCGTCAAAGCGGCCCGGCAGGCACTGGTCGTGAAAGGGGTCTTCACGCTGATCTCCTGCACTCTGTTCTTTCTGGTGGGCACGGCACTGTTCGTGTACTACCAGCAATCGCATCCAGAGGTCTTCCAGCAGCTCTCCGAAGGTCGGACTAAAGATCAGTTGCTGCCGCACTTCGTGATCCACTTTTCCGGCGGATACGGGATGACCGGACTGATCCTGGCGGGGTTGTTTGCAGCGGCAATGAGCAGTCTGGACAGCGGCATCAACAGCATGACTGCGTCCCTGGTCACCGACTGGTTGAACGGTCGGGAAGTGGGCACGTTTACAAACCGATGCCTGACACTAGCCTTCGGCGTTGGAGTGACGGCCATCGCGTGCCTTCTGTCTCTGATTGACTGGCCTGTTTTCGACATTCTGTTGTCAATCGCCGGCGCCACGCTGGGGCTTCTACTGGCCGTCATGTTAATGGGCATGCTGCTGCCCCGCGCAAACACGACCGGTGTCATCGTTGGCATGATGGCTGGCCTGCTGATGTTCACGCTGGTTCGTTTTGTGCTCCCGCAACTGGACCCCGCGTCCCTGGAGCAACTCGGTCCGCTGGCGGGCTTGAAAGACAACACGTGGTGGGATGGTCTTTTCTCGACAGTGCCGGCGGTTGTCGTGGGAGTGGTCGTTAGCCTGCTCACTCCACCTCCAGGCGAGGATCAGTTGCAAGGCCTGCTTCTGTGGAAACGACGCGCCATGTGACGGCATTCACGTCAGAATGTCCTGCCGTTCACGAATCCACAGGACCGGATGTCCCGGGGACAACTTTTGTAAGACTCGCCCCGAGGATAGACGGGCACCAGTATTTCTCGATGTGCTCGATGACCAGTTCCACACCGCGAGCGTGGCTGACAAAGGGTTTGTCTCGCGGGTCATAGAGAGCATCTGTCAGATCACGGCACAAGACGACGTTCTTGCCGAGATACTTCTGCTGACGAATGCCGAATGGCCGACCAAGGACGCACATGTTTGTGTGTACTCCCATCAGCACGATGTTCTTCCGGCCTTCCTGTTCAAGGAAGTTGTAGATCTCCTGCCCGTCGTGGCTGACGCCGTCGTAACCAATGATCTCGATGGCGGGATGTTGATGGCGGTCTGTGTCTTTGTGCTTCCGAGCGATCGGATCGTCGCAGCCGGTGACGCGTGCTTCGCCGCGTTTGATATCGTCGACAATGGGCCATGGGCCTTCATGTTCGCTGTTGTGATAGCACCAGCCTTGAATCTCGACCGGAGGTTTCGCCGGCTTCGCGTTCTTCATGCGGGCTCGATAGGGCGTGTCTTCGTAGTATTTCACGCCGCTGCTGGGAGCGTGAATGATGGCCACGCCGTGGTCGCGAGCCAGCGAAATAACTTCGTTCATCCGCGGAGCCATCCGTCCGACACGCATCGCAGCCAGTTTGCAGGGATGGTCGGCCCACATGTCGCAAATGATGATCGCTGTTTCCGATGCGTTCCACGTGACGGTTTCCTCGACTGCGGAATACGCATCGCCCAGCTTGGGCCGACGACGCCACTTCACCGCCAGTTGACCGGGCACGGGCGGAATAGAACGCCCTGGTAACGATTCGGCAGCACGGCCCATATCCGGTAGAACCGCAGCGCCAGCCGCACATGTTGCCGCGAGGAGAGCTTCACGACGCGTCAGTGTTGGTGCACGATTCATCGGACATCCTTTGTGTGGGAGCAGGCTACTCCACCGTGAGCCGGAAGCTTTCCGAATGGCTGTTAAACTCGGGCGCGTACATGCACTGAATCTGAGCCATTCCCGTCTGATAGTTACCACGGTGCTGGACGCGGACTGAGTACTCGAACACGTACACACCCTTGGGCAGATAATCGATGAAGAAGTGGCTGGCCGTGTCCCGAGTGGATTCGTAGTAGTACATCCCGTCCTGGTACTTGTACTTCGAGAGGACATTCACCGGCTCCGTGCCGCTGCCGCGCTGGTCCTTCAGGTGCACGTATTCCATCGAACGATCCGTTCGCAGTGTGATTCGTACGACGAGTTCATCGCCCACTTCCAATGGACCGTCGACCGGGTTGAGGACCGGTCCCTTCTTCGTGTTCACTTTTGTGTAGAGCGACTTGGTGAGCTCAAGGGGGGTGCCGTCGTAAGCAGTCACTTTGCTCATATCTTCCAGGTACTGCCAATGGATGCTGCCCCAGGCGACACCTGCATCAACCTTCTTGAGTTTGATGCTGCCGAATCGGGGCTGCACTTCGCCGCGCAGGAACTTCTGTTCGTAGAAGCCCGTGCCGGCTTCGACATTCTTTGGTTTGAGCTTCTCACCTCCGAGCGTGACTTCAACAAGCTCGGTTGAAGCCAGCAGGTCTGACCCGCGCAGAAGCAGGGCATAGACCGCATCGGCAGTCGCTTTGGTCGTCTTCCAGTCCTGAGTCTGTTTCTGCTTAAGCAGCCAGACTTTGCAGGCCTCGACCGATTCCTGGTCGTTCAGGACTTCGTCGAACGCTTCGATCATCATCGCCTGCGTTTCGATCGGGGCCCGATACCACCACCAGCTTTGTTCTGTATCGCGCCAGAACTTGCCAAGTTCCTCATCGCTAACGGATCGCTCATCGATAGAGGCCAGGATTGCCTTCGGCATCTGCTTGTCAGCGAGACGGTGGAGAGCGACGGCGAGATGTGCCTGCGACTGTCGGTTGGCCAGCTTCAACCAGTATTTCTTCGCCTGGCCGCCGAAGTAATTGAAGGCCTCCTGATGTGGTGCTGCGACCGGTCGGTCTTTGAGGAAGAATGTTCGGGTGTAGAGGTACAGAGCGATCGACGTCGACAGGTGGTTAGCCTCCTTGTTGGTAATCTTCCGATAGATTCGATCGATCCACGCGTCGAGCCTGCCCAGCGACTTTACTGCCGGTCCCATACCCACTTCGATCCCCAGGTGCCGCATCCGTCCGAAGCCGGTCGTGATGTAGAGCGTGATGTAGTCGTTTGCCGGGCCGCCCGGGAACCACGGCCACGCTCCATCGGGAAGCTGCATCTCCGTGATCTTCCGCATGGCTCGACCGGTTTCCGCATCCAGTCTGTTGGCGTCGAACAGGACTCCGACATTGCGTCGGGCCTGACCTTCGGCGTTTGACTGCCGCAGCCAGGGAGTCTCCTCAAGCATGACTGCTTTGAGGTCCTGGTTCTTTTCCAGCGGACTGTCGAGCGCGTCACCCGGCATATTCTTCCAGACGTCGAAGACTCGACGGATATTGGGATCGCTGTTGGCGATGTGCCGCGCCAGCGAGTTTGCATACAGCCGATTAAACGTCTGCTCGCTGCACTGATGCGGATACTCCATCAGGTATGGCAAAGCCATAATCGCGTACCAGGACGGATTCGAGACCATCTGCACCGTCAGTGACTGATGCTTGAGCGTTTTCGACTTGCCGGAATCCTGCAGCCTCTTGAACTCGAAGTTCTTCGTCTGCGCCCCGCGAATCGGCAGGGGCAAAGACTCCGTAATGAGGATTCGACGCGAAAGAACGGGAAGATGGCCTTCCTCGCCATCGGAAAGGCGACCCGTTGAGCCCACTGTCTTGTACGTGAGGAACCCCATGTCATCGGGCACTGAGATTCGCCACGAGTATGATCGCGACTCCTTCGACGGGACCTCGAATTCAAGGTCGGTCGTGACGTTGCCCAGAGCGGTATCAACCGACTGCGCAGTACGGGCATCGGCCAGAGTCAGCCTGACAGTACCAGTCTGTTGTGTCGCGGACTGGTTAGTGACTTTGACAGTGAACTCAAGTTCGTCGCCTTCGCGCACAAACCGCGGTGGGTTGGGCTGAATCATCAGGTCTTTGGCGGTGACGACCTTGTCCTGAATGAACCCACCGCGCAATTCCTTGTCGTGAGCGAATCCCTGGAATTTCCATTCGGTCAGCGCCTCGGGCATGCTGAACTCGAGTTTGACCTGACCGTCCTTGCCTGAAATCAGGTGCGGGAAAAAGAACGCGGTTTCTTTCAGGTTGGATCGAGCAGCGACCTTGCTCAGATCGGGTCCGGGTGTGCCGGATGCCTGTTGCTTGTCCGCATCTGCAGCTCGCTTCGATTTTGCCTCCGCATCACCAGCCACGCCGTCCGCGTTGGCTTGCCGGCTCATTGCCATCGGGGCGGACGCTGCTTCCAGCATTCTCCCGCTCTTCCTTAGTCGGTTATACCCGAACGAGCCACGCTGAAAGCCAGGCACTCCGCTGGCAGGCTTGTCGAAGAACTGATAGCCCCACAGGCTCGCAATAATCCCTCCCGGAAACATTCGGTAGCGCATGTCTGCCGACTTGTAGTTTCGGGGCCACGAACCATGGATGTACTGGAATGCGCGAAGTGAGTTTTCGAACTGCGAATACAGGTTTGAGTTGTCGCTTCGGAAAACGTTGAAGTGCTGACGCCACTGGTGCGGCAGGTATGCATCAAGCGACGCGTCGTACAGGCCGGCTACCAGTTCAGCGACGGCTTTCGTCGCGTCTGGTCCACTGATAATCGCCGTCCACGTTTCTTTCTGCGCAGGTTTGAGCTTCGAAACAAAGTGCTCCCATTTGACCGTCAGGTTCTTATTGGACCAGGGCACGTTGACGCGGTGTGATGTCAGGTACGCGCGATTTTCGCGAACCATGCTGACGCGAACGGTGAAACCTCCACGCATAGCATCGGTGACCTGTTGCTTGATCTGAATCTGCGTGGAATTGGGCTTCGTCCAGAAGCTGCTGATCACTTTGCGGCGATGCTCGATTTCTACGAAGGCGACCGCTTTGTCGTATCCCGTTCCCCAGATGGCGGAGAATTCTTCTCCTGGCTCAACAGTTGTCGTTTCGGCAGCAAAGAGGTTGGGTATTCTGATCGCCAGCTTCCGTGCCCCCGGATCGAGTACCTGCAGCGGAATCTCAGACGAAACGGGCTTGCCAAAGCGATCCTGCGTTTCGAGTTTGACGCGGAACGGACCGGCACCCAGTTTGAACGAGTGAGTGGCTTTGCCATCGGGGCCTGTCTTGAAATCGGCTTCACCCACGACATCGCCAAGTGCCCACGAGTTGACATTAGTCGGGTCGGGCGCGGGAGCCTGCACGTTTAACCCACGCCGAAACCGTGGGTAATAGCGACCACCCAACGGTGAACGCTCGACTTTCTCCGGTTGAATCAGCGAATAAACTTTGACTGTCCCGGCAGCACTCTGGCCCACACCGTCAAGTGTGCTGGTTGAGATCGAAATCTCGACCGGTTTATCTGTTGTCAGCCAGCTTCCAGCACTAAGCGACGCCTGCAGCGCGGTGTAGCCGAGTCGAATAACCCGATCGGCGGAACGCGTCTCACCGTTCGTGTCTGTAACGTCTGCATAGATCGAGTACTGGAATGTCGGCTCGTGTGATTCCGGAACAGTCACGTCCGGTTTGGCATTGAACGCGACCTTGAACGAGCCATCGGTCGACGTTTCGCCCGAACCATGAGCGATCTCCTGACTGCTGTTCTGACGCGGGTACCACCAGTAGCGGTAGTAGTACCAGCCAGGATAGCGCACCTCACGCACGACTCGCCACTTGACCTTTGCGCTGTCGATCGCGGCGCCGGTGTAGGCAGTCGCTCGACCTGTGAGGCTGACATCACGATTGAGACGTCCAGCCTCTTCAGGAGCGTCGATCGCAACCTGGAATTTCGGCCGCTTGTATTCCTCGACTGTCACCTGCGATGAACCTGGTGGGTTGCCGTCCACGCGGATCGACATCCGACCCATCAAGCGGTCCCGAGGTGCGGTAAAGCTTCCGTTGAACGAGCCGTAGTCGTTTGACTTGTGCTGCTGTCGGGCGATCTCCTTGCCATTGGGATCAGCAAACACCACTGTCACGTTTTGTCCCGCAAACGTCTGATAGCTGTCAGCTTCCGAGTCCACCTGAATGCACAAACCCTTGTACTGAATGGTCTGACCAGGCCGATAAATGCTGCGGTCGGTGAAGAACATCGTCCGCGAATATGGCTTCGCCCGCATGTCCCGGCTGTATGTCGAATAGTAGTTGCCGGTGGAAAGACCCTGTTCCTTGTACTGTGCATGAATCGCGATCTGCTTTCGGTCAATCCCCTGGAACTTGAACAGACCGTTCTTGTCCGTCGTCGTCTGTCCGGAAGCGATCCAGCCATTACGCTCGGCTCTCCAGACGCGGACATTGGCTTCCACGAGTGGCTCGCCCGATTCGTTCTCAAGAACGAATCCTTCAATAACGCCTTCGCCGTTACGGTTGCGGATAACCAGAGCCAACTCGCTGGCCCAGAAATCGCAGAACTGGACAAAATTGCTTTGGTCGTTGAAGTCCTTGTTGTGGCTGGAAATCAGGTAATACGAACCA
Organism: Planctomycetota bacterium; assembly: GCA_963579025.1. Taxonomy (GTDB): domain Bacteria; phylum Planctomycetota; class Planctomycetia; order Planctomycetales; family Planctomycetaceae; genus CAUZFZ01. Next base: position 20,086 of record CAUZFZ010000080.1, on the reverse strand, counting down.
GGCTCCAGGTCGTCCCGTGCAGGTATCTGCTCCTGGCGTTCCTGATAGTCTTCCGTTGCGGGCAGATTCGATGACCAGGCAACGACAGGGGCTTTACCCAGCAGTGCTTTTCGTTGGTTCTGGTCGAGATACTCTGGCCGACGGCTGCCACGTCCGGTGAGGCTCTTGACCCAGTCATATTTCACAACTCGGAAAAACACCTTGTTGAGATTCTTATACCGCACGTCGATCGTCGGAAGCGGGTTGTTCCAGACACGCTCGGTCGTAATCCGAATGCTAGGCGATTCAATCTGCTCAATGAGATTGTGACACCGTCGTCCGCCGACGCTGTCCGGGAAACGGTTCTTTCCCTGCGTTGCAATTTTGTGTGCTTCGACCAGTTCTCCCTCACCATGCACCACCGTAGCCAGGCGATGCAGAGCCCGCGACGAGATGTGGTGATCGGCGCAGGTCTCTGCCCAGCGTTTCAGTGCTGCCTTGTAACGGGCATTCTTCTCCTCACCGAATGCCATGTTGTAGCCAAAGTTCAACCGCAACAGATCCGCGTCGAGCCATGCCGTGCGGTCATCGTCGCCAGCGTGAAACTTCAGTAGAGCCTGATAAATCCGGATCGCTTTGAGCTTCGGTGAGTCGTCGTCGGTGGACTCTGGTTTCCAGGCGAAGAATTGCTGAGTGTCTGAAAAGACCGGGCTGTCGGCGGAGAGGTCAAATGCATCCTGAGACCGGGCGGCGGCCCGCTCGCCCGAGTTGTAGAACGCCAGTGCCTCGTGCGAGAGAAAGTCATAGAGCGTCGGTCGGTAGGCATCCGGGACATTCCCCTTCACAAGAATCGCGTCGAAATCAGCGACGGGGATCTTCTGGAGTGTTTCCGTGGCGCTCAGCGCTTTCACAACCTGCGTGTCAATCTCGGCGAACAGGCGCGTCAGATCCCACGTCTGGAAATCCTTGCCAGGCGGCTGCGAAGTTTGCGTCCTTTGCAGGAAGCGATACCGATTCGCCTGAAAGTACTGCCAGTACCAGTGCGCCAGGACCGCATGCATGACCGGCTTCATTTCAGCCGGTGCCTTAGCGATCTCCGCCTGCATTCGGGTGATTTTCTCCTCAGCCTTGTTGCCCTGAATATTGCCCTCTAAAGCGATCCTGCGCCCGATGGCGTTGATGGCCTCGGCCCAGGCTTTGTCCTCCATCGCCGACTTGATGATCGGCTCCAGCCGCTCGGTCGCAGTTTTCGGCAGGCCTTTCCGAACAGCGTCGTCGACCTGTTTCCACTGATCCGCGCGCGGACCGGATTGGGCAACGACTGCAAGAATTGGTGCCAGACAGGAAAGCACCAGCAGCAGAATTGTGGATCGCGTTTTCATGATCGCCTCGGAGCATCTCGATTGGCAATTGGGATATCGTGTCGCGGAGTATACCGTCGCTAATCCTCAGATACCGTCGTTGTCGACAAACAGGCGGCGTCATGTGCGAGCGACGGTGATTCTGCCGGACGCGGCACTCACCGTACGGTGAACCGTACTGCGTTGCTGAGGCCATCGGGGGTCACACAACGCAGTTCATAGTGACCGCGGGCGAGTTTCAGCACTCTGTCTTCAGTCCGGGCAAGCGCACGTTGATTCAGAAACCACGTCGTGCCGACAACTCCCTGGACCTCAACAGGAACGTTTGCGACGCCTTCAGGCAAGGTCAGAAACTCGGCGTTGCTGCTCGGTGAAGTGATGACCGGTCCTCGCGAAGCACGCGATTCAAACTGGAGTGGGCGGTACACCGGAATTGATGGAGCGGACTGTGGTTGCTCATCAACGCGGATTTCCGGCAGCGAAAACAGTGTGGCCAGTAGTGGCTCAGCGGCCTCGCGGCCGACAAATCCGGAGTGTCCCGCACCGGAAAATCGACCCGCCCAGACGCCCACTGCAAATTGGCCGTTATGTCCGACGGACCAGGCGTCACGACGGCCCGAGCTTGTTCCGGTTTTCCACATGAACCAGGGACGGCGATCGGCGAGGACGTTCTCAAATCCACGCGGAGTTCGTTCGCGGGTTGAGAGGATTTCATTCAAAACATGGCAGGTCGATGGCGAGAGGGCCTGCCGTTCGGGGTGCGATCGGTCGCTGAACAATCCAGGCGGTCGGAAGACACCGTCGCGGCCCAGTGTGGCATAGGCATTCGTCAGATCGAGCAATGTTGTCTCGACTCCGCCAACCGCAACTGCGAGCCCGCTTTGTGCGGCCGCGTCAGTCGGCACACGCACACCACAGGCTTCAAGCACTCCCAGGCAGCGAGAGACGCCCATGGCTTCGGCGACTCGGATGGCGGGGATGTTTCGCGACTCGCGGAGCGCGTCGGCAACCGTCATCGTGCCTCGAAACGATCGGTCAAAGTTGTCGGGCTTCCATCCGCCTCGCGCAATCGGCCGATCGGGTACCGTTGATTCGGCATTCAGGCGGTGCGATTCGAAAGCCGCAGCGAAGAGGAATGGTTTCAGTGTCGAGCCGGGACTTCGACGCGCGATGACACCGTTGTTCTGTCCGTCGACAGGATCGAGAGGATCTGAAGAACCAACGAGGGCACGGATCTCCGCCGTCGAGATGTCAATGACGACGACCGCAACGTCGCTGCCAGACGGAAGCAATTGCGAATGCCGAGCAACTTCGTATTCGATTGACTCCTGGAGGACCGCATCGATCGACGTGATGCCTCCGGCGGGTCGTTGTCGTAATGCGAGCCAGGCGGCGTGACTTGCGAAGCCGCGAGCGACATTGGCGGAATCGGGAGTCACGTTGATCTGCTGCGACTCTGCGAGCTCCCTCTGTTCCGTAGAAATCATGCCCGCCTCGACCATCCGATTCAGGACGTACCGTTGTCGTTCCTTTGCCGCTGCGGGAAAGCGGTCTGGACGATATCTCGACGGAGCTTGAGGCAGTCCTGCCAGCAACGCTGCCTGGCCCAGAGACAGATCACGGCAACTGCGATTGAAGTAACGCCGTGCTGCCGCTTCGACGCCACGTACGTTGCCGCCGTAGGGGGCGAGATTCAGGTAATGTTCCAGAATCCCGGCTTTCGACAGGCTGACTTCCGCCTGCACTGCACGAACGGACTCAACAAGTTTGGCGCGAAGCGTCCGTGGCTGCGGGTCGATCATCCGGCAAAGCTGCATTGTCAGTGTCGATGCCCCCGACACGACTTTCCGCGATTCCAGATTCTGCCAGACCGCGCGGGACACGGCGATGGGATCGACGCCGCAGTGAGAATAGAACCGCTCGTCTTCTGCCGCGATCGTTGCCTGCGTCAGCCACGGCGACATCTCCCCGAGCGGAACCGGAAATCGCCAATGGTCGTCTCGACCGACGATCTGCAACAGCACGCGGCCCGTGCGGTCCATGACACGCGGACTGACTGCAGAATGGCCAAGGCGCTCGGATGGAAAAGGGTACGCGAACCAGACTGTTCCAAACACAATCACAAACACGCCCACCGCGATACTCGCGGTAGCCAGGATCCGGTGTTTCAGTCGCTGCAGAATTCGACGCGGCATCGTCTGGCTTAGTCCCTTATCAGTGAAATCCCGCGCAAAACGGTCAGGAAATCAGCCGCTGGGCGTTAGCCCACGGTTCAGGAAACCGGACGCTAACGCGTGCCGGCTGGTTTGGTTCCGGCATCGTCTGGCTTACTTCCGGCTGGTGTCTGAGTCACCCGGCTTTTCGGCCAGAGGAGCCGGATCAACAGGGGCATCGGCCGGCCTGATCCGAATCTGTCGGCCAGTGCCGTGAATCGACGAAATGGACTCGTTGTACATGCACGACGCCTGTATTGGCGGAACTGCGAATGATCCAACTGCGACCGCTCGCAGTGCATACCGGAACACGGACTCGCCGGGCAGCGCGGTCGCAAACAGGACGACCCGATCGTCCAGAAACTGCACGTGGTCGGCCGCCTGACTTTCGAGCGACTTGTCCGAAGTTCGCAGTCGCGGGTTCTCGATCTCAAGCCCGCCCGGCAGCGAGTCGACGATCGCGATGTTCTCAATCGGACGCCGTCCCATCGACTTGAGCCGCAGCTCAGTAATCACGATATCGCCAATACGAACGGACTGAGGGTTGACGGTCCGCCCGTCACGATTCAACCACTGTCTGCGAATCCGAATCAGATGGTCCGCTTCTTCGGGGGGATTCCGAGTCAGGCCCGTCGTCTGAATGCAAAGTGAAACACGACCAGAACCCGCCGCGCGGACCACGAACGCATTGAGCGGCTGCTTCAGCGTCAGTTCGCGTGTTAAGCCTGCTCCTAAGTCGAACTGCTGGTCAGTCACGACGATTGACCCTTCAAATGGCGTACCGTTCGTATCGGCGTGGCGCCAGGCAGCCAGAGCTTCCAGGACGTATGCGTTTTCCAGCGTGCTCAGCCACACGCCGTTCTTCCGTGCGCCTTGAATCCGCCCGACAAGGATTGGAATCCACTCATGTGACGAATCGATCTCAACAAGCGCCGCCAGTAATCGCGCCTGATCCACAACGGTGGAACTGGGACGAGCCCCGAACGCGGCGACAGACGTTAAGTCAATCGTCTCGTCGGGGATCGCAGCCAGCGCTTCGTCTCGCCGGCCGGCACGCCACCACGCAAGAGCCAGACTGGCCCGCGCGGCCATGTCGAGATCCTCAAGCTGCTCGCTCAGCAAAGCCATCCACCCGGTCGGTGGAGAACCAAGTTCAGACAGGCAGCAGCAGATAGCGGCCTTGGTCCCGAGGATGTTGTCTTGAGAGTTGTCCAATTCCCGTTCAAGGAATTGCTTTAATCCCCTCATCAACCGTTCGTCGACTTCGTACCCATGCTCCCGCGCCTGCAGCAGGGTCTCGGCAGCATAGGCCGTACCCCAGGCATTCGGACTCGGCTGCCCCGGCCAGTACGAAAGGCCGCCCGATCGAAGCTGAAGCGACCACAATCGTGAAATGCCAGCCTGAACGAGTGGACGGATCGACTTCGCTCGCCCGGGAGACAAAACGTGTCCGGCCGCGATCAATGCCCGTAGCTGGCTGCTGGTCTGCTCAAGACAGCCGTAAGGATAATCCAGCAGACTTTCGACGGCTGGTGCCAGGTCGGCTTCAGCAAGTGACGAGAACGTCAGCTTTGTTCGAGTCTCGCTCGCCAGGAATTTCGGATCGACGGTGATGGTTTTTTCATTGCCCGCTTCGAGTGAGACGATTTTCCGTTCGGTTTCGATTGCAGTCACCGGACGGACTGACAATTCCGATTCGTAGCCAGGGCGACACCAGGCCGCAGCCTGGTACTCACCGGTCTTCTGTCCCGTTTCCGCATCCAGAAAAACGGCATCCAGATTCAAAGTCGCTGTCGCCGTTCCGGAAGGACCATCGGCCGTGAAGTGCTGCCAGAGCAGAGATGATCCCCTCGGGACAACCTGCACCGCAAACTGTTCTGCCGGGTCCTCGGCGACCGACAAACCACTGGACTTGAAATCGGGTCGCAACTCGATGATCTGATCGGTCGTGTTGATGACTTTCACCGGAACGGAAAACGAATCGCCGATTGACACGTAACGCGGCCACGAAGCCTCGACCAGTAGCGGCTGAGCCACGTTCATTTCATGCTGCTCGGCTCCGTAGCTGTCACTCTGAATGGCAACGGCCATCCAGAGCAGTCGCCCGTTGAATCTGTTTGTCAGGTGTGCGGTTGTCTCGACACGCCCTGACTCGTCCGCTTTGAAAAAGCCGTTCCAGATGACAACCGACCGAGCCTTCTTTGCGGGGACTGGATTCCGTCGGATTGACTCGATCCCCTGGTCTCCACCGATTCGATGCAGACTGGCCGGGCGTCGATGGTCGGGCAGCAGCATCGAGTAGATGTCAGAAGAGATGACATCATTCTTCCGCGGGGAGAAAAAGCGGGCATGAGGATCAGGTAACTGAAATCCAGAGGTTGCAAGGATTCCCTCATCGACCGCCCAAAGATGGACCAGGGCGCCGGGTGCGGTGGAAACGGTGAGCGGAATCTCGTCCTTCGGATCGATAGTCTGACTGGCTGCGATGGTCACCGGCAGTCGATGGTCCGTGTGATCCGTGCTCAGTCTCGCGATTCCGCGTGCACGGTGCGGCAACCAGGTTTCTTCCTGCGGATCAATCGATCGCAGTAATGTTGCCGTCACGAAAGCTCCCCCGCGAATCGACTGCGGCACATCGATCTCGATCGTCGTGGATGTTCGCGGGAACTTGATCACCTGCGTCGACATCACGCGGTCAGATTCCAGGCAGACGATCGCTGTGCCGGGAAACGGGCTGGTGATTGTGGCCTGCGCTGTCGCCCCCGGTGGGTAACTCGCCCTGTCGAGTTGTATGTCCAGCCGCTCCGGGCGATTCATTCGAGACGTCAGCCCTTCGCCGCCGGCCGACACAACGTGGAACTGCAGTTGAGTCACGGCTTTCGAGTCGTCGTCTGCGATGATGCGATAAACGCCGGGCTCGGCACATGTAACGGGAAGTTCCACTACCTGAGCGTCATCGATTCCTCGCTTCCAGATCGACGTCGTTCGCTCGACCGAGTCCCAGACGACGCGTCCATTGACTCGCTGCACGACGTGATCAAACTCGACTCGCTGCAGCTCCACGGAGAACGGCGCGAACTCCGCCGGCTGATCAAGAGCGTCACGCAGAACCCACTTCAGACTCACCTTGGCACCGGCCACAACGAGAGCCGCTGACTCATCGTTCGCTGAGCCGTCTGTAAGTTGCAGACCGATGTGACGCGGGGAACGGTCGACCGTAAAACCCGTCTGTGTCGACACGGATCGGCCGCCGTCTTCTGATACGGTGACGCTACTGGCTGCCCGCCAGCGACCGGCGTCCGTTCGCGGTGGAGCGACCAGCGGAACCTGAAACCGTCCCTCGTCATCGAGCCGGATTTCTACTTCCTGCACCTCTCGTTGACCTGGTAACTTGAGCGGGCCAAACGTGAATTGCGGATGGCTTTCCGAGCGAAACCGTACTGAGGCGTATTCAGTCCGAACTCGCGCGGCGAGACCCGCGGCCGGTTGTCCGAACAGGTAACGGGATTCAATCGTCAACGCGGGAGCAATGTCTCGCGTGACCAGCTCGTCCCGCGGCGACGCATGGACTTCCAGCCGGACGGGAATGAATTCTTCGACGAACGCCTGAGTGCTTCCGAGCACGACATCGGACCCCGGCAGCGAAACTCGAAAACTCCACGTCCCGGTCCAGGCCGTTTCTGCCGGCTGAAACGTGGCATGAAAGACGCCGTTGGATGCCAGTAGCTCGGCAACGGACTGCTGATCGACCGCGCCACCCACGGATTGGCCGGGAGTCACGGTAAGCGTCTTTGCCGAGCGACCATCGGGACGAATCACCTGCAGCGCGAGCGGGAACGGCGGCGGCACACCACCTCGGTTGTCTCGGATGATTCCCGTCAGGTGAATCGTTTCACCAGGTCGATACGTGCCCCGCTCGGAATAGAGCATCACATCGTAAGCATCCGAATGGCTGCGTCCCGACTGGTCGACGTCGTCCAGAACGGCGTGGCCATCGGCTGTCTTTAGCCAGGCAGTCTGTTGATCATCGTCGGCGATGATCACCCATGGTCGACCGTCCGGATGATCCGTATCGACCGGCAGCCTCACAAGGCCATCCCCGTCGGTCATTCCCTCGGCGAGTGCCTGATTGTTGTACGAGACCGCGGTCACTCGGACACCTTCAACCGGATCGGCACTATGCAGCGACGTCACCCAGACAACGCATTCCTTCTTCGACTGTTTCAGAGTCAGGCCCAGGTCAGTGACGGCGACGAGTGCTGTGTCCCGCGTCCATCTTTTGTCCGTTGCGGCGACAGAGATTCGGTAAACACCAAGCGGTTCGTCCAGAAGTTCTCGCAGGCTCAGAACCTGACGGACGGTTTCATTCGGAGACGAGGCGAGCTGCAGAGTCTTAACACCCAGGCTCCGAGACGTCTGTCGAGAACCATCCCCCTGGAGATGCGCCACAAGATTGTTCGTGAAGATGCGCTCGGCACTGACGCGCACACCCGCGACATTGACAGTTTCCAGTTCCAGTTCCAGGTTGCCGTGTCGCGACAGAATTCCACGTCCCTCCGGAATCCTGACAGCAGGACGCCGGGCCGGAATGCGGAATGACACAGTCTCGGTCTCGCCAAGCGGTTTGCCATCATGCGAAACAAGGCTGGCCGGCACGGAAATCTGGTATCGACGCTCAGACTCAAACTGGCCGCGGAGCTGCAGCACTTGTCCGTCCACTCGCCAGGAATGAGCGAGTTTCGCCGCGTAGCGTTCGACATCTGGCGATACCGCGACCGTTGGCATTTCCTGATCCGGACTCAGACCGGACGAAAAAAGGACATCGACCTGCCAGTGCCCGTCATGGAGTTCATTGACCTCGGTGCGCAGAAACGAAAACACCGGAGCAATGTTGAGCGTTCGCCGAATCTCCCGGCCCATCGGCCGGTCCCCGTCCGTCCCGGCAAGCTCTTTGTTGACGGTCACGATCAGTCGATCTGACCGCGGTCGAGGACAGCGCAGAACGATCAACTCACTCGGCTGGTCGACAACCGATTGAGCGATCAGGCCACTTTTGGGATCGACGTCATCAGAATCGACGCCGCGAATTCTGAGGTGCGAAATCAGTTCGTCGGGCGAGACTTTCTGGTTGAACTTCAATTCAAACGTAATGTCGGTCCTGTCCGACGAAACCAGGCGACAGTCCGTCAGTTTGAGTGCTCGCGTCTTGAATTCGACCTCGGCACCGACCTGAACGACGCGGCCCAGTTGTGATTCCAGTCCACTGGCTGGTGTCACCCTGAACGTGCGACCGGAGGGCAACGGATCGTCCAGCAGAAACTCAAGCCGACGTGCACTGGTCCATTCCCACTGACCGGAAACGTCTGGCGCGAACTGCAACGGAACGGCCAGAGCCACCGCCTCGTTCAGCCGTGCCGGCTCTCCGACATCCTGATCAAAAACAAATGCAAGACGCTCCGCCTCATCGACGTTCGACGCTGGCAATGTCTCGACAATTCGGAGGGGCCTGGCTTCATCCGCATTGCGGCTGAGCACCTCGTGCCGAATCCACAGCAGTGCGCCGGAGTTCAAGACGAGGAGAAAAAACACAAGCAGCGCGAAGCGCCGAGTTGTCGACATGGGTTCTTCCCTGAACACACAATGAGGGCCGGAACTCCGGCACCGCTCTGAGGAGTCTCTTATCAGTGAGATCCTGCGCAAGATGGTCAGGATTCTTCGGAGCGCTTTTCAGAGACAGAATCATGGGTACAGAATGATGTCAGGCCCGATCATTCTGTACCCATGATTCTGTGAGCATCGTCGCGCGCGACTGACCTCTTTGGTTCCAGCTCCGCCGGGTTAGTAACTGGGAATCAAATGACTCCCACTTTCTTACCCGGCTCGCCCGAAGACCGTTGACCGAACAGGTTTTGACAGAGTTTCCACAAAGCTGGCCAGAGAGTACTGCTTTCGCGAAAACGAGAGCAAGATGGCAGTTCGTGATTCGTTAGCGACGCGTATTCATCAAGACATGTCGCAGTTGAATCGAGTCTCGTACCCGAGCATGAAGGAACACTAATCGACACTGATTTTCGCTAATCAAGGCAACTGTCGCCACGTGAATCATTAGCGTCAATTAGCGCGGATTAGTGTTCCAGGCTTCGGTCTTCCGCTCCTGGTCTGAGGCGCGGAGACGCGGAGTTTTGTTTTGCCAGCACCGGCCTCTGCGTCTCCGCGCCTCTGCGTGAGGTCATCTGTTTGCGGCGAAGCTGCTCTGGGTAAACAGCTCTAAAAACCCAACAGCTCGTCCAGCTCCGAGAATGCCGCGAAATGCTCGTCAGTGTCAGTCGGTTGCGGCAGACGGCGTTCGCCTGAGCTGAGGCGGTCAGTCATGAAGCCGGCATCGTCGTGGTTCCATCCGGCGTGGTGGCCGAGTTCGTGGGCGATGACCGACAGTAGATCGAAGCGGTCACGTGCTGCCGCGGTCGCCGCAATTGCCGACTGCTCAAAGACTGCAAATTCGCGATCGTCGTCAGGCGTGTCGTCGACGAACCAGCCGGCCCCATTAGCGTCGATGTCGACAATGATGGCATCGTCCGTCGCGAGCCCCAGATATCCGTCGGGCAGGTCCTGCACGCGAATGTCGACGGACCGCAGCGCATCGAGTTCCGTGTCGGATAGCCCGGCTTCCTCGAACCGGTCGATCGCCGCGTCCTGTAGTCCACGCAAAGTCCCTGACGAAAGCGGTTGTTGCCCGGATGCCAGCGATGCCGTGAGTTCTGGCGAAGCGGTGTTGGCCAGAAGAGCGGCCGGCTCCCAGGCGTTGGGGAAATTCAACGCGTACGATTGCTGAGTTGCTGACGCTCGGCTTCGACCGAAGTTCTGAGCGAACAGGGCGACATCACCGAAATCGACGTCGCCGCTGCGGTCGAAGTCACGACTGTAGGATTCGTCACTCGTTGTCGTGCTATTGCCGAAGACCTGGGCAAATCGAGCCACGTCGCCGAAGCCGATCTCGCCACTGTCGTCCAGATCGTACATCACCGGCCAGATGCGGATTGATGGGGCAGCCGGTTCATTCGAATCGGATTCGGCACCCGCCGCCGTGTCGAACATCACACCATTGGCGGTCAGCCGATCATCGACCGTTGGCAGGATATATCGTCCTGTCGCCGAATTCGTGAGGTTGGCACCGACCAGTACCTGAAACGAGACTCGCACCATCAGGGCAAACTCGACACGTCCGAGATCCGCTGTCAGTGATGATGCACTGATGCCACTGACGATGCCTGCTACGTTGTCAGTCGTGCTCTGCCGACTGTCAGTAAAGGCCGGTCCGAACTCGACCGCCGTGGCTTCGTAAAAGCTGCCATCGAATGGCACGTCGACACTAAACGATCCGATGGACGTCATGGCGTCGTCCGGCGTGCTGCCCCAGACCTCGATGGTGAAGTCGTCCCATTCATCCAGATAACGCACATTCGATGGTAACTCGGCCACGTGACCGTCAGGGTCAGTCGAGGTCGGCGTGAGAACGACTCGTGTATCCACGGTGATCAACGTGCTGTTCGTCGTCTCGCCATCAGAGCGATCTGCGATCATGTCGTGACCCGGACCACCGTCGAACTGATCGGTTCCCTCGCCGCCGCGCAGGATGTCGTCGGCTGTCCCACCGGTCAGCACGTCATCACCCGGTCCACCCACGAGAGTGACCGACGTCGTAACGGTTGCCGCGGACACCACATCGTTTCCACCGCCGGCGTCAATCCGCAGTTCACCCGCCGGAGTCGCGAACTCAACCATTTCGAATGTCGGTGTGCCATCCATGCTGCTGAGCATCAGCATGCCGCCACCAGTGGGAGTCAACGACGCATTGTCCGACGTGTCCGGCAGCACGACGTTCATGCTGGCACTGGTGACGCCGGTCAGGTCGATCGGTTCCAGACCCGTGAACGCCACCGGAAAACCATCGAATGCAATCACGCCATCGGCGGCGCCGCTGTTGGTGATGGTCGTCATGTCGAACGAGCCACCAGCGACGGTCAGCGAGTCAATTCCATCACCACCGTTCCAGGTGACGCCCAGGCCAGGCAGTGTCGACAGATCGATGATCAGAACGTCGTCGTCGGTCGACCCGTCGATGATGATTGACAGACCCGGTTGATTTGTCAGTCGAAGTAGCTCCTCCGCTGCCTGACGACGCAGGATGATGTCAGTGTCGATCACCAGCAGTTCGTAGGTTCCTCCACCTGTCGGCAGTATCTCACGCTGCGTCGAACCGAATTCGACCGACAGTGGCACCGCTTGAAGATTGTCATTCCCGGCAGCGTCCCGGGCGACCATCGCTGGAATACCAACAGTGACCGTACCTACCGCCATCGGAGTCACATCGAACGTAAAGACCTGATTGTCCGAAGTGGAAAAGTCGGAAGTCGTCCCGTTGCCGACAGCCAAATCACCCGTGACGAATCCACTGACGACCTCCCCGAAGTTGACCGACACATTGAGCGGAGACTCGTTGGTTTGACTGGACTGCGAGGCCGTGATGATCGGCGTTGGCGAGGTGCGGTCGCTGGTGATGCTGAATCGAGTCGCCACGACGCTGTTGTTTCCGGCCGTGTCCTGAGCGGCACTGGCCGCGACGTCGACAGTCACCGCACCGTCGGCTGTCGGCGCAACGTCGAACGTGTAAGTGCGGTTGTCAGTCGTGGCGAAACTGGAGACGGCGCCATTGCTCACAACCAGATCACTCGCGACGAATCCGCTGACGGACTCGCCAAAGTCGATGGACACATTAATCGGGGACGCGTTGGTGGGACCGGACTGCGTGGCCGTGATCACCGGAGTCGGCGGCGTGCGGTCGCTGGTGATGCTGAATCGAGTCGCCACAACGCTGTTGTTTCCGGTCGTGTCCTGAGCGGCACTGGCCGCGACGTCGACAGTCACCACACCGTCGGCTGTCGGCGTAACGTTGAACGTGTAAGTGCGGTTGTCAGACGTGGCAAAACTTGAGGCAGCGCCATTTCCCACAACCAGATCACCCGTGACGAATCCGCTGACGACTTCGCCGAAGTCGATGGACACATTGATCGGTGAGGCGTTCGTGGGGCTCGATTCTGTCGAACTGATCACCGGAGTCGGCGGTGCGCTGTCGGCTTCCACCACGGCGAAATCGAGTCCACTGATGGTCTCATCGCCGTCACCGGTCAGGATGACGCGATATGCACCCTCGATCAGTGTGTTGTCGAGAATCGCGGCCTGATTCGACACGCCTTTGGCGACGGCGAGATCAGGATCACCATCCTGATCGAAGTCAGCCGTGGCGACCGACCAGGCCAGCCGAACCGGGAAGACTCCCACCCCAAAATTCTGAGGCGACTGAAACACGCCATCTCCCAGGTTGTACAACACGGCGAGGTTGGAATCGCTGCCGTTGGTCACAACCAGATCGAGCAGCCCATCGACGTTCATGTCCACGGCTTCAATCGCCGACGGACCTGAACCTGCGGGATAGTCCTCGTTTCGCCCCGTGTCGAATCGGCCACTCGTGCCGTTGTTAAACAGGACCGTCACGTTGTCGGAAAACTGATTGGCTGTTGCGACATCCAGGCTGCCATCGCCGTCAAAGTCAGCGACGGCCATGTCAGAAGGCGACAATCCAACATTCGCTGTAACAGCAGAGTTGAGCGGGCCCGTTCCCGAGTTGAAGTATGTCTCGACCCGGTTCTCGCCGAAGCTCGTCACGACCAAATCTGGATCGCTGTTGGCGTTAAACGGTAAGTTGGCTTCCAGATTGGCAAACTCAGCCCGCGACGGCACCGAGCCCGTCGACACGGTGTGCAGAATGCTGAAATTCGTGCCCGTCGTGTTGCTGATGACAAAGGCCTGGTTGCTAACGGCGCTGGCTACGGCGATATCCGGGAAAGCGTCGTTCGTGAACAGTCCTGTCGAGACGGTCGTCTGCCCGCCGCCCATGTTCAGGATCGTGGGAGCGCCAAACGTCCCATCTCCCTGACCGATCAGAATCGAAACGATGTTGGTCGCTTCGTGACCAACGACCAGATCGTCCGTCCCGTCCTGGTTGAAATCGGCCACGGCGACAGATCGAGGCTGGAAGGAGCCCGTGAAGACACTCGCCGCTGCCGTAAATGAATCGCCAGTTCGCAACAGCACCGACAGATCGTTGGTAAACACGTTGGCGACGACGAGGTCCGGAATTGAGTCTGTGTTCGTGTTGAACGAACCCGTCGCGATCGACTGAGGGAAGTCCCCCACGTCGACATCAGAAATGCTCAGCGAGTTGTTGCGAGGAAACTGCTGCTCCTGATTCTCGGCATTGACCGACCGGACGGTGTAAGTGCCGCCGGCGAGTTGCTCAAAGCGGTAGAACCCCGTCGCCGACGTCACTTGCGACGGCTCAGCGTTTCCCCCTGACGAATCCAGAGCGCCGTTATTGTTCAGGTCGAGATAAACCGTGATTCCTGCTCGTTCTTCGCCAGCATCCAGGACTCCGTTTTCGTTGGCATCGACAAAGTAAAAACCTTCGAGCTTGCCCGATCCCAGCCCGACTCCACCAACCGTGTCCAGATTGCCGAAGTCAACGTCGGCCCGTTCTTCACCGGCCCCCAGAGCAACTTCAATCACCGGCCCACCGGCCGGATCAGGCAACGTCTGCTCGAAACCCGTCTGAACCATCTGAACCACGCGGTATGTCTGAAGCGGAGTCAGACCCGTGAACGAGTAACGACCCTCGGAGTCCGTCGTGACAACTGTCTCGCCAGCATCAAGCTGATTGTCCTCGTCCTCGTCGAGAAACACCTGCCAGCTCGCGAGACCGGCTTCGCCAGCGTCTCGCAGGGAGTTCAAATTCAGGTCACGAAAAACGCGGCCCGCGATTTCACCGTCGAGAGGGGCATTTCCGAAGTCAACCTGTGATGCCAGATTCCCCGCACGGAGTCGCACGTTCCAGAATCCGATGTTCGAAACAGCGGTGGGCGTCTCTCGACCGAACACCACGTAGCTCTCTCCTTCGGTCTCGTCAAACGGATTGGACCCCTGAGGCGCCCCGATGATCACGTCGTCAAAGCCGTCGCCGTTCACATCACCCGCGTTCGAGACCGAATACCCAGATACATCGTCGTTGTTAATGCCGTCGAGTCGAAAACCGGTCGCGCCGTCCAGCGTGGTCTTGTCAATTGCCGCAGCGAAACCGCCCGACTTGCCAAACACCACATAGCTCTCGCCCGCCCTAAAGGTCCCGCTTTGAGAGGCATAACTGGCACCAATGATCAGGTCGTCGAAGCCGTCGCCGTTCACGTCACCAGCCCCCGACACCGAACCCCCGAATAAGTCACTAAAATCTCCGTTGAGCCGAAAGCCAGTCGTGCCGTCCAGCATGCTCAGGTCGATCACCGACGAGAAACCGCCCGACTTCCCGAACACCACGTAGCTCGCGCCCGCCAGGCCCGGCAGGCCTGAGGAAGTCCCGTGTGGCGCGCCGATGATTAAGTCTTCGAAGCCATCCCCGTTCACATCACCCGCGCCCGAAACTGAAGTCCCTGAGTAGGGGGAACCCGGTGCGTGTTCGTCCTCTATAAATCCGTCGAGGCGGAAGCCGGTCGTGCCATCCAATGTGCTCAGGTCGATCGCCGGGGCGAAACCACCCGACTTTCCAAACACCACGTAACTCTCGCCCTTGCGGGAGTCCGCATCGGGTGCCCCGATGATCAAGTCGTCGAAGCCGTCACCGTTCACGTCGCCCGCGTTTGACACGGAGGCTCCAGAGCGGTCGTACCCATCAATGCCGTCGAGGCGGAAGCCGGTCACGCCGTCCAGCGTGCTCAGGTCGAGCGACGACGCGAAGCCGCCCGATTTCCCGAACACCACGTAACTCTCGCCCTTGCCGGAGTTCGCAAAAAACGCACCGATAATCAAGTCGTCGAAGCCGTCGCCGTTTACGTCACCCGCACTCGACACCGAATGCCCGGCTCTGTCGTTGTCGTTAATGCCGTCGAGCCGAAAGCCGGTCGTGCCGTCCAGCGTGGTCAGGTCCACCGCCGAGCCGAAACCGCCCGACTTTCCAAACACCACGTAACTCTCGCCCTTGAGGGAGTTCGCATTGGGTGCCCCGATGATCAAGTCGTCGAAGCCGTCGCCGTTCACGTCCCCGGCACTCGACACCGAAACTCTGGAGTTCATGCCGTCGAGGCGAAAGCCGGTCGTGCCGTCCAGTGTGCTCAGGTCGATCGCCGAGGCGAAACCGCTCGACTTGCCGAAGACCACGTGGCTCCCGACGTATCGAGTACCAATGATCAGGTCGTCGAAGCCGTCGCCGTTCACGTCCCCCGCGCTCGAAACCGAATGCCCGGATCGGTCACCCGCGTCGATGCCGTCAAGCCGGAAGCCGGTCGTGCCGTCCAGCGTGCTCAGGGCAATCACGGCACCTTCAACCTGGAGTGGTGTCGTCAGCTCCCAGCCTGGCTGCAACTGCTCGCGAACGATGTACTCTCGCGGCTGCAGTTCGGCAAATCGGTACGAACCAGCTTCGTCGATGCCCGACGTCGCTGAATCGTCCTGTACAGTCACAGCCCTCGGCTCGTTCGGGTCGAGCTGGCCGTTTTCGTTGAGGTCAAGGTAGATCGTCCAGCCGGGGAGGCCGGGTTCGCCTTCGTCTCGTACCCCGTTGCGGTTCGCGTCGAGGAATTTGAGGCCCTCAATGTCAACCAGATTGCGTTCGTGGGCTCCGATGTCGACCGTGGGAGTGCGCGTTCTCAATGAGTCAATCGGACGGGCAGCGCTGCGCTGGTCGACATCCGGGGCCAAGGCGTTGTCGCCGGCATCAATGGCCGGGCTCCCGGGAAGCAGGCGATGAGTGAAAGTGAAGCCGCCGTTGTCTTTCAGCTCGCCCAGGAGGGCTGCGACTGGTGTTCCGCTGCTGCCGACCTGGTCGCCGTTGGTGCCGTTCGTCAGGCCTGTGGCTGTGCCAACGGTGCCGATCAGATTGTGGCCGTTGGAGGTGAAGGTTCCGGATGTGTCGGCGTCACTGGTGTCGGCTGTGTTGTCCGCGACGATCGTGTTCTCAAGCTGAGCGTTGGCTGAGCTGCGGATTCCTCCGCCAGACGACGTCGCGGCGTTGTTGGCGACGGTGACGCTGGAAACGAGCAGCGTGCCGGACGTGTGGTCGATGCCGCCACCGTTCGTCGCGGTGTTGTCGGAGATCGTTGTGTTGATGATGGTTGTCGTGCCGGACGAGGCGAGTGCTCCGCCTTTGGTGGCTGTGTTGGCCGTCAGCAGCGAGCGTTCGATCGTCAGTGTGCCGCCGTTGTTGCGGACTCCGCCGCCGTCGCCACCTGGCGTGCTCCCGGTGACAGAGCCGCCTTTAATGGTCACGTCGAGAAGTGTCAGGGCTCCGCTGGCCTGGACGTCGAACACGCGGTCGACTCCGCCGACGATTTCGATGATCGCTCCGTTGCCTCGAATGACCAGTCCGGCCGCGTCTGTGATGTCCAGGTCGCCGGTGGCGGCTGCGTCTTCGCCTGAGCCTGAGATGTCCAGTGTGTAGGTTTCGCCGGTTCGCAGGGCGATGGTGTTGAGGCCGGCTTCCGCATTCGCAGCCTGAACGGCGGCTCGCAAAGTGCCGGCTGCAATGCCGTCGGACGTTGTGGTGACGTTGATCTGCCCGGCGAATGCGATCGCGACCTCGAACGAGCCGATGACCGCTTCACGACTGAATCGCCCGCCGGTGTCAGAGACCTCGCCAGCCTGCAGAATGACTTCGTAGATTCCGTTGTCTTCCAGCAGCCAGGTTCCTCCCGGAGCGGTCATCCGGTAGCCCGCCGTCGCGATGGCGATATTACTGTTCGGGCCGAACTGGAATGAGACTGGAAACTCGGCGCCATCGTCCTGCTTTCTGACAATCAGGTCACCTGCATCCAGCGTGCTGACATCCAGCAACGTGTCGTCTTCGTAACGAACGAAAATGTCCTGCGTCGTTCCTCCGTCGGTGGTGATGTCCGGAGGCGGAACGACGTCTCCGTTTCCGTCAATCGCGAACTGCGCCAGCGGCGCGAACGTGTCGATGTTCAAAGCCGCTGCGGCGTTCAGAGTGCCGCCCGTCGCCACTTTGCCGCTTAACCCGCCGACTGTCCGCACGGAGTCGATAATCGCATCGCGAATTTCAGAAGCGATGGCAAACGGTCTGAGCGCCGCCAGGAGGGCAACCGTTCCGGTCACATGCGGAGTCGCCATGCTGGTGCCGGTGCGGAAGATCAGGCCGCCGCCCAGGTTCAGACCGAAGATGCCGACGCCCGGTGCGGCGAGGTCGACGGAGGTGGCTCCAAAATTACTGAACCGGGCCAGGTTGTCGCTGTTGTCTGACGCGGCCACCGCGATGATGTTTTCCAGGTCAAAGCTGGCCGGGTAGAAGCCGAGGTCGTTGTCCAGATCGACGCCGCGACCGGTCACGTCTCCATTGCCCGAGGCTGCGACAAACAGGATGTCGGCTGTCTGAGCGGCCGTGAGCGCGTCCTGCAGGTCCGGATTGAAGTCACCCAGCGTGCCCCAGCTGGCATTCATCACGCGGACGTTCGTGTCGAACTGCGAACGCATCAGAGTGGCGTAGTTGATCGCCAGAATAGCATCGGACGTCGAACCGGTGAGCTGCGTGTTGAGGAACTTCAGCGCCATGATGGAGACGTCCCAGTTGACTCCTGAGACGCCCAGTCCGTTGTCGCCGACCGCTCCGATCGTTCCGGCCACGTGAGTGCCGTGCCGGTGGTCATCGAACGGGTCGTTGTCGTTATTCAGAAAGTCCCAGCCGATCAGGTCGTCGGTCAGACCGTTGCCGTCGTCGTCGCTACCGTTTTCCCACGCCGCGTCGGACAGCAGGTCGCCACCGTCAATGAAGCCGTTGCCGTTGCCGTCTGTCACGAACGCCGAGTTTGCAACCTGATTCAGATCGACAAACGTAATCAGGCCGTCGACATCGGTGTCTTCCAGTTGATCTCGCAGGGTCGTGGGAATTTCGCCCTGGTTGATCCAGATGTTGCGAGCCAGATCCGGATGCGTGTATTCGACTCCCGAATCGATTACCGCAACAACCACGTCGTGGCTGCCGGGACGTAAATCTGATTCCGGAAACAGGTCCCACGCTTCCGGCGCGTTAATGTCGGCGTTGCTCGTACCGAAGAACTGTCCCGTATTGTCGAAGCTGTATTGATTGGCCGCGAAGTCAGTGTCGTCGGGAACCAGCGTTTGAGCTTCCACCGACAGATCACGTGTGAAGTATTCCACAAATCGACTGCCTGCCAGTGCTGCCGGCAGGTCAGTCTGTGACGACTGCGGAGCAACCAGCAGCATGCCTGGCAAACCGAGTCCTCGGACTACGATCGCCTGCACGCCGGCAGAAGCCAGCAGTTCCTGCGCTCCGGCAACACTGCCAGACTGATCCGTCGCCGCTGCGGTCAGACGGACAATCCAGCGGTCAGCCGGACTGTCAGCGTCCAGCGCGACAGATCCCCCTTCGAACCACGCGGTGGAGACGTTCTGGTTCAACGCAACGTCGGGACTGGCAACCGTCACATCACTGACTGAGTCGAGATCGGGCAACAACGAATCAGCGCTCAGCAGGCACCGTTGCTCAAGACGTTCCGCCGCGGACCGAGACTCGGCTCCACGCAACGCACGGACCGGTCTCGATGTGTTTCGACAATGGAGTGACTCGAACAAACGACGCATTACCTGACCTCTGTAAGACCACGCGAATCGTCGCGCATACCCGTTTTGCTACGCTTCTTCAGCAAGACATGTTGCAGTTGAGTCAAGTTTCGTTCCCGGCCATGAAAGAACACTAATTGACGCTGATCTTCGCTAATCCGCGCGCGACAGTCGTCACGCGAATCATTAGAGTCGATCAGGGCGAATTAGTGTTCCTGACTTCCGTCGTCTGCTCTCGGTCTGAGGCACTGCCTCGGTAGATTTTTACTCTGGGACACGAGCGCGCTGTGCGCGCGCATCGTAGGACGGGCACTCCTGCCCGTCCCTGCTTGCAGACGGGCAAGAGTGCCCATCCTACTTTTGGTTGCGGCTGTGCCGCTTTGGGGATCGTCTGTGTCCATCTGCCGTGAAACTGCCCTGTCGTCCAATTGTTCACGCTTGCGGACACGCGTCCAGTCTCAGCCCAGATTGAGTGCCCGAAATCGTACGACTGACAGCGTGCTCAATGCACTGCACGGCCAGTCATCCACAACATCCTTCAGGAAGGGAAACCGATTTCCGGCCACACGCGGACAGAAGAAAGTCGGCATTTTCGTGGCTGGGGCTTTTTGAAGTTGCACACTTCAGTCCCGAAGGGACGTGGGCAAATAGCCTGGGGTTTCAACCGGTTTCAACCCCGGGAAAATCAGCCTTTTCTGAACCACAGCCCCGGAGGGCAACGCCGTTAAGGATAATCCAGGTGACTTGTTTGAGTTGAAGGTACGCCTTTCGTTGTGCGGCGGTGGCCTTGAGCAGTATCGGTTGCGTGGCCGACGGTTTGTCTTTTTTGTTGGCTTTGTA
>CAUZFZ010000079.1:0-45499 GCA_963579025.1 Planctomycetota bacterium | reverse complement strand
AACCATGAAGGCCAGCCACTCCCCTGTTTGACTTCTCACCGGCGCGCATCACAAAAACAAGCGCAGCCATGCCTGCGAGGTTCGCTGCTGCGCTGATCTCTGCAAACTCCCCGGCAGTGCCATTCGTTGCAGACACCGGACTGGCAGCCAATTCATTTGCCAGAAACGCATCACGGTCACTGGATGGCGTTCGACCTGAGTCCCGATGGTCGAATCCTTGCGACGGGCAATACCGATGGGACGCTACGACTATTGGATGTCTCGACTGGTCAACCGATTCGAGAAATGAGTGGATCGGACGGACAGATCCTCTCAGACGTCTCGTTCTCACCCGACGGAAAACGCGTGGCCTGCGGATCCGGGTCTAAGGCGAATGTTTTCGATGTGACAAGCGGCGAGTTGATCCAGGTCTGTGGACTGCACGGCAACAAGGTGCTAGGTCTCCAGTTCGATACAACTGGAGAATCGATTATCTCCGTCGACTATTCCGGCAGTATGGAGAAGTGGGAAGTACAGACAGGACGGCGGGTTTGTGATCGGGCAGAACTTGGTTCAATAAGAGCGGGACAACTGCGTCTTTCAAATGACGGGGAATATGTTGTTGTGACGCCACCGGGTACTGGCGACGTCACGCACACCTGTTGGCGAACCCGCGACCTGACACGGGTCTGGGAACGCTCTGCGGGCACGCACTACTCTGCAGCGGCCATGAATCCGACGTTGCCGTTTACGGCCTTACAGCGACGGAACGATGCAGGCAAAGCCATTGCCGAAATTGTTCGACTTGAGGACGGTCGGTCGGTTCGGTCGTTTGAGCATCCCGATGGGTGGGTAGACGGCATGGCGTTCAGTCCGGATGGCCAGACGCTGACGACGGCTTCCAATGGCCGGCTGTATTTCTGGGCGCTGAATGCCTCTGTGGGTGAAGAGCCCCTGCAGCGGACGATCACGCTCAACGAGGGCGGCGGAATTATCAAAGACTTGCGTTACAGCCCCGACGGACGGCACCTGTTTACTCTCAACTACAACGGTACGGTCTACGTTCTTCGCCTCGAAGGCGAGGTCGATACTCCGGACTGGGTCAACGAGCTGCCGGAAGTGAATGAGCAGCCGCGCGATCCCCGGCCCATTCCGGGTTCAGCCGGGCTGGACGGTGTACTCGAATTCGACGGTAAGCAGACCGTGGGCGTCGCCCCCGACATGCGCGTCGACCAACACGAACAATTCACCGTCGAGGCCTGGGTTCTCAACTGGGATCGCTCGGTCGTCCATCAGGGCGAGGGAAACCAGAATTGGCTGTGGTTTGGACGGACGCACTCCGGCGACAAGGACCTGCGTCTCTGGGGAGGTTTTCATCACAGCGAACGAGTGCTGTCGTCATTCAAGGTGCCTGTCCTGGAATACGATCGCGACGAGTGGATTCACCAGGCCATGACGTACGACGGGAAGCTCATTCGTGTCTTCGTGAACGGCAGGCTGATGGATGAAGTCGAATCCGCCGCTCCCGGGCCATTCGAGGAAGACACGAAATGCAAAATCGGATTCGACCGAGCCCACCCGGACGGTTTCGCCAGCGGCCAAATCAGCGAACTGCGTATCTCCACGACTTGCCGCTACACGAAGAACTTCAACCCGCAGGTGACCTTCGAACCCGACGAGCACACGATGGCGCTGTACCACTTCGACGAAACCGAAGGCGACATCGCTCACGACGTCTCCGGCAACGAGCGACACATGCAGCTCAAGTCCCCGAAGTGGGTCCGCGTTGCCAGTGAGTAACTCGTTCCAGCCACGGATTGACGCCGAACTGAATGCCAGCGGTGCCGATGCAGCAGAGCAGGATCTTCGTTATCAGAACGACAATCCGCTGAAACTAATCACCTCTGGCCCCGAAGTACGTGTCGAGGAGCCGTTGCGAGGACTTGTTGTCAGCCGAGCAGGTCGAGCGTTTCCCGGGCTGCCTGCAGGTCCGGTGTTTCGAGGCCTTCGGTGAATGTGCTGTAGAGCAACTGCAGCATCATTCGGGCTTCCTGAGTCCGATCCTGCCTGTGCCACAATCGGGCGAGACTCGTCATGGCTCTCAACTGCATCGATCGAGAGCTTTGCTGCTGCGCGATCTGTATGGCCTGTTGAAAATGTCTTTCCGCAGCCGCTGTCGCGGACTCGTCCTGCAACAGAGTCCACTCTCCCAGCAGGCGATGGAGGTCGGCTGCGTGCGAGTCGCCGCGTTGCCGGTCGGCGATTTCCAGTGCGGCTGCGATCTGTTTCAGGGCTTCGTCCGTGCGGCCCGTTAAGTGGTAGCCTTCGGCCAGCAGCGCCAGATGGAATGGACGCCACATGCCAACTCCGGCCTGGTTGAATTTTTCCAGGCTCCCGCTGATTTGTTTGATGCCTTCGTCCGGACTTCCTGTCTTGATCAGGCAGGCGCCTTTCATGACCGTGCCTTTGCCCAGCCAGAACGGGAATCCGTGCTTCGTCGAAATCTCAATCGCTTCTTCTGCGGCCTGGCGACACTCGTCCCAAAGCCCCAGGAAGGCGAGCGTACCGCAATTGAAACTGAGGCAGAATGCGCGGCTGTGAGGGTGCCGGATGGCCTCAGTGTGAGCGAACGCTTTTTGAACAGTCTGGTAAGCCTGATCTGGAAAGCCCTGATGCCATAGTGCCCATGCCTCGAACGACATGAAGATCATGCCGGGGTCTGCGCCGTAGACAAACTTGTGATCGGCGTGCGCTTCGGTGTCGTAAGTCGCCAGTCCCGCGCGGACGTGATGGAGCACTTTGTCGAATTCGCCGATGAATGAGAGTGTCAGGCTGAGCGACCTGTGCGCTTCCATGATGTGTTCTGGATCGCCGAGCTGTTCGGCAGTTTCCAGAATCTCTTCCCCAAGCTGCCGCGCCTGCTGATTATCGGCCTGCACGACGTAGTACCGATACAGACCGTGAAGAACGGGAAGCAGGCCTTCGATGTTGTCCGCTTTGCGAGCGAGATCGCGAGCACGCACGTATTCGGCTTCGACTTCCGCCGCGACGTAGCCTTTTGTCGCGGTCAACGGCACCGCCAGCGCGAGGCGCAGATCGAGTTCGAACCGGTCGCGGTCGGGGCCTTCGTCCAGACGATCGAGCAGCTCCAATCCCTGCGACAGATGCGCGATGGCTTCCGCATTCGCCGACTGCTGATTCGCTCGTCGTCCCGCCAGCAGCCAGTATTCGACACCCTTCGGGACGTCTCCGGCAGCATCGAAGTGATGGGCCAGCAATTCCGGTTGCCGGTCCCGCACTTCGGCAAATGCCTCTTCGAGCGCTTCGGCAATCTGCTGATGAAACTGCTGACGTCTCTTCTTCACCAGCGAGCCGTACGCGGCGTCCTGGATCAGGGCGTGCTTGAACTGATACCGCACACGATTGCCGCGTCCGCGTTCGAAGAGCAGCTCGGCTTCGACCAGCTTTTGCACTTCCGCTGCCAGGTCCCCGTCGTCCAGTTTCGAGACGGATTTCAACAGCTCGTAACTGAACTCGCGACCGATCGCGGCACCGAGCTGCACGACCTCCATGTTGCTGGCGATGCGATCGAGCTTTGCCATCAGCAGGTCCTGCAGCGTCGCCGGAATTTCGAGCTGCGACATCGACGCGGACGACTCAGGATCGAAGTTACTAATCCGGTCGATCATTCCGGATTCCAGCAGCATGTTGGAAAACTCTTCGACGAACAGCGGGACACCGTCCGTGCGATCCGCAATCTGATCGACGACCGGTTGCGGCAGATTCTCGACACTCAGCTTCGCGGCCATCATCTCGCCGATCTGCCGCTTCGTAAGCCGGTTCAACGCGACGCTTGTCTGATGGGCTTTGCTTTTCCACGGCGTTTCGAATTCCGGACGGAATGTCAGCAGTGTCAGCACGCTGTCGTTGAGCCCCTGATCGACAAGCAGTTCGATGAACTGCAGGGATGTCGGGTCAATCCAGTGCAGGTCCTCCACAACAAATAACACAGGCTGCCGGCCTGCGCACTCCTTCAGCCAGTCCAGCAATAGCTCAAACGTCTTCTGTTTCTTGAGCTGCGGACTGAGATCGAGTGGTGCATAGCGCCTCTCGCTGGGAATCGACAGCAGCGACGCGAACAGTGACAGCTCCTGATCGCCATCGAGATCCCACTTACGCAGGTACTCTTCGAGCCGGTCGAGTTTGTCATCATCCGACTGGCCAGCTTCGAAACCGAGTGCGAGTTCAAAACAATTCGATGCTGCGTACAGACTGCTGCTCTTATGTTGAGCCGTCGTGCGCCACTCGATGACTGGCGACGCATCCTCATCGGATAGTTCCGTGACGTGCTTCTTCAACGCGTGTACGAGCCGCGACTTGCCGAGGCCCGCCTCGCCGATCAGCAGTACCACCTGCCCCATGCCTTCGGCGGCCTGCTCCCAGCGCTCCTGCATCAGGCCGACTTCGCGGTCCCGCCCGATCAGCGGAGTCAATTCGTTGGCATCCGTCTCATCGACGAGCGTGTTGCGCGACTTTTCGCCGGTCACAACAAACACTTCAGTGCCTCCGGCGACACCTTTGATTCGCTGCAGACCGAGGCTCTCGCAATCAAAGGATCCCTTAACAAGCTTGTGTGTTGCCACGCTGATGATGACGGTGTTCGGGTCGCCAATGCCCTCCAGACTGTTGACGACATGACGCACCGCGCCGACCAGCGACAGCGTGTCGCCGCGCTGTCCTTTCTCTTCAAGGATCGCGAAGTCGCTGTGAATGGCGATCTGGCCGAACAGCGAGACGCCGCGCTGCTTCTGCTGCCGTGTGTTGAATGCGGCCAGTTCGTCAATTGCTCGGCGACCGGTGCGCACGGCGCGGTAGACTGCATCTTCATACGTCGTGGGGTATCCGAAACAAAGCAGCAGTCCGGTGTCTGTCTCCTGCACAACAGTGCCGCCAGATTCGAGGCACACGGATCGGCAGAGTTCCTGGTACTCGTGCAGCAGTTCGCTTTGCTCGTCGGTATCGAGCGACGCCTGAATGTCCTCCGACTCGTAGAGATCGCTACCACATTGAATCAGCGTCACGCGCCGACGTTCGGCTCCGCGACGAATCAGCGACCGTGAGAATTCCGACGGAGGTTCTGGCTCCGCAACCGCTGGAAGCGACATCGTATTCGGCATGTCTTCATGAGCGACTGGCTCAGTCGTGGCCGAGACAGATGTCACTGCCGATTCCGGCGCTGGTGAAAGCGAAGCGGGCTGTGGAGGCACAGGCACGGACTGATGCGACTGCGGAGCGGGTTGTCCGTAGCCGGCCTGTTGTGCGGTAATGCCTGCCCAGGAGGCCGCTCCGTGTGGTCCGCCGCTGACGGCCCCCGAAGCCGACGATGTAAGCAATTCCCGCAACTCAACGGCCATGTCCGTCGCAGTCGTGTACCGATCGGCCAGTCGCCTGGCCATTGCCTTCAGACAGATGCGTTCGAGTTCCGGCGGGATTTCCGGAGCAGTCTGCCGCGGCGGTTGTGCTTCGTCCTCACTGACCTGTCGCAGCAGCTCCGTCACATTGTCGGCCACAAATGGGAGTCGGCCGGTCAGCATGCGGTACAGAATGACTCCGAGCGCATAGATATCAGTGCGTCCGTCGATGCGATGTCCGGCTCCGCGTACCTGCTCGGGAGTCATGTAATTTGGCGTCCCGGAGACCTCACCACGCCTCGAGCCTGCTGCCCGCTGGGCATCACTGACGGCCAGTCCGAAATCGACCAGCACCGGCCGCGGCCCCTGCGGCGACGACACGAGAATCACATTGCCCGGCTTCAGATCGCGATGCACCGTGCGTTGAGCATGCGCATGCGCGAGGGCATCCGCGATGTCGGCCGAGATCCGCGCCGATTCCTGCCAAGCAAACCGCGACTCCCGCAGTCGCGCGCCGAGCGGTTGACCGTCCAGATAGTCCGACACAATGAAGCAGCGACCGTTGTCGACGCCGACATCGAAAACAGTGACGATCCCCGGGTGGTTCAACTGAGCGAGTTGCCGGGCCTCCTTCAAAAACTCGTCTTCAACGTGCGAGGCTACCATGTGCAGGTGCGGCACTTTGATGGCGACGCGACGGTTCAACTGGGGATCGTGCCCGAGAAACACCGATCCGAATCCGCCCTTGCCAAGCAGTTCGTTCAGCGTGTATCGCCCGACTTGCTGCAGACTGCCTGAGGACTGATCGTCAGGACCGATGAAATCTGCTTCGGAGAGTTGATTTTCGGTGCGCTGTCGGGGCGTGTCCGACAGGTAGGTTTCGTCGAGATACTGTGAATGCGACTCGGGATCATCCGGTGACACTGGGACCGGCCCGGAAGCCGGGACGTCATCTGCGGAAGCGTTCGGGTCTTGAGGTTCACCCTGATTCATCCGGGAATAATCTCCAGCCACACCGGCAATCAACACAGAGTATGGCCTGGACACACAACACCCCGACCCGGTCAATGCCGCCGCGCCATTATATGCATATCACGGCATCGACAAATACGCGCCTGGCCAGACGTGGATTCGCGTGTACATGCCGTGGGACGGCCATGCACGCAGTGTTGCTCTCAGCTTGCCCGGCAGTCCGACCAACGCGGGCCGGCGCGATCTCGCATTCCGTTTCAGGTCACGAGACATGATGGTCAGGAATGTGCCGTCAGATGGAACGGATCGCACAGTAGTTGGCCAAACCGAACGATGAAGCGAGCTCCGTCGGCTCCGTTCACGACGCGGTGATCGTAAGACAACGACAGTGGCAGCATCAGCCGTTCTTCAATCTCACCATCCCGCAGCTTCAACTCGTTCTGGCCGCGAGAGAGGCCGAGGATCCCGACTTCCGGGTAATTTACGATTGGCGAGAATGCCGTTCCGCCGATACCACCCAGGTTAGTAATTGTGAAGCACGCCCCCTGCATCTCATCGAGTTTTACTTTTCGGTCGCGAGCCCGCACCGCCACATCCGTCAGTCCCGCGGCGATTTCCGAGATGCTCTTCTGATCGCAGTCACGGATTACCGGCACAAGCAGACCGTTGGGCGTATCAACGGCGCAGCCAATATGAAAGTACTTGCGATAAACCAGCTCGTTCGTTTGCGGATCAAGACTCGAGTTGAACTTCGGGAATTCGCGCAGACAAATGGCTGCCGCTTTCATGGCGATGGCGGTCATCGTAATTTTCGGTGCGCCCGTTTTCTTCGCCATATCGGCATGTCGGCGCCGCGCTGCTTCCAGGTCGGTGATGTCGACCAGGTCGTGCTGAGTGACATGCGGAATCACATTCCAGCACATGCTGAGGTTTGCCGCGGCCGCCTTACCGATCTTCTTCATCGGCTCACGTTCGACCTCACCCCACTTTGTGAAGTCGGGCAGCGGCGGTGGGGCATAGCCGCCACCACCACCGGATGTGGCCGCTCCTCCTTCCAAAACCTGACGCACATGCGCTTTCACGTCGTCCTGGACAATTCGACCGCCAGCCGCGGACCCGACGACCTGATGCAAATCAACGCCAAGCTGACGCGCCAGTCGTCTGGTGGCAGGTCCAGCGGGTGCCGGAATGCGGTCATCGTGATCAGCCGATGCGACGGGAGCGGTCGGCTGTTTTGAGGGAACCGTTGCAGAAACGACGGGTTCGGGCGGTGCCGCGGCAACCGGTGGCTCGACCGGAGGTGCCGGAGCAGCAGCGGGAGTTTCGGGTGGAGAAGCCGTTGGCGATGATTCGGCCGTCGCGCCAGCCTCGATCGTCATCAACTTTGCACCAACTTCGATGGTGTCACCTGGTGCCGCGTGAATCGAGACAATCTTTCCGCCAAATGGACACTCAAGATCGGCGGCTGCTTTCTCAGTTTCCACCTCGGCAACAACGGCGCCTGCTTCGATCACGTCTCCGACGGATACGTTCAGCGAGGCAAGATCGACGGTGGTCACTCCATCGGACACTTCAGGAACAACAAAGTCTGGCATGTGGTCTTTCCGTGGCGGCGAATGATCGCGTCTGTCGAATGGGCTCACGCGAAGACGCGAAGCCGCAAAGTCTTGAGAAAACTCGCTTAGGCCCTGGCGGCTTAGTGCGAGGTATCACGCGTGCAGCGGGTCGACTTTCTCTGGATCAATCCGCAGGTCGCGGAGGACCTGTGGCAATTGTGCCGTGTCGAAGTTGCAGTGTTTGGACAACGTTGAGAGCGTTGCGAAAGTAATGCACTCCGCGTCGATCTCGAAATGACGTCTCAATTGCTCTCGTGTATCACTGCGACCGAATCCGTCTGTGCCCAGCACGACGTAGTCGCGATTGTCGCAGGGTATCCAAGGACGAATCTGATCCGCCACCAGTCGTACGTTATCACTCGACGAGATGATCGGGCCTTCGACACCTTCGAGTTGTGACGTCAGATAGCTGGTGCGTTGTGGTTGGTCGGGATGCAGGTGATTCCAGCGGGCGACGGAGTGCGCATCACGGCCCAGTTCGCTGTAACTGGTCACACTCCAGACATCCGACCCGACTCCGTATTGAGATGCCAGCAGGTCCTGTGCACGCAGCACTTCGTTCAGGATTGTGCCACTGCCGAAAAGTTGTGGTCGCAGTTTGACTTTCGCGTCTGACGTTTCCGTACTACGGAGCTTGTACATGCCTTTCAGGATGCCCTCGGCGCAGCCTTCGGGCATCGCTGGCATGGCGTAACTCTCGTTATACACGCTGAGGTAGTAAATCAGCGATTCGTTGGCCTCATACATCCGCTTCATACCGTCGTGGATGATGGTCACCAGCTCGTACGCATAGGCCGGATCGTAGGCCACGATGGACGGAACTGTGGTTGCGATCAGATGACTGTGTCCGTCTTCATGCTGCAGACCTTCTCCATTCAGCGTCGTTCGGCCGGACGTCCCACCGATCAGAAAACCCTTGGCCCGCGAATCTGCTGCGCACCAGATCAGATCGCCGACTCGCTGGAAGCCAAACATTGAGTAGTAAATGTAGAACGGCATCATCGTGAAGCCGAGGTTCGAGTAGGTCGTGCCCGCCGCAATGAACGACGACATGGCGCCGGCCTCGTTGATGCCCTCTTCGAGAATCTGACCGTCTTTAGCTTCTCGGTAGTACATCAACTGCTGTCGATCGACGGGTTCGTAGAGCTGTCCACGATGGGCATAGATACCGCACTGTCGGAACAGACCCTCCATGCCGAACGTCCGGGCTTCATCGGGAATGATCGGGACGACTCGCTTCCCGATGTGCTTGTCCTTCAGGAGTTGGCTGAGGAACTGGCCGAACGCCATCGTCGTCGACGCTTCTTTGCCATCTGTGCCGTCGAAGAATCGCGAAAACTTCTCGGCAGGTGGAATCGCAAGCTTCTCGTCCGTCGGAACGCGAGCCGGCACGTATCCACCAAGCGCCTCACGCCGTTCACGCAGGTACTTCATCTCGAATGAGTCTTCGGGCGGTTTGTAGAAGTCGATGTCCTCGACGTCTTCGTCGCTGATCGGAATCCCGAACCGATTGCGGAATTCGAGCAGCTCTGCCTCATTCTGTTTCTTCACGTTGTGAGCGACGTTTCGACCTTCACCCCCCTCGCCCAGACCGTATCCCTTGATCGTCTTGGCAAGAATGACAGTAGGCGATCCCTTATGTTCGGCTGCGGCCTTGTACGCCGCATAGACCTTGTCCGGATCGTGCCCGCCGCGGCGAATCTTCGCGAGCTGCTCGTCCGAGAGATGCGACACCAGACTCTTCAAGTGAGGTGAATTGAAGAAGTGGTCCCGGATGTACGCACCACCTTCGACCTTGTACTTCTGATACTGGCCATCGACGACTTCGCCCATGCGCCGCACGAGTTCGCCGGTTGTGTCCGCTTCGATCAGCGGGTCCCACTCGCTGCCCCAGATGACCTTGATGACGTTCCAGCCGGCTCCGCGGAATGCGGCTTCGAGTTCCTGAATGATATGCCCGTTGCCCCTTACCGGACCGTCCAGCCTTTGCAGGTTGCAGTTAACGATAAAGGTGAGATTGTCGAGACGCTCACGCGAGGCCAGCGTCAGTGCGCCGAGCGATTCTGGCTCGTCGATTTCGCCATCGCCAAGAAACGCCCAGACCCGGGATTTCCGTGTGTCGAGCAATCGGCGGTCGTTGAGGTATTCGAGAAACCGAGCGTGGTAGATCGCGGTGATCGGGCCGAGTCCCATTGAGACAGTCGGGAACTGCCAGAAGTCCGGCATCAGCCACGGGTGTGGATAGGATGACAGTCCGGAACCGCGCGGAATTTCACGGCGGAACTTGATGAGCTTTTCTTCGGACACTCGACCTTCGACGTACGCACGCGCGTAGACTCCCGGAGAGGCGTGCCCCTGGAAATAGACCTGGTCACCAGTGTGATCACCGTTCCGCGCGTGGAAGAAATGGTTGAAACCAATCTCCAGCAGTGTGGCCGCCGACGCATACGTCGAGATATGCCCGCCCACTCCGTCGAAGTCGCGATTGGCCCGCACCACCATTGCCATCGCGTTCCAGCGGATGATGCTTTTGATCCGCCGCTCGATCTCACGATTACCCGGAAACTGGGGCTGCTCACTGGTCAGGATCGTGTTCGTGTACGGAGTGTTCGCCGTGAATGGAACATCAACACCGCGCTTGTAGGCTCGCTCCTGCATGAGCTGCAGAATGTGCTGAACCTTCTCGGGTCCGTAGCGGTGCAGCAGGTCGTCGAGTGATTCATACCACTCGCTGAGTTCTTCAGGGTCGAACCCGGCATATGGATTCGCGGTATCAGACATAGCGGTATCAATCCAGATGAGTCAGGTCACTTATGTATACAAAACGATGCCAGGCTGGATGAAAGAATCCGTTCCTGCCGGGCACCACACGTACAGCCAGTTCAGCACCAGTCAATGACAGCCGATCGTGTTCCGTCATCGGCTCTGCGAGACGCAATTCTATTCCGGGAATCGTCGGAAGTCATGGCATCGACAGTGATTATGGAAGCCTCGCACGTTCTGGACAAGCAGTACGGATCTCTTGTTCCGCATTTATTCTCGATCTTCGGCCCGTGACGCCGGAAAGTCCACTGACTTGCCACAGCTCGTGCAACCGACTAGTTTTTGACTAATCAAAAACTCCGCAGCAGCGAGAACGGTGTCCGGAAACCCCCTCGTGGCTGCCGCGAGAACCTTCGCCCGCCCGATGAGCGGGACCAACGGCGTCGACGGAGTCATCCGCGCCGAACTGCCGAATCAGAGTCCACCAGAAATCACGCCGCGCGTGAGCAGGAGCAGAATGATGAAACACAGGTTTTCGGGACATCTCCCATCGGTCGCGTTTGGCGCTGTTCTCGTGATTAGCGCCGCCGCTCTGTTGAATCTTGCCGGGTGTGGAAGCAGCACACCTGCACCGGCCGCGCCTCCAACCAGCCTGACAGGTGCAGCAGCCGGGCAGCCGGAACGTGTCGGTCCCTTCGAAGTCACGACCACCTGCGGAATGGTGACGGACATCGTCCGAGTCGTAGCCGGTGAACACGCGAAGGTCGCTGGCTTGATGGGCGAGGGAATCGACCCGCATCTTTTCACCGCAGGTCGAGACGACGTGCAGGCTCTGCTGAACGCCGACGTTGTGTTTTATTCAGGTCTGATGCTCGAAGGGCGAATGGCCGACAACTTTGCTCAGGTCGGTCGGAAGGGCAAACCGGTTTACGCAGTGACCGAAGGACTGGATAAGAAGCTGCTGCTCGAACCACCCGAGTTCGAAGGCCACTGGGATCCGCATGTCTGGATGGATGTCTCTGCCTGGAGCCAGTGTGCGGGTTTCGCGGCCAAGGCACTCGCCGAGTTCGATACGGCACATGTCGATGTCTACAAGGCCAACGGTGAGGCGTACCAGAAGCAACTGGCTGAACTGCACGAGTACTGCCAGCAGGTCATTGGAACCATACCGGAGAAATCGCGCTATCTGGTCACAGCTCACGACGCGTTCGGGTACTTCGGGCGAGCCTATGGCATCGAGGTGAAGGCGATACAGGGGATCTCAACCGAGTCGCAGGCAGGCGTTGCAGACATCAACAACCTGGTGGACTTCATCGTCGAGAATCAGGTGCCGGCAATCTTTGTTGAATCGAGCGTGTCTGAGTCGAATATCAAAGCCGTCATCGTCGGATGTGCCGGTCGTGACTGGGAACTGAAGATCGGAGCGGAGCTGTTCTCTGACGCGATGGGTGCGCCCAACACCTACGAGGGCACATACATCGGAATGATGGATCACAATGCGACAAAGATCGCGCGAGCACTTGGCGGCGAAGCGCCGGAGAGTGGCTGGCAAGGCAAACTGGCATCTGAAGCGCAGGAAACGGCGCGAGAGTAGGCTCTTATCAATGAAATCCTGCGCAAGACGCGCAGGATTTCTGACGTAGCGAAAGTCGCCAAGACTTTCGGCCGAAACTCTTGGCGAGTTTCGCTACTGATTGGTTCCGACTCGTCCGGGTTAGGAAACGCTCAAGGAATGGCCGCCGGATGTCGTCTCTCCCTCGCGGGAGAGAGAGCGGGTTTGAATGGTCATTAGTCATTTGCCATTGGGATGCTGTCGATGACGTGAGTCTGCTAATGGCAAATGTGAATAGACACGGCGGCGGCGGCGGAACGATGGTCGTTCGAGATAAATATGTTGGAATCTACGACACAAACTGCTGCCGTTCCCGCCGAGGAGCATCCGGCCAGTTCGCCACTGTCGATACACGACATGACTGTCGCGTATCACCGTAAGCCTGTCCTGTGGGATATTGACTACAACGCTCCGCCTGGCCGGCTGATTGCGATCGTCGGTCCAAACGGTGCTGGCAAAAGCACGCTCATCAAAGCCGTGCTGAATCTGGTGCCGACCGTCTCCGGAAGTGTGAGAATCTTCGGGCAGACTTACCGCAAACAGCGCGAGCAGGTTGGCTACGTGCCTCAACGCAGCAGCGTCGACTGGGATTTTCCAATCAACGCGCTCGAGGTCGTCACGATGGGACTGTATCGCCGAATCGGCTGGTTCCGTCCTGTCACTCGCAAATATCGACAGAAAGCAATGAGAGCTCTTGTGCGCGTCGGCATGCAGGATTTTGCCATGCGGCAGATCAGTCAGCTTTCAGGCGGGCAGCAGCAGCGCGTGTTTCTGGCGCGCGCCCTTGCCCAGGAATCTGATCTGTACCTGATGGACGAGCCGTTTGCCGGAGTCGACGCTGCGACCGAACACGCCATTGTCGCCGTGCTGCGTGAACTGAAAGACGCTGGCAGAACGGCATTGGTGGTGCATCACGATCTGCAGACGGTCCCGGAATATTTCGACGAAGTGCTGCTGTTGAACATGCGGCTGATCGCGCAGGGACCCGTGTCTGAAGTGTTTACGCCGGAGAATCTGCGCGCGACCTACGGAGGTAAGTTGGCGCTGCTCGACCAGGTCGGACACCGCATGACCATGTCGGGAGATGCGAGGTGAGCGACAATCGAGGATTGCTCCTCTTTGTTTCGCTGCTCGGCGCCGTCGTTGTGGTCGCCGCACTGGCAACCGGATCCGCTCTACTCTCCCCCGAGACAACGGCAACCGACGGCCCAACATTCGCCGAACGATTGCTGCGCGTCGTTTCGCTGCGGGATCCAAACACTCGATTCGTCCTGCTCGGGACGCTTCTGTTGGGAACAACTGCGGGCATCGTTGGCACATTCATGCTGCTGCGACGACAGGCACTGGTGGGTGATGTCGTCAGTCATGCGGCCCTTCCCGGCGTTGCCGTGGCATTTATCGTGGGTGAACTGATAGCTCCAGGCTCGGGGCGGGACCTGAAGTGGTTGTTGTGCGGAGCAGCTCTTGCCGGGCTGGCGTCAGTAGTCTGCGTCAATCTGATTCGACGGTTTTCACGGATCAATCCCGACGCGATTCTTGCCACTGTACTAGGCGTGTTCTTCGGCTTCGGCGCGGTCATGTTCAAAGTTGTGCAGCAGATGAAAACCGGCGGCCAGGCCGGACTCAACCATTTCATTCTGGGTTCCGCCGCAACCATCACGCCTGACGACATTCGACTGATTGCATCGGCCGGACTTGTCGTGCTGGTGCTGTGTCTGCTGCTGTTCAAAGAGATGAAACTTCTTTGTTTCGACGAAGGCTTCGCAATTGCTGAAGGTTGGCCGGTCTTTATGCTCGACATCACGCTGACGGGGCTGGTCGTTGCCGTCACTGTGATTGGTCTGAAGAGCGTTGGCATTCTGATGGTGGCGCTGCTTATTACTCCTCCAACTGCTGCACGATTCTGGACGGAAAACCTCGGAAAAATGATCGGAATCGCCGCGGGTATTGGTGGAGTCAGTGCCGTGCTGGGCTCTCTCGCCAGTGCTCTGTTCGACAAACTGGCGGGCGGGCCGACGATCGTCCTGACAGGAACCATGTTCTTTCTAATCAGCCTGATGTTCGGCACGGAACGTGGCATCGTGTGCCGCTGGCTGAGACACCGTAAAACGCAACGACGAATTGGCCGCGCCGACCTGCTGCGTGCGATGTTCGAAATTATCGAATCGCGCGTGAATGGTGACGGTGTCCAGAATGTCGAGCGTCTGACCACCGAGGCCGTTGAACACGCCGACCTTGTCAGCAAGCGGTCCTGGACGGCACACCGTGTCAATCAGATAGTGAGCCGTGGTGTGCACGAGGGGATCGTGCGCATGGACAGCGAGCGTGGCTGGCGGCTGACACATTCGGGAGCCCGGGAAGCGAGTCGGGCGGTACGCAATCATCGTATGTGGGAGCTGTACCTGATTACGCAGGCGGACATTGCACCAAGTCACGTCGACCGCGACGCGGACTTCATCGAGCACGTCCTGGAACCCGAACTGATCGAGCAACTTGAGCTGCTGCTGGCCAAACGTGACGAACAGTCGGTCATCCCGCCAAGCCCGCATCCGATCGGAAAACAGGGCGAATAGGCAGTCGGGACCGTGTTCGGTTCCTTGACGCCAGATCGCCTGCCATACGGGAATGCCACTGTCGGTCATTCCTTCGGCAGATCGATCCGGCCAGCGACCGTCATACGATCGTCGCACATTTGCTGATAACACGAGAGGATTCATCATGCCTGAGATGTCCAGCACAACGCGCACCGGCAGCCATTGTCCTTCCTGGAGTCGCTTGCGTATCAGTCTGGTCACGCTGATCGCAACACTCGTTGCAGCGGTATTCCAGTTGCCGCCAGCTCAGGCCGAACCTGACGAACGGCCAAACATCGTCCTGATTATGGCGGACGGTATCTAAAGCTGGAGCGATGAGAGACGCGTAAAACACTGTGTTGTTAAGGGTTTAGTGGCTCTACTGACGATTTGAAAAAAGTTTGACATTGCCCCGAATTGACCCTCATTTGCGAGGTGTTGTACTCGACCCAAGACGGCCTTCTGCTGCGTCTTGACGAGTCCGGCTGGCTGAGTATGCCATACCGCAGCGTCGTGCGGACTGGCGATCGGGTGGCAGCTCCGGAACTGTTTCCCGCCACCTTGCGTGTGGATGCCCAACGACTCCTAATCACGCTGCATGGCGGATCGGCTCTGGAGTTGAAGGGAGCCACTTCCGAACAGGCTTTGCAATTCACTCTGTTGCGCGGCCGATTCACGATCGCACGCGAGGACCCGGATGGTCAGTCGGAAGCAGTGACAATCGGTCTGCAGCTTTCCGGAGAACCATGTCAGCTCATTCTGCCATCAGGTGATTCACTGTGCGGAATCGAGATTATTCCCTCTGAGCCCATTGGTTTCGAAATCGGCCCGGATCAACCGTACGTCGGAAAACTGTACGTCATTAAGGGACGCGCCGAGTTTTCGGGTGCCGTCTCGGGCAAGCAGAATCTGCTCGGTCCAGTGTCGTATCAACTCTCTCCGAAAGAATGGGCCGAGAACGTCAAGTCGCTTAACCAATCGCCACTGTTGACCACGCCGGTGTGGCTTGACTCGAACAGTCGCGGACTCGCGGCGACGCAACGACGCCATGCCGCGAAGTTCGCCAATGCGGTTGACCCGGATCATCCGATCCGTCACAGCATTCCAGCGATCGTTCTGTCGAGTGTTCCGGCATTGTCGGACCTGGCAGTGAAGTGTCTGGCCGTTACCGAATTACCGAGCGAACTGGTTCAGGCACTGGCGACAACGGAATTCGAAGCATCGCGCGCGGCAGCGATTACGGGGCTGAGGCAATGGCTGCCACGCGCCAAACAGAATGCCGATGTTCTTAAGAGTGAACTGCAGAAGTCGTTTCCGCCCGATGAAGTCGAGCCAATCTACCGGCTGCTGTGGGGGTATGGGAACGATGACGCCCGGAATCAGACGACGTCACGGGCCCTCGTTGACTGGCTCAGTCACGACAGTGTCGTCATCCGCCAACTGGCATTTCAGCATATCTTCCGACTGACGAACGGTCAGCGCTACGATTACCGTCCACTGAACCCGCAGAACCAGCGCAACGTCGCCTTGCAACGCTGGGAAATACACCTGATGAAAAACGGCGGTGCACTGCTGCCGTAGCAGTCAGAAAACCCCATTGTTACGTCGTACATACAGGGAGTTGCATAAATCAGACGACTACGGGACGCAGCCGCTTTGCCGCGGCACATAACCACCATAGCTGGATCAATCATGAACTGGACACTCACACAAGCCACGCTGCTGCTTGTGCTTATATTGAGCCTTACCGCTTCACGTGTGGAAGCAGACGAACCGAAGTCACCCGCGACTCCACAGGCGTTTTCGAAGCAGCACTGTGTAAGCTGCCACAGCGGAGATGAGCCCGAGGGCAATGTGTCTCTCGACGAGTTGAAACCCGTCACCGACGGCAACGCCACGCTATGGCAACGCGTGCTGATGCAAGTGGCAACCGGAGAGATGCCTCCCGATGGTGAGCCTCGTCCGAAACTGGCCGACCGCGAAGTTGTCATCGACTGGATTATCCAGTCGATGACGCAGGCAGGGATCGATCCGCAATTGCCGGGCGGACCACTGCCCGGCGATGGCAATCAGATCGATCACGACAGGCTGTTCAGTGGTCGATTCAAGGGCCCGGCATGGTCGCCGCCGCGGCTGTGGCGGAAGAGTCAGTCGCAGTACGACTCACTGATGGAACAACTGTGGGTGATCCCCCGATTGCGCTACGAGAAGGCACATTCACGCGAGGATTCCAAGTGGGCGGCCTACGGCTATAGCCAGCCGTTCCCTTCACTCGATCCAGAACACTTCACGAACTATTCCGGCAGCGTGCATGCCGACGAAGCCGTCTTGCGAGCCTTGATGGATGCTGGCGGGCAGATTGCGGAACGACTGACATCGGACAAAACCGTTTACGACAAGGAACTGCAGCCGCCACATGCGGTGGGGATCCCCAGCATTCGTCGCGGCAGCAAATGGGAACGATTCAAGATCGAGCCGCCGGCTCGGCACTTGGAATTCGAACCGTTCGTCACTGGGGCGGAATCACCCAGCGCCGAAGAACAACGAGCAGCCGTACATCGGACGTTTGATCTGATCCTGTTGAGAAGCCCGACGGAGGCCGAGTTCGAGCAGTATGGTGGTTTGCTGAAACAGAGCATTGATAGAAGTGGTCGTCTGGCAGCGCTGCGAGGACTTATTACGGCTGTTGTCGTCAGCCCGGAATTCGTCTTCCGCATGGAAGTCGGGATGAGCCCC
Source organism: Planctomycetota bacterium (assembly GCA_963579025.1). Taxonomy (GTDB): domain Bacteria; phylum Planctomycetota; class Planctomycetia; order Planctomycetales; family Planctomycetaceae; genus CAUZFZ01. Next base: position 27,837 of record CAUZFZ010000079.1, on the reverse strand, counting down.
GCGGACGAGCACGGTCGGCGAAAACTCTCGTGGAAAGAACTCGTCTTCGCCATCTCCTACGCGTTGACCGACGATGGTCCCGACGAGGTGCTTTGGTCTCGAGGCAGACGGGGATCATTAGAGACGAAAGCGGACGTCGAACGTGAGGTCCGACGAATCCTGTCCGATGACGAGATCGAGAAGCATCGCAAGCTGCGGTTCTTCCAGGAATTCTTCGGATACCACCGCGCCACCGAAGTGTTCAAGGACAAGTCCGGATGGCAGCGGGAAGTTCCGTATCTGGTTCGTGACGCGGATTTGCTGGTCGAGCATGTCCTCAAGCAGGACCGCGACGTCTTCGCCGAACTGCTGACCACCGATCGCTACTTTGTCGCATTTCCAGTGATCAAAGATCCGGAACTGTTCGAGGCAGTCATTCGGAATACGCGTGAAGAAACCCTCGCGACGATCGCTCGATTGAAAGAACGAGGAAAAGAGATCGGCCCGCATAAGCAGGGCAACTACAGCCGGGCCTGGATTCTCACGCAGGGCCTTGAGTTGATCCCTCGTACCGTCCACAACGACCCACAGTTCTTCGAGACGTCATACATCTCGGTCTATGGATTCGATGGCAATCGCTTCAATTGGACGAAGGACCAGCCGATTGAAGTTCCGGGTCGACGGGCCGGTATCCTGACACATCCCGCATGGCTGGTGGCACAGTCTGTCAATTTTGACAACGACGTCGTCGGCCGCGGTCACTGGATTCGCGAGCGTCTGCTGGCAGGGACAATTCCGGACGTGCCGTTGGACGTCGAAGCTCAAGTTCCCGATGAGCCTGACCACACGCTGCGTCATCGTCTACGTGTGACTCAGGAAGCTCGATGCATCCGTTGCCATCGTCGGATGAACCCACTCGGTCTTCCATTCGAGATGTACGATCACTTCGGGCACTATCGCACGGACGAACTTGTTGGCGAGCGCAAGACCGAGAAGATTCCGGTCGATGCCAGTGGCGGGATTGTTGCCAGCGGAGAACCGGATTTGGACGGTCCGGTCAAAGACGCGATTGAACTTGTGCATCGACTGGCGAAGTCTCCACGCGTGCGACAATCGTTTGTGCGGCACGCGTTCCGCTACTGGATGGGCCGCAATGAAATGCTCAGCGATTCACCGACACTGATCGCGGCAGACAAGGCATACGTCAACAGCGACGGTAGCTTCAACGAGTTGCTCGTCTCGCTGTTGACGTCGGATTCGTTCCTGTACCGCAAGTAAGGCATGCGGTGGATGAGAATTTACCGCCCCTGAGTTTATCTCAGGGGTTCTCGCGTTTCTGCACTACGCAATCGGTAGTGCAAAGACGCGAGAACCCCCGACGTAAAGTCGGGGGCGTTGGTAAGTTCTCTACTGCCGTACGCCCCAAGAACCGCCTTTTGCGGAGATTGACAAACCGTGCAGATTCATCGCAGACAGTTACTCGCCAGTGCGGCTGGTGGCACCGGTCTGATGCTCTCGCCGTTGATGGGGTCTGTGTTCGCGCAACTCAAGGCTCGCGCGTCCGGCAGCCGCAAGCATCCACTGCGATTCGTGTTTCTCATGAAATCGAATGGCCTGTGGGCCGAGAATATTCAGCCGCAGGGGCTGGAGAATCGTCTGCCGTTTGAAGTGGCCTACGACAAAGACGGCCGGCTGCAGAACGGAAACCATGGTGGTGTCAGAAAGAAACCGACGCCGGGCACCGATCTGCAACTTGATGACGAAGTCAGCCTCAGCACGGTGATGCAGCCGCTGGAGACGTACCGTCGCAGAGTTTCAATCCTGCAGGGCATCGCGGCTGGATTCTCGGTTTATCACAAAGGCCACTACCAGGGGCTCGGTGCATTCGCCGCGAAGAAGCGGGACACACCCGAAGCTGCCGGACCCACAATCGATTCGGTGCTCGCGCGGGCTTTCCCCGCACCAGTACCCCATGTCTGCCTGGGGCATGATCCGAAGGCCGCATCCGGAGTCTCTTACATCACCACATCGGCAGCCGGACCTGGTAAACCACTGCCTTTCTACACAAAGCCGCAGCGAGCCTATAAAGAGCTGTTTGGCGTCGTCGGTGAAGGCGATGCGAAAAACGAATACGACACGCAGTCCGATATTCTGGACTTCTTTGTCGATGATTCCCGGCGGTTGCGAGCGGAAGTTGCCGGACCGGAACGCGAACAACTGGATCGTTACCTTGGCGCTTTCGAATCGCTCCGGAAAAGTCGCCGTGAAATCGAAGCGATGAGTGACCAGTTGCGCAAGTATGCTCCGTCACCGCCGGGTGAAATTGACGCTCAGGCAACCACAAAGATTGGTGCCGGCAATGTCGACATCGCGATTGCCGCGTTGGCCAGTGGCCTCACGAATGTTGTGACAATCGCCTTTGACAGGTTGAGCAGTTCGTCCTACGGCAGCTTGGGTGTGGGCGGGTTGCATGGATCGGTCGGGCACGGGCAGGGGGGCGATGTGGCCGGCAAGCGACAACGCATCTGCGGCTTTCACTTCCAGCAGATGGCCCGACTGGCCGAAGCGCTCGACGCGATCCCCGAATGCGAAGGCTCGATGCTCGACAATACGGCAATCATCTACACCAGCGACAATGGCGAAACTCACCATTCTTCCGGCGTGAACTGGCCGATCGCGATTCTGGGGAATCTCGGGGGGCGGCTCGCCCAGGGACGGTACTTCGCTCCCGGCAACGATCACGCTGACCAGACGGAACTGAAGCACGTCCGCCTGGGCGACGTCTGGTCCACACTGCTTGCCGCGTCCGGGCAGCCGCATGCGGACTTTGGTCAGCCCCGAAACGGCATCCCCCACAAGCCGATCGAGTCGCTGCTCTCGTAGGGGCACTTCAAGATTGCCACAATGGTCCGCTCCGGCACGCCACTCTGGTTCCGGCTTTCACGACACTTTGTGCGTTGCCTGATTATGAACGAATTCCCCATGTCGAAAGTTGCCTTCCTGCTTGTGTTCGTCATCTCTGGCGCCGTGCAGGCCGACGATGCGTTTCGTGAGCGGGTTATTCCGTTTGTGAACGAATACTGCGTCCAGTGCCACAATCAGAAAAAGGCCGAGGGCGAACTCAATCTGACCAAGTACACGTCGGTCGACATGCTGGGCGAGCATTTCCGGCAGTGGGAACACGTCATCACGTTTCTCAGGAAAGAGGAGATGCCGCCGGAAGACGCGAAACAGCCAACTTCGCAGCTTCGCGCCGAAATGTTGCGGACGCTGGAAGACCTGCTGGTCGAGGAAGCCCGAAAGCTGACGGGCGATCCAGGAGTTGTCCTGCCAAGACGACTGAGTAACGCCGAATACAACTACACGATTCGCGACCTGACCGGTGTCGACATTCAGCCGGCGAATTCGTTCCCGGTCGACCCTGCGTCCGGCGAGGGATTCAACAACACGGGTGAAGCGCTGACAATGTCGCCCAGTCTGTTCAAGAAGTACTACGCGGCAGCGCAGCAGGTGGCCGATCATGTGCTGCTGACACCGTCAGGTATGCAGTTCGCTCCCTACTCAGTCGTGACCTACGCCGACCAGAAGAAGTTCTACGAAGGGGCGATCATTCGCTTCTACGAACAGCATGACGTCGACTACGAAAAGTGCCTGACGACCGCATGGGCATACCGCTATCGAACGGCCGACCAACAGGCCCAGTCGATCGATCAATGGGCCGATCAGCACAAGCTCAGCCGCAAGTACCTGCGGCGTCTGCTTGAGACACTCGAAGACGGTGACGAAGACCGGTTCTATCTGGGCAGGCTGAGGCGGCAGTGGAACGCACTGCCATCGCCCAATGACGGATCCGACGTCGTGACTGGTATCAGGCGAATGGCCAGCGACATCCGGCGTCTCAGCAAGATGCTGTGTACACCGGAGACACGAGCCATTGTGTCCAATGCAGGTAATCCACCGATCGTCCACACGGAACGTCGGAGCAAAACCGCGGCCGAACGCGATACGTTCAACGAGAGTCTGCTTAGAGAATCGCAGCAAAGGCAGATCGAATTCCGTGACCTGGACAAGCGACCCTCGATCAAGCTCGTGCTCCAGGTCACTGATCCGATCGGAAGCGACGGCGGATTCGTCCTGTTGAGCGATCTGAACTTCAGCACGGAATCGGCAGGGAAATACAAACCCGGCGACACAGATCGCAACAGTCCGCTGCAGGACGTCCTGAAGGAACACGCTCCAAAGCTGTTGAAGCAGGTGAACTTCGGCGTCCATCCGAAAGGGACGACGGTTGATCCCGGCAACGTCGTGCTCGCATCACCAACGCTCCTGGAAATCGAGATTCCGACGAAAGCATTCGGTGACGAGAAGCGAATCTTCTTTCACGCCAAGTCAACACTCGACCGCGAGTCTTCGAAACTCGGCGCTGTCCGTGTTCGGTTGTTCGATCATCAGCCAACGGAAAATGAACTCGACGAACCGGACTTTCCCCTGGTGGCATCGGACCATCCGATCGCGGACGAACTGCGAGAATCGTGCCGTGACTTCTGCGCGATGTTCCCCAATCGCTTTCTCTACGTCGATCAGACGCGAGGACTGTCAGCGGGGTTTCACCTGATTGAGGGCTTCTTTCGTGACGATCAGCCGTTGTGCAAACTGGTGCTCGACGATCAGCAGAATCAGGAATTGAACCGCCTGTGGGACGAGCTGTATTTCGGCACGGGCATCACGGAGAAACTGCTGCGAGGCTTCGTGTTCTTCGAACGGTCCGAGCGGAATTTCATGAAGCACACGGACTTCGATTCGATCAAGGAAGAGGATCCGAAGCTGGTTGAGGACGAAACACTGTCGCGGTTCCGGGACATCTACCTCGAACGGTCCAACGTGAAGGCCACAGGTGAGGAACTTACAGGCAACCCGATCTATGCGTTTTTTGAGACGATCCGCAGCGGGCTCAAGCAGCATGCGACAACGCTGAACCAGGCTGAGCCCATCTATCTACATCAGATTGAGGAATTCGCTCAGCGCGCTTATCGACGGACACTGACCGAGCAGGAAATCGAACAGCTCAGAACGTTCTATGCAGAAATCAGTCGGCATCCAGAGCACGGTGTCGAACAGGCTGTGCGGGCCTCGATTGTCAGACTCCTTGTGTCGCCCCATTTCAGTTACCGCATGGTCTCACCGCCGGCTGGTGATTCCGTCAGGCCAGTGTCCAACATTTCGATGGCGTCTCGGCTGAGTTACTTCCTGTGGTCGTCGATGCCCGACGCGGAGCTTCTTGCGGTTGCGGACTCTGGCAAGTTGCAGGACGCAACTGTTCTGCAAAGCCAGACACGGCGCATGCTGAAGGACCCAAAGGTCGGCGCGTTCGCCCTGGAGTTCTTCGGTCAGTGGCTGGGCCACCGCGACTTTCTGAAGCAGGAATCAGTCAATCGTGAGGTCTTTCGCGACTTCGATGACGTACTGAAGCAATCGATGTTCGAGGAGCCGACGCGAGTCATCACGCATCTGATTCAGAACGACCATCCTCTAACCGACCTGCTCAGCAGCGATACGACGTTCGTCAATGGTCGTCTGGCGAAGCACTACGGCGTGTCTGTCCGCACGTTCGAGGACTGGGTTCGAGTGGACGGCATGCGGGAAAAGGGGCGCGGTGGACTGCTGGGTATGGCGGTATTCCTGGCGAAGAACTCGCAGCCGGAACGGACAAGCCCGGTTAAACGGGGATTCTGGGTCTTCCACAAGATGCTGGGTCAACATATCCCAGCTCCGCCGGCTGATGTCGCTGTTCTACCCCCAAAAGAGACTGGCACGGACGGTAAGACCATTCGCGAGTTGCTCAAGCTGCACACCGATGACGTCAAGTGCGCCCGATGCCACCAGCGGTTTGACCCGATTGGGTTGTCGATGGAGGGCTTTGACCCGATTGGTCGCAGCCGAACTAAAGATTTGGCAGGCAGAGCAATCGATAACGTGGTCCACCTGCCGAATGGAGAAGAGGCACGCGGCGTGCCTGAGTTCGCACGTTACCTCGCCAGTCACCGTCGAGACGAATTCGTCAGCACCCTGTGCCGCAAGTTCCTGGGATACGCTCTGGGCCGGTCGCTGCTGTTGTCGGATCAACTGTTGCTGGAAGAGATGCAGACGAAATTGCAGCAGAATGACTATCGTTTCGGCTCACTTTTTGAGACTGTTGTCTTGAGCCCACAATTTCGCAACGAGCGCTGTCGCGATTTCACGACCGCTCGATTCCGCGCCGAGTTTCAGGAAAACTGAACATGATCGATCAGCAGAATCTGTCACGCCGAGTATTGCTCAAGGGTCTCGGTTTTTCGTTCGCGCTGCCGTGGCTGGAATCGACGCACCTGGGGGCAAATGAAACCGCGGTCTCACCGACGAAGAAACCAAAGCGGTTTGCGTGCATGTTCATTGGCGATGGGATCTCGCCGCCGCACTGGTGGTCAAAAGGCGACGGCGCCGACATGGAACTCGGCTCCAGCCTGAAGTCGCTCGAACCATTCAAAGACAAATTGAACGTGATCAATGGCCTCTATAACCGCCACGGAAATGGCGGTCATGCCAAGTGCACGGGCAATATTCTGTCCGGGGCGAATCTCAAGCGAGGTCGCGAAATCCTCGGTGGCGTCAGCATGGATCAGACGCTGGCGAAGCACTTTGAGGACGAAACGTTCGTGCCGAGTCTCGTTCTGGGCTGCGAGCAACCCGTCAGCGGCTTCCATGAAAGCCAGTACTCGATGGTCTACGCGTCGCACATTTCATGGCGCAATCCGAGTTCCCCCGTTCCAATCGAACTCTATCCGTCGCTGGCGTTCGACACTCTGTTCGGAAGTCAGACCAGCACTTTGCAGGCAAGCATCCTCGACCACGTGCTCGAACAGGCCAACGACTTGAGAAGGCAGGTCAGCAATTCGGATCGCGTCAAAATCGACGAATACCTGACGTCGGTTCGCGAAACGGAAAAGCGTTTGCAGAAACTGAATGCACAGCAGGGCGAAGCATCGACAGCCGTCACGGACCAGCAACGACCTCCGGAAGGTCAACCGCAGGACTTCCGTGAATACTGCCGACTGATGTGCGACATCATCGCACTGGCTTTCCAGACGGACCGTTCGCGCATTGCCACGTTGCTGATGTCCCGTGATCTTTCCGGACAGGTTTACCCGTTCCTCAACATCCGCGACGATCATCACAGCTACTCGCATTCCAACGAGGGTTCCGAATTCCAGTCGATCGTGAATTGCCATGTCGAACAGTACTCGTACCTGATTCAGCGCCTGTCCGAGATGCAGGAAGGCGACGGCACGGTCCTGGACAACTCGTGCCTGATGTTCGTTTCAGAGCACTGGAACGCTCACAATGGAACGCGAGTCCCATGCATCCTGGCTGGTGGATTGGGCGGAACACTGAAGACTGGCCGATCGCTCGACTACCTGAAAGCCGGTGACGACAACCGCCGACTCTGCAGCCTGTACCTGTCGGTCATGGATCGCATGGGGCTCGAACTCCCCGAATTCGGCGACTCAAAAGAGCGACTGTCCGGAGTGTGAGCGACAGAGAACATCGTGGACAATGCGAGATACATTCAGGCAAGGGCTTGAATGTCGCCTGTTGAATCATGATCGTTCAGGCGTGGCCAGTCGGCACCGGCGCCTTCGAGGTCGGTGACTCCGGTTGCCAGTTGCTGCGATTGTCTCGACCGTGAGCATTACTCGCGCGGACAGTCGATAAGATCGACTCGCTCAGGCGCCGCCTGTCGCTGCCGTCGCACCACAGATTCGATCGCGACGCAGGACTCATTCAAGACACCAGGCAATCTGTAAGCAGGACAAGAGATAACCGCTATGGGAAGAAGTTTCGAAAACCGCAAACACTCAATACTCAAGACTGCCGGTCAGAAGTCCAAGGTGTATTCCAGGTATGGCAAGCAGTTGTACGTAGCTGCCAGTAATGGCGTCCCCGACCCCGATGCCAATCCCGGCTTGCGGAGTCTGATCGACAAAGCCAAACGCGATCAGGTCCCCACGCACGTGATTGAAAAGGCGATCGAAAAAGCGAAGGGCACGGGTGGTGAAGACTACGTGTCAGCCCGCTATGAAGGTTTTGGTCCCAGTGGTTGTTCAGTCATCGTCGATTGTCTGACCGACAATGCAAACCGGACCATCACAGACGTCCGCAATTGCTTCACGAAGACCGGCTCGAAACTGGGACCGGCGGGTTCGGTTGCACATCTGTTTGACCACCTGGCGGTCCTGTCCTTCAAGGGTGACAACGAAGATGAAGTGTTGGAGGCCATGCTGGACGCCGACGTCGATGTCGATGATATCGAGAGCAAGGATGGCCAACTGACGTTGTTTGCTCCCGCCAGCGAGTTCTACAAAGCCACACAGGCGTTACTGGAAGCATTTCCTGAAACTGAACTGGAAGTCCAGGAAGTGTCCTTCGTCCCTCAGGCAAACGCCGAAGTCAGCGAGGATGACGTCTCAATGTTTGAAAAGTTCATCAACATGCTGAACGATTGCGATGATGTGCAGGAGGTCTACCACAATGCCATCGTGCCCGGTTAACAACGTTGAAAAACTCGTAGGCCGGCAACAAGGAGCGATAGCGACGATGTTCCGGCAGGCTATTTCAGGCGGTTAGTGCCGTGCCGGAACTGCGCTTCGCCTGGTCCGGCCTACTGTGTGCGGCAACCACTGCCGATCAGCTCTGTTTGAGCCAGTCCAGGCTGTCGTCGCCGAACGGATGCAGAGCCTCCAGATTCTTTTCTTTCGGCAGCACGTCGAGCAACGCGGCCGCCATCTGCAGGTCGTCCTGAGTCGTGATCTTGATGTTCAATGGTGATCCCGTCACAACCGCGACCGGATGACCGAGTTGCTCCACAAGTTGAGCGTCATCCGTCGATGTCAGCTCGCCTCGTTGAGCATACGCATCCAACAGGAGGTCGCGTCGGAACACCTGCGGTGTCTGCGCGGCATACAGACTCGACCTCGGCACCGTTTCTTCGATGTTTCCGCCGGAAACTCGCTTCAGTGTGCTTGATATCGGGACGGCGGGAATGGCCGCTCCGCTGCGCAGGGCTTCGTCAAAGATCGTGTCAATCCACGACGTCACGATCAGCGGTCGTGCCGCGTCGTGAACGGCTACGAAATCGATGTCGTCGCGTAAGCAGGACAGTGCGTTGTCCACTGAGTCGGCGCGTTCTGCTCCACCGGCAACGACGTCGATTTCCATGAACGCAAGATTGGGCTGAAACTTCTCCCGGAACCAGTCCTCATCTTCGGGCGACACAACCACCAGCATCTGCTTGACGTCTTCGCGATTGGCAAACGCCTCGGCCGATCGCAGCCAGACGGCGCGGCCATTGAGTTCTCGAAAGACTTTGCGGTCGCGCGGTGCAGTACTGCCGAATCGCGAACTCCGGCCCGCGGCCGCGAGAATCACAGCGAACGCTGACATGACGACTCCTTTCACCCGCTGAGACTGGTTGGGACGAAGATCACGTGATCTTATACACGTTCCTCCGGAAGTTGGAGTTCGCGACATTTGCCGTCTCACTCGGAGCATTGCCATGCGTCTTCGCTCGATCTGCCTGATTCCGCTCGTGATCCTGACTGCCTCGATCGCTCGTGCCGGCGACAACGCATCCATCGCCGACTGGCTGGTGAAGCCGATCCTCGCACCGAATCAACCCCTGCACGAAGTGCAGGAGTACTGTGAATCCCGCGTCCCGCCGATGCCGCAGGTGTCATCCGTCGAAGAATGGGAGCGGTTCGCGGAGAAATCGCGACAACGTGTGTTCGATAACGTTGTATTTCGCGGTGAGGCTGCGAAGTGGCGGGAGTTGAAAACGCAGGTCGAATACCTCGACACGATTGAAGGGGGAGCGGAGTACCACATCCGCAAGCTGCGATACGAAGCCGTGCCGGGTATGTGGATTCCCGCGCTGCTGTACGAACCGAAGAAGCTTGAGGGCAAAGTTCCGGTCGTGCTGAATGTGAACGGCCATGATCGCAAGAATGGCAAAGCGGCCGACTATAAGCAGACACGCTGCATTAACCTGGCGAAACGCGGGATGCTCGCACTCAATGTCGAGTGGATCGGCATGGGGCAACTGCAGGGAAATGGCAATTCGCATTACCGCCTGAATCAGCTCGACCTGTGTGGCACCAGTGGACTTGCTCCGTTCTATCTGTCGATGAGTCGTGGACTGGACGTACTGCTGGCACACGAACACGCGGATCCGGATCGGGTCGCCGTTGCCGGTCTGTCGGGAGGTGGCTGGCAGACGATTGTGATCAGCGCCCTGGATGAACGTGTCACGCTGTCCGACCCGGTCGCGGGCTATTCCAGTTTCAGAACTCGGGCCAGATTCGCGAGTGACCTGGGCGATTCGGAACAGACGCCTGTCGATCTTGGTATCGCGGCCGATTACGCCCAACTGACGGCCATGCGAGCCCCCCGACCGACGCTGCTCACGTTCAATCTGAATGACAACTGTTGCTTCGCCTCGCCCCATGCGCTGCCACCGCTGATGGACGCAGCGATGCCGATCTACAAGCTGTACGACAAGGCCGACCACCTGCGCTGGCACGTGAACGAAGATCCCGGCACGCACAATTTCGGCCGTGATAACCGCCAGGCTCTGTACCGGATGATTGGCGACTTCTTCTATGCGGACGACGCCAAGTTCAATGCAACCGAGCTCCCGTGCGAAGAGGAGCTGAAGTCATTCGACGAACTGCTCGTCGAAGTGCCGCAAGGCAACGCGACATTGCACTCGCTGGCTCGTCAACTGAGTAAATCCATCCCGGTGGACCGCACTATTCAGGGACGTCCTGAATCGCCGACGCCCTCATGGCAACAGAAACGCCGTCGCGTCCTGCGACAGGTCGTGCGCACTCGCAACGAAACCGTGCGCTCTACCGAACTGGTGGGCGAAGGCGTTGCAGCGGATGGCATTCAGGTCGCACAGTGGCGGCTCAATATCAGTGACGCGTGGACCGTTCCGGCGACCGTGTTCGAAAACCCAGGCGATGATCGCAACACCGTGATTCTGCTGTCTGACGAAGGGCGGCAAACGCTCGCAGAGCAGGTGGGCAAACTGGTCGCGGACGGGAATCGCGTAATCACGATTGATCCGTTCTATTTCGGCGAATCGAATATCGGCCGCAGGGATTTCCTGTACGGACTGTTGATCTCGGCGGTTGGAGATCGGCCACTCGGCATTCAGGCCGGGCAGCTCAACGCCGTCGCAGCGTGGGCAACCCAGCAATACGGTGACCCACTTCAGATCGAGGCGTACGGACCACGTACCAGTCTGATGACACTGGTCGCAGCCGCGATTGATGGATCGGTGATTCCCGTCGCGTCACTGCACGACTCGATGGACACGCTTAAGGACATTCTCACAAACGACATCGGTGCCAACCAGCAGCCGGAAATGTTCTGCTTTGGGTTGCTGAAGGAATTCGATATTCGAGAACTCACCGCCCTGGCAGGCCCGGAACGGATTCGCGTCAACGAGTGACGGAACTCACGTCAGGACCTGGCAAGTGACCGCAATGACGAATCGTTGTTGCACGAACAGTTATTCCCAGTTGAGAGATACTCACGTGAAACAATCCGGAATCCTCGCTGTACTGGTTCTCCTGACATCGACACTAAGCCTCAACGCAGCGGACACGTTGCGTGTTGGTGTCTTTGACGTCGACGCTTCGCCGCCCGTGGGAAGCCCACTTGCTTATGACCCGACGAAGGGCACGCTGATTCCGCTGAGTTGTCGCGGCATCGTGATTGCCGGCGTTGAGAAACCGATTGTCCTGTGTGCCGTCGACTGGATTGGCATCGGCAATGCCGGGCAGACGGTGTTTCGAGAATCACTGGCGGCCGCCGCCGGGACGGATGCCAGTCATGTTGCTGTGCATGCCTTGCATCAGCACGACGCACCAACGTGTGATTTCTCGACCGAGGAACTGCTGGAAAAGTACGGCCTGAACGGGAAGTGGTCAGACGCAGGCTGGAATCGTGTCGTCGTGCAACGTGCGGCGGCGGCGGTAAAGCAGGCACTTGCTGATGCTCAACCGGTGACTCATGTCGGGCTGGGCTCAGGCTTGATCGAGAAGGTCGCGTCGAACCGGCGAATTCAAGGGCCGGACGGCAAGGTGATCCACATCCGCTGGACCGCGACGAAGGATCCGAAGGTTGCGGCGTTTCCGGCCGGAACGATCGATCCCAAGCTGAAGATGATCAGCTTCTGGAATGGCGACAAAGCCATCACAGCTCTGACCTACTACGCGACGCATCCGCAAAGTTACTACCGCACCGGATTGGCCAATCCCGACTTCCCTGGTATGGCCCGTAACAGCCGCCAGGCAGCGACGAAAGTTCCGCACATCCACTTCAATGGAGCGGGCGGGAACATCGGTGCCGGTAAGTGGAACGATGGCTCAAAGAGCAATCGCCAGGTGCTCGCAGATCGAGTTGCCGCCGGCATGAAGCTCGCCTGGCAGAACACGAAGAAGTCACCCGTGTCAGCCAGTGACATCGCATGGAATTTCGTCCCGGTCGTACTGCCGGCCGGAAAACATATGGTCGAAAAGGACCTGCTGAAGATTCTCGAAGACGAATCGCAAACGGCGTTTGTCCGTTGGTTTGCCGCGAAGGACCTGATCTGGCTGCGACGATGTCAGTCCGGCGACACGATCGACATCACGTGCCTGACCGTGAAGAACGCCCGAGTGCTGCACATGCCGGGTGAGCTATTTGTCGAATACCAGCTCAACGCCGCAAAGTTGCGACCGGACCTGTTCGTCGCCATGGCGGCCTATGGTGATTACGCGCCGGGCTACATCGGGACTAAAGTGGCTTATGGGCAGGGCGGCTACGAAGCCAGCGACCGGGCATCGAAAGTGGCTCCTGAAGTTGAGGGCGTGCTAATGGGCGCAGTCCGACGTCTGCTGAACGTGAAATAGACTTCCGAACAGACGGGCTTTCAACCGGTCGCTGTGCCCACTTTCAGGACAGCCTCGACGATCTGGTCGATTGCGGCAGCGGACTCCAGCAACACGGGGTGGTGCAGAACAAGGATGCCATCATCAGCCGCGTCGGCCACTTGAAGGTCACCAACCGCGAGAAAGCGACGCCGGCTGTGAATGCGATGCAGACTGCGAAAGCCTGGATCGAGTGCGACGCCTTCATTCCGCACGGCCTGTGCGAACGCATCTCGTGAAAGGCCTTTGAAGTGGTCGGAGTCATATCGAAACCCAACTTTGTAAAACGCGTCGAGTTCCCCAGGTGTCGCGTTCAGCGGTGTCAGTCCAGCCAATACTCCCGCTGCGTCGAGTTGAGACAGGAGGCTTTGCACGTTTGCGAGTCGCACGCGGTTGCGGGTTTCCAGCCGTTCGACCTGCGGCTGCAGAACGGCCGCCTGTAACTCGGACAGCGGATACGCATGATTTCCACGCTGTGTCCGCAGACGAATGCGCTGAGCCAGGTCGGCGCGGCTGGTCAGAATGGCTCCGCCCCGCCCGGCCGTCAGCAGCTTGCTGCCGCCAAAGCTCAGCACGCCAGCATGACCGGCTGCACCGGCACGCTGACCGTCCAGAATCGCCCCAGTCACCTGGCAAGCGTCTTCGATGACAGTCACGCCGTGCTGATTGGCAAACTCCAGAATTGGAGCCATCGGCACTGACGCACCGTGCAGGTGAGAAACGATGATCGCCCGCGTGGCTTCCGTTACGGCTGAATCAAGCTGCGTCGGGTCGAGTTGCCAGGAATTCGGATCGAGATCGACCAGCACTGGTGTCGCTCCGAGTGCCAGGACATTCTGAAAGTTCGCTTTGAAGTCGTACGCCGCAAGAATGACTTCATCGCCTGGCCCGACCCTGGCCCCGTGCAGTGCCAGCTCGACGGCAGCCGTTCCGCTGCAGCACAGCAGAACTTCTTCAACGCCGTGGAATTCGGCGAGTGCCTCTTCCAGACGCTCACAATGCGGGCCGTGATAACGCCCCCAGGAACCATCGGCGAGCGTTGCTTCAACGGCCTCCCGAACTTCCGGCCAGTCTGGCGGCCATGTGGGGGGACCTTCGGGGCGGATGGGCATTCAGCAGGTCCAGAGCAGGGACGCGACGAAGCAGTCGTAAATTGCTCGTCTCATTCAATCCGAAAACATAAACGATGCTGAGTTCATGATGACGTGACAGAAGCTCGCCAGTGCCTGAGTCCGCGGTGTGATTTCCTGTGCGGAACCGGCATCGGAATCCCGAGCCTCGGCGAATTCTGCGGCGATCTGTTTGATCGCCACCAGCGACAGTTTCTTTTCCTCGTCGGTCGGCTTGCGGCTGAGAGCGATCTCGTACACGCGTTCGAGCTGGCGGCCGCGATCATCGCCCACTTCACGTTCGATCCGCTTCGCAAATTCGACTGACAACTCACGGACCATGCCGTTGTTGAGCAAATGCAGTGCCTGCGACGCGACGGTCGAATTCGGCCGCTCAACACAATTCGGGATCATCTGCGGCAGGTCAAAGTTCTCAAGGATCGTCGGCAGCTCTTTGCGGCGCTGTCGGACATAGACCGTGCGTCGCCAACCGCTTTCGCCCGGAACGGAAGTCACCAGGCCATCGGCTCGCACCTCAACCTCGTCAAAGGTGCCGAACTGAGTGCGATCCAGGCGTCCGGCCACTGCCAGCAGACTGTCCCGAACGGCTTCCGCTTCCAGTCGACGCATTGGCATGCGCGACAGCCAGCGATTGTCGGGATCGGTCGCTTCCAGTTCAGGCGTCAGTTGAGATGACTGCCGATACGCGGCCGAAGCCATGATCTGGCGATGCAGCCACTTCATGCTCCAGCCATTCTCGACAAACGAAACAGCTAGCCAGTCGAGCAGTTCCGGGTGAGTTGGTGGAGTTCCCGTTCGCCCGAAGTTGGCGAGCGACTCGACAATGCCCCGGCCGAAGTGATGGAACCACACGCGATTGACCAGCACACGGGCGGTCAGCGGATGTTTCGGATCAGTCAACCAGCGAGCCAGCGCCAGGCGGCGTCCTGTCGACCCCGGTCGTTGCGGATCGAGTTGGAACGGAGTCTGGCCATCGGTCAGCGCCGACGGCACGCCCGGCCCGACAAGGTCGCCGGGATTCGTGAACTCGCCACGTCGAAACACCCACGTGGGAGATGGTTCTCCCCGATCCCACAATGCGCGGATCATTGGTTCCGGCGGACGGGCCGCTTCGCGTTGTTTAATCTTCGCGGCGGTGGTCTTGTCGAGTTCGACCAGCTCGGGAAACAGCTTCCGGAGTCTCTTTCCATCGGGCGCCAAACGCTTCCGAAACTTTTCAGCAAGGTACTTTTGCGGTGCCGACAATTGGGCAGCGTCGGTAGACAACGCGACGCGTGTGTCCTCACGAATTTCCTCAGGTAACTTCGCGAGTTCTTCGTCGAGGACCTTCTTCCGCAGTTCAGCTTCTCGTTGAGTAACACGTTTCTTCTCGAAGGCGATCTCGTCGTCGATCCCTCGCTTCGCCGCTATCCACGCGGCCCGCTCCTCGGGAGTCACGTGAGTGAGATATCTTCGAATCGGGTTCTTTACTTTGGACTGGCCCGGGACCGACGTTGGTGCCAGCCAGTCGTACAGGTCATACGCTCCCTGAAACACGGCGACCAAGCGGTAATAGTCACGCTGCGGAATCGGGTCATACTTGTGCGAGTGACATTGAGCGCATTTCAGCGTCAGGCCCAGGACCGACGAGCCGAGCGTCTCAATCTCGTCGGCGACCACTTCAAACCGTTCGGCCACCGTGTTGACGATGTCGGAACCCGTACCATCTGGAGCCATGCGCAGAAAACCAGTCGCGATCAGAGCATCACGCATCTCCGGCGTGATCGCGTCCGCGTTCTGGAAGTCGTACAGCTCGTCACCGGCAATTTGTTCCAGCAGGAATCGGTCGTACGGCTTGTCGGCGTTCAAGGATTGAATGACGTAATCGCGAAATCGCCACGCATGCAGCCGGATGGGATCCGCCGAACGTTTGCCCTCTGAGTCCGCGTAGCCGCTCAGATCGAGCCAGTAGCGTCCCCAGCGTTCACCGTACTGCGGCGAGTCCAGGTAGAAGCTAACCATTCGCTCGTACCAGTCGCCCGACTGGTCGGCGACAAATCGCTCGACGTCGTTCCATTCCGGTGGTAGTCCGGTCAAGTCGATGGCGACGCGGCGAACGAGCGTCGTTCGGTCGGCTTCCGGTGAGAACGGCAGTTTTCGTTCGGTCAGCTTCCGTAGCAGAAACGCGTCGATCGCATTTCGCACAATGCTCGTGTCGGCCTCTGGAACGGCCGGTTTGTGCGGCGTCTGAAATGACCAGAAGTTGCGATCCTCGGTGCTGACGAGTGGATCCGGCTCAGTCGATGGCGCGTCGGGTGCCACGTCGTATTCCTTCGCCCCCTGAACAATCCACAGCGTAATCAGATCGATCTCGGATGATTCCAATGGACGCACGCCCGCGCGAATCAGCTCGCGCGGCGGAGGCATGTCTTTCGCAAGTACTCGTTTGAGCAGCAGGCTTTCTTCTGGTTTGCCAGCAACAACGGCGGGTCCAGACTTGCCACCCTTCAGGATTGAGGCGACGGACCTCAGGTCCAGATCCGCTTCATGCCGACGGCCGCCGTGACACACAATACAGCGAGTGAACAGGTACGGCAGGACGTCGTGTTGCGTGACCATTCGCTGGTCGGTCGTAGAGGTCGACCGAGTGCCGCCGACAAGCCAGCGATGAATGATGTCCCGCTCTTTCGGTGTGAGCGGCGGCGATCCTTCGGGAGGCATGTCACCACCACCGACCATCGCCCAAATCAGACTCTCTTCGATCTCGTCCGCGTCGATTGCCGAGCCCGACTCTCCACCCTTCCGCACAGACGCCATGCTGGAAAGGTCCAGCCCCACCTTACGTACTTTCGGCGAATGGCACTTCAGACATTTGGCCTTAAGAACCGGCAGAACGTCCTTCTCAAACACGGGCGACTCAGCGTGGGTCGTCCGGCAGAGAATCACCGTCAGCGAAAGCGCGGCGACGAATCGGAGATCAGGCATGGCGGGAACTCGCGGTGGAAAGGGCTCGTCGCAATCCGATCTGTACCTCTCGTGGGTGTCTTGAGAGATGTGACAAATACGGAGACGACGAACGGGGTCCCCGAGTATACCGCGTCGTTGATGTGCCCGCGAAGTCGCAGTGCGTCGGAATTCCGTGCACAACTCCGTGGTGGCAGTGCAGTTAGCTCATATTGACCCGGTCTGAACCCGTCCGTAGATTCCCGGACCCAGGTAGCCACTTTGCGGAAATCGCTACGTTCTGCGGCCTCACCGCCACGCCAGACCGGACATGGAAGTCCACACCACCATGCTGGATCGTCCTGCGTTTCTCATCACGATCGATACGGAAGGCGACAATCTGTGGGCCAATCCGCGCGAGGTCACGACAGAGAACGCCCGCTTTCTGCCGCGCTTTCAGACGCTCTGTGAACGATACGACCTGAAGCCCACATGGCTGACTAACTGGGAAATGGTCGAGTCTCCCGTTTACTGCGAGTTCGCCCAGGATGTGCTCACTCGTGACGCCGGCGAGATCGGGATGCACCTGCACGCGTGGAACAACCCGCCGTTGATATCGCTGACCGACGACGACTTCGCATGCAACCCGTTTCTGACTCAATACCCCGAACCGGTCATGCGCGAGAAGATCCGCGTCCTGACCGACCGGCTCGAATCGGCCTTCGGCGTGACGATGCGCAGTCATCGCGCCGGACGCTGGGGCTTCAACGCAGCGTACGCACGGATGCTGATCGAGTCTGGTTATCGAGTCGACTGCTCAGTCACACCGCACGTCTGCTGGAAACAGGGCTACATGCCCGGCGAGGTCGATTACCGCGGATTTCCCGAACACGCCTATCGCATGGATCCAGACGCGATCGCCTGCGAGTCGGCCGACTCACCGTTACTGGAACTGCCAGTCACGATCCTGCGTCGAGACCGCGGTCTCATTGAGCGAGCAACGGCACGGGCACTGTCGGTGCATCGATTCGGACAGCGCATCGCGGGTCGGTTCCTCCCGGAAGTTCGCTGGCTTCGGCCCAACGGGCGTAACGGACGCGAGCTGATTGAAACAATGCAACTCGCACTGGCCGATGGCCGAGGCTTCGTCGAGTTCATGCTGCATTCGTCCGAGTTCATGCCGGGCGGCAGCCCGAGATTTCAGACGGAAGCACAGATCGAATCTCTGTTTGACGATATGGAACGCTTGTTTGAAGCCGCTTCCGAATGCTGTGTTGGCATGACCTTGTGCGAATACGAGCAGCGTGTGGTGTCGAAGGTGCAATCGGAACAACGGATGACGGCAGCCTGATGCAGATTACAAGTTACAAATCCGGCGACCACGCGACGCTGTCGCGTCTGTGCGCCGAGCTGCCCCCGTATCACAACCTCTGCTACCCGGACTTCGTTGACTACTACTACGGCTCAACAGACTCGTGCCGGCTGTGGATGATGCAGGACGACTCAGAACGCGTCTTCGGAGTGGTCGGCGTTGAGAAGATGCCGTTCTCGACACCGGACGGTGACGTGGAACTTGGATTCGGTTCCAACTTCTATGCGTTTCAATCGGGTGCAGGCGCGTTTCTGTTCCTGCACTGGGCGCGCGAATGCGACTTTGGAATTCAGTTCGGCGGAAGTGAAGACGCCCGCCGGCTGGTTGACCACCAGAAATGGACCCGACTGTCGGGCATCCAGACGCTGCAGTTGAATGCCGCCTGGGCCGAACCTCCGGGCGAAGCAAACTGGCGCCGTGCTGCCAAACTGCTGCTGAGACACTCGCCGTTGCGGACGCGCGTCGACTCGCGAGCTGGCGAGATGCTCCGACAGGGTGGACTGTCAATCGAAGCAGTTCCGGAAACGTGTTTCACGTCCGACATGCGAGTTGAGGAGTCGGCCTATGCCGTCCGGTTCAATCCGGGAGTGGATTATCTCAACTGGCGCTATGCCACCGATCTGGACTTCGTCCGCTATCACGTCTTCCGTCTGGTGCTCAACGGCCAGACATGTGGATCGGTAGTGCTGAACGAGCAACCTCATCGCGTTCTGGTGTCGCATGCCGACGCGAACGATCCCTGGGTACTCAGTCAGGGAATTTTCGCGGCTCTGGCGCAGGTGTGTACCGGACGCATGCGAGGCTGCGGTGTCATGGCCGTGAGTTCCTGCCCGGTCGTTCAATCGGCTCTAACGCAGGCTGGCTTCAGCGTGCGATCCAAAGGACGTGACATTGCAATCGGCGGCCCTCGTAAACAGCCTGGATTCACAACCGATACTTCGCAGTGGCTGATCAATTTCGACTGGGGAGACAACGGCTTACGGGCTCCGTTCCTTGGACAGAGTCGTCTGGAATCGACACGCGCTGCTGCCTGAGCAACGCGCGTCCGGCCTACTGAAGAAACACGGAAAGTTGCGGCATGCTGTTGTTCGATGCACTGAAAACGATTCGCGCCAGGAGCACGGGCGATGAGGAGCCGATCCGTTTCTCACTGCTCTGCGGTCTCACGCCGCTGCACCTTCGCACGTTTCTGACGGCCGAGTTGCTGCAACGCATGCCAGCACAAGGCGTCGATGTGCAGATCGGTCTGTTCGGTGATCTGATTGGCAACATCGAGCGATCGATCGAATCACCTCCCAACGGAGCAGCCGTTGTCATTGAGTGGTCGGACCTGGACGCGCGGCTGGGATTTCGATCCGCGTTCGGCTGGCGCCCGAACTGCATGGCAGACATCGTCCAGTCCCTCACACTGCGCATTGGACAGTTGCGGAATGCGTTGGTCCAACTCGCGGAGTCGACGCCTATCGCGGTTTCCATGCCGACGCTTCCGCTCCCCCCAATGTTTACGGCTCCTGGCGGAAGTGCGGATATCACAGCGTTGCAGATTCGGCACCAACTCCAGGATCTCTCGATTCAGTTGCATGCCGCGAATCGCATTCGTGTGGTTGATCCACAGCGACTCGACGCGGTGTCTCCACCGGGCGAACGCTTCGATGCCGCGTCCGAACTGCGGTCCGGGTTTCCGTACACGAACCAGCATGCGTCGGCACTGGCGTCTCAGCTTGCGGAACTCTTGCGGCCGGCAACCGCGTTGAAGGGCCTGATTACCGATCTGGATAACACGCTGTGGTCCGGAATCGTCGGCGAAGACGGAGTCGACGGAATCTCATGGGACCTCGACCGACACACTCAGCAGCATGCCCTTTATCAGGAAATGCTCGCCTCATTCGCCGAGATCGGAGTTCTGGTCGCGGTCGCCAGTCGCAACGATCCGGCTGTCGTGGGCGAGGCTCTGCGGCGGCGTGACCTGATTGTGCCCGCTGAGAAACTATTCCCCGTGGAAGCGAACTGGGGCCCGAAGTCACAGTCGGTCGCACGGATTCTGCAGGCCTGGAACATCAGCGCCGACTCCGTCGTGTTTATTGACGACAGCCCGATCGAGCTGGCGGAAGCCTCCGCGGCGTTTCCGGAGTTGAACTGCCGGCAGTTTCCAGTCGACGACGAGGCTGCGGTTGTCGAACTGTTGTATGAGCTTCGCGACCTGTTCGGTCGCACGTCCGTCGTGAGTGATGATTCACTTCGCATCGAAAGCATTCGCGCCGCGAGCGAACTGAAGAGTCAGGAAACCGACAGCGAAGCGTTTCTGGCAGCCGCCGATGCCGAGATTTCGTTCGAGTGGAATCAGCCGGACGAGCGGTGTCTGCAACTGGTGAACAAGACGAATCAGTTCAATCTCAATGGCCGTCGAATCGACGAATTCACCTGGCACCGACAGCAGCAGGATCCTGAGTGTTTTGTCCTCGCTGTCAGCTATCGCGATCGATTTGCTCCACTCGGCAAGATCTCGGTCGTGTCCGGCCGGCATTCGGAATCGACGCTGTACGTCGACTCGTGGGTGCTGAGCTGCCGCGCGTTTTCGCGTCGGATTGAGCATGCAGTGCTTGCAGCGCTGTTCCAGCGATTCGGCGTCGATCGATTGCAGCTCGATTTCGCGGCAACGAGCCGGAACGGCCCAATGCGCACATGCCTGACCGAGCTGCTCGGTACGGAACCGGTTTCCGGACCGGTCGACCTCACACGCGAAATCTTTCAGAACAACTGCCCCAACCTGTACGCAAGGGTGAGTGATGATGAACCCGATCAATGTTCAATCGCAGCTTGATGAGTGTTTCGCCGTCGCATTTCCGGAGCTGTCGGCTGCGGAAATCCCGCAGGCAACGATGGAGTCAGTTGAGATGTGGGACTCGCTGGCGACACTGACTCTGGTCAGTGTGGTCGAGGAGACGTTCCAGATTCGTATTCCGCTGGACGAACTCCCGAATCTGATTTCGTACGCCGCAGTTTCAGATTTCGTGAACTGTCCGAGTCGCGCCGCTGCGTGACCGAAGTCGACATCATCCGCCCGCATCGGCCGACATGAGAAGCACACTGTCGCCCTCGCCGACAGCAGTGTCGAGTTCGCGCGTGAATTGTTGACCGTTGACGTTGAACAGCCAGGACGTGCTCAGTTGACCGTCCTGGAAGCACAGGCCGTCAAGGTTCGGAAAGCGCACGACCAGCTCGCTCAGCACGTCGCGCAATGTCGCGGCGTCCATCTCAACGGCCTCGACGCCAGCTCGGGTTCGGGCCAGCCCGAAGAACTCCACTCGCACGTGCGACACGGCAACCTCTCGTTGAATCTGATTGAGAACGACAGGGCATGATTGCGGGGATGTGATCACAGCTCAATAATCCCGCGCTTATGCGGGGCCGCAGGACGGGTCTGCGATCTTGCGAAACCTGAGCGGGAAACAGACATGCAGACATTTCAAGAACTGGCCGTGTCTCGGCGTCAGTGGATCGATGATGTCCTGATTCCGTGGTGCCAGCAGGCGTCACAGCCTGAACTTCGAGCCGCCATGCTCGATTGGATCAACGTCGCCGGTCACGTTGACCCTGATTCCACATTGTGGACATGGGCATGGGCTCGATTCCCGGCGTTGACACACGAGGGCGTTATCGGCGTCGACGAAACGAAAGAAGTTCGCGTCCGGCTGAAGTCCGGTGAGGACGCGGTCGGATTCCCGGATTCCCGCGAGTCGCAGAACGGAAAACTCGTACTGCTCGGGAAGACGGACGATGGTCAGTTTGAGCATCTGGGCCCGTTTGCCATCGACGATATCGAGACTGTTGAGATTTCAGATGACAGCGGATCGGCAGACGTTGCCAGTCTCCCGCCGAGGCCGGTGACCACTCTTGACCCGTACACACCCGACAACGAACGCGTGTAGTGTTCATCGTCACGCGAGTTTGTAGTAACTCGATTTATCGGGTTCGAGACTCTGGGACACACGAACGGAATTGCCAGAACAACCGCACAAGTGCGGTTACTACGAACGGACAGCTACTACGAACCGGGATTCACATGACAGATTTCTCACTCGATCTCGACATCCAGCCGAAACTGCCTGATCGCAAAGACGTCCCGATCGGCTGCATTGGCGCCGGATTCATCATGGCCGACTGCCATCTGGTTGCGTATCGCAAAGCCGGATTCAATCCCGTGGGCATTTCTTCCGGGACACGAGAACGCGCTCAGTCGGTCGCTGAACGGCACTCGATCCTGCATGTGTACGACAGCTACGAAGAACTGATCGACGACCCGAAGATCGAAGTGATCGATATCGCTGTGCCGCCGGACATTCAGCTCGACGTCGTCCGCTGTGCGGTCAAACGGAACGATCACATCCGCGGCATACTTGCCCAGAAGCCGCTCGGGATGAACTACGCTGAGGCAGTTGAGATCGTCCGATTGTGCGATGACGCCGGCATCACGCTCGGTGTGAATCAGAACATGAGATACGACCAGTCGATCCGCGCCTGCCGACACCTGCTCGACCGCGGCGATCTGGGCGAACCAGTGTTTGCGTCAATCGACATGCGAGCGATTCCTCATTGGATGCCGTGGCAGGAACGGCTGGGCTGGGTCACGCTGCGGATCATGAGTATCCACCATCTGGATACGTTCCGTTACCTGTTCGGCGATCCGCAGCGCGTCTTCGCGAGTGTGCGTCCTGATCCTCGGACTGCCGGGAAGTTCGAACACACCGACGGCATCTGCCTCTACATACTGGAATACGAAAACGGACTGCGTGCATCTTCCTGGGACGATGTCTGGACCGGGCCGGCAATGGAAGGTTCCGAAAGCGACATCGGCATCCACTGGCGAGTCGAAGGTACGGACGGCCTGGCTCGCGGCACGATTGGCTGGCCGAGCTATCCGGATCGCACGCCCAGCACGCTCGACTTCACAACGAAGCAGCAACCCTGGCAGAAACCACGCTGGGAAGACGTCTGGTTTCCTGATGCCTTTGTCGGGCCGATGGCTCAGTTGCTGGTGGCCCTTGAAACCGATACCGAACCGGAGATCGGCGGCCGCGATAACCTCGGCACGATGGCGCTCGTGGAAGCGTGTTATCGGTCGGTTGAAGAACATCGAGCGGTTGAAATCGCTGAGATTCGCAATTGAGTACGCCGTACGAGAGAAAACTCATGCAGAATCCACTTCGAGTGCTGGTCGTCGGGGCACACCCCGATGACTGTGACATCATGGCCGGTGGAACGGCGGCACTGTTTCGTCGCGATGGACATCGAGTCAAGTTCGTCAGCGTGACGAACGGTGAGTCCGGTCATCACGAGACGTTCGGCGAAGAACTCGTCGCGATCCGTCGCGCCGAAGCGGCCGCGTCCGGCGCCGTGCTGGGCATTGAGTACGACGTACTCGACTTCCGTGATGGACGGCTGGAACCAACTTACGAAGCGCGGTGTGTCCTGATCTGGCTGATCCGCGAATTCAATCCCGATCTGATTCTGACGCACCGACCGAACGACTATCACCCGGACCATCGCTATACATCTCAGCTCGTCTGCGATGCGGCGTATATGGTCACCGTTCCGGCGGTGGCTCCCGATGTCCCGGCGCTGCGAGACAATCCGGCGATTGCCTATGTCGCCGACCAGTTCAAAAGACCATACCCGTTTGATCCGAGTGTCGTGGTCGACATCGGCCCCGTGATCGAGTCGGTTGTCGACATGTTGCACTGCCACACATCGCAGTTCTATGGCTGGCTCGCCTACAACCATCGCTATGAGGACCAGGTCCCCGACGACAATGCAGGACGACGGGAACTTATGGGACAGCACTTCCGCGAACGCATTGCCTGGGTGGCCGATGCCTGCCGCGATCTGCTCACGCAGACGTATGGAGTCACCGCCGGGTCCGTTCGCTGGGCTGAGGCATTTGAGCCGTGTGAGTATGGACGCGAATGGAATTCCGATCTGATTCGCGATCTGTTCCCGTTCCTGCCGCGGAATTCCTGACGCGGGCTGTGCCCGCAACCGCAGAGTCGTTTAACGTCGAGCCGGCACATGACACGCGCACGCCGACAGAATTCTGTTCGATTGCTGACGAGCCTGGCCGGTGCTCTGGCCTTGATCGTTGTCGTTGTCATGGCCGTCATCTGGTGGGACGAACGACCGCTGCGTGAAGCAGAACAGCTCATGACTGCTGGCGAGCATGTTCAAGCACTCTCTGTGGTGAACGAGTTCCTGCGGGAACATCCGGATCACGGGCAGGCGGGGACAACGCGGGGACGCATCTACGTTGGACTGGGCCGGTGGAGTGACTCCGTCACCGAATTCCAGCGCCATGGAGCAGTCACTGCTCAGGATCTGCATGCCCTGGCCGTGTCTCTGCTCCATCTGGAGCAGTGGAGTCAGGCGCTTCCGGTGCTGGAACATGTCGTCACTCTGAACCCTTCCGATGCGGACACTTTGCATGAACTGGCCGGGTGTCAGGCGAAACTCGGTAAGTTCCAGCCGGCTCTGCAGACCGCGACCCGTTTTGCCGGTCTCGATGGTTGCGAGGTCCGCGGCCTGTTGCTGATCGGGACGATTCAACGTGAAGCCGGGAACGAAGCGAAAGCACTGGAAGCGTGGCAGCGGCTTGTCGATTTGCGTCCTGATGCCTCCAACCTGCAGATATCAGCTCATGAGTTTCTGCGTGAGTATGGGTCGGTTCTGTTGCACAACGGCCAACCGGAAAGTGCCATCGACGTGCTGCGGCAGAGTCTGAAACTCAACCCGGATTCTGACGCCGAGACCTGGTTGGGTGACGCACTGTTGCGTACCGGGCAGGCGGAAGTCGCGACACAGGCCTGGCAGCGGGCCGTGGACCTGCATCCGGGAAACCACCGACCACGTGAAGCTCTGGCGCGGCAGGCGCTGCAGAAACGGGATTCGACGCAGGCACTGAAGTGGCTGACACCGTTAACAGGCCGCGATCATATGCACGCGTCGACGGCCTACCTGCTGCACAGGGCCGCCTCGCAGGCGGGTGATTCGGTGCAGGCGACCGAGTGGCGACAGCGATACAACGAACTCACTGCGGTGGAACGACGAGATGCAGCGATTCAGCATCTGCTGATTGAATCTCCCGAGTCGTGGTGGGCGCAGGTCATCCGGGCGTGGCGGATGGCCGATGATGGGAACTGGGGCGAGGCTGCCTCGCTCGTCGCTCCGTTGACAAGAGAAGGCAGGCAACCCGATCCATTTCTGCAGGATCTGGTCCTGGCAATTCGCGAACGCGGGACCCTGCCGTCACTGGATCGGCTGCCCATTCAACAATTCTGAAGCTGCACAGGACCGGGTCGCATCATGCCCCAGTTGAACGTCAGGCAGGTTGGACTACTGACCGTAGTCGCTTCGCTTACGCTGGCTGTTGTGATGTGCTTCTGGCCGGCAGCGCCGAAAGATGCTCCCAGTCCCGCTGATGATTCGCCACGTTCGAGTGGTGCAGGTTTCCGAGGCGCCGCCAGTCGCGAGCCATTCGTGACGTTCACGCTGATGACCGATTCGTCCGGCATCGACTTCGTACATGACAGCGGCACGTCCGCTGAGAAACCGTTTCCCGCGGCCAATGGTAGCGGGGTCGCGGCATTGGATTTCGATGGGGACGGCTGGTGCGATCTGCACTTTGCCAGCGGCACCGATTTTCCCATCGATCTCAATCGAGCCCAGCCGCGCGACCAGTGCTATCGCAATCTTGGTGACTGGCAGTTTGAGGACGTGACGGATCAGTGCGGGCTTGGACACACCGGCTACAGCGCCGGCCTGGCCGTCGGCGACTTTGACAACGACGGTTTTTCCGATCTGTACGTCAACTGCGTCGGCCAGAATCAGCTCTTCCGAAACCTGGGTGACGGCACTTTCGAAAACGTCACGGAACATGCAGGTGTTGGTGATCGTCGCTGGGGAACAAGCGCGGCATTTCTCGATGCGGACGGCGACGGGCACCTGGATCTGTATTGCTGCAATTACGCTGTCTGGGATTTCGAGAACAACCGCTTCTGCGGAGATCGCGAGCGCGGCGTGCGCATCTTCTGTCATCCGTCGTCAGTGCCGCCCGCCGGAGATGTGTTCTTCCTCAGCAACGGCGACGGAACATTTCGGGATGCCACCGGGGAATCGGGAGTCGGCGCGCGTGCCGGTCGTGCTCAGGGAGTCGTCGCCGCTGATATCGACGGAGATCGTCGCACTGATCTTTACGTGGGGAATGATCTGAACCCGAATTCTCTGTTCGTCAACTCGGGTGGAGGGCACTTCTCCGATGCAACGGAGACTTCCGGTGTGGGCTACGACTGGCAGGGCCGCAGTCAGGCGGGCATGGGCGTGGCTGCCGCGGACATCAATGGCAACGGCCAGTTGGATTTGCTCGTGACGAATTTCGAACAGGACCACAACACGCTTTATCTGGGCATCGGTGATGGGCTGTTCGAAGACTCCAGCGACCGACTGGGAGTGGCTTCACCCGGCCTGCCCTGGGTCGGCTGGGGCACGGCGTTCGCCGACTTCGACGGGAACGGCTGGCCCGATCTGATCATCACTAACGGGCACGTCGACGACAATCTGCCGGAACTTGGCCAGGACCGCCCCTACAAGCACCCGCCGCTGATGTTGAAAAACAAACACGGGCGGTTTTCAGATGTGTCGAATTCGTCCGGAGAGTATTTTCAATCGAGACACCCGGGTCGCGGTCTGGCAGTTGCCGACCTGGACAACGACGGGGACCCCGATGTCGTGATCACACATCAGAATTCATCGCCGGCCGTTCTCCGCAATGATGCACTGACTTGTGACGTCGCGCCGCAACTGCGACTTCGTCTGGTGGGGAGGGTCAGCAACCGGGATGCCATTGGAGCGACCGTCATTCATGAATTGCCAGGCCGGTCATCCATGCAGCAGATCATCGGTGGCGGGAGCTACCTGTCAGGATCAGCGACAACTCTGTTGATCACGCCCGCAAGCGAGGTCTCTGTTCGAGTCCGCTGGCCGTCTGGCGAGTCGACTCAGGTCAACGAACTGTTTGACGATCGACTCAACGTGGTGGTCGAATCACGACCATAGACTGGCCCTCGTGCGAGTTCCGAATTCGGTCGTGATCTGTACGATCGAAACACACGAACGATGCCGGAAGGCCACAAATCCAGGGTTGGAAACGCATTCAGGATCCCGAAACGAATCATTAAAGGGTTGTCGCGATCTTCGAAAATCCGGATACTTTCGTTTCCTTTCGCCCGTTCTTTTCGGCTCCGTTCGACTCCTTCATCCGGACGTAAGGCGTCGTTCAGAATTAACTTACCCGCTTCGCCTGTTTTTATGTGGGTGAATCTCATAATTCCAGTCGCCGTGAAAAGCATTACGTTTTAGACGCACGCTCTGCATCTCA
>CAUZFZ010000078.1:0-45554 GCA_963579025.1 Planctomycetota bacterium | reverse complement strand
GAGACTTCTCGTTGCCGCAAATGTTTTCCTTTCTGCGTGACATGCAAGGCTTGTAATTCAACAACCCAAATCGCGCAAGTTAACATTGTGTGAATATTTTCCCGGACACTATTCGGCACTGCCAGTGGCACACTGCCGCAGGGGTTGGGGCAGAGATATCCGATTGGTTTCCGTCGCCCCTTCTCCTACCGCCAAGACGTCGCGGACGGCAGTGGGTGAGACGCGTCGCGGCGTCGTTCGCGCTCGCGACTGACGAACGAGCGCAGAGAGTGCTTTACACCGCCGAGGATTCGCTTGTTGGTTGATTCAGCCAGACAATTGGCGTTACATCAGCCGGGACGTCCATCTGTAGGAGTCAACGTAACGGCGCGGCCGCGGAAGAGGGTCTGCAGGTCGCCTGCTGTCCACGTTTCAAGTCCCACGCTGGGGTCGGCTACCAGAATTCGACCGTTCTCGATGCCCAGCAACACAACCGAGTGTCGGACGCCTGGTTCCCAGCCCCAGCGTTTGTTGGTGTAGGACTTCGGAAACGGCTGAGACGGGTCAATCCCGACTGCGATGATCATCGGCTGATGGAGCTGGCTTTCCAGTTCGTCCCACTTGCACTCAAGCACCTTGACGCGGTGGCGATGCCCCCGGGTCTTGAGTGTCAGGCCACGGAACAGTCCCTGCCACGTTGTTCCATCGCGGGTCAGACACAGCTCTGCCATCTCCGACTCTTCAGTGGCGATGCCGTTCAAACGCAGCAAGGTCGCCGCTGCAGCAGGAGTGCATGTGTACGTGGACGACTGCCGGCAGACTCCGTTTCGGTCCCACCTGTTTTCGCAGACAGGCGGCTGCCCCAGCAGCGGATCGCATGACGACCACGCGGCCGTCAGGAAGACTGCCGAGCCGAACAGAACTCGCCGCGTTCTGGTCCCGTAGCCGTGAGTCCATGTGATGCCGGCTAGAAACGCCGCTGCCAGCGGAAACCAGTTGCACAGGACAACGATGTTCGAGAACGGCAACCACGCGGAGAGAATGGCGGTTTTCCAGACGAAGATCAGGTAAAGCAGCATCAACAATCCGGCCGCGAACCCGATTCGCGTCGTCGCGACCTTTGTCGTCGACCGTGTATAGCGGACCGTTGTCGCCAGTACGCACAGGCAGGCAATCGCCATGATGAGTAGCCCGGCATACAGGTCCGTCATGAAGAGCTCCGCCTCGTCGGGATTCCCAACCCAAATCGCCAGTGCGAGTCGCACAGCTTTTCTACGGTATAGGCGTTCCCAGCGTTGGACAAGCCGGAGGATTGCAGTCGCTGATTGACTGCGTCAGGGGCGAGGTCTAAATTGAGATCTGCGATTTTGCGCGTGATCGGTCGCGTTTCCTCCATCAATTCAGGCAGCCAATGCTTGCCAGACGAATTATCCCGTGCCTCGACGTGCATGCCGGACGCGTGGTGAAGGGTGTTAACTTCGTGAACCTTCAGGATGCGGGCGATCCTGTCGATATCGCGACTCGATACGAGTCCGAAGGTGCGGATGAGCTGGTCTTCCTCGATATTACGGCCAGTCACGAGGAACGGGATATCATCCTCGACGTTGTCGCCCGGACATCGGAAGTTGTCTTTATGCCGCTGACGGTCGGTGGTGGAATTCGCACAATGGACGATATCCGCCGGCTACTCAGTTCCGGCTGCGACAAAGTCTCGATCAATTCGGCGGCCGTAAACGACCCGGATCTGATTCGTGAATCGGCTCTGCGTTTCGGCAGCCAGTGCATTGTCGTGAACATCGATCCCAAACGAATCAAACAGGACGACGGCTCTGAGCTGTGGGATGTGCACATTAACGGTGGCCGGATTCCCACCGGACTTGAGGCAGTGGCCTGGGCAAAGCGCGTCGAGGAACTTGGGGCCGGTGAAATCGTCCTCACGTGCATGGACGCGGACGGCACGAAAGATGGATACGATATCGAGATTACTCGTGCTGTTGCCGAAGCCGTCAATATCCCGGTCGTGGCCAGCGGAGGAGCCGGTTCTCCCGAGCATCTGTATCAGGCGGTGACAACGGGTCAGGCCAGTGCAGCTCTGGCTGCCAGCATTTTTCATTATGGCGAATACACGATTCAGGACACCAAACAATACATGGCCGAACGCGGGGTCCCCGTCCGGCTGGTCAGTTGAGGCACGGAGCGTGTCGGTTGAACGCTGCATTCCAATCAGCAGGTTCCGCCTTCATCCTTCCGGCTGCATCCTTCAAGAGGCATCCTCATGGTGATGATTCACGAGTGGACGAAGTCGACGTTCGATCCGGCCAAGGCAATCGAGATCGACAAGATTTTTCGTGCGGCGATCGACCACGGTTGCTCCGATATTCACCTTCAGGTCAATCGTCCGCCGATCTTTCGCATCCGCGGCACGCTCGCGCCGTTGAAGATGCCACCGATCACCGAAGAGGGAATGATCAAGCTGACGTTTCCGATGATGGACCAGCGAAACCTGGACATCTTCCATCGAGACGGCGGGGCCGACTATTGCAAAGTCGTTGAACACAAGGAAGAACCGTGGCGGTTCCGTATCAACCTGCTGACGCAGCTCGGCAAAGTGGGAATGGTCGCGCGTAAAATCGAACGGGATATCCCGCCGTTCGAGAAGCTGTTTCTGCCGCCGATCATGGAGGATTTGTGCAAATACGATCAGGGCATGGTGCTACTTGCTGGTGTGACCGGGTCCGGGAAAAGTACGACGATTGCGTCGATGCTGGACTGGATCAATCACAATATGAACAAGCACATTCTGACGATCGAGGACCCGATCGAATTCGTGTACACGTCCGATCAATGCCTGATCAACCAGCGAGAGATTGGCCAGGACGTGGTCAACTTCAGTGTTGGAATGAAGCATGCCGTGCGTGAAGACCCGGACATCATGCTGGTGGGCGAAATGCGTGACAGAGAGACTTTTGAAACGGCCATTCACGCGGCTGAGACCGGGCACCTTGTCATGGGGACGATCCACGCAGCGAGTGCACCAGGCACGATCCCCCGTATCATCGACCTGTTCCCGGCCGACATGCACTCGGCAATCCGAGCGGCCATTGCGATGAGCATGAAGGCGATCGTCGGCCAGAAACTGCTCAAGACGATCCCCGACTGGCCGCCCCGCGTACCGATCATCGAGATCATGCTGTTTAACGCCGTTGTTCGCAAAATCGTTGGCAAGGGCGAGGACGAGAAACTGCACGGTGCCATTCGCATTGGTCGCGATGACGGAATGCAGTTGTTCAACGACAGCCTGTACTACTTCATCAACAAAGAATTGATCACTCGGGCGGCCGCGTTCGAGGTATCGCCGAATGTGGAAGAGCTGAAAATGCGTCTGAAGGGGATCGAAGTGCGGGCAGCATCGATTCTGTGATCAAGACAACTTCGCTCGAACCTCGACGTTCAGTCCAATCGTATGAGCCCCCCAATGCGACTTGTGTGCCTGACTGCTGTGTTGCTTTCGACGTGGACTGCAACGCTGCCCGCCCGGGCGGAAGATCAGGCTGGGCTGGATTACTTTGAGAAGAACGTTCGCCCGCTACTGGCCCGCCATTGCTACAAGTGCCATTCAGACAAGAAGGCAAAGAAAAAAGGCGGTCTGCTACTTGATCGCAAGGCGGGCTGGGTTTCCGGTGGCGACAGCGGACCGGCGATTGTTCCGGGAAAGCCGAATGACAGCCTGCTGATTCAATCTGTCCGGTACGAGTCGTTTGAGATGCCACCCGACGGCAAGCTTGCCGAGTCGGAGATCCGAATACTGGAAAAGTGGGTCCGCATGGGCGCTCCGGATCCGCGGTCTGATCCGGGAGTGAGCACGCAGCGGCAGATCGATCTCGACGAGGCGCGCCAGTTCTGGGTGTTTCAACCACCGCACAGCCACACGGCTCCTGAAGTCCTTGACGAAGACTGGTCGAAGTCGCCAATCGACCGGTTCATTCAGAAACGTCTGGAGCAGAAGAATGTGAAGCCGGTAGCCGACGCGAAAATTCGCACGCTTGCCCGGCGGATCCATTTCGATTTGACCGGTCTTCCCCCGGACAATGAAACCATAACGTCGCTGACTGGTCCCTCTGGGGAGGATCGGCACGCGGCGATCGGGGCACTGGTGGACCGGCTGCTGAAGTCGCCGCAATTCGGTGAGCACTGGGGACGCCACTGGCTCGATGTCGCTCGGTACGCCGACTCGAATGGCGGCGACATTAATCTGACGTACTTCAACGCGTGGCGATATCGCGACTACGTCGTCGACTCGTTCAATGATGACCGGCCCTTTGATGAATTCATTGTTCAACAGATCGCCGGAGACCTGCTGCCGGCCACGTCAGACGAGCAACGGGTTGAGCAGCTTACGGCCACAGGCTTTCTGATCGTGGGCCCGAAAATGCTCAGCGAGCGCAACAAAGAGAAGTTGCACATGGACGTGGTCGACGAACAGCTCGACACCATCGGTCGTGTGTTCCTTGGGATGACCTTTGGCTGTGCGAGGTGCCACGATCACAAGTTCGATCCAATTCTGGCGAGCGACTACTACGGGATGGCGGGAATTCTGCGGAGCACGGAAACGGTTTACGGCATCCGCATGGGCAACGTGAATGTCTCGGGCTGGCTGGAACAGCCGTTGCCGATGGACGCAGAACTGACAGCGCGCGTTGAGTCATTTGAGAAGCAGGACAAGGCACTCAGCAAACAGCTTGCTGATGCGAAGAAGCAACTCTCCGCGGCACAGAAAACGAGTCAGCCACAGCCCGACGAATTGCTGGGCATTGCCGTTGATGATGCTCAAGCCGAACTTGTCGGCGCGTGGAAGAAGTCAACGTACTCGCCCAACTTTGTCGGGGCCGGCTACATACACGACGACAAGAAGGACGTTGGAAAAAAGTCTGTGACGTTTCGGCCTGAGATTACGGATGCCGGCGAGTACGAAGTGCGAATTTCGTATCCTGGTGCGAACGGCCGGGCGGACAACGTGCCGGTGACCGTTTCGAGCGATGACGGGGAACAGTCGATCGTCGTCGACCAGTCCAGGCCGGCGGAACTGGGTGGGCTGTTCAAGTCACTCGGCCGATTTCGTTTTGAAGCGGGAAGCAAGGGCTTCGTTCGAATCTCGAATACCGCGACGAACGGATACGTGATTGTTGATGCGGCGCAATTTGTTCCCGTTGCCCTGCTGAAGGATGATCCGAAGGCCGTCAGGAAGTCGGGTGGCGTCAGCTCGAACCAGGCCAAAGTGCTGGCCGAACGGGTCAAGCGGCTTGAAGCAGAACAGAAGAAGCTGAAGACCGACTCGCCGAAGCGACCCATGGCCATGGCCGTGCGTGATTTCGAGAAAGTGTCCGACACCGAATTCCGGATTCGCGGGATCGCTGATCACAAAGGCGACGTCGTACCGCGTGGAGTGCTTACGGTCGCTCGCTTCGATGGACAGTCCGAGTTGAATCTGAAGCAAAGCGGTCGTGTCGAACTGGCACGTTGGATTGCCGATGCACGCAACCCGCTGACGGCCCGCGTCATTGTGAATCGAGTCTGGATGCACCTGATGGGCGAGGGGCTGGTTCGATCGGTGGATAACTTTGGCCGACTTGGTGATCGTCCCTCGCATCCCGAACTGCTGGACACGCTGGTCACGGACTTCATCGCCGACGGCTGGTCGATGAAACGACTGATCCGTCGCATTTGTCTGAGCCGTGTCTACGGACTGAGCAGTGAGTTTGATCAGGCCGCGTTCGATGCCGATCCCGAGAACCGCCTGTGGTGGAGGCAACGACCGCGACGCCTGCCGGCGGAGTCGATTCGCGACGCCATGCTGACCGTCAGTGGACAGCTCGATCCGACACGCGGTGGCTCAACAGTAGCGACGTTCGGAGAATCGGCTGTCGCAAACAACACGAATGAAACATCGGAAAACCGCCGGGAAGGAGCCTATCGCCGCAGCATTTATCTGCCCGTCGTGCGAAACGAACTGCCGCCGATACTGACGGTGTTTGACTTCGCGGATCCGGATGTTGTCACCGGCAAGCGAGCTGTCACAAACGTGCCAGCCCAGGCGCTGTTGATGCTCAATAGCCCGTTCGTGCGAAACTGCGCGAAAGCGACAGTGAATCAGCTTCAGGAACAATCCGGACTGGAAAACGACGAAGCCCGAATCGATTGGCTGTACAACCGGCTGCTGGGACGGAACGCGCGTCCGCCAGAGGTCGAGCGGGCGATGGACTATGTGCAGTCTCTGTCCGTCGAGGGACTCGAGTTCGCCGCATGGGTGAGCTTCACTCACTCTCTACTCGCATCCAGCGAGTTTCGGATCCTGAACTGAGGTCTGCCGGGAATCCGGATCCGAAAAAACACGCTTTGCATGCGCAATTTCGGTATCGCCACAAAGTAATACAATAGTATTATATCATGCGATGCCGATCATGATTGACGGCGAGCGGTTCCTGGAACTGCCGGGATTTTCAACGGATGGACGACAAGCAATCTCTCACGGAGCTTCAGGCCCGGATTCTGGAGTTTATACGCGACGAAATCCGTTCGTCGGGTCGGTCGCCGACCATGCGCGAGATTCAGGCCGCGTTCGGGTATCAGTCTCCCCACACGGCCCAGTTTCATGTGAACAAGCTGATTAAGGCCGGTCATCTGCGACGTGGCGAGGGACATCGGGCTCTGCAACTGGTCCGGCCATCGGGGTTGCGTCTGGTCGGCACAGTCGCGGCTGGTTCGCCGATTGAGGCCATCGAGGAGCGGGATGAACACATCGATCTCGCCGGGTTCGAGGACGACGGACATTTCGCTCTGAAGGTCCGCGGAGAATCGATGATCGAGGAATGCATCGCGGACGGCGATCACGTCGTGGTCCGCAAACAGACAACATGCACGGACGGCGAACTGGTTGTGGCCCGGATCGGTGAGGAAGCCACGTTGAAGCGGTTCTATCACGAACGGAAGCAAAGCCGCATCCGACTGCAGCCAGCGAACTCGACCATGAAACCAATCTTCTGCCGGGCTGAGGACGTGACGATTGAAGGAGTGGTCGTTGGTGTGATTCGGCTGATGGAACCTCGGAAGTGAGGAATGTTCCCTCTCCCCCTGCGGGGAGTCGGTGTCAATCAGGAGAACGGAACAAGTACAGCGCAGTTCCGGCCTACCCTCTCCTTCCAACGCTCCGCGTTGGAATGCCTCGTTGGACGCTCTGCGTCCCCGGTATGGGGTTACGGGACGCAGAGCGTCCCCAAGCGCGTTCCAACGCAGAGCGTTGGAACGAGAAGATTGTGATACCGAACTTCAATTCATCAGAGCCGGCTTCCGCCCTGCCGAAGCCGGCTCAACTTATCGAGTGACATCTGATGTTTACCGAACCTGTCAGCAATGTCTGCCGCGAGGCGATGATTCAGGAGCTGCGCACGGATCTGCGTCAGATGCAGCGAGGTCTGCGGCTGGAAGCTCGTGAAAAACACTCCGTCTCAACGGGCATCGCGTCACTGGATGACATCCTGCCTGATCGGGGCCTGTGTCCGGGGACACTCAGCGAATGGATTGCCTCAGAAGCCGGCAGTGGCGCCACAACGCTGGCCATGCAGGCCGCTGGACGAGTTCAAAACGCTGGGCCGCTGATTATTGTCGACTCGAGACTGTCGTTTTATGCGCCGGCTTTTCGCGCGGTCGGAGTCTGCACAAATAAAACCATTCTGATCCGCCCGAAGTCACGGGCCGATGTTTTGTGGGCACTGGAGCAGTCGCTGCGCTGTCCGGGCATTGGAGCGGTGCTGTGTCCAATCGATCGACTGAAGACGCAGGAGTTCCGGCGTCTGCAACTGGCGGCTGAAGCCGGAACGGCCGTGGGAATTCTGATTCGTCCGCCCACAGCCACAAGACAGCCGGGCTGGGCGGATGTGCGGCTGCTGGTGCGGCCAGCTCCGTCACCGCCGCAATCGTTTCATCGTCGCATGGAGGTGCGGTGCGTTTATGCAAAGGGAGGCATGGCCGATCAGTCTGTCGAACTGGAAATGTGCGATGAAACGGGTGCTCTGCGTCTGGCTGCCGGACTTTCCGATTCAGCGGCTGCGCTGCGAACAGCCGGAGTTCAGGACCCCTCTCCCTAACCCTCTCCCCCCAAAAGGGGAGAGGGGACTGCTTTCTTCGGGAGGGCGAGGCTCCTGCCGAGCCGGCTTAGCGGGAGCTTCGCCCTCCCAGGATTCAGAGATTCAACCCACCGTCCTCTACACAGAAGCCGGCAAGCGTGGGGCTTGCGTGATCATGGCGTCTCCGGATGCAACCGCGTTTGGCATTCGTCCAGGTATGCCACTGGCAGAAGCTCAGGCGTTGCTGGAATCCGCCGCGTTCGTGCCACACGATCCCGCCGCCGATTCCGAGGCTTTACAGACACTGGCGCAGGTGTGTCATCGTTTCAGTCCGTTTGTCGGCATCGAGCGGTCCTGCGACACGGACTGTCTGCTGATTGACATGACTGGCGGCTCGCATCTGTTTGGCGGGGAATCCGGTCTGGCCCGCCAGGTCGTCATCGATCTGGCTGAGCTGGATTACCGGACTCATGTCGCAGCGGCTGGCACAATCGGAGCCGCGTGGGCCATCGCGCGTTACGGACACCGGGCCGGTTCCCACCGCCGACTGCCTTCTTTGCCCGTCGAGGCCCTGCGTATTCCGGATGACATCGTGTCCCGCCTGCAGTCGTTCGATCTGAGAACGCTGGGCCAGTTGCAGGCGCTGCCGCGGGAATCGCTGCCGTCACGTTTCGGAGCACTCCTGCTTCAGCGGCTCGATCAGATGTTCGGCCAGTGTGACGAGCTGCTCGATCCGGTGCCGTGTGCCGATCCGGTATTCGCTGAATGGATTCTGGAACATCCCACCTGTCGTTCGGAGGCAGTTCTGCACATCTGCGCCGAACTGCTGCCCGAAGTACTCAGCACGGTCCAGTCGCGTGGTGAGGGCATTCTGCGATTGGTGCTGACTGTTTCCAGCGAGTCCGCGGACCCGGTCTCGCTGGAACTGGGCCTGATTCAACCGGCTGATTCGGCGGCGCATCTGATGAGCCTGTTTCAGTTGAAGCTGGAAGCTCACACGCTACCGAACTGGATGCACACGATTCGTCTGGAAGCGACAGTCACCGCACCGTTACGTATCCGGCAACGCGGCCTGTTCGCTCACGAGGAACCAGCGGACGATGGCAGCATCCGCCGCCTGATCGACCGGCTGAGTGCGCGGCTGGGGCGCAATGCCGTCGTGAAACCAAAGCTGTTGCCGGAAGCCGTTCCCGAACAGGCCGTCGAGTTCGAGCCGCTGGCAGACACGGACTCCAAACGCCGCCAGGCAGACAGTCCTGTAATGAGCAACCGGGCTTTTACTTCAGCTCGACCGTTGAAGCTGCTTTCGCCACCCGAATCAATCCGCGTGATATCCATCGCCCCCGACGGTCCACCGGTTCGGTTTTACTGGGACCATCATGAGTACCAGGTAGCTCAGCACACCGAGCCCGAACGCATCGCCACAGCCTGGTGGCAGGAGACGGGTTCTGTCCGGCGTGATTACTTCCAGGTGGAAGTCAGCAGCGGAGCCCGGTTCTGGCTGTTCCGTAACGATGCCGGCAACTGGTTTCTCCACGGCGTGTTTGAGTGAAAACCGGTCATCGAACTGCCCTCACTCCTCTTAATCTTAATCCTACTCAAAATCTTAATCCCCGTCCGTCAGTCCTGAATCGCTCCTGACCAGTCCTTACTTCGCGAATTCGGCCGAACGACAATGTGACCAGCATGAAACGTCAACAAAGCGAGACGCGCAAAGATCCGAATTCGGACACGGACGTATCCGGGATCAGGTACGCCTGCCTCTCAATCTACGGCTGATCGATGAATACGCACTGCCGGAAGCGACTGTTCCTGAGAATTATCGAGCCGAAGATCGGTATTCCAATCGTCGTGGTTCTTGCAGCGATCAGTGCAACGCTCGTCTATCGGGAGTCGCGTCTTAATGGCCTCCCCGACATTGGTGAGCCATTTGATGCCAACCGGTTCGGAACTGTTGACATTCCCATCGAGGACAATGCATTCGTCGACTACAACAGGGCTTCGCCGACGGAAACACCGGATGGTGTCGACGAGGTCATCAAGCTGGGATGGCCGACTGCGACTCCCGCAATCCGCAAGTGGCTCGACGACAATCAGGTAGCCCTGCAGCTAATGAACGTGGGCTCGAAAAAGTCGAGCGCTCTCATCGCTCAACCGCGAGATCAGTCGTATTTGACAATGATCGACGTCGGAAAACACCGCGCCATGTCCTGGCTGGTTCGACTCCAGGCAGCAAAGTGCTCTGAATCAGGAGATGTCGCCACCGCGCTCGACTGGTACCTGGTGGCCTTGCGACACAGTCGCCATATCGGGATGAATGCGGGCGTGATCAATCGCACCGTCGGCGCTTCACTTCACGCAGTCGTCTGTCCGGATGTGCTCCGATGGTCGACCGATCCGCGAGTCAACTCGGAACTGCTGCAACGAGCATTCGACCAAGTGCAGTCAGCGTACGAATTGACCCAACCACGAGCGGTTACGCTGAGATGCGAGTATTTCGGCACGTTGAACGAGATTAACGACGAAGAACTGTTCACAGCGTTGAATGACTTTCACTCTCCGGATTCGAGCCGTTGGCTCTCACTGTTTCTTGAAAATGAGCCAGAGGTGACCCAGCGTCTGATAAAGCTGACATTCGCCAACTGGTTGGCGCAAATCGATCTCCCAAAGAGCCTTCAGTCACGCCGGCGAGCTGGCAACCTGAGACTCTTTGACAAACGTCCCGGCACGTCTGTCCCGAGTGTCGTCGATTCCGCCGACATTGAATCGAGGTATCGACAGTCACCGATCGCTGACGAGTGGCTGGGTGGCGAACCTCGGCATGACATCACAGTTGACCGCGAACAGTGTCATCAGACGCAGCTTGTCGTGGCGCTCGCAGCTCAACTGTACTTCCGCGAGAACGGTCGATATCCGAGTGAACGGTTAGAATTCGCAGGCATTGTCGAGGATTGGCCGCTCGACCAGTTTGCTGGTTCCGGTGCCTTGATGAATTACCGGCTGGATGCCGGACGGGAGAGGCCGTCGTGTGGAGTGTGGGGTCGAATGGGGTCGACGACGGCGGAAATGTAGATGCTCACTGGGGCGACCTCCGGTTCGACCTCGGCGTTAGAATCCGAAGATGCGATGCGCATTAATGCGGGCAGGTGATCGGGAATGGGCGGACCGATGACCTACTCGACTTCGGCCGTTGCATAGACGGCGGGTTGGGGGATCGCAGTGCGCGTAACCGAATCGCCGAAAGACGCCTGCACTACGTCACCCGTGGGAATCGGACCACTCCGGTCGACCAGATCACGGGCTTTCAGGACTTCGCCGTGAACGACGTCGAAGTCCGGGATGTTTGCGTCCCATTCCAGTAGCGTGGACACGCCGCCGGTTAACTCGTGCGACCGGCGATACAGTTCCCAGACGCGGTCAATCACAAAGTTGTCGTGTGTGTCGATGATGTGTGTGCCACAGTGCGTGTGGCCGGCCAGATGGAACTGCACGATGCGTTCATGTGGCAAGGACTCGATGAATTCGACCGGGTCCAGATCGTGATTGAAGCAACTGACATACACGTTGTTCACGTCCAGCAGCAAACCGCAGTCTGCTTCCTCGGCGAGTCGGGCGACGAATTCCCATTCGCTCATCGTCGAGTCAGCGAAAGTCACGTAGCTGCTCGGGTTTTCCAGGACCAGACGACGTTCCAGGAAGTCCTGCACCGTGCGGACTCGCTCCACCGTATGTCGCAACGATTCCTCGTTGTACGGAAGCGGTAACAAATCGTGGCCGTTGATCCCGTTGACTCCGGTCCAGCAGATGTGGTCCGAGATCCAGACGGCTTTCGTCCATTCGGCCAGCGCTTTCAACTTCGCGAGGTATTCGAAGTTGAGCGGGTCTGTCGACCCGATCGATAGCGACACGCCATGCATGACAATCGAGTACCGCTCGGCGATCTGCTCCAGGACATGACGCGGTCGGCCCTGCGAGTCCATGTAGTTTTCAGAGATGACCTCGAACCAGTCGACGTCCGGCTGCTGTTTGAGAATGTGCGCGTAGTGTGGCGTCCGGAGACCGACTCCAAAGCCGAGGTTGGGATATCCCAGTCGCGATTCAGTCATGTCGTTTCCATTACTCGGTGGCGGCTGCGATTGCTTCGGCAACGGTCATCGTTCCCTCATACAACGCCCGGCCGATGATGATTCCGTTGAGATTCGGTGTCTCCTGCGATGCGGCGACGAGTTTGCGAACATCATCGAGTGTCGTGACGCCGCCGGACGCGATCACCGAAAACCCGAGACGGGCCAGTTCCTGCATGTCAGCAATCGTCTGGTCATCGATCCCCTGCATCATGCCGTCGTTGGCAATGTTCGTATAAATCAAAGCCGCCAGATCGAGGTCTGCGTATTGTCTGGCCAGATCGATGGCCGAGGTCTCTGAAACGTC
The DNA here is from genome assembly GCA_963579025.1 of Planctomycetota bacterium. Lineage (GTDB taxonomy): Bacteria > Planctomycetota > Planctomycetia > Planctomycetales > Planctomycetaceae > CAUZFZ01. The sequence continues at coordinate 33,024 of CAUZFZ010000078.1, read as the reverse complement.
CAGCCAGCCCTCGGTCGCCACCATCGAGTCGCGAGCGTCAATGCCCAGCACCAGTCGGCCCGGGAACTTTCCCGCCATCTCACTGAACCATGCTGGATCCTTAAGCGCCTTTGTCCCGACGATGACACGCGTTACGCCGACTTCGTCCAGCATCTGGCGAATCGCGGCCTCGTCTCTTACGCCGCCACCAAGTTCGCAGGCAACGCCGACAGTGTCTGTGATCTGCCGCACAACATCATGATTGACCGGCCGGCCTTCTTTGGCACCGTCGAGGTCGACCAGATGCAGCCACTCGGCGCCGTCCGCCGCCCAGCGGCGAGCCATTTCGGTCGGATCGTCGCTGAATACAGTTTCCTGCGCGTAGTCGCCCTGACGAAGCCGCACGCACTGGCCACCTCGAAGATCAATGGCTGGAAGAATCTGCATGTCGTGTCCCGGTTGTTCGATTCAGAAGAGAGGGCGGAGAGTATTGCCTGACGCGAAATTTTCCGACTGAGCCCGTAATCGCGTCTGAGCCAACCGTGCGAATCTCAAGCGTCTCGGTCGATCGAATCGTATTAAGAGAGTGGCGATCGGTCAGACCGGAAAAATCGATACGGTCAACGTGATGAGCCCCAATCCTCCAACTTCTCACGTGTGGAGGAATTGAAAGGGTGCCGTGTTGCCGAATGGCTGATTACGGTGGGTCGTGACATGTTGCGGCCCAGAGTTGCGGGCTAATTCAGTGTCGCGGGTCAACTCTGATTCAAATCGACCAGGCAGCACCTCGCACGACGGGAGCTCCGGATGCAGGTTTCGGTGCGTGATCTGATGGCGTCTCAGCCAGCTACGATCCAGCAGCACACCTCACTCGCCGAGGCGACACGGACGATCCTCCAGCGGGCTCTGCCCGAAGTTTATGTCATTGACGATTCCGGTCGGCTGCTCGGTACGGTTTCCGATTACGAGCTGCTCAAAGCCAGCCTCATGAAGTCCGATCCGGCACAGCCGGTCACACGTATCATGAGTCGCAACCTGCTGGTGCTGCGTCCGGATACACCGTTCGAGGAAATCGCCGGGCTGTTTCGCGAAAGCTGCCACGCGCGTCTTCCGGTCGTCGAAAATGGCCATGTTGTCGGTCAGTTATGCCGGCGCGATGTGCTGCGGACGCTTCTGGTACTCGAAGAGTTTGCTCGGGATGACCGCGAAAATGCTGATGCCGTTGCTCATCTTCGCGTGGAAGGCGCTGAAACTGTCAGCCCGCCCAACGCACATCTTGCAACTGAGCCGACGGCTGTGTCAGAGATCGCCGCAGCACGCACCTGATCCCCGCGATCAGGAAATGGAATTGAGCCCACCCGGCTGCTCGAATAGATTGACGGGAGACTTTCTCAATTCGTGGATCAGTGCGGGACCATTATGTTGTCTGGGAGACTTTCAGCCGGCTGGACTACTGTCTGCGTGGTCGCTCTGTTAATCGTGTGCGGCTCGGACCGAGAATCCGCCGCGCAGACCTCGACCTCCAAACTCGACCGACTCCAGCAGCAGCGCCGCACCTCGACGAAGAAGTTTCACACGGAACTCGGCAAAATATCGGCCTGGTGCGCGGAGCGATCACTTAAGGATGCTGCCATCGCCATCCGTCGCTGGCAGGTGCCGGTCAATCAACGGACGCTGCAAACAACGACATTGCCCGCGACGGTTCAGCCGGTCGTATCTCTGGATCTTCCAACCGATGAACGACACTGGCAGATTCAACTCCGCACGCATCGCCAGAAGCACGCTCACGAGCTGTACCTGCTGTCACGACGAGCGCTGAAGGATGAACCGGCATTCTCGTGGGAACTCATTCGCGAGGTAGCGTACTACGACCCGGATCACGAGCACGCGCGACGATTGCTGGGTTTCGAACGCCTGCAGGATGACTGGCTCAGTCCGTTCGAGGCGTTTCAGAGAAAACGAAATCAGGTCTGGCACGACCGGTTCGGATGGCTGCCATCGACTCACGTGGCGCGATATGAAAACGGCGACCGATATTCCCGCGGACGCTGGTATTCGGCCGAGCGCGATGCGGCACTGCATCAGGACTTTCGTAAAGCATGGGAAGTCAACACCGATCACTATCTGGTGAAGACCAACGTCAGTCTTGAGCAGGGCGTCAAACTGGCCGTCATGCTGGAGGGATTTCACGACTACTTTCGCAGCGCTTTTCCGGCGTTCTTCAATTCACCAGAGCAGCTCACGCGTGCTTTTGCCGGGACGAGGAAGAAGAAGCGAAATCCATACGTTGTGCATTTCTATCGCTCTCAGCAGGAGTACGTGAATCGACTGAAGGCAAAGAACCCGCAGATCGCTATCACAAACGGTATCTACATGCCGGACGAACGCGTCGCCCATTTTTTTAGCGCCGACGGCGTGGATATTCAGTCAACGCTGTACCACGAAGCGACTCACCAGGTGTTGTACGAGCTGTATCCAGTCGCACGCCGAATTGCTGATCACGAGCACTTCTGGATCATCGAAGGCTTTGCGTGTTACATGGAATCGTTCCGCAAGACAAAAGACGGCATCACGATCGGCGATCCTACTTACGTTCGCTTCGACGCCGCGCAGTACCGCCTGGTCGAGGACAACTACTACGTGCCGTTGGCCACTTTTGCGGCCTTGGGAAAGCGCCCGTTTCAGACGCACCGCAAAATCGCGATGAACTACAGCCAGGCATCGGGATTGACTCACTTCTTTCTGCACTATCAGAACGGCCAGTATCGCAACGCACTGATCAGTCATCTGTCAGCGCTGTACCACCCCGTCGGTGCGGGCGTGCGAGTATTCGGACTCGATCAGTTGACTAACACGCCCGCGACCCAGCTCGATGAGCAATACCGCGCGTACATGGCGTCGCTGAAACTGCAGCGCGGTGTACGGCCTGGACCGAAACCAGCTGCAGAAGCCGCCGAGTAGGGAATCAAGAGATCAATGAAGCTGTCTGCTCACTGGGACCAGCGCTACGCCGACGGCAACACGCCCTGGGACAGTCGACTCGCGTCAAAGGAGCTGGCGCGTGTTCTTGACGACACCGGCCTCCATCCTTGCCGGGCGCTTGAACTGGGATGTGGCACGGGCACCAACGCCGTCTGGCTTGCGACGCGAGGATTCGATGTGACCGCCGTTGATTGTTCCGAACTGGCATTGAAGAAGGCTCAACAGCAGGCCGAGTCCGCGGGCGTAGAACTCAATCTGATCTGCCAGGACGTGTGCCGTCTGGAACTGACCAGCGAACCGTTTCCATTCGTCTTCGACCGAGGCTGCTACCACTGCGCCCGACGAGACAATCGCCAGGGTATCGTGCGCGTGCTTAAGAACGTGACGGCTCCAGGCTCGAAGTATCTGCTGCTGACAGGCAACGCGAACGAGCAACGTGATCATGGTCCGCCGGGACTGCATGAGCACGAAATACGCGAGGAACTCGGCGTGCTGTTCGACGTAGACTTCATTCGCGAATTTCACTTCGAGGACCCCGGCGGAGTGCAGGGGCCATTGGGCTGGAGCTGCCTGTTGACTCGCAGACATTCGTGAGGGGTCTCTGCAGCGGGCAAGTGGCCGATCAACCTTCGCCGCGTTGGTTGTATGCCTGATTCCGGCATCACTCCTGCCGCACGATGATCCGTTGATCCACGTCGACGCCCGGTTGAACGATCCGGCCTTTGCCAAACGGCAGCACAACTTCCACATCGCAGCTCGTGACAGTGCCGAGACCAAAGTGACACACGGCTTCGGTTCCGGTGCAGTATCCCTGTGTGATGTCGATCTCGTCATGACCGAGTAACGCCGACGCGTTGCCCACCTTGCCCGCATGATAGACACGGATTCTGGATCCGATGCCCATGCGGTTGATCGTCTTGCCTTCGACCGCGACCTGTAACCAGTGGTTTTTCGGCGACGTCCGATTGAGCAACAGCACTGACGGTGCCTGCGGAAACCAACTGGCCAGGAAGACATCCATCCGTCCGTCCCGGTCGTAGTCGGCAACCGCTCCCGCAGGAAAGTGCGCATCCGATTTCTGATAAGGAATTGTCCCGAAATAACTTCCCATTTTCGTGAGCCGACGGCGCTAGCCGCGGGCCAACCGGCGCCGAAGTGTCACAAGGCCCGAGGCTAGCGCCTACGGCTCACAGGCGTGTTGATTTCGGGAAGTTATTTCGAGACTGTTCCTAAGGCGGACGACTGAACCACACAGCGGCATCCCGACCGCCAAGGCAAGGTTGCGGCACACAAACGGCATTCGTTCGCCGCCCGCCGGATATGTGTTGGCAATAAAGATGTCGGACAGGCCGTCGGCGTCGAAGTCCGCGATCGCGACGTGATACTGCTCAATGTAGCTTGAATCGCAAGAATCCAGTTTCCTGCCGATCGTCTGAATTCCTTCGAATCGAGCTACCGATCTCGTGCGAGTGTGACAGTCAGTTCGTGTGCAGATTGCTCGACGTTTCCAGCCGCATCTTCAGCAAAAGCTCTCAGCGTCAATGGGCCAGGAGTGACATTTGTCAGCTTCACTTCCCACTGGTGGAAGTTGTAGTCGACGTCGGTCGCTTCCGTTCCATTTACAACAACACGTGTGGTTCTGACATTGTCAGTCGTCGTGCCACGGACGATTAGCGTGTCACCCTTAAGCCTCACGACTGTGCCTGCTGGTGGGTCGGTCACAACGGTTGCCGGCGGCAGATCGTCAATCGGATCCAGTAGTCTGGGAAAGTCCACGTCCGTCATCACACGAGCCCGCACGTTCGATCCAGTGAATCCGTCGATTTCCTGATACTGACCATCTCGCATCAACTCTGGGAAATCGACGCTGACGACTTTCGTCGTCTTACCTTTCTCCGGGTAGTCGTGGAAGAAAAAGGCGACACCTTTCTGTAAGCGTTCCCGTGCCATTCCGGGAGACATGTTCACAATGTTGTTCTGCGATTTTGCGTCGTTGAAGACCAGGTTGCGGAAATGAGCCTCGACACCAGGGTGAGGAGTAGTCTGACTGACACAGATCAACTGTGTGCGCGTGTGGATATTCTCCAGTGTGAGATTGTCGTGCGTGTAGGAACCATGCTGCACGCCACCACGACCATGACCGTCGGCGCGTCCTGAGAATCCGATGGCCCGCGTACGGATACCGGTTAATAAGACGTTGCGATAAACGTGGTAATCATGCTCGGCGCGGTAGATACCGTAGGCCGCGTAGTTGATTCTGACATTTTCGATCAGCATCTTCGGCACCTGCGGACGCAGGCCATACCACACATTCCAGATCGAAAGGTTCTTCAGGATGTGAGGATGCTGCTTGTCGGGTGAGACCAGGTCGGTGCCGGCAATCACGATCCCGTACAGCCCTTCCGTGTGGGTTTCGTTGTTCTCAAAGCGATAAAACGGGATCGTGCGAATGTCGACGTTTTTCTCTTTGCCGTCGGGCATCATGACCGACAGGGTGCTGTCGAAGTTGCTGCGTTTCTGGCTGTCATAGCGAAATCCATATCGGTTGTTTTCACAGGCCGAGTTGCGAGTAAACGTGTTTCGCCCATTGGCCCACCAGAAAGCGGCGCCATCGTTCGGGTCGAAAGAGAGCACCTGTTCGGGCAGTGCTTTACCACCGTAGGCCTGAACGCCCAGGTTGCGGTCGAGCACGTTGTAGACCTCGGTGCCGTCTTCCAGGAAGAAGCCGTGACCGACTGATTGATAGCCCACACAATCACGCACGACGAGGTGATTGGTTCCATGGATCGTGATCCAGCGGTTGTGTGAATCGACAATTGCCGCACCACGCACACTGCTGCCGCGCATCGTGTTGCCGACCAGATGAAAGTGGATCGAGTAGCGGCCCAGTACGCCCTCTTTGCCGAGGTGGGCGAAGCGTGCGTAACTGATTCCGCCGCGGCTGAAGGCGTGATACATCGTGTGACCGCGTACGCCGTCGGGATCGGCACTCTCGATGACGACGTTTCGAGACAGGTTTGCGACTTCACTGCGGTAGTCACCACTACCGTAGTGTTCGTGTTCCAGCGGCCGATCCAGTGTGAGTGTGCGGCCTTCGATGCCTTTGATCTGACGCGATTCCGTCGAGACCGCCTTCGGGTTGTCGCGCGGCACTCCATGGTCATAGATGGTGCGATGTGTTCCCGTAACGATGACTTCGTCGCCGACTCGCCAGCCAGTGACGTCTTCCGAAAGCAAGACGGTTGAGTCTCCCGGGCTGACTTTCGTACCAAGATCGACCCAGGTACGACTCATCGGTGTTCCGTGAAAGTCCATTCGCGCCGAACAGCACGCGATTGCGGGTGCGTCGTTCCTGTCCATGCCCTCGAAGAAGTGCAGACGAATCCGCGCCGTGTGCTCTGCCGGTATCGGATTATCAATGGTCCCCACTTCGAGCACGGGCATGTGACCGTCGGGAGCCGCGGTCGGCTCACCAGCCGCGTTCACGTCGTGAAAGTCGCAGGCAAACCCGCTTTCCGAACAGTCATTGCTGTTCTGCACTTTGAGCACGCCGACATTCAGCAGCGTGTTGCAGTCCCGAGAGAAACTCAGTGTCCCGACCACCTGCACCAGACGAATCCGAGCTTCGCTGCTCACGTCGTAAACGACGCGCGTGTCGCGAGCAATCAGTACACGATCACCGTCTTTTGGCAGTCTCGCTGGTTGCCAGGTCTTTGCCTCTGACCAGCTTCCGCTGGTGACTGAGCGAATCGTGAAGGCAATCTGTTTGTGGTGGTGTTTGTCATGTGGCTTTGAATCAGCGGCGAGCACCATGCCGTTGAGAGCGATCAGACTGACCAGTGTCGAGAGTGCTGGATTCCTCATGGCACAATCCTTGAGTGTCAATGATTCCGCGGGCCGCATGGCGTACCGTTTGCCGGTAGCGGTCGAGTCATATCGACGATTGCTGATATGTGCCAGCGCGAGGGCACTTGAGATCTGAAGTGCGCATCCAGCGAACAAAGGTCCGTGGCGCAGGCAAATGATGATGCCCACATGCGGTGTCATTTTTTCCGCACGTGAAGAATGATGGGCCACGTGGCCTGGCCGCCTTCTTGCTTGCTGCGCAGATGGAAGACTCGCGTTTGTTCCGGGACCCAGTCCGCGGCCGTCAGGAAGAACTGCCGTTCTGTCTGGCCTTCGACGATCAGCAGCCCACTCAGGCCGACGTTGTCGACGATAACCCCGTGCGGCAGATTGTGCGCAATCGCTTCAAAGCCGACGCGCCCGTTGAAGTCTTTGTTGCGCTGGATATGCACACGCGCGGTGATCGTCTCTCCCGGAGCAATGGTCAGCTCCAGCGGATTGGCCTGACCAAACGCTGGCTTTGCAATTTCGATCTGCGTGCTCGCGGTGGCAAGCTGCCTGTCGTCGGGTCCGATCGCAACGAGGATCTTTGAGGCGTCAGCCAGTTTGATCTCGCCGAGATTATTGACGTCCTTCTTGATTTCCTTGTCATTGATGACGGCGGTCGCGATGACCTTGGAGAACTTTGCATTTTCTGCAGTGGGTTTCTCTGCATCGGGCAACGCATTGATGGTTCCGTAGGCAATGTCCTGACCGGATTCGATGATCAGCGGGCTCGACACCTGGAAGCCCGGCGGCAGTCCGTCGATGTGGACGTGAATCTTACCCTCGAAGCCGTCTTTCCGATCCGCGATCACCTTGAATTCCTTGCCGTTGCCGGCGTTGATCGCCGGGTTGGCTCCGTCGAGCCGCACACTGAAGTCCGGCTGCTGCGGGCGCGCGGTCAATTCGTAACTGAACTTCTCGCCGTGGAAACTGCGCACGTCCGAAACTCGGATCAAATATTCGCCATCCGTCGGCGCCGTGAACGTCAGTCGTGAGTCTTTGCCAAGCTGCCGACGCGAGTCGTCGTCGTTCTCGTAATTGATCGTGAAGGTGGGAAGACCGTTCGAGATCAGCTTTCTTCCGGGCGAGTGCGCTTCCACGATGTAACACGTTTCGTGCAGTGGGTGAGACATCGCAGTCGTGTCAAAGTAAAGGCGGCGGCTTCCGGTCTGCGGATAGAACTGAAACCCCGAGTCCGGACCGCGCGGCCAGAGCCATAACCGGACGACCTCGCCATTGAGATACAGATACTGATTCAAGTCCATCTCTTCCCAGTTGTGAACACGGCAATCGCGCGTGTCTGAGTTGATGCCGCGGAACTGGATGTACGAATCCCTGACCGCCTGTAACAGCACGCGCGGAACAGGATGCCCTTCGCTGTTCAGGATCTCGATCTTCGAATCGAGAGGCGACTTGCTGCGGGCAGCGTTCGTTTCGAACACCCAGACTTCACCGGCTTTGGCAGCGAAGCGGAACAGGTCGGAATCGGACTCAGCGCCCTGCGCGGTCGCGTGAATGGCACCTTTAACCTTTGCCGGCAACTGGATCGTGGCGGCGGACTCAGGCGAATCGTTCGGCTCAGTTTCGTGAATCTCCTGCCACGGCCGATCTCCGGACGCCGTCACAGTTGCAACGGCCGTTTCCGCGGAACTCGTCTCCGGTTTGATCCCATCCAGGGTGTAGCGTTCGATGCTGCCATCCGATCGGCCGACGACGAATGCGGCACTCTTCGGAATCATCGCCAGTGCCGACGTGACGTCGGATTGTTTTGCAAGCCCGGCGAACTGTGTGTAGGTCTGTGTTTCCCAGACCTTCATGCTCTGGTCGTCGGCGATAGATACCAGCTTCGATCCGTCCGAGGAAAATCCAAGCTGGATGACGGCTCCCTCATGTGCGATTCGGGCGAACAGCAGCGGATTGATCTGCGGCTTGCTGCGGCTCACCACCTTCCACACGCGGATCCGGTTATCGAGCCCTCCCGCGACGATGTGTTTCCCATCCGGCGAAAATCGCACGACGTACTGTTCTTTCAGCGGTTGTCCAAGCGTGTCGAGTCGAATGCCTTGCTCAACATGCCAGAGCTTAATCGTCTGGTCAGCGCTTGCGCTCGCGAGAATTGTCCCGTCCGGATGAAACGCGAGGTCGAAGATCGCGCCGTTGTGCCCTTCAAACGTGCGGACCTGCTTTCCCGATGCAGCGTCCCACAGCACGATCTTGCGGTCGTAACTGGCCGTCGCCAGTAACGAACCGTCCGGACTCAACGCTGCCGCGTACATCGTGTCGCGGTGCCCCTCGAAAGTTCGGACCAGACGATTCTGCTTTGCTTCCCAGACCTGAGCGCGACCATACAGCCCGGTGATCCCCGAAGCGGTTACCAGGAAGTTGCCGTCCGCCGAGAACTGGACCGAGTTAACTTTGCCTGGAAAGTCCGTCAGCTCACTGATCAGCTTGAGTGACTTTGCGTCACGAATCTCAACCCGTGAGAAGCGGGCCACCGCGAGCCGCTTTCCATCGGGGGAAACCGCGACAGACGCGATCGGCTTCTTGAGACCCGCAGGCGCGGCGATCTTCGGAACGATCAACGAACGCCGTAACGGCTCTTCGCCGTCCGGTCCTTTGGCACCGCCTTCGACCCACGCCGTCAGAATCGCGATCTGCTCCTTGCTCAACCGCTCGTCTTTATCCGGCGGCATGACAGGCTTCGCCTGCCCGCTCACAAGCAGCAGCAGTCGGCTGGACTTCGGCTCACCCGGCTGCACGGCCGATCCATGCTTGCCGCCCTTGAGCAGATCAGCGAACGATTCCAGCGACAGCTTGCCCTCGCGATCGTCCGCGTTGTGACAACCGACGCAGTGCTTCTGCAGAATCGGAGCGACCTGTTTCGACCAATCCGGTGTGGGTTCATCCGCCGCCAGTGCGACGCGGCCAGTAACCGCCACGGCCAGTGCCAACACGATTTGACGTTGTAATTTCATGTCAAAATATCCCGGCTACCAGCGGAGTGTCTGGAATCAGTCAATGACGAATGTGCGAAGGGCCCTGGCATGCAATAGTCCAATGGTCGACGGAGTCCACGGTTTCTTCGCCGATCACAACAGCCGACAGAGAATAGCCGTCGACAATCCACAAGCACAGTTTCCCGGACGTCGGAGCATTCATCCGTGGGAGCGTACTACGGCCCATCGTCGGAAATGCAGTAGAGGTGCGACCTCGTCCGCAGGAACGCTCGCTTACCTGCAAAGACCGGGCAGGAGCTGTAGCCCTCACAGCGGTTGCGGGCCACTTCTTCAAAGTCGCCATCCGCTTTCATGACTGACGTCTCGCCGTTGTCGCAGCCGACGAAGACGAGTCCTCCGGCGGCAGTCACGCTTGCGTAGACACGCCCTTTTTTAAATTCCATTCGACGACGTTCAATCAGCTTTCCGGTCGCCGCATCAGTCACTTCAAAGATACCGCTTTCCGTGACGCTGAAAATCTGACCGTCATGCAGTACCGGCGATGCGAAGCTGCGCTGTCGGGTTCCGCCGCCTTCCCATAGCACTTCGACTTCGACCGGTTCCGCCGCCTCGTCCGGCAGTCGAAACGCTCGGAATCCATCAGGGTCCATGGCATAGACGATGTTGCCGGCCACGATCGGTGAGTTGTTACCCAGCCGGAAGAGTTTTGACGCGAGTTCCACACCGTCATTCGCGCGAATGATCGAGCCTCCCGGGCTGACAATGACCCGCGTGTCGCCAATCGTGGTTGCAACAGGAGTTCCCCATCGCGCCGGGAGTTTCGTTCTCCAGACTTCCTCACCGGTCTTCGCATCAAGAGCCACCATGTCGTGAATGTGAACGATGACGAGTCCGTCGACCAGAACGGGCGACGCACTGTGTCCGAATCCGGACTGCGGTACTTCGATGTGCGTCATCCAAAGTCGCTCACCCTCGACGGTATGCGCGGCCAGAACACCCGTGCCGAAAAGGGCCACGACAATGTGGCCATCGGTGACAGGTGTGGCGGCCGAGTTGCCAGACGCTCCACGCCGCGGCGGTGGATAGCGCAGTAGCTCCTTACGTCGGGACTCCAGCGAGACGGCCTGTTCCTTGAGTTCCTCAATTCTCGCTTTGTTTCCCTCGGGATCAGCCTTTCTGAGTTCGCCGAACTCCCTGTGAAGTTGCTTCCGCTGCTCTTCCAGCACTTTCGCCTGCACGTAGGACGCCTCGATTTCCGCGACCTTCTCTGGCGGAAACACATCCGACCACTGGTGTGACTTCTGCCACAGGATCTCCCCGTCCGACACGTTCAGGCACAGCAATTCGGCGGGATCCGAGCACACGAAGACGCGGCCCGCGGAAACAACAGGAGACGAGTGACTGCGACCCGGCAGCTCTGTTTTCCAGACGACGTTTTCTTGATCAGACCACGTTTTCGGGGGATCCGCATCGGCGTAGTACCCCGTGCCATCAGTTCGCCAGCCGGACGCATCACCACCGCAGGCCGGGACCGACAGTGAAATCAGCAAAACCAATTGAAAGGCCGCACCCACCTGACCTGTATGGGACATCGAGTCTCTCCCCTGAGGCATATCTTCCGATATTCGTTGACAGTGTCGGACGCTGGTCATATCAAAACGCCTTGATCAGTGCAGCCAGCTCAGAGTAGCGGGCTACTCGCCCCGGCAAATGTCCGAGGATGCGACTCTCGGAATCAGTCGACCGTCGAACGACAGGGACATTGAGGTCAATCATGCAATCTGGAATCCCGGTATCCGAGAGAAGTTGCGGTCATCGCTGGATGGCGGTCGCCTACATCGCGACCGGACTGCTGATTCTGCCGTGCCTGATACTTCGCATGCGATCAACGCCGGCCGAGTCTGCCGTGACGACAAGTCCCACCGCGCAGACAGCTTCGCCACAGATTGGATCGTTGCCAGTTGATGCCGGCCAGACCGTTCTGCAACCGGGAATTGTCCCCCGCGTCGACACGCAGCCCGTGAATTCGTCCTCGGAAGCGCAGGTTGTCACAAGTTCGGACGTGTTGCCTGAGTCTCGTGAACCGGCGACGATTTCGGCACCGTCTACGAATGGATCAACGGTCACGTTTTCGACAACCACGGCCAGTCGATCAAATCCAGCGCCGTCGGAGCTGATCGAAGCACCGGATGCCCTGTCCGAATCTGAGTTCCTGGCCAGCCTGCAGAAGACCGCGGTCGAATTCGATCTTTATACAGGTGCAGACAAAAGGCGTGACCGCAGCAGGGACTACGGCAAAGAAGTCAGTCAGACTCGTAAGGCGGCTCTGGCAACCATTCAGGACCTGCACCTACGCCTTGCACGACCCGCTCGGCTGAATTCCGGAAGCAAGGCGCTGCTGGATGCCGTGCCCGGGGCCACGGAAGAGATCAAGGCTGATCAAGACCGGCTTCGTGCCCGACTGAAGGAGGAACTGGCGCAGGCCCGGCAATACACACCACTTCGAAGCTGGTTGACCCAGCGGCCGGACCTGGCCGGACTCCCCATTTCGATGGGCGATTCCTGCCGGATTCCCGACTACCAGGCACGGGAGCTGGATCGTGTATCGCAGTCATTTCTGAAGATGCGATTGGCTCGAGCACGGGCGATCCGCACATCCAGAAGGTCGCCAACCGCGGATGAGTTGAACGCAGAGTTTGAGCAATGGGTGGAGGCGGACCCGGAATCATTTCAACAGACGTTGCAATTAAAGCACGGATTCCCGGCGGCAGTTCCCGGTCTGGTGCAGATCATGCAGGGCGAATCTGAAACGGTCCGTCTGCTTGCCGTGCAGACGCTGTCCACTGTCAGTGACCCGGTGGCATCCAACGCGATCGCCGGACGCGCCATCTTCGATCCCTCTCCGGCTGTGCGATCGGCTTCCGTCGAAGCTCTGAAAGAGCGGGAACCGGCAGAGTTTCGTTCGGTTCTACTCCACGGGCTGAACTACGTCTGGCCGCCGGCCGCTCAACACGCCGCCGAAGCACTGGTGGCGGTGAATGACCAGGAAGCCCGATCGGACCTGCTGGCCCTGTCCGCCAAACCCGATCCCCGAGCTCCGCGAAAGACCGAAGCGGGAGGCTGGTCTGTCCACGAACTCTCAAGCGTCAATCATTTGCGGAATTGCCTGCTCTGTCACGCTCCGGAGGTGGAAAGCGGAGCCCGTCCGACCGGCAATACACCCAGCCCCGGTGAGCCGTTGCCTGTTGCGTATTACTCGACTGGCCTGGCCCCAGTCCGAGCGGACGTGACATATCTGCGGCAGGATTTCTCAGTCATTCAGGAAGTCGAGAATTCCGCACCATGGCCAACGAAGCAGCGATTTGACTACTTCGTGAGCAAACGGCATCTGCCGCCCAGTGAGGTGCGTGAGCTACGGGGCCGTTACGCGAGCCAGGACTACCCCCAGCGCCGGTCCGTGCTGTTTGCTTTGCAGCGACTGGACGCACAGCGCGAACAGCGTGTGATCACCGCTCGCGATTGAAACGCCGCTACTCGACTTTGCTAACACCACGTGAGGTTAGTCATGCGTTATCGCAGAGATGCCGTTGCGCGCAGCCCTGATCATCGATGGATGGTGATTGCCTACATCGTGGCTGGCCTGTATTTCCTGGTACTTCTACCGTTGCGGATGTACGGCGCGCACAACGAATCACGGCGAGACCATACGCCACATGTCACGCAGTCGAATGTGGCGCACGTTGTCGACTTGCAAATGAAGGTGACGCAGCCAGCGGAATTATCCGAGTTCGAGTGCGTAACAAGTCTGCAGCACACGGCGTTCGAGGTCGATCTGTACTCAAATGTGCTGACCGGCGTTGATCATCATGACGACTATATTGGCCAGATACAGCAGTATCGAAACGGGACGGTAGTCCAGAAACACCAACGGCAGGAAAGTCACTGGTCGAAGGATGAAGTCTCTCCTGTGCCACTGGACCGCTGGCTGAAGCATCGACCTGACCTGGCCGGCCTGCCAATCAGCATGGGCGATTCGTGTCGATTGACAGCGGTCGCCACACAGAATCTCAGGCATGTTTCTCAACAGTTTGGACGTCTTCGAAGTCAACCGTCATTGGGATGCTTCTGCGCCCCGGAATTGGGGAGCACGGAAGCTGCTTTCGATCGACGTGTCGAAGCGGATCGGTCGAAGTTTCTCGCGCAGCTTAGGAACAGCTTCCGAGATTCGAGTGCGATTCCTGGCCTCGTGCAGATCATGCAGGGTTGTGGCGTGTCGGCACGACTGGCGATCGTAGAATGGCTGGCCGATCTTCGAACGTCGACAGCATCGGCAGCACTCGCCGGGCGTGCTGTTTTTGATCCGGCACCGGACGTACGCAGCGCTTCCATTGCGGCCCTGTTGGATCGGGATCCAAGCGAATTCCGATCAGTTCTGATGACCGGTTTGCGCTACGTGTGGGCTCCCGCAGCACAGCATGCAGCCGTCGTACTGGTAGCTGTCAACGATCAGGACGCACGAACGGAGTTGCTCAATCTGGCCTACGCGCCAAATCCTCAATTGCCGCACCGAGACCTTGATGGAAACTGGTTCGTTCACCAACTGACCCGGGTCAACCACCTCAGAAACTGCTTGCTCTGCCATGCTCCTTCGGTCGACGGCATTGGATTTCGCGCGGCTGAAAACAGGCTCGACGCTGCTGTCCCGATTCCCGGTCGACGCATCATCGTATACTCCGGACGCAACTCGTCGGCTGAATCGGTCCGGGCCGACATCACGTACTTGCGCCAGGATTTCTCCGTACGTCATGAAATGGAGGAGCCGGCTCCCTGGCCAGAACACCAGCGTTTCGACTACTTCGTCCGAACCAATCGTATCTCGGAAGTGGATGCTCGCTACCTGCAACGGCGGTACCGCAGTCATGACTATCCACAGCGCCGTTCCGTGCTGTTTGCCTTGCAGCAACTCGAGGCGCAGCATTGGACTAACGTGATTGCATCTTCCGACTGATCGTCGCGCTCACACCGCCCCGCGTGACACGACGTTGCCGCGCTCGGCGATGCACTGATCGATTGCAGCGTGCTCTTCTTCGGAAAGCTGCCAACTCATCGCAGCGGCGGATTCGCGGATTTGATCGGGCCGTTTGGCTCCGCACAGCGCACTCGTGATTCCCGGCTGCTGCAGCGTCCAGTTGATGACCATTTCGATGAGTGGCCGACCGATGTCGGATGCCACGCGGCGCAGGCTGTCCAGAAAGTCCTGGTTCTTTTGCCACTCTTCTCCGTGAAACATCGGATACTTCTTGCGTCCATCTTTGTCGTCGAACTGTCGGTCGCGTGGCAACTTTCCGGCCAGCAGTCCTTTCAGCAATGGCCAATACACCGCGACCGAGACATCATTCTCAATGCACCACGGAAGTTGCGATTCCTCGATCTCACGCTGCAACATGTTGTAGTGCGGCTGACTGGCAGTCAGCGGGCAGACGGCATGAAACTCAGCATGCTGTTCGACGGATCCGTTCGACAGACCTGCGGCGAGCACCTCGCCCGTATCAATCAGATCGGCGATCGCTCCGGCAGATTCTGCCACCGGCACATTCGGGTCCGGGGCGTGCAGGTAATACAGCTCGACGCGATCCGTTCCCAGCCGTTGCAGGCTCTCGATGCATTCCCGCTTGAGCGTCTCCGGACGTCCATCGTGAGTGATGCTGCCGTTCTCCCAATGCAGCCCGCCTTTGGTCGCAATCACGGTCTCGTCCCGCTGATTGCCCAGGACACGGCCAATCATCTGCTCGCTCTCACCTTCGTAGCCGTAGCAATAAGCCGTGTCGAAGAAGTTGATGCCCGCGTCGAAGGCCGCCCGAATCGTGGCCTCGCTATCCTCGACCGTCACGTCGAGGCTTGTGATGCCGGTAATCGGCCAGCAGCCCAGGGCAACCGGAGAGATCTCCAGGGATGTGTGTGCCAGTTTACGTCGGCTCATTCGATGCAGCTCTTTAAGCGTGGGCTTGTTGTTCGACGACAGTTACTCAGTCATCCGATGACGGTCGACGTCGTCGATCCTTCTTCTCGGACGACTGCTTCTTGTCACGCAGACGCCGTTCGACCGACCCGCGCGTGCGTCGTGTCGGCCTCCGCAGCTTTGGTGCCGTGGCCACATCGAGCAACAGCATCCGCAGTTTTTCCAGGCAGTCGGCAACATTGCGTCCCTGATCCCGGTATCGCTGGCTATGCATGACCAGCTCGCCACCCTTCGTCATGCGACGCCGATACTTCTCAACGAACCGGGCACAGACGTCCGCAGGCAGGCCCTTCGACGTCGATGGCGTCCACCGAAGCGTGACCTTCGTATTCAACTTGTTCACGTTCTGACCACCCGGTCCACCACTGCGTGCGAACGAGAAGTCAAATTCGCTGATCGGTATCACAATACGATCATTGACATTGAGCATGCTTTGATCCATCTCCGTGCGACTGCTCACCGACCTACGACAGGATGTCCTGGATGGGTGCTCCGTGATCGATGTCCAGCCGCTTGCGGCCCGGCACTTCCAGGCGTCGACCATCCAGCCCCATCAGATGCAGCACCGTTGCGTGCATGTCGGTGATGTAGTGCCCAGGATCGATCGCGTGAAAACCGAGTTCATCCGTCGCTCCGTGAACATGCCCACGTTTGACGCCGGCCCCGGCAAAGAACACCGAGAATCCATGCGGGTGATGGTCGCGACCGTCGGTGCCACCGCTGCGTTCTTCGACGGCAGGAGTCCGCCCGAATTCCGTGCAGAAGACAACCAGCACGTCGTCGTAAAGACCGCGTCGTTTCAGGTCCTTCAATAACCCGGCCACTGGCTTGTCGATCTTCGCCGTCTGAGCCGCGTGGTTTTTCTTCAGTGACCGGTGCGAGTCCCAGACTCCGTAAGGGCTGGGATAAACCTGCACGAAGCGGACACCGCGTTCAACCAGACGCCGCGCGGCCAGCATTCGTTCGCCTGCCACTTTTGTATTGGAATTGTCGAGACCGTAGAGCTGTTGGACTTCCTTCGTTTCGCTGCTCAGGTTGACGGCTTCCGGGACGGCCATCTGCATGCGGTAGGCCAGTTCGTACGAGCGAATCCGAGCACGGACAGCGTCGTCTTCCGGATACTCAACGGCAGCCAGGCGGTTCAACTGGCCAGCAAGCTCAAACTCGTTGCGCTGTTCGTCCGGCAGAATGTCTGGACTCCGGCGTCCATACGGCAGCGGGTTCTTTGGATCGACCGCGAGTGGAATGCCGCCGTACTTCGGTCCCAGGTAGTAAGAACCGAACGACGATCGTGTGTCCGCGCGTGTCGGGCCGCCGAGTACCAGGAACTGCGGCAGGTTCTCGTTGAGCGAACCGAGTCCATATGTCACCCACGCCCCGACACTCGGCTGCGTTTCATCGAGTTTGTGACGGCCGGTGTGAATCTGGTTCTCTGCCGCGTGATCGTTATCCGTCGTCCACATGTTCCGCACGAACGCCAGATCATCGACACAGCTCCCGATATGCGGCAGCCAGTCGCTGACTTCGATGCCGCTTTCGCCTCGTTTCTTCCAGCCGACCTGCAGGGGAAAGATCTTCGAGTATTTGTCGCGGACCTTTTCGATCACCGCTCGCGATCGTTTGTCATGCAGAGGCGATTCCAGCGGATTGGGAAACGGCGTCTCCTGAAACGTCATGCCAGCGTATTTGTTGAGCGCCGGTTTTGGATCGAACGTCTCAAGCTGGCTATAGCCTCCGGACAGAAAGACCCAGATCACGCTCTTCGCCTTCGGCGCAAACGCGGGTTGACCGAGTGGCTGACCTGAGTCCGCCGGCCCGGCATCGCGAGAGATGCCGTCACGCTGCAGCATCGCGCCCAGCGCCAGCCCGGTGAATCCCATACCGACGTCAGACAGGAAGTCTCGTCGATGCCCACCACCAGCAGGGTCCAGAGTTGCTGACATTGCCTTGCCCTCTTAACTGCCAGAGTAGCTCACTGAAAAAAAGTTCGTCACGTGGCTTCAGAATCCGAGCCAGCCATCCCTCAACAATCACGGTATGAAGAATCGTTGCCGCAACGACATACCGATTCCTGGGTTTGGGATCAGCAACAGCAGTGCGGCCCACCCTGGCCTGATGGATCAACTGAGTTGGTGCACCATAGGGCGAACTTACAGAAACTGGAGTCTGCAGGACAGCAGGCGCGGGTTTACTTCAGTGTTCTCAGATTCCAGACGCGTAGTGAACCATCCGTGCTACCGCTGACTATCTGGTAGCGCGATGTCCCGAAGGTGATTGTCGTGACTTCTGTCGTATGTGCCTGCCATGAATTGTCGGCAGGAATGCCGGCAGACGCCGATCGAGTCACTGCCGGATTTCTAAATCCACCTTCACTGTCACCGCCGAGCAGCAGTTCGTCTTCGTTCAGACCTTCCGGGCTGACGGCCTTCCGTTTGGCGAGACTGGATTTCAGCCACATAAGAATTCGGCCCGATCGTGTTCCGGCGACCAGCCGGTCTCCGTTGTCCGAAACTGCCAGAGCCGTCACCAGTTCGGGAGCAAGTAGCGTTGCCGTCAATGGCAACTGACGATCCTGAAGTGAATACAGGTGGATATTCTGTCCCAGCACGACGGCGAGTACTGTGGTGGTCGATCCTATTTCCAGCATGACTGGAGCGACTTGCGAAGTCTGTTCACGCAGAGACGCATGCCGGGAATTGACGAGGACGGGTGTGACACCACCGGGATCGGCTGACACACGTGCAATGCGCGTTCGCGGGTTCTGGACTGGATTGTGAGTGACACAGAGTGAGTGCGGGTCCGTGGCCTTTCGCCGCCCTCTGCGAAGGGCAAACTGAAGGACCGGCGAACGATCCCATTCGCTGGCCGGAAACCCCGAGTAGACCGCATCAGCAGCGTTCAGGTCCGCGACCCTTGTATCGACGCCGGTCGCCCATGCGGCAAAACGACCGTCGCTGGAAGCCGTAAACGACGTAACAACTTGCGTGGTTCGCGTTGGCTGTAGTGGTGTCGTCGTCTGGTGTTTCTGGAGTGCTTCAGAAATCGACGGGATCACGTAAATGTCACCCCCCGCAGTTGCCGCCGCGATCCCGTCCGGCTGCGAGTTGGTTGCAAAACTGTCGAGTCCGACGATGGGATCCGACACATGCGACGTGGACACGGCGACGTACTTGGCGTCCAGCCAGCGCCAGAGGTCAAGTCTTCCCTGCAGGTATCCCGAAGCCGCCACGAGAATCTGACCTCCGGATGCACCGGTCACGACCGACGACACAACCGGGGATGGAGACTTTCCGAGTAATTCGACCGACTCCGGGGTTGTATCGATCGGAATCACCTTTGCTGCAGTTGTGTTTGATGACCGACGTAGCAGACCTTGAGCGACGGTCCGACAGCGTTGCAGCACTTCCGAAGCAAGTTCCGGCGGCAGACTTTGAAGTATGACATCATTCCCCGCTGCAATCGCCAGCCAGCGACCGTCACGTGTCCCCGCCACCGACACCTGTTGCGAGTTCTTCAGACGAGCCGTCAGATCGGCGCGCGTCGTTGATGTCCATTCGGTGGCATCCGCTTCGGCTGACGATGCAGAATTTGTCCACGTGACCTCATTGGATCCCGACTGATCGACACCGGAAAGATCGACAATTAACCGACCAGTAGCCTTAGACGCTGCGTAGATCGAAAGACCACCGTCTTGCGAGACTTTGACAATTCCAGCCTCACCGAGAAACGTCGCTGCTCGCAATTCCCCGCTCCGTTCAGCAAGCAGTCGAAAGACCTGGCGAGGTGATGATGCCGTGAACACGTGGTCCAGGTCGTCTTCGGATACGAACACCTGACTCGCACTGTGACTCATGGCCCAACGCGGATTCTCGTCGAGGTCTCCGATGTTGATGGGTGCGCTGTCGCGTCTGGAGATCAAGTCCACGACAACGGCCTGGAGATCGTCACCGCGTTTGGCCACAAGAACGGCTTCGGAATCTTCTCGATGAAAAGACGCATTCAGAATCTCATAGTCGGAGACGGGGTGAATCCGACTTTGAATTGTCGTTTCAATGTCGTCCGTTGCCGTCTGTGATCCCGAATTGGATAGCAGCACTGAGCTGTGGACATGCACGAGTCCCACACAATTCTGCCCCGCGATTCCCAGCAGCCAGCGATCGTCTGAAGGGACGTGCCCGAAGTCACCGAAGAGCACGCCTTCGTTGGGCGGTGTGTTTGATGGATCGTTCGGCTTGTGCAGAACGGCAAGCGCCCGTCCGGGCTGACCGTCAGGAAGCAGGAATGGAATCGTCGCCGACGCCTGGCCTGTTCTGCCGTCCAGAAATCGCAGTTCTGTACCGTTGAACTGGACAAGCACTGTGTCGTCAGGCGAGAAAGCCAGCAGGTCGGTGTTTGGCACTTCGGCCGAAAACAATCGCGCTGGCAAAGTCGGCTCGGTATCGAACACGGTGACTCGATCGACGGTCTGCTCGCCAACAGTGCCGTGCGGTCTACGTATCAGCAGGAGTCGTCCGCTGGACGACCAGAGAAGACCAGGCTCGTTACGAAGCCCCCTGGAACCGAGCGACCGCGGACCGAGTCCAGGCCTTTCAGGACCGCCGTCTACGGCAGCAGGTTCAAGTACCGTCTCCGCGATTGGCACAAGAGGCTTCACTCTTAGAACGAGTGGAGCGGGAATCTCAAATCGGGCAACGCCATTCATGCCGGGCGATGCGGGCACTCCCTGGACCTGAACCGTCTGGATTGCCAGTCGGTCACTGTTCTGGAGCGGCATCGTGTCGACGTCTACCCTGGTGTGGATTGTCTCGCGAGGCAAATCGGCAACGCTGCCTACAACAATTGCACCAGGCAGGTCGCTTTGGATTGCCGCCAGAAACTCTCCGTCCGGATCGACGCCGAGCCACTTCTCACAGCCAGCGGATGCACACGTAAACCGTTGCAGGGTTGTTGAACCATGATCCCAGCGGATGAAGTCCACCTCATCTCGCAGCAGACACGCAGCCTCGCCGTCTGGAGTGAGGAACGCGTCCGTGACCGCGGCACAACTCGGCTCAGGTAGTGTCAAGCTGCTGGTCGATGCAGACCCATCACTTTCCAGGTCTCGGGACCGACTCCAGACGGTGAATTCCGGGGCTCGGTTGTAGCGCTGAGACAACAATCCAATCCGCAGCGACTCGTCCGTAAACACGGCGTCGAACTGCTTCACATAGTCCAGATCGAGATGTGACAGGTCTCCAATCCGCTCCATTTGTTTTTCGGTGTCGATGTCGTGGACTTCAATGGTGATCGGAAGCGACCGGAAGCCACTGGCACGATTTTCGGAGGAGGACACTCCCATCCCCAGGAGACAAATCTGGCCGCGGCCATTACGAACCCACGAGCCAAATACGTTCTCTCTCGCCGCGCTGTAACGGACGCCCCACTTCCGCTCACGCAGGCTGAAGATGGCAGCTTCATCCTCTGAAAAGACCGCCAGCCGGTCGTCAACCGGTGAATAATCGCAGCGAGTAATCTGGCCGGACAGGACTGGAGCGCCCTGAATCAGATCGATGTCTGAGTCCCAGTCATCGGGTCGCCAGATTCCGAGGAGCCCGGACTTGTCGACAAAGGTCAGATGACTGCCATCCCGCGCGAAACGCGCCCATTGAATACCGCGCTTGATCGTCCTCGTTTCGGAGCCGCCAACGCGATGAATCTGCAGTTCATCGGCAAGGACGACTGCGACGATCTTGCCGCCCGGCGATATCGCGACACGCAGAATTCGCGTGTCCGCATCACCGACAGCGATCGTGCTCCAACTGGCGGGTAGTGACGGTGTGTCTGCCGCATCACTGGCAGACGTGTCTGTCTCCGACTCGACCGTGGTCAGCGTCGCATCGGCGACGTCCTCTTCCGGACGATTGACCGCAGAGACAATCAGGAAAATCAGGCCGAACATGACGATGGTCAATCCAGCTCCACCGCCAGCGGCGGTCAACATCACGCGTCGCCTGTGAGCCTCTTCTTCCGCGCGCCGTTCGTCTCCTTTCGAAAGCCTGGCAGGGGCCTTTCGATCAACTTCTTCTGGTTCATCGTCAGGCAGATCCTGCTCGTCCTCATACTTGCGCATCTTTCTCGACAGCGAAGTTTCCCGGTCAAATCCGGTTTCCTGGACCGGTTCCAGTGCGTCGAGCAATCGTTGCAGTCGATCGTCAATGTCCTCTTCCGAGCCCTTTGCTTCCGTCTTCGCTTTACGACGTGCTTTGGGACCGGGTCGCTTTTCCTTGCGAACGCGTTTCGCCGGCCGGTCCGACTCTTCGACTGTTCCGTCTGCACTTGAAGACGACGGTCCTGGCACGGGTCCCAGATTACCTGGGGCATCCAACTCGATCTCGTCAGGTAGTTGCGGATCGAGGACTGCATCGTCGGTCGGCGGATCGGGAGCTGGCGAAGACGGATCGGCGTCGCCGAGCTGTTGCCTCAATTCGACGTCGTAGGCGGTTTTGCGATCTGAATCAGCAAGAACCTCGAAGGCCTCACCAAGCTCATTCTCCAGCCGGTGAATCGCTTCGTGATCGTGGTAGTTCTGCCACTTCAACAGCATGCCGTGGCGTTCCACGGCTGCCTGACCGATCTTCTTTTTGTCGCCGCAGAACTGCTCGACACCCAGGAGCTGATAGACGTCGGGTTGCGTGACCTCCGCCGGAAGGCCAAGGACAAGCTGGTAGATGCTGCTCGGTTCCGAGCTCATGCTTCAACTCCCCCGCTATCGCATTCAGTCGGACGCCAGTCGGAACCCGATGCCCTGCTGTCGGAGATCTCGAGTCGCCAATTGAGTAAAACTGATCAGCCCGAAAATCGTACAGGAATCTCCGTAGCTGCCACCTCGGACGCTGGCGACATTGCCGGAAACGTCAGCCACCCATTCACGGACATTTCCGGCTGCGTTCAACATTCCGTACGGACTCGCTCCACCGGGAAACGCATCGACTGCTGCCGGCTGAGCATTGCCACCCTCCGCGCAGCAGCAGCGCGACGCATCGAATGTGCTTCCCCAGGGATAGAGCCGGGTGTCCGTGCCACGCGCCGCTTTCTCCCACTCGTCACCGGTGGGCAGACGCATTCCCGCCCAACGAGCGAATTCACTGGCGTCATCAAAACTGACACTCTGCACTGGCAGCCGGCACCACGGGTCTGAATCAGGAAGCTGGCCGCTCATCACCCACGCCGGCCAGTCCTCCGGTTGCTGGTGTCCGGTCTGCCGAACGAACTCAAGGTACTGCCCGTTCGTGACGCAGGTGCTTGAGACTCGAAACGGAGGCAGCATGACGGAACCGGTTCCGGTCCCCACCAGCTTTTGCCGATCAACTGGTCCCAGATTGAACTGGCTGGCCAGCGGAGCCACCTGAGATTCACTCAGCCCTTTCACGAACGATCCCGGGGGAATCGTTATCAGGCCGCTTTCAAGTTCATTGCGTATTGGAGTGAGGCCAGGCTCGTTTGCGCGTTCACGCATGGCTGAGGCCGCCGGACGCGCAACTTCGCGACGGGCCGACGTCGGTGGCATATCGCTCTCAACGACTCGGAAGCCGATGTCGCCATCGTGGTGATTGGGTTCGGTTCCAATACCCACGAATGCCGCACCGTAAACGCGGCAACTGTATTCGTATGAGCCTCCCCGAATTTCAGGCTGGTCGGTCCCTCCCGTCCACTCGCAAACGTTGCCACACATCTGTGCCAGCCCCAACGGGCTGATGCCTGTTGGGAAGCTGTCAACAGGCACGGTCGAGCCTGCCCCTGCCTCGGAGCACTGGCAGCAAGCGCTGTCAAAATCATCGCCCCAGGGGTACAGATTCCCGTCAGTACCGCGAGCCGCTTTCTCCCATTCAGCCGGAACGGGGAGTCTGGTCCCGCTCCATCTGCAGAAAGCGGCCGCGTCGTCATGTGTCACATGCACGACCGGGTGACGATCCTGACCGGCAGGAAACCGATTGCTGCTCCAGTGCTCGGGGGCGGAGTGACCCGTGGCATCGACGAATTGCTGATACTGGCTGTTGGTCACGGGATATCGCGACATCCGAAAAACGCCGGTTCGGTTTTCGATCAACGGATTGTCCCGCAGCCAGCGTTGACGTGTCTCATCGGCATTCCCGATCGCCAGACCATCGAGCATCAGACTGACCTGTGTCGCCGAACAGCCAGCCATGAACGATCCAGCGGGTACTTCGATCCACTCAAACGAAACCGAACCACTCTCCATCGGTCGATCCGGTGGAGTCTTCGGCCTGACAGCCGAAGGCGGTGACGGAGCACTGATCGGAACGGCTCCCGCACTTCCTCGCTCGTCGAGCGTTGCCTCGATGGCAGGCTCCATATCTCCGGGTTGCTGAGACTTGAGTAATTGACCGAGGGCTCGAACCAGCTCCGCTGGCTCCTGAAAGCGGTCTTCGGCGTTTCGAGCCAGCATTCGTTGCAGTACTGCCGTGACATGGCTCGACACATTCGGCAGGTAGGTTTCAATCGGCGTCCAGTGACCCTGATCGTGCAGACGCAGCACGTCCAGCACACTCTTTCCCTGAAACGCACTGTGTCCGGTCAACAGGAAGTAAAGCGTGCAACCCAGGGAGTAAATATCCGCGCGGATGTCAGCCTCACTCGCATTCTGAATCTGCTCGGGGGCCATGTACGCCGGCGTGCCCAGGATCGCATTGGAACCTGTCAGACTCATGTGCTGACTGGACTCGTCTTCCATCACGTCGCGGATTCGCGCCAGGCCCATGTCAAGCAGTTTGACAACCCGGTCGCGCGTGACCATCAGGTTGGCAGGCTTGATGTCGCGGTGAACGAGCCCATTGCGATGAGCAACGTCGAGTCCCTTTGCGGCATAGCGCAACGTTCGGATCGCCTGATTCACGGAAAGCGGTCCGCGGGTTTTCACATAGTCCGACAGATCGACGCCATCGATCAATTCCATAGTCAGATACCAGCCCTCATCCGAATTTCCGGCGTCAAACGTCGTCACGATGTTTTCGTGCAGCAGTTTTCCAGCAATGCGGATCTCACGCAGGAATCGATCATACGCGGTGGGATCGGAGGCTCGTTCCTGCTTGAGCAGCTTCAGTGCAACAGGCCGACGCATAACCATGTGAGTGGCGCGATAGACGATCCCCATTCCACCCTGGCCGAGTGGCTCTTCCAGGCGGTAGCGGTCAATGAAGAATGACTCCCGCTTATTGGCATCGAGTTCCTCGATGTGCCACCTGGTGAGATAACGGCGTTTCATCGCTCGGGTCAGGAGAGCCGTCGATGACGCATCCTCGCCGGTATCTTTGCGGCATTTCTCAAACTGCCGGTCAGAAATCAGGTCACGGTCCTGAGCGCGGTGCAGAACGGAATCAGGGTCCTTGCAGGAAAAAGGCAGCGATGTTTCGCCGTCAGGCATCAATACATCTCAACTGGCAAGGAGCAATGAACCCGCACAGGATTTATGCCGACCATGTTATTGAATTCCGGCACTGTTGCCCCCATCCCCACCGCCGAACGCCATGGGAGCATCTTCATCAAACGGAACCCACCCGACATCCAGGTCCTTATTCCACGCCGCTTCCCGCAACTGACGATATGCCTCAAAGCCCGTCGGTCGGACAAACGCGAAAAGGAATTCCGACGACCCCCGAATATCTCCCAGCATACCGCCCAGCTTGGAGTAACCCGACGAAAGCTGTGAAACCGGTTCTCCAGCATTGCGACGTTCGAGCATCAGTGTCGGGCTACCCAGTTGGACGGAGAGCAGTTGAGTCATGTTCTCGTCGATCCTGTAGTAATGCTCATCGACGTCTTTCGCTTTCCACACACGGGCCACTTTCTGCTCATAACACTCAAGGATGTGCGATTCCTTTTGTGTCTCGCGCAGCAGTGGTATCCGGAAATTCACAGGCGTGGAGTTTGCCAGTGCCTCCTGCCGTTTCTCCTCGGCCTCCTTGTTGAGTTCACGTACTTCCCGCTGCGCCTGTTTAATCCGCTGGCGAACATCGGGAAGTCCCCGTCTCGCATCGTCGGCTGCCTCTCGATCGGATTCTGTCTGAGTTTGCAGTTCCGTAAGTCGGTCCTGCAGACCTTCGACTGCTTCCTCAGGAGTTCGCGGCGCCGACTGCTGTTGCTGCTGCAGTTCGCGTAATCGGTCCTCCGCCTGTTGAAGGTCGCGCATGGACGCGTCGAGGTCGCGCTGAATCCGACGCAGTCGAGCCGCCTGGGCCTTCAACACCGCAAGCTTCCACAACAGCCAGGCACACAGCAGTGCGAGTAAGGCAAGCATGCCCGCAAACAACACCCAGATCCCGCGATTGGCAGCCAGACTGCTGTCCCGGTTTGCGTTGTCCGCTTCCAGTTCCGCTGTCAGCGTCTCGACTTCCTGTTTGATTGAGGCGTCACGTTCACGCAACGCTTCGACGTTGGCCAGCAGTTCCGGCTGGGCTGCCTCGGCGTTTGTCGCTTCCTCGACAAGGTCCTCCGCCGCATCGTTTTCCGATTGCAGCTCATCTTGCAGATTCGCAAGCTGCTGTTCGTACTCCTGGTTCTTCTTCTCCAGGTTCGCACGACGTTGTGCCAACTGCTCTCGATTCAGAACGCCCTGTTCCAGTTCTTCAGTTTCTGTCGACAGTTTCTCGACGGTGACTCGTAGCGACGACACTTCAGCCTGCAGTCGACCGAACTCCCCTGCCAGTTGCTGTCGCTGCGGTTGTAACTGCGCGATCTGAGCCTTCGTTTCCCCAATGACCTGCTTCGCATCTTGCGACGTCTGCTCCGCAAGTTGCTGTCTCTTGCGGGCTTCCGCTACACGGGCGGTCGCCTGCTGCTCGCGTGCCTGGTCTGCCGCGATCTGTTGCTGAAGTTCCGATTGACGCTGCTCGAGCCCCGCGATCTCGGTCGTAAGCTCTGCTCGCCGTGTCGCGAGTTGCTGAAGTTCCTCACGTGCCTGCGCAATCTGATCCAGCAGTTCCTGGACGTCCTCGCCGCTGGTGACTTCATTCAAACTCGTGACCATTAACAGCACGAGAATGAATGTCAGCGCACCAACAGTGCAGGCCAAAATGTCCAGGAACGAGAAGTTAAAGATCTCAACATCTTTGGCACGACGTCGCGCCATGGTCACTTCCAATCAATTCACTACGGAGAACTCACGTCGTCTCCTGTCCAAAAACAAAGTTCCATTCACGATCGGCCGGTTCCCAGCCAAGTCCGGCCTTGGACTCTTGAGCCGTGTCGCGTGCAGCGCGAAATGTGTCGTAGCCGTTAGGACGCACCCACAGGACCAGGCAACGTTGCTTTTTATCCTTTGCGATTGACCTCACCAGCTTGCCGTAGGCGGAATGGGAACTGCCGATCTGCGCTTGCGGCACA
Source organism: Planctomycetota bacterium (assembly GCA_963579025.1). GTDB lineage: Bacteria > Planctomycetota > Planctomycetia > Planctomycetales > Planctomycetaceae > CAUZFZ01. The sequence continues at coordinate 5,817 of CAUZFZ010000078.1, read as the reverse complement.
CGCTCCTTCTGCGGGTGAATGATCAGCGCATCGGCAACGCACTCAACATGCGTCGGAGTGCGCTTCGCCCCGCCGGGGCCCATGATGGCACGCGGAGTCACCTGGCTCGCTGACGACCGCTCGGCGTCTCGAATCCCGCGGCGAGACTCGTTCTTACGAGACTGCATGCGGCCAAGTTCCTGCTCCGCTTCCTTCAAGTCGCCCTCGGCCTGTACTCGATCGTCGCTGGCTTCGTTGGCGTCCTGTTCCGCGGCCGTCACCTGTTCCTGAAGTCCGGCGACTCCGGCATCGGACGCCACTCGCTGTTCAACATTCTTCAATGCCTCTTCCAGTTCGCGACATTCCCTGTCCGCCTCGTCCTTGCGTGCTCGCGCATCCGCCGTCTCCTTCCGAAGTTGATCAGGCGACTTGCCTCCGACTGCGGCGCGACGTTTCAGCCAGCTCAACAGCAGCACGACGGTCACGACGGAAACCACTGCCAGAACCCACCAGGGCGGCGACGTCAGATTGTCGAGCTTCTCGAGGTCTGCCATCGCGGCCTGTCGATCACGAGCTCTCTGCAGTTCCTGTTCGGAATCTGCAATGGAACTTTCCAGCTTTGACTGTTCCTCATTGAGTACTTTGACTTCGTCAATAATGGCCTGCAGTCGCGCCTTTTCCTCACGCGCTCCGGCCGTTTCGGACTTAAGCGTCGCGACCTGCGACAGCAGTCGCTGCTGCTGTTGCTGCGCCGCGAGGGCCGCCTCGTATTCGGCAGTCAGGGCCGCGTCCTTCTTCCGCAACTCGTCCAGCCGCGCCACAAGTTGCTGCTGCTGCGCTTCCAGCTTCGTCTGTTCACTCAACAGCACGTCGCGCTGCCGAGTCATTCGCTCGATATCGGCTTCAATCCGTTGCAATCGATCCTGTTCCGTCTTCTGCTGACGTGCCAGTTCGCGTGCGACGGTTTCTGACTTCTGAGCATCCGTCTCTGTAGACTTCGCTTGAGCCTCGGCGCGATCCGCCGCCTGCCGTCGTTCGACGGCCTTCCACGACAACTCAGCCACGACCGTCGACAGAGTTGTCTGCCGCTGCTCCAGGGTCGCAACCTGAGCCGACTCGATTTCGATTTCCGCTGTCAGCCTGGCCAGTTCTTCTTCAAGCTGCCGTTTGACGTGAGACTCATCAAACGAGCTCGAGATATTGAGCAGCATGATCGTCAGGATGAACGTCAGCGCTCCGATGGTGCAGGCCAGGATATCGAGAAACGAAAAGTTGAAGATCTCGACGTCTTCAGCTTTGCGTCTCGACATGATCACGTCCGCCAGTCTGACACGGAAATCAGGAGATTCAGAAAGAGCCGTTCAGATCGCTGCTGCCTTCCTCAGTCGGCAGCATCGCCCGATTCGGAGATGTGTGAATCGACAATCCGCAGTTCACGCGGTTTCTTCAGCTCGTCGATTGCAGGCACGAGGGCACTCAGTGCCGTCTGGATATTCCCCAGGACTGCCTGGAACGGTTCCAGGGTCGACAATCCGTTCAAGGCAGTCGCCAGCGACTCCAGAGATTGTCGCGTTTCAGTCAGTTGCTGAGTCTGTTGTTCCAGTACTGCGACGAGCCGGTCGCTGGCCGTCGTGTCGCCTTGAGCGGTCTGACTCAGCAGTCCATCCTCTGCTACCGTCGCCACCTGGGAGGAACCGTCAAACGATTCGGCGAGTTGCCGCAGTCCACGTTCCAGTCGCTGACTCAGTTCGGAGAACCTGGCACCCTGCTGACTGTTTGAATCAGCGAACATTTCGCGAAACACCTCGCCGAGTTCCTGCATGGACCGGGACTGCTGGTCACCGAAGGCTGTTTCGAGCCGTGAGAATGCCTGGTCCTGCTGTTGATGCATACCACCCAACGCGCTTTCCAGAATCTCCGCCTGACGCTCAAGACTCTCGTGCTGAGCTTCGGTGAACGCCTCATTCAAATCGGCGACAAGCTTGTCGTCGCCAATGGACAGTTTGTTAAGCAGGTTTTCAACACAATAATCCTCAATGTCAGACAGCACTGTGTCTTCTTCCCTGCGCATCGCCGTTGCGGAAAACATCACAATGATGCTGTAGACCAAAGCCAGCAAAGTCGTTTCGAAGGCCACAGCGAGGCCGCCCGTCACGGGAGCCAGACCGGCTTTGATCTGTTCCACGTCGCTGGCCGACTGCACAAGTTCGCCGAAGCCGCCAATCGACGAGCTGATCCCCTGAACCGTGCCAATGAAACCCAGAACGGGAATTGACCAGATAAAAATGCGGACCGCGGCATAGGACGAGTCAACAGCCCCCGCATCCATTTCCGCCTGGTACTCCAGCAGGTCTGCGATTTCCCCGGAGTTACCTGATGCGCGGACCTGACGCAGCGCCCGGCGGATTCGTGTCACCAGTAACAGGTTCTGCCGTGCCGGCGGCATCGAGTTGATCTCGCGCAAGGTCGATTGCACTTCGCGCGTTGTAATTAGCTGGTATGTCTCGGTCGGCAGTAACTCCAATTCAAAGGATTGCCGTTCCCGTCTGGCTTCTTTGACCTTGAGCCCCAGAATCGCCAGCGACCAGAAAAAGAAGAGGGACGTTGAAAACGGAATGGCCGGGCTGCGCCAGAAAAACAGAGACACGCTGTCGGTGTCGCTGAGTGCAAATCGCAGCACTGCGAACAGGACAACCGTCACACCAAGGCCGATAGCCCCGCTTAACACCAGGCTTACGCTGGTTCCCCGGGTCACGGCACCACCCGTACCGTCCGGCTCAGCGGACTGAACCGGATTGCTCTGCCCGCCGGGAGCCATGACTTCCGGACGACTCAACTGCCCCGGAGCATTCGGGCCGGCCTCGTCGTTGTCGGTATTCTCGGCGTGGGTCTGTTCATCGTCGGCCATGCGGGTCTCACTTCGCAGGATGCAGATTCACTGTTCAACTCGTGCAACAGGACGCTTACAGAATGTCCAGATTGATGACCTCTTCTCGGCAGGCTTCAACTTCGGCCTGACTCAACAGCCCGTCGGCTTCCAGCTCTGCGTTCACGACGGTATCCGTCCCTGGCAGGCTGGCGGAAAGACGCACACGTCCATCCCGATCGTAGCCCAGTTCCAGGTCGACCGGCGCTCGCAGCGCGAGTCCCGCCGGAAGCGGCCCCATCCGACACTTGCCCAGCACTTCACACGCTTCACGCATGTCGTTGTCGCCCTCAGACACGGTCACGCGCAGATTCGTCATACCTTCCCGGGATGTATAGAACGTCTGACGATTCGATGTTGGCAGTTTGGTATTCCGCGGGATCATCACGACATTGACTTTGTTACCCGACTTGCGGGCGTAGACTCCAATTCCATGCGAGTTGACCAGTTGGAGTTCCTCAAGTTCGAGTTCACCCTCGACGCAGTCATCGTCATCGTCGTCGTCATCGGCGTGTGCGAATTCGACGTTTGCCCCTTCAATGTCGATTTTCTCACGATCTTCGGACCGTGTTGATTCGTCATTGGTCGTTCCCGCTTGTGCCGTGTCGTTGCTCGCTCCGGCGACGGCAATTCGCGGGCCACCTGCTTCGAGCACTCCGGCATAGATCGCCGCTCCCATAGCCACGGCCTGTTCCTGATCGGCCGCAACGATCGGTTCGTTGCCGGACAGAGTCTGCACCATCTTCCGAACCATCGGCATTTTGGTGGACCCGCCAATCAGCACGACGCCTTCCACCTTCGACCAGTCAACACCCGCTTCCTGAATGCACGCCGACAGAGTCAGCTCCGTCCGTCGCAGAAGATGTCGAGTGACCTTTTCAAATCGTTCTCGTGTGATCTCCGAATTGTGGACTTTGCCGGCATGGCTGACACTGACCGTTGTCCGTTGCAGCGATGTGAGTCGACGTTTGCAGTCACGGCAGTTTGCAAACAGTGACTGAAAGGAAATGCTGTCCTCGCGAGGGTCCGCCCCGCATTCCTTGACGAATTCGTCTGCAATGTCATTGACGAGTGCTTCGTCCCAATCCTGTCCGCCAAGCTTACGGTTCCCTCCAGTCGCCAGCTCGTGAATCTGCCGGTTGCCAACCCGCATGACGGTCACATCAAATGTGCCACCCCCGAGATCGTACACGGCGTAGATCTTCTCCGAGTCAGATTCATGGAGTCGACAGGCAAGCAGCGCCGCGCTTGGTTCATTCAGCGTTGCAACAACGTTGATTCCAGCAATCTGCCCGGCGTGCTCGGTCGCCGTCCGACGTTTCTCATTGAAGAAGGCCGGTACGGTAATTACCGCGTCCGTAATCTCACCGATACTGGGTTCCGCGATCGTCTTAAGCTTCTTCACGATCAGCGCCGAGACGGCTTCTGGTGTCCAGGTCTTCTTACCAATCTCGATCTCGTGCGGTTCACCGATCCACCGTTTCACGCACTGCACAACCTGCCGCGGATACACGTGAGCGTTGCAGAGTGCATTTTCGCCGACGATAACGTCGTCACCATCAAAAAACACAACAGACGGTATCACCGGGCGCTGGTCTTCCGGGTTCAGCACCACCCGCGAATCCCCGTGCGTGTCAATGTAAGCCAGCGCCGAGTATGTTGTGCCGAGGTCGATACCGACGGTTCGGTACTTACGCTTCACAGGTGCTCCTCAAATGCGACGTCGTGCTCGGGATTCGTCGTAGTTCCATGGAAAGTACACGGACGCCGGACCGTTGGTGCGATTACACGCAAGACCAGTGTGAAAAGCAAGAGACAGCGCTGAACGCATTATCGGCACCTGGACAACTGAGAGAAACGAACTGTGGCGGGTTCTGAAAAGTCCATTTATTCGATTGTGCTGCGGCTGCCGGAGACGGTCACAAAACCGAATTGCTATGAGCTTCTCGGGCTCGAACGCTTCACGGGTGACCAGGCCTTGATCCAGAAGGCCGAGACCGACCGCTTCACTCACATTCTGAGGTTTCAGAACTACTCAGATTACGGGGCGATCGTTCGACTCGAAAACGAGATTGCCGCGGCCGGTGACATCCTGAAAGACCCGGAGCAGAAGGCCGAATACGACGAATTCCTGCGCACGAATCAAGGCATCACTTCTGTCACGACGCCGGCTTCCGATGAGCAGGCAACCGACCCGTCAGCCAGTGATGGCCAGACCTACGGAATTGCAAGCCCCACAGGCGAACCTCAGGCACGCCGTCGCCGAAAGCGAACTCGTAAGAAAGTCGCGCGTCCGAGCCATCCCGACAAACGCCCCGAGCGACCTCGTCCCACGTCGCCGGCACACGTAACCGGCAATGCCATCGCGGCACCCCAGGTCACTCAGTCCACTGCCCCGCCACAACCTTCACCGTGGCCCGCGCGATTTGCATCGTGGCGTGCAGGCACAGGCCGAGTTCTGAACACGATTCGTCTATCGACAGGAATGGCCGCGGCGCGCGTCGGGAGCAAAGTCGCACCGTTGGCAGAAAAGTTGACGTCTCGTGACGAGGAAGCGGCTCCCGCCAAAGAGGAGGTCGATGCAGAAGAGTTTGATGCAGAGATGGATGCGGCCCGCGAGGCGGGGCCGTCTGAAGGCGTCGTTAACTTCCTGAACGCTCTGGGGAGTCCCGAGAACTTCTGGCTCAGCGCGATTCTTTACGTGCCAGCCGCATTCATCGTGTCACTTTGTGTCGCCGTGTTGTTGCACACTTCGTACCCCGCCACCTGGATGGGACTGCCCCACTGGGCAACGCCGTTAAGGATAATTCAGGTGACTTGTTTGAGTTGAAGGTACGCCTTTCGTTGTGCGGCGGTGGCCTTGAGCAGTATCGGTTGCGTGGCCGACGGTTTGTCTTTTTTGTTGGCTTTGT
>CAUZFZ010000077.1:0-45652 GCA_963579025.1 Planctomycetota bacterium | reverse complement strand
CCACGTCTGCATGACACGATCCTTGCGTCAGAACAAAGGACAATTTGTCCTCCTGGCTGGCGCAAAACTCGTGCCAAAAGTCTCGAAAATTGTGTGTAAGGGTGAGGGTTGAAACCCCGGGCTATTTTCCGACGTCCCTCCGGGACTGAAGTGTGCAACTTCAAAAGGCGTGAGCCAGGGGTCGAACGAACGCGCAAAAAACGGCGCCGCGAAGCGGCGGCGGCACGACGCAACGGTGTGTCTGCTGCCGCCGCTTCGCGGCTCGATCGGTCTTGCACGCAGGATCTGCGGCTTACGCCCGCAGCTATGTGCTATCGCGGCTGCCATCGTGAAATCCACCACCGGCCAAATGCACATTAACTTCGCCGCCGCGTCTAAGAATCCTTCGCCTCTTCTTCGACTGGCTCGGGCTGCATTTCGTATAGACGCAGAGTGCCATCGTGGTTTGCGACAGCAAGTGTCTTGCCATTCGGCGAGAGGTCGAGATCGAATCCGGGGGCACGTTGCTTGAACTTCAGCATGTGGAATGCGACCGGTTGATCCGGCTGCCAGAACCACAGGAATCCTCCGGTTCGACTGCCACCGGATGCCACGATGAAGCCATCCGGGTGAAATCGTACGCTCCATGCCGTGGTGATCTCGTCCTTCTCCGGCTTCAGCTCCTGCAGCAACTCGCCGGATTTCCAGTCGAACAGCAGCACTCGGGCATTGCCACTGTGAGCGATGCCTTTCACACCCGTGGCACCAGTGCAGGCCAGTTGTGAACCGTCCGCGTTGAACGACATCCCGCGAACGCCACCGACGTCGACTGTGTATTTCACGCTGTAGACATACAACAGGCCGGCGTCGAGCTCCCGAATCAACTCACCCGATTCAACGTTCCAGTGCTTCAGCCGACACTTCAGGTCCGCCGACACCAGAGAGCCGTCTGGATGGAAGGCAACGTTGTAGACGTGAGAGTCATGCCCTGCCAGTTCCCGGACCAGCTCGCCTGTCTCTGCAGACCAGACACGGACCATGCGGTCGTTACCGGCACTCGCCACCAGTTTTCCGTCGGCACTGACGCTGACCGCTCGCACGGAACCCTCATGTGCCGCAATCGAATGTTGCGGCTTCGGCTCGCCATTCATCTGCTGCCAGATGATGAGACGTCCAACATAATCACCCGTGGCCAGCCGGTCGTCATTCGGGAACAGACACATCGCCCGTACCCAGCTCTCGTGACTTTCGAACGCCGCTGCCTTCGCTTCTTCGGATTCGTCCGTGAGATCCCAGCGGTGGATCAGGTAGTCCTGAGCGCCGGTGAAAACAAACTGTCCGGTCGCGTCGTAACGACAGGCGAGAATCGCGCGATCCTGCTTCAGTTCGCGAACAAGTCGAGTGGCATAGGGGTCAACGCCTTCGGCCTTCGGAACATACTTCGACGGTTCTTCCGGCGTCGGCTTTTCGTCAGTTGAGTCACTCATCGCTCGTCCTTAAATCAGCAGTTCTTTCACTGCGGAACGTTCGGGAGCACCAAGCGGCATGCGAGTGCCGCCCAGCTCGTGTACTCCGGTGGGATCGACGCCGACTGCCTGCAGATAGGTATGGAACATTTCGGCAACGTGGACGGGCCGGTCAGTGATCTCCGTTCCGTTGGCGTTCGTCGCACCCAGCACGCCGCCGACTTGAATTCCGCAACCACCCAGCACGACCGACCAGTTTGGCGGCCAATGATCGCGACCAAGGTCCGGCTGAATCGCTGGTGTGCGACCAAACTCGGTAATCAGCATCACAAGTGTGTTTTCCAGCATCCCGCGTGTATCGAGATCCTGGATCAGAGTCGTAAACGGGCGATCGAACTCACCGAGCTGTTCGAGATGAAAATTGAAGTTTTCCATGTGCGAGTCGTAGTTATTGTGCGTCACTTTGACGCACGTGACGCCGGTCTCCAGCAGGCGCCGAGCGAGCAGGCAGTGTCGACCAAAATCGTGGGTGCCATATCGTTGCTGGTCTTTCTCCGGCTCCTTCGTGGTATCAAACAGGTCGCGCTTTCGGATCAACTGTGAGGCTCGGTCGTACGAGGCACTGTATGCCTCGGAATGTGCTGTTCGGCGTCGTTGAGAGAACCGTAGATCCGCGATCCGCCGCAGCCGGTACCGCGCGTCGTCCGAGTCCTCGTTGATCGACTCGGGGCGTTCAAGATTCAGTGGAGGACGACCGCCGCTGAGCACCAGCGATGCATGCCTGGGTCCAAGAAATGCCGCGTCCTGCCGCGGACCCCACCGACTGGGAGCAATATGAATATTGCCCGGCAGTTCACTCGGTTGCTCAAGCACAGTGGAATAAACGGGCCCCATGAGTGGATTGGGACCAAGCTGAGGTGGTCGACCAGTTTCGACGAAGTCGCGGGCTCCGCCATGACTGCCGGGAACTTTCTCGGCGTACATACTCCGCACCACGGCAAGCTTGTCTGCGATGGTGGCGGTGTGCGGCATCAGTTCGGAGAAATAGGTCCCCGGAACCGCCGTCGCGATCTGCCGAAACGGTCCGCCAGTATCGGTGTTCGGCTTTGGATCGAACGACTCGAACTGGCTGAGTCCTCCGTTCAGCAGAAAGATCAAAACCTGCTTTTTCTTCTTTTCAATCTCGCTGGCAACGCTGGGATGCACCAGTCGCCCGATCGCTCCCACGCCAGTTGCGCCGGCCACCAGATTGCCGAGCATTGAGCGGCGTGAAACCAGATGCGAGGTTGATTGACAGGCTGGATCGCGTGTCATGCTGCGTCTCCACTAGTGATTCAATCGGAACTCAGCCGATGCAATGAGTGACCAGACAAACTCCACAATCGCCGCCTCGCGGTTATCTCGAGACTGCAGATGTTCCTTCAATAGCGATATCTCTTCGGCCTCAGGTTGACGAGACAGCACGCTGAGATATGCCATTTCACCGACGTCTGACGCATCATCGAGAGCCACAATCCGGGCCGTCAGGTTGTTGTCCCGCGGTTCCAGCCACTCGACGAGTGCCGGATTATTTGCCAGAAACAGCGTTTGGGTGACGGACGCCTGGAACTCGCCTTCCGGCCGACCCGGCGTACTGCCGAACAGCGTAATAAACTCTTTGACCCGCTCGGCTTTCTTTGCGTCGCGCGCGGCGTCCAGTTTCTCTGCATCCGCCGACAGTTCAGCCCACGCTTCGGCATCTTCCATCAACGCGTCTTCAATCTGCTTCTCGAAGACGGCGTGACTGCTGGTTGCTTCCAGCAGACTGTGGAGTAATTGCTCTGGCGAGAGCCCTTTCATATTGGCCACCGCAAACGACTCGGCAGCGATTGTCGACGGGTCGACTTCGGACGGAGCAATGCTCGATCGCTGATACGTCTCGCTCAGAACCAGTTCTCGAACAAAGCCCCGCGTGTCGAATTCACTCTCCTGAAATGACTTTGCCAGAGCCGCGAGCAATTCCGGATGCGACGGAGGGTTGGCCACATGGTGTGCATCAAGCGGATGGACAATTCCGCGCCCCATCATCATGGCCCACAATCGATTTGCCATGTTGCGAGCGAAAGCTGGTGTTTCACCGCCAGTCAGCTTTGTTGCCAGCAATTCACGCAGGCTGAACTTCGGCACGGACCGAACTTTGCTGGTCGGCTTTTCAACGTACTCTTCGCCTTCGGGAAACTCAGGAATCTCAAGCACATCACCTGCCAGCAACCGCGGACCGGTCTTGCGCGTGTCTTCCGGAGCGAAGACCGACGCGAACTCGGCTTCCCGAGTGAGCGTCTCCTGTAACGCCATTTTTCCGTTGGGCAGTTTGAACGTCTTGCTTCCGGTCACGAACACAGACAGTCCGTAGTAGTGCTCGTGTTTGTAGTCGCTGAAATCCGGATGATCGTGGCACTGGGCACACTGCAGATCGACGCCCAGAAACAGCCGGCCAATGTCACGCACCAGCACGTCCTTATCGACCGCTCGATCCAGATAAAACTTCGCCGCCCGCCGCCCGTCGTCATCGATCTCGTTCGCGGACAGGATTTGAGCCACCGTCGCATTGAGCGGTCGGTTTTCAGTGAACGCTGTCTGCAGCCAATCACGCCATTCGTCGCTTGTGACGTACTTGTCCGGTCGTCGTTCCATTAGCGTGACATCGAACGCGACCGCCATGCGCCGCGCAAAAGACTCGTCGGCCAACAGGCGGTCGATCAGTTCGATGCGCTTAGTCGGACTCGCGTCTGCAATGAACGCCGCAGTCGCCTCAGCCGTCGGAATCGTCCCTTTGAGATCGAGCGTAATCCTGCGGATGAACTCTGCATCGGAACAGCGTTCCGTCGCCGTGACTTCCCAGCGAGAGAAGCCAGCTTCGACGAGCTGATCAACCTGTTCGTGCAGCGAGGCCGTCGCCTCGTCGGGGACCGGTTCGGTCGCTCGTAGAGACGACAATCTGGTCATTACGCAGAGAGCGCAGACCAATATGCGAAACAGACTCGGATGCATTCGAGTCAAACCAGTTCAGGCAGCGGCGAGGCGTTTTCTTCAAGCAGGTATTGCGGGCGACCATTCAGGTCGTCAATCGTCGTCTGGTTCGTGTCGATTCCCAGGTTGCGATAAAGCGTCGCATAGACTTCGGAATACGTCACCGGACGTGACACTGCTTCCCCTGCCAGCCGATCTGTTGCACCGATGACCTGACCGGTCTTCATGCCGCCTCCTGCCATCAGAGCCATGTTGACTCGTGGCCAGTGATCGCGACCAACCTGTGCGCTGATCTTGGGAGTCCGTCCAAATTCGCCCCACACGATCACAGTGCAGTCCTTGTCGAGGCCTCGCAAATGCAGATCTTCCACGAGTGCGCTGACGCATTGGTCGAACACGGGAAAGTCCTGGGCCTCGCGATTGAAGATTGTGTTGTAGCTGCCGCCATGCCAGTCCCACTTCGAGTAGTTCAGTGTGACGACTCGAGCACCCGCTTCGATCAGCCGACGAGCAGCCAGCAGACTTTGAGGCACACGCGGGGCACCATTGCCGTCCATGAACTTTGTCGGATCGCCCGTGCCGTAACGCGCGACGATACGCGGGTCTTCCTTGGACAGGTCGAGTGCGTCTGCCAGCTTTGAAGATGTCAGCAGTCCCATGGCCTGTTCGGTGAACGTATCCAGCCCCTTCATCGTCGTTGATGTGTCGACATCCCGGCGAAGTCGATCGACGCTCTTCAACAGAGACCGACGATCGGCCAGACGTTCCAGCGTGACCCCATTCAGCACCATGTCATCCTTCGTCGGCCCCATTGGCCGAAACGGCGTGTGCGACGTTCCAAGGAATCCCGGGCCGGGTTCGTTGTACGGTCCGTGAGTGCACTGGTAGCACAGGCTGACAAACGGCGGAGCGGCGGCATGTGTCGAGCCCTGCACTTTCGAGACGGCCGATCCGAATTGCGGCCAGCCACCGGATGGCTTTTGCTTACGCGGATTGTGGCCATTGAAAACCTGAATCGCGTCGTGGCCGCTTTGCGACCCGACGAGCGACCGGACCGCCACCAGCTTGTCGGCCATACTTGCGAGTTTCGGAAGGGCTTCACAAATCTCGAAACCGGGCACATTTGTCTCGATCGGACGCCATGGGCCGGCGAATTCCTTCGGAGCTTCCGGCTTCAAATCGAACATGTCCTGGTGAGGAGGGCCGCCGACCAAATAGATCATAATCACGGACTTCTGTGAACCCCCGATGCCGGCTTCAGCTTCGGCTCGCAGCAGTCCGGGTAGCGTCAACCCGGTCGCTCCTAAAGCCCCGACCCGCAGAAAGTTGCGGCGCGACATTCCGTCGCAAAACGAAGATGAATCGGAAGTTCGTCGACCAGTCAGTGTCAGCATCTGTGACTCCTCATCACTTGAATGTGCCTGTCCCAGAGATCGGCACGTGGCTCAGCCAGCTCAAGTAATATCGTATCAGAGACCGCTGATCGGTCCCACGCGCCTCGTTCGACAGCGTTGTCTGATCGCGTTCCAATGACGTCCGGTCAATTCGGATTCCGGAACAGCGGAGGAGTTTCCATGCGTCAACTCATCTGGATGGTTGTGAGCCTTGTCGTGTTTTCCTGTCACGTGGCTGCCGCGGCTCCACCTGTTGGAGAACCGCACGTGTACAAACAGGTCGGCGATCGCAAGCTGACTCTGTACGTCACGAAGCCCGACGATTGGAAGGCATCGGACAAACGTCCGGCGATTGTGTTCTTTCACGGCGGTGGCTGGACCGGCGGAGCGCCCGGTCAGTTTACCGAGCACAGTAAATACCTGGCCTCACGTGGGCTCGTATGCGTGCAGGTTCAGTACCGGCTGCTAGACAAGGGCAAGTCCGACCCGCCGGTCACATGCTGTCGCGACGCGAAGTCGGGCATGCGCTGGGTACGATCGCGGGCGAAGGAACTGGGCATTGACCCGAATCGTATTGCTTCCGGTGGAGGCTCAGCGGGAGGTCACCTGGCAGCCTTCGTCGGGATGGTCGAAGGCACTGACGATCCCGACGACGATCTCGACGTGTCACCGAAGTCGAACGCGATGGTGTTGTTCAATCCGGTCTTCGACAACGGCCCGAAGGGTTGGGGGCACAAGCGAGTCGGCGAACGCTTCAAAGAGTTCTCACCATTCCACAATGTGACGAAGGACGACCCGCCAGCCATCGTGTTCCTGGGCTCGGCAGACGCGCTCGTGCCTGTGAAAACTGCAGATGACTTCAAAGCGAACCTGGAGAAGTCGGAGATCGATTGCGAAGTGATGATCTTCGAGGGCATGCCACATGGATTTTTCAATTACGGGCGCAATGGCAACAAGCCCTACTTCGAGACCGTGACCGCCGCTGATCGGTTTCTCGCAAAACTCGGCTGGCTCGACGGGCCGCCAACACTCAAAGCGCCGTAACCGGGACACTACGCGGGCGGTGGCACTCGCACTGCACCTATGCCAGTCTCTACGACACGCTGGGCGATCTCTATTTCGCGTGGGGTAAACAACGAGAAGCAGTCGCCAGCTACACCCAGTCCAAGGTATCACACTGACAAGTGACCGACGTTCGGTCCCCAGCTTCATGACAGTCTCAAGAGACGACGAATTCAAAGGCTTCGCTCAGACAGTGCATCCTGATGAACACAGAGCTAACCGGCGCAAACGAAAACGATACGACGTTCGCGCTGACAAACCAGGACGGAGCAATTCGGTCTGAAAAGTGAATCTGCAGTTCCTCTTCCCATCCTCCCAGCTGCGACGTTCTCCTGCCCGTCACCAACTTGATGTTCATTCATGGCCCACAAATCTCTCTCTATATTCTGCGTGTTGTGTGGTCTTCTCAGCAAGACAGTTCAGTCCGCTGAAAACCCGTCGACACCCAGCGATCAACAGCCGGATCCGGCTGTTCTGGTCACAATGCTCAATCAGCATTGCGTCGATTGCCACAGCGGAGAGGATCACGAGGGTGACTTCGACGTGCGATCGTTGCTGGAACAGACTCAGCTCGGACAGAACGGGCGGGTCGACATCGACAGAAGCGATGTGTGGGGACGTGTGTTCCGAGTGCTCGCGACTAAGCAGATGCCGCCGGTTGAGGCACAGCAACCAACGCGAGTTGCTCGGACCAGGGCACTCATGTGGCTGAAGTGGCGGTTGCAGAAGTCGGGAGTCGTTTCCGATTGGCAGCGTAAGTTGCTGTTTCCTGAGTACGGCAACTATGTCGATCACGAATCCCTGTTTGATGGGTCAGTGCGGGAGGTCGCGTGGTCTCCGTCCCGGTTGTGGAAGAAGAGCCCACACATATTTGATTCGCTGGCAAATCGAGGCATGGGGTTCCGGCCGGGCCGATATGGAGTTCGTAGTGCCCACCTGGCGAAGGTCAAGCAGCCGTTCGCGATGGAAGACAAAGCCGGAGTCAAAGACTTCGCGGCGATCATGTTCTCCGATTCAGCGACGCTCGGCACGATGTTGCGTAATGCGGAAGTCATCGTCGACGCGCACCTGGCAGGTGCCCTCCACCAGCTTCGCGAGTCGCGGGACGGCCCCACCCCAGAAGATCAGTTACCTAAAGATAAGAACGGCAAACCGGTTCGGCCAAGGTATCCAGAGACGCCTGTTGAGTTTCGTTCGATCATCCTGTCGGAGGAAATGCCCACCGAAGGACAGATTCATTCAGCCATCACGAAGATGTTTCAACTGTCAATTGAACGATTGCCCGATAAATCAGAGTTGGAGAAGTATCAGAGGCTGATGGAAGAATGTGCCGCGCGCGGCGGGCAGGTCGAAGGGCTCCGCATGATTCTGGTTGCGATTGCCGTCAGTCCGCCAGCCGTCTACAGGCTGGAGCTTGGTCAGGGACCCGTCGATGAACATGGGCGACAGATGCTGGGTCCGGCGGATCTCGCGTTCGCCGTTGCTTACGCGCTGACCGATCAAAAACCCGACGAAAAGCTGTTGGAAGCGGCACAGTCAGGCCGCCTGACAACTCGCGAAGACGTTGCCCGCGAGGCCTCGCGATACTGGGATGACAAGTCCGTCGAGAAGCCTCGCATATTGCGATTCTTCCATGAATTCTTCGGGTATCACGCCGCGCCTGGTGTCTTTAAGGATGCAGCTCGATTCGGCAAGGACTATCGGAACGTGCCTGAACGGCTTGTCCAGGATGCGGACGCTCTCGTGCTGCACATCGTGAATCGGGACCGCGATGTACTTAAAGAGTTGCTGACGACCGAGAAGTACTTCGTCGCCCACTCGGGTGACAACGCCGGGGAACGGGAAACACACGATGCGCTGCAGAAGTTCTATGATTACTACAAAGACAAACCCTGGCGGAAGTTCCCATATCAAGTGCCGAAGGAGCACATGGCTCATGTTCGATCGATACACCGCATGTTCACGCACGCCAATGGAAATGTCACAAAGCGGTGGATGAATTATCTCGAACGTTGCGACAAGGCCGGCATCACGCACATGCCAATGCCCAGCGGGCGCGATTACATCACGGCCTACAATCTGGATGACAGGGCATTCAGCTACCCCGTTGAACAGCCATTCGTGCTGGCTCCCAAGGAGCGAATCGGAATTCTGATGCATCCCGCCTGGCTGATCGCTCAATCGCTCAACCTGGATAACGATCCGGTCCGTCGAGGCAAGTGGATTCGTGAGCGTCTGCTGGCCGACACCGTTCCCGAGCTGCCCATTACGGTCGATGCCAGCATTCCAGATCATCCCGAGCAATCACTTCGTCAGCGATTTGCAGTCACTCGCGAGGCAGAATGCTGGCGTTGCCACGTAAAGATGAATCCCCTTGGGATGCCGTTTGAGCTGTACGATGATTTCGGCAGACATCGTTTGGTCGAGGCTCTACATGCAAAAGGCAAGACACACTCGGTCGATGCATCCGGTGTTCTGAGCGGAACTGATGACGCTGCTCTGGATGGCGAAGTCGAGAATCCAATCGATTTGATGCACCGGCTGGCTCGATCGAAACGCGTCCGGCAGTCGTTCGTGCGGCATGCGTTTCGTTACTGGATGGGACGAAATGAGATACTAAGTGATTCCGCCACGTTGATCGCGGCGGATCGTGCTTACACCAAAAACAACGGCAGCTTTAGAGCGATGGTCCTCTCACTGCTGACTTCAGACTCTTTCCTGTACCGCAGGTCGCAACCGCAGGATAAGGTCACGAAATCAGCGGCACGTTGACGATGCTGCACGACGCTGTCAGTTGATAACACGACATTTACGACAAGGCGATCTCATGGCTGACACACGACGACAATTCCTCAAAGGCATGTCATTGGGCACAGGCGGCGTGCTACTTCAACCCATGCTTCAGCGGTTCGCGCTTGAGGCGGCGGGAGTGGATCGGTCGAAGATGCCGCAGCGATTCGTTTTTGTCATGAAGTCGAGCGGTATTATCCCGGAACGACTTGCGCCAGAGACGTTGGAGGAGTCGCTTAAGGACACGTCTCGGACGATCGATGAATCACTCGCGGGCCAAACACTTCCAACAACGCTTGCACCGCTGGAACCGTTCAAAGACCAGCTTGCGATTGTTCAGGGGCTTTCAGGCAAGATGTGCCGACCAGGCCATTCGAGCTGGTTCGGTGCCATGGGTGTTTACAAGACCGGCGGCGAACACAACTCGGGTGTAATTTTGCGAGCGACCGCGGACGCCGAACTCGCCCGACTATTTCCTTCACCCTTCAACCACGTGGGACTGGCGCTACGCGGCAAGGTCATGGGCAAAGAAACGGAAGGCACATTGTACCCTGGCATCACTGCGGTCGGACCGGGGCGCGAACTGCCGTTCCAGGCGAGCCCCGACATTGCCTACCTGCAACTTTTTGGAAGTGCATTTGCCAGCGACAAGACGGCTCAGACGCGATACGAGCTGAAATCCAATCTGCTTGATTTCATGGTACGGGACATCCGCAATCTGAACCGTACTCTTCCGACGACCGAACGCGAAAAGATGGGTCACTATCTCAACGCGTTTGAAGAACTCCAGGTCCGTCGACAGCGACTGGCCTCGATGACCGATCGAATTCAGGAATGTGCGCCGGAGTTTTCCGATCGTTTCAGTTCAAAACGCCCGACGATGCGGCAGCAGGCTCACCTCGACTTGACAGCGGCCGCGCTGATTTCCGGGATCACAAACGTCGTCACGTTGAGGCTGGACAACATCAGCACGACGTATGATGACCTGGGGCTCGCCGAACGAAACGTTCACGGCATCGGCCATCGCGAAACCTGTAACGGCAAGTCACCTGAAGAGTCTCGGGACATTATCCGAGTTCATCACATGAAGCTGGTCGCGGACCTGGCACGTCAATTGAAGGCTGTTCCTGAGGGCGACGGCTCGCTGCTGGACAACACGGCAATCATCTACATGAGCGACTCGGGCAACGAACATCACGGCAATCTGAACGAGTGGCCGTTTCTGGTCATTGGTGGCTGCGGCGGTCGGCTCAAGTTGCCGGGACGCTACATCCAGTTTCCTGCGTATGGACAGAATGGGCATCAGACAATCGGCAACTGGTACACCACGCTGCTCAATGCGTATGGCAATCCGGTTGAGCATTATGGCAACTTCGATCTGACGCTGCAGAAGAACGGCGTGCCTCAGTCCGGTCCAATTTCAGGATTGATTACGTAACGGGACGGAGCATTTGACGCGTGACAATTCCGGTCGGAAGGACCCAGCGTGAAAAGGGCGAATCATCCCACACTCGTGCTGAAAGCCCTGATGCTGTCGGTATGCCTGACGGGCGTTCTCCGCAGCGATCAGCCCAGCCCCGTGAAGCTCAACTGGTCCGTTCGCCGAACGGAGAACGGAGACTTCGTTTTACGCGCTCGGGCTTCGCGGGCAGTTCGAATACCCCGCATTCATGACTTTCGACTGGAACGTGTGGACTCGGATGGACCTCATCAACTGCCTATGTTGTTCGGCAACGAAGACAGCCTGGCGTGGCCTGCCGGAGCAACCTGCAATGCGTTTCAAATAACGCTCGACGGCGTACCAGATGACAGCGAAGAGCGCCTTCAAGCCCAACGCAAATCGGACAATGATTCAGTCCGCCTGTTCGCTCGTACGATGCTGCAACAGGATTCTCATTACCGACTGACGTGGCGGGACGACTCAGTCAAGCCCGCGACAGAGCACGTCGCCCAGTTCCGGACTCAACGCAAGCCTGACAGCCAGCAACAGGCGAAGTCTGAAAAGCGGCCGAAGCGATTCTATCTTTGCGAGATTCTGTTTCGACACGAGGGCGTGCTGTTCCTGGGTCAGACGATTGCGCCTGCGCTGAATCCTTATGACCACACAATCGCAGCAGTCGGCTTCAGCGAGTCGGGGTCCTATTACCAGCCCCCTGATCCTGGTTACCAGAATGTCCAGTCGATCGCCCGGGACGTCCGCCACAGTGGACCGGAACAACCCCGAATCAAACCACCACTGGCCGGTCGGACTCACTATTACGGAGCCGACGCGGACGAACATGGTGTCACCATCAGGGTTTCGGATCAGGCATTCGGATTTCAATGGCCCGAAGGCCTCGACGATGTCACTTACGCCATGGGGGTTGACGTGAACCCCTGGTACCCGGCAAGCGCGGCGATTTTCCGTTTCGAACGGCTGGCCGGAAACCGTGATTGTCTGCGGCAGGACCTCGCGTACTGGAAGCAGAGGACGACACTTATCACAAAGGAGGTCCTTGCTCGGAAAGACTGGTTGCGCGAGGCGCCGGAGCGACGATTACCGATTGCCACCTTCGTACTTCAGGACAAGGACTTGCTCACGCAGACGCGTGCCGCTCTGAGCGACTGGCTCAAACTGGATCCCGATGCGGCGAAAGAGTCGTGGCGACAGGCGCACGCTCACGCCAACGTGTTGTTGTGCCGTGGCGATCCCGTGGACGTTCCCGTCCTCACAATGCTGACGGTACACGAAGTCAGCGGCGGCTATCTGATGTACTTCGCGGAAACGATCGGCAACCGTTTCGGTATCGCCCGGGCAGGCGATCTGCTTGCCGCGATGTTGAAGCGGCGGGACGTATCATCGGATCGGAACAGCCTGACGCTGCTGCGAACGGTAGAAAACTCGCTCCCGGTCAGGCTGCGTTGTGATGAAGCCCTGATTGACTGTGCCAGGTTGCTGGACCGCAGCCCGGCCGACTTCGGCTTTGTCATGGCCGAAGCGAGGCTGCTCGAATTGTCGGACAGTGTCAAACTGACCGACGATCAGCAGTACCGGTTTCTTAGAGCATCGCGAAACGAATCCGGCTGCTGGTATGCCCCTTCCGTCGCGGTCCGCAAGCGGGCAGTGGCCCGGATGTCAAAGCTGCTGACTGACCTGTCGCCGTAGCGCGGATATCTGCTCACAAATCGCTTCGACATCAGTGACGATCGAGTCAAGGTAATTCAACGATTCGTTGTGCTCACTCGGCGTGGTACATGCCGTGTCCCGCCAGGCGACACTCCTGCCAAGCATGTCATTTCCCTACCGGCCTTGCTGAACTGCCTGATTGTCCGGTTTCGGCTCGTGCTTCGGTTGCCGCCACGTTTCTACACTCGAATGGCACTCGACCAAAGGAGTCAGTGATTTCAATTCAGGGGGCCAGTTTTGAGAAATCGTCGACTCGTGGTGATCGCAACTCTGTGCGTGCTTTGTGTGGCAGGCGCGGGAACCTGTCTCACTTACCGGTACAGACAGTGGTCGAGCCCCGAAGCCCTGATCGTGCGGGCCGCCCGGGCCGTGAAGAACGACGACCTCGGCACGGCACAGATCCTGATCCGGAATGCGATCCGGCTGGACCCCGACAATGTCGAGGCTCGGATTCAGATCGCCAACATCCTCAACAGGCTCTCCGACGAGCACGTTGTCGGAGATGTCCCTGCGGCGGTCGAGCAGATCGCGCATGCAGCGAAACTGCAACCTGATGACCTCGAACTGCAGACGCGACTGTTCTACGGCTGGCATCGGCTGGGACGGCGTGATGCCGCTACGACGACGGCCCGCAGATTGGCCGACCTGGAAAGCGCCGATCCGATTGCATTGATGTATGTCATTGACGATGAACTGGATCAGGGACATCTGGAGTCAGCCGGCAGACTGATTAACCGCCTGGAGCAGGCTGTCACAGACCAGTCGATCGCGTTCATCGCTCGCCGGCTGCGGCTGCTGGAGTTGACCAACGACGAGGAATCGCTGCAGGCACAATGTGAGCTGTTCGCGCAGCGACTGATCGAGACGCGCGACTCGGACCTGGCGAAGGTCGGCACGTCCGTCATTGCGATGTTCCCGTCCATCAGTACCCGGTATCTGGACAAGTCACCGGATGGCGAACTCGCCCCCCGTTCAACAGCGGTCATCAGGCTGATTCGCAGACTCCTGGGCATTCGACCGGAGAACGAAAACCTGCTGCCTCTGGTGAATCTGGCGGAGAGGATCGTCGCCGTAAACGTATCCAGGCAGGACAACGATCCGGTTGCCGTGCGCAATCTTCACGCAGAATTCGTCGAGACGGGGCGGTGGCTGATCGGTTCGAAACACTATCCGCGGTACCTGTCATCGGCGTTCGCGCTGCTGCTCTACCACTCGGCCGCGGTCGTGGAGTCTCCTGATTTCGCCGTCCTTATTCTGCCCGCGTTGATCGCTGAACGAGACGGTGCGCAGTCGTGGGCCCCGACTGCGGAACAACAGGACGGACTGATCGCGTACCACGCAACGGCTCTTTCGCGGGTCCTGGGCACGGACACGGAGGATGCCGCCAGAGACGGACTCCAGCAGCTTCATGCCCACGAATCCACGATGTCCACGGCACTTCTCCTCAGTGCGCTGCTGGCCGCTCACGATGGCGACACGGAACTGGCCCGAGAACACCTGGATGCGGCGGCGAAGGACGACCGGATCGATCCGCATCTGATCCTTGCCCTGCGGTGCCAGTGTGACATCCGGACGAAGGACTGGAAGCCGGTCGCGGACGCACTCGCCAGCCTTGATGGAAAAGAGATCGATCTCCGCCAGGCCGAGTTGCTGCGTGCGCTACTTGGCCCGCCCGAGCAGCGGCGTCTGACTCGACTGACGGCCCTGCTGGAATTGAACCAGTTCGCAGCAGCCGACGAACTGTTGCAGACGCTGGTCGGATCAGACGTTTATGCCAGCGGCCACCTGATCCGCATCGTGTACGAATTGCGGAAGGGCGACCTCGTCGAGGCTCAGGCTCGGCTGAATGCGGCACGTGTGGATGACCCGGATGCGACGGCGTTCGTAATTGCCGATGTCGCGATCGCCGCAGCTGCGGGCAGGCGGAACGAAATCGAGTCCCGCATGGTGGATCACCTGATTCGTCGTCCCGAAGACCTACGGGTTCGAATGCTGCTGGCGCGGTGGTATCAGGCGACGGGAAGAACCGGCGATGCCGTCACACAGTACAGCGACATGACGCAGCTTCGCCCCGGACTTCTGCATGCGTGGGTCATGGCAGCATTGCTGCTGCACACGTCAGACCAGCAGCAGGAGCTGGACGCATTGATCAAAGGGATGGCCGGCACTCCCGAGGTCGCCGAATATGCGGACCGACTGCGTCAGCAGATCACCAGCTTTGCCATTCGCATGCGACGCAACAAATCCGATTCCAAGCTCGCACTGGAAGCGGTGGAACTGCTGCAGGTGGACTCCTCGCAGTCGGTCAGGGACTGGCGACTGCTGAACGTTGCCGTCCGGGCCTCGCAGGCTGATGGCGGACCGGGTGTGCTCGCTCAGATGCAGTACCTGCTGACGACAGGTGGCGACCGTGAGGCCGGAGAGAACGTTCTGGACCGTCTCGAAGGTGGGATGCTGGCCGCACTGAGTGATATCGCGGACTCCGACGCGGCGGATATGCAGCGCCGCATCAGTGAGCTGGTCGGGAAGCACCCGGATCAGCCCGGCCCGCACATTGCTGCCATCGTCTACTTCGCCAATCGCGATGACGTACCAAACGCGTGGAAGCATGCCCAGGCTCTGGCCCGAATCGATCCGATCTCGGGACGGGCGCAGTACTGGTTTGCGCGACTGCTGGCGGTTTCCTACCGCATCGACGAGGCGGTCGAGCAGTTGAATGCGTCACTGCAGCGTGCCGATCGTCCGGATGCCCGGCTGTTCGGTGTCCGCCTGGAGCTGTTTCGTGACCAGCCTGAGCAGGCGCTGGAGCACCTCGACCGACTGCCCGGACCACTTTCCAGCCAGTTCGCCCCCGTGGTCTTGCGCTTCGAGACACTGCGGCGTCTGGAGCAACATGATCGTGCGGCTGACGTACTGACCGAATTCCTGCAGCGCGAGCCGCAGCACATCTCGCTGTGGCTGCGGCTGGCCGAGCACTACGACCGTGAATCCGGGGGCGACCAGGCCATCCGTCTGGTGAGCACCGCTCTGCAGCAGCATCCACAGCACTCGGGACTACGATCAAAGCTGCTCGGATTACTGGTCCGGCACGATCGTCTGGATCAGGCAGAAACACTGGCCCGGCAGCTCGCGGAAACACCCGATCATCCCGAGACGCCGCTGTCACTTGCGCTGGCGTTTCTGACAGCCGGAGAAGTCGACGCAGGCACCGCATGGCTTAACAGGGTCGACGTCGCTTCGGCCAATCCCTTTCAGTACGCGATGGCCGTGTATCAACAGGGGCAGGCCGGCAACGATCGCGCGCTGATCGAGCGGGCCGGGAGTTTGCTCGAACAACTGGCGAGCCAGTCACCCGACTCGCTGCCAGTCCTCAACAACCTGGCCTGGCTGTTGGCCGTGGACCTTGGTCGCCCGGATGTGGCACTGCCGATCGTCGAGCGGATCGTCGCCCTGTCGGATGTCGGCGACGTTGATCCGAACTTTGTCGACACCATCGCCGAAGTCCTCGTCGCGAACGATCGAGCAGCCGACGCGTTGAGTATTGTCCGCAAGTCGGTGCTACAGCACCCCGCTGACGGCGTCCTGCGGTATCACAGTGGTGTACTGCAATTGACGCTGGCGCGTAATCAGGTGCAGATCAAACCGGCTCTACAGGATCTGGCGATGGCCAGACGACTCACTCGGCTTTCCGTGCGACGCGATGCCTACGTCGCTTCCGCGCTTGAGCGGTATGGAAAGGCGCCTTAACCGGATCGCCACCCGACCTTGTCGCAGGGTGACGGGTGGCTCAGACAACTCATTGAGGATCTGATTGATCACCCGCACGGCCCGCCGCAGCTTCCACCGCGTGGGAGCCAGCACCACCCAGTCATCTATGAATCGGGCATAAAACAACCCGGTCGCCTCCATCGCCTCATCCGGCCGACTGCGAAAGATCGCCCCGATCAATGGTGACAACGGACACCCCAGACTGATGCCCTGCGTCACGCTCGCATAGACCCCGCCATCACAGACAACACGGGGTGGGCCCAGACAACCGTGCGGGATTGTCTGGGCCACCCGGCGAGTGCAACCTGCCGCACATGCTCGCCGTCGACGCCGGAGGAAATCTCTTCGTCGCGGAAGTCGGTGGCGAGCGGTTTCAGAAGCTCAGCCTGCCGGACTCCCGCTGAATCGGTGTGGCCTCAAATTCGTCGATTCGCCTATCGTCCGGTGTCGGGAGGGAATCCGACATTCAGGAGCCAGAATCGATGACACGGATCGTCCCCGTTTTCTGCGCCTTTCTGCTGGCCGGATGTCAGCAGACTCTCGTGTCGCCACCGGCTGGTTTGCCGGAGTCGGCCCTCACCGAAGGGCAGCTCGACCAGTCTGATGTCGTGCTTGTGCTTGGGCCGGAGACGCTTGCGGAATTGAAACCGGGCACAAAGTGCACCGTGACGCTCGCCGAGTCGACCTGGGAGAATACGCGCGAAGTGCAGGGAACTGTCGCCAGCAGCTCCGATGGAGTCCTCGTTCTGAGCGACGCCGAGGAAATCACCACCGGCCGGTCTGAACGTGGCGTACCCGCAGTCAGCAATGTGCCGTACGTCAATCGGCGTTTCAAAAACGTGGGAGTCGGTGTCGTCCGCAAGCCGCTGGGCACAGAGACGATTTCCGCGAAGCAAATCAGCTCGGTCCGATGGACTGACTCTCAAGATTGACTGACTCTCAATACGGCCGTGGTACCTGCACCGCGTGCCAGTTGCGCATCTGCTGACCCACGTCGCTGATCTCCCACGACAGACAGGTCCGTACGGTCCGGCACGATTCGTCACGTCCGACGAATGGTGTGAAGCAATTCCGTTTCAGACGTCCTGCGACTCGATACCGTCGTATTGGTTGACCTGTCTGTGTGGCAATGCCACGGGGTCATTGAACCGATCCGGTCTCCATCACGACGCCGGGAATCGCGAAACACGACCGAGTCCATAGCATGATCCGACAACTGATAAAACGCCTCGTTCACTTTTCTGTCTGCGTTGTCCTTGTGCTGACGATCGCAACGCAGGCAGCGGCTGCCGTGACGTTCGTCGACGATGCCAACGGGAACTTCCGCATCGCACTGGTGACCGGGATCACCATTGGAGGCACTCAATACACAGCGACGGGATTTGCGGTCGAAAGTTTCGACGCATTTGGCGACGCGCTGAACGCCGCGCCTGCCGGAATCTCTGCCAGGGACGCTGCGATTGGTCTGGAAGAGATCTCCGCACAGATCAATGCACTGGGGATCGACGTCAGCAATGATGACAGCGACGAGGAATTGTACGCGCTGACCGCGGGAGCTCCCGGTGAGGTGGACATTCAGGTGATCATCAGGATTGAAGATAACCCATTCACCTTCGAAACCTCAGGAACGGACGACATGCAGGACATTGGTGAACAACCGCCAGACCAGATGATTACGACGTTTGTGTTCGCGGCCGTCCCCTCTGACCCTGGCGGAAGCCCCGCGCCGGTACCCGAGCCATCGACATTGGCGTGCTGCTGCATGTTCGCTCTGGGGGCCGTGGTTCGCAGGCGACGTCGTCGGACCCGGAACAGACCCACCGCCCAAACCGCGTAACGCAGCTTCGAACCTGCAGGGCGGCCGGTTGTGTGAGTTGCTGAGCATCGATCGGCCCGGCTGGCGGCGCGTGATGAGCAGCCGGCACCGGCCGGAATGGTATGCCCGACTCGGACCCGGCCAGGCACAGCGTCATGTCTGAGAGGACTTTCTTCCGCAGCGGCTGCCGAGCCCGCGAAACGTCCGGTCGCATCGCAATCCCGTTCGCGGCTGCGCCGTTCCTCCCGGCAAACGTCAGCGGTCACTTCCCTGCAGGTCCAGTCCCGGGCGGGAGCCCTCACATCCGCGCGTGCTCTGTCGCGGCAATCCCCACGACCCGCCGATCCGTCCCGAGATCCGCCTGCCCGATTTAGATGACACCCCGCACATGAGCGGATAGGCTTGTGTTCTGTAGTTCACTTAACCTGATTGTACCTGCAAAGATCCACCAACACGTCCCCGGCCCCGCGAAGCGAAAAACTTCAACGCACGAACGACCCGTCGACATCCATGTCACCGGATAGTTCGCAATTCGTTTCGACGAACTGATAACGCCCAGCGTGTAACAAAAGAACCAATAGGTCGAATTTCCTCGCTACTTAGGAGATTGCATCATGCCCCTACCCCTCGCTCCTATCTTAATTGCAGGAGCTACGGCCGCGATCGGCTACTTTTTCCAGTAAAACTCTGCCAGGAACGCCCGCCTTCGTCAGAAAGCTGACGCCGAACTGGAAAGTAGTCGCCAGCTGCGTGATACCGAACTGAGCCGGGCACAGGAAATCCTCTATGAGATCAGTAGCGCCACGGATGTTCTTTACTACTATTTGAGGCATGGTGCGATGTACGTCGCGATAAGGAAAGCCCTTGGCGACAAAACGCGGGAAAGGCAGGACGTCGAAACCTGGGACGGATACGAAGGTGCCGTGTTGAATTGGATGACGCACAAAAACCGCTTCGCTGCCCAGGCGAGCCGCTACTTCGGAGAGGAAACCCACGGACGTTTGCAGAACATACAGGACATATTCCACAAGGCCGGTTCACTTACGGCGGCTACGTATTACGCCACCAAAGACAGCGTCGTGAAGGACGGCAAGGGGGATACTGGGGAATTCGATGCGATTCTGGAGCCTCTTGAGGACAAATTGCTCGAGTTCAGCGAGCAGATGATAAGAGAGATTCAGAATCAAAATGTTGGTCGATTGCGCTCAATGTCATAGCGCGTGCGCGGGTAGCGCCAGCGTTTCCAGTAGCACATGCAAATTCGGCGACCCCGGCCCTCCGCAGAAGACGGCACTGCACTGATCCAGCTTGTCGAACAGTTGTGTTGCGCGGCCAGACTGAAGTGACCTGCCCAGCCACGCGGGTAACTCCGCAGAGTGGCCCCCTGGTTGATTCAGATCCTGATTGTGAGATCGCCTGTGCCTGCGGCACTCGTCCAGAAGTCGTCGGGACACGTGGCGTCCGACTGTTGCGGCGCCGTCGTGTCACTCCAATAATTCGCCCTGTCAAATTTCCCATCAGGATTCCCCACGGCACGGAGGTCAGTCATGGCGGCGAATACGCGTACGAAGAAGAGCAATCAACTCACTCTCCGCGATCGGTTGTCGCGGTTGACGTTTCAGAAGGCCTGCCAGCTCCTGGGATCCGATGGAGCAAAACTGATCGCCGGGGGTGGTCGCCTCGAATTCGAAGACCCGCAGAATTCGGTCTATCTGCGCGGTGATCTGTTCCGCCTGACTCTACCCACCGGTGAAGTCGTCACGATCACGCTGCGAGCCGACCAGCGCGACCGTCTGTTGTGGAACTGCACAGCCTGTGACGTGACGTGCCATCACGTCGGCGCCGCGTTCTCGCTGATTCTGGAAGAGAAGACGCTGCTGGGACTCGCGGTCGCACCCGCAGAGCGTGCCCCCATCGAGGAGTTTTCCGACGTCCAGCTCATCGAACAGGCCCTCGACGATCGCGAGGAACGCGCCCGCAACGAGAAGATGACGGTGAAAGCCGTCGACACCGGAGCCGACACTCCGTGGGGTGACTACATCGTCACGAGTGCGCTGTCGGGCAAGTCGTACCGCGTCGCGTTGCGCGGCGAGCACTGCGGCGACTCGTTCTGCTCGTGTCCGGACTTCCGGTCCAACACGCTCGGAACATGCAAACACATCCTGCATGCGTTGCGCAAAGTGCGGCGGCGTTTTCCGGCGGCGGCGTTCAGTGAGCCGTACCGTCGCGACGAACCGTCGGTCTTCCTGAAGTACGGGACCGAGCTGGCACTGAAACTCGGAGTCCCCGACGACCTGGAACCCGGCGTCAGTCGCATCATCGGGCCACTCAAGAAGGGCACGATCCAGGACGTCTCGGATCTCGTCCGGCGCATTACACGACTCGAGCAGTACGGCCAGGACGTCACGATTTACCCGGACGCCGAGGAATTTATTCAGCAGCGACTGTTCGGCGAACGCATCGAGCAGCTCGTCACCGACATTCGCCGCGATCCACAGGCACACGCACTGCGAACCGAACTGCTCAACGCCGAACTGCTGCCGTATCAGCTCGACGGTATCGCGTTCGCCGTCGGTGCCGGGCGCGCTGTTCTGGCCGACGAGATGGGACTCGGAAAGACGATTCAGGCGATCGGTGTCGCCGAGCTGCTGGCTCGCGAAGCCGACATTCGCCGCGTGCTGGTTATCTGCCCGACGTCGCTGAAAAGCCAGTGGCGAAACGAGGTACACCGATTCTGTGGACGCGACGTGCAACTCGTCATGGGTAAGCCGGAAGAGCGGGCCGAACAGTACAACTCGGACGCGTTTTTCACGGTCTGCAACTATGAGCAGGTCCTGCGTGACATCATGTCGATTGAATCGGCTCCGTGGGATTTGATCGTGCTGGACGAAGCTCAGCGCATCAAGAACTGGGAGGCGAAGACGTCGAACGTCGTCAAGAGTCTGCGCTCGCGATTCGCGCTGGTCCTGACCGGCACACCGATCGAGAACCGCCTCGACGAGCTGTACTCGATCGCGCAATTCGTCGATCAGCGGCATCTCGGCCCTGGCTTCCGTTTCTTCCAGCGGCATCGCGTCGTGGACGAGAAGGGCAAGGTGACCGGCTATCGCAATCTGGACGAACTGCGCGAGCGTCTGCAGCCCATCCTGCTGCGCCGCACGCGCGGCATGGTGATGAGCGATCTTCCGGAACGCTCCATCGAACTCGTTCGCATCGAACCGACCGACGAACAGCGAGAGCTGCACAATTCGCATAAGCGAACCGTCTCACAAATCATCGGCAAGAAGTACATCAGTGAGATGGATCTACTGCGATTGCAAAAAGCTCTGTTGATGTGCCGCATGTCGGCCAACAGCACGTTTCTGGTCGACAAGCAGGCGCCGGGATACTCGACGAAACTGGAACGTCTGGCCGAACTCTTCGACGAATTGTTTGCTGAAGACGATCGTAAGGTCGTGCTGTTTTCTGAGTGGACGACGATGCTCAACCTGATCGAGCCGCTGCTTCAGAAGCGTGGCCTCGACTTCGTCCGGCTGGACGGCAAGGTTCCGCAGAAGAAGCGCCAGCAACTCGTGAACAGGTTCCAGACGGACCCGGACTGCCGACTGTTCCTCACGACAAACGCCGGATCGACCGGTCTGAATCTGCAGTCAGCGAACACAGTGATCAACGTCGACCTGCCATGGAATCCGGCGGTCCTCGAACAGCGCATCGCCCGAGCCCACCGCATGGGCCAGAAGCGACCTGTGCAGGTTTATCTGCTCGTTACGGAACAGACACTTGAGGAAAGTCTGCTGACGACTTTGTCGAGCAAGAAGGAACTGGCGCTGGCGGCGCTCGACATCAACTCGGACGTCGATGAAGTTGAGATGCACAGCGGCATGGAAGAACTGAAAAGTCGTCTGGAAGTCCTGTTGGGAGCCGTACCGGAAGCCCCCGTCGATCAATCCGAACGCCGCCGCGCCGAGGACGAAGCGCGAGTCGCTCAGCGCAAAGAACAGGTCTCGGCTGCTGGAGGGCAGATGATGACGGCGGCGTTCCAGTTCCTGTCTGAGTTGCTGCCGCCCGCACCAGATTCGCCGCACACCGGACAGCTCGCGGGCGAACTGAAATCTCGCCTCTCAGAGTGCCTCGATCGCGAAGGCGACGGCCCGCCGAAATTGACAATCACGCTGCCGGATGATTCAGCACTCGACGGACTCGCGGATGCCATTGCACGGCTGATGTCGCTGAAGCAGTGAGCAGGACGCGCAACTCGTTCTCACGCTCTGAGGCTGTGAATTTATTGGCCGTACCTGGATTCAGTTTTCCTGGGATGCGCCGCTGTGCGGCGACCCCAGGCTATTGGGTGTAACGCCTTCGGCGTAGAGTGACTCGAGGACTTGGGACTACTGGGATTCGCGAGAGGAGTCCACACTGATGGCGCATGACAATGACCGTCTGGCTCGACTGGAAGACCGACTTGCGCGAATTGAAACCGTGCTGGAAGCAGAGCTCGGTGTGCCGCTGGATGAAGTGATCACGGATCTTGAGTTCGCGGATGCGGAACTGGTTGAAGAACTCAGCACCAGTGAAGACACGTCGGCGGCCAGTGAACGGCCCGAAGCGTCCGCTCCGTCGTCTGGGCCATCCCGTCCCCGTGCGGCTGCCCGGCGTCCTGCACCCACGGTCGGAAAAAATCGACCGGAATTCATTGACCGCGTCTTTTCGCGGAAGGACGTTAATGCGACTACCGTAATGGCTTGCGGTGCCGCACTGTCCTTTGTTCTTGCTGCGGCCTACTTCCTGCGGCTCGTTTACGACGCCGGATGGTTAACGCCACCCATTCAACTGGGCATCGCTGTACTGTCAGCGCTTGCGTTCATTGTCGGGGGATTGTCGCTGGCTCAGAAGGACCGACTGTACGCTGCCTGGCTGCCGGGCGTTGGCGTCATCATCCTCTATCTGACGGCCTATGCCGGCCATCTTTATTACGAACTGATACCGCATGTTGTTGCGATTGTGATCGTGGCAGCTGTCAGCGTTGGTGCGCTCGTCCTCGGACGACGATTTGAAAACAGTGTTTACGGTATCCTCGCGGCAGTGGGAGTTTATCTGACCCCAATACTGGTTGACTCACTGCCGCAGGACATCGTCGGGTTATTGATCTACTTCACGGCCTGGAGTCTGCTGTTTTCGTTTCTGTCGATTCAGGAGGGGAATCGCGTCACGTATCTGGTCGCCATGTATATGGCCATCATCTGTTTCGATGCCGCCTGGCGGAGTGCCGGCGAGCCACAATGGGTGACGGCAGCCATTTATCAGTTCCTGCAGTTCATCGTCTTTGCGGCGACGGCGGCGTACTTCTCGGTGCGTTACAGGAAACCGATGGAGTCCAGTGAAGCAGTGGCCCACGGGTTGCCACTGTTGTATTTCTATCTGGTCGAGTACTTCATTCTGCGCGAGCACGCGCGGCCGCTGGTTGCTGTCATCGCTCTGGGAAGTGTGGCCGCTCTGATCGGCTGTTACGTGTTCGCCAGGCGACGAATCCCGAATTCAACCAGTGAGGCAGCTGTCGGACTGGTCAGTACATACGCCTCGTGCGTGACGGGGCATGTCCTGTTCTTTGAGCTCGTTCCAAAGGAGTTTCTGCCCTGGGCGACGCTGGTGTTGCCGCTGGGGCTGGTCTTTGTCTGGTCGCAGAAAGCATGGCCGAAAGAGGCAGTGACTCCGGCAGTGTTTGTGACTGTTTTCGTGATGATTTGCGGGCTGTTTCTGGCGATCGTCTCCGACGCCGCTGAGGTCGCTGTGCCATTTCCATCGGGGACGTTGTTCGGCTATGCAATCATGATTTACATCGCCTGTTTCTATCTGGCGAGGACCAACGACAACCGACAGTTTCTGCCTGCACTAATCTATGCAGGACATCTGACATTCATGGTGGCAACCATCCGTGCGTTTGACAGCGGGCTGGTGATTTCGACTTCCTGGGCCGTTCTGGCAGTCGCGGTGTTGATCTACGCTCTTAAGCGGGGAGAGCGGATTTTCGGACAGTCATCGCTGCTGGTGTTCAGTGCTTCGGCTGTGAAAGTACTGCTGTTTGACTTGGCCGGCAGTCCTTCGATCGTCCGTATCATCACGTTGATCGTCGTGGGAGCCTCACTTTATGTCGGAGGCTGGCTGTATCAGAACCTGGCCAGCGAGGAGCGGGAGTTTCACAACGACCCGGTGGTCAATCGGCATCTGAAGTTGATCCTCAGGCTGGTCCAGAGCGGAATGGACGACGACGCGATTGCCGCACGATTGAAGGACACCGGTGTGAAATGCCTGAATCGCCGCGGATGGACTCCCGGAATCATCTCCAGGATTCGCACTACTTACGACATCGGTTGAAACTGATGGAAAGTCATGACGTCCGCACGTGGCACAGGTTGCTTCCCCGGCAACGGAGCCACTCCGCTGCGATCGAAGCCAGCCAGTCCGTTTCCTGGTGAGTCGCTGCGCCAAACAAAAAAAGCCGGCGGATGAGACCGCCGGCTTCTCGTGTGTCCTGAGCTGGATTTGAAAGTCAGTTAGGTCTGACGTTCTCCGCCCGTGGGCCCTTCGGGCCTTGACCTGGGTCGTAGCTCACACTCTGTCCTTCATGAAGTTCTTCAAAACGAACGTCTACCAGATTGCTCATGTGGAAGAACATGTCACCACCGTCCCCCGTGTCGATGAATCCAAATCCCTTTTCCGTCAACTTCTTAATCGTGCCTTCAGCCATTGAACTCCGCCTTCCGAGAAAAAACGATTGCCGCCCGTGGAGATACTCGTCCACTGAACCGAAGCGACGACCGCGAGTGTAACACCTGTGAATCAATACTCAATATGAGAGTTGAAATTCTCTTTTCACGTACCCTATTCAATGCTTTCGAAGTATCTCCGCAGCCGAACTTCATAGGCGCGTGGTGCGCGTCGCTGACTGCTCGACATGATCGCGTTTCGCAGTTCTGGGGGAAGCTTTGCGAACCATGGCGTCTGTTCCAGTTTCCTGGCCCGTACGTCACGATCGGCTTCGTTCGAGTCAGGTGTAACGCTGTTTCCCTTGGGGCTTGTGTCATCGACAAGACTCAGAGACTCATCTTTCGTCTTCTGATTCTCTGAGAATTGACCACCCTGAGATGCTCCGCCACCTTCGGCCGTCGCCGACGTTTGTGCCAACTGCGGCTGTCCGGGTTGACCAGGTTGTGGCTGGCCGGGTTGCCCGGGCTGTGGCTGTCCCGGTTGCCCGGGCTGCGGCTGTCCGGGTTGACCTGGCTGGGCCTCAGCTGAGGCCTGTTGGTCACCAGATTCCGGAAGCTCACTGAGCGCGCCTGCCAGAAGATCAGCAATCTGTTCGAGCAGATCGGGAGTGGCCATCATGCGGGCAGTTGCTTCAGGAGATTCCGGAACAAAGCCCGTCCCCAACTCAGTGGACTGTGGCTGACCGGGTTGCCCCGGCTGACCAGGTTGTCCCGGCTGCGGCTGACCCGGTTGCCCGGGCTGACCTGGTTGTGGCTGACCCGGTTCACCTGGCTGCGGCTGACCTGGTTCACCCGGCTGACCTTCGGCAGGTGCTTCTCCAGGTTGTGGAGACTGTCCGGGCTCGGCCGGTTGCCCTTCTCCTGGCTGGCCCTCCGGCGTATCGCCCGCAGGTTGACCTTCCGGAGTCTGTCCCGGTTCAGCCGGCGTGCCCAACGGTGCGTCGCCTTCTGCGGCTTCGCCGGGTGGCGTTGCTTCAGGTCTGAGTAGTGCCGAGGCAAGTTCAAGCGCCTCACGAATCGGCTCGTTGGCGACTTCTTCCTGCCCTGACAGTTCGACAGCACCTTCACCAGTCAGACGCTGCGATTCGGCGAATTGCCGCATCGCTTGAGCAACTTTCTGTGCTGCACTCTGCTGCTCTTTGTTCATTGCCGGGTCACCAGCGGGTTGGTCACCGGCAGGTTCATCGCCAGCAGGCTGATTGCCGGCTGGTTCATCACCAGCAGGTTCATCACCAGCAGGTTGGTCGCCAGCTGGTTCACCTTCGCCCGTGTTCTCGCCATTTTCTGCCTCGGCCATGGCTTCCGTGAGCTGTTCCAGAATGTCGCGGGCATCTGCGATCTGGTCGACAGAGTCCTGCTGGGATTCCGCCAGTTCCGCCAGTGCCTGCGCCAGTGCCTGTTCTCGTTCCAGTTGCTGTTCTTTGGCAGCCAGGTCGGCGGCGGCTCGTTCGAGCGTTTCCTGAATTTTTTCGTCGGCGGCTGCGAGCTCGGCAGTAGCGGACTCAGCGGTTGGCTCACCAGGATTGGGTTGGGTGGGCTCTCCTGCTTCACCAGGCTCACCTGGTTCCGGTGTGCCGGCTTCTGGTGTTCCCGGTTCCGGAGCGCCCGGTTCCGGTGTTCCCGGTTCTGGAGTACCAGGCTCACCCGGTTCACCTTCACCTGGTTCCTGCGGACCGGCGGGCTCGTCGAGTTGAGCCAGGGCTTCAGAAGTTTCCTGCGCCTCGTTGGCGGCGTTCTCAGTCTCTCTCAATGCCGCTGCTGCGCTGGCATCGACTTTGGACGCAAGCTCTTCCGCCGCTTCGGCCGCTTCTGAGACGTCAGCCAGTTCGTCGGCCTGTTGTTTGGCAAGTTCTTTAATGGCCTCGGCCAGTTTTTCGTTGGCGTCCGCGAGAGCTTCACCGGCTTCTTCCTGTGGTGTCTTGGCCAGTTCTGCCTGGTCGTCTTTCAGATTCTCGGCCGCTTCTTTCGCAGCCTCACCTGCTTCGGCCAGTGATTCGGCCGCTGCCTGAGCATTTTCGTCTGCATCAGACTTTGCCAGTTCCTCGGCGGCTTCGGCAGCTTTTGCGACCGCTTTCTGGGCGTCCGCGTCAGGTTCGCCAGTTGGCTCGGCGGCGGCCGCTTCTTTGGCTTCTTCCGCAGCGGCTTCCGCCGCTTTGGCCAGTGCTTCTTCGGCCTGTTCCCGTGAGGCTTCGGCCTGTTCCATGTCTCCATCGAGGGTTTGCTTCGCAGCTTCCGCGGCGGCCTGCTGCGCTTCTTCTAACGCCTCGGCCAACGGGTCAGGTTCGCCAGCTTCTTTGGCCTCTTCCGCAGCGGGACGTTCTGCAGCGGCCTTCGCCAGTTCTTCGACGGCTTCCGCAACTGCCTGTTGTGCTTTGGCGGCTTCCAATGGAGTGGCGGCTTCGCCGGACTCGACTTCTGCTGCCGCCTCTTCAGCCTCGGTCTGCTTTGCGGCGGCTTCAGCGATCTTCTGAGCCAGTTCCATCGCGTCGGCGGCTTCCTTCTTACCCTCGGCACGCAACTGCTCGGCTTCGGCTTCGGCGACTTTGGCCTGCGCTTCGCTCAGCTTCTGCAAACGGTCAGCCAGCGACTCATCCGCTTCGGCCATCGCGACTTCGACCGCTGCCTGCGCCTCGTCGACTTTCGCAAGTTGCTCTGCTGTCAGTTCGGCGAGTTCTGCGGCTGTTTCGGCGATTTCTTCGCGAATCGCTTCGGCCGCGGCGGTCAGTTGCTCTGCCGTTTCGGCTGCTTTTTCTGCTGCCTCCGCGGCTGCCTCTGCTGCTTCGGTCTGAGCTTCCAATTCGGCCGTTTCGGCGGATGCCATCGCCTCTTCATTTTTGTCAGCCTCGGCTTTGGCCATGGCTTCACTGGCGGCTTCCGCTTCTTCGGCCGCCGTTTCAGTTGCCTTCAGTGGCTTGGCAGTCTCTTCTGCCATGGCCAAAGCGTCCTTTAACAGCTCCGCAACTTCTGGAGCCGTTTCTTCAACGCCTTCCGCCAGCTTCGCCACGACGTCGCTGATGTCCTGCTGATCCTCAGTAAGTTCAGCGGCTTCCTCCGCCAGAGCTTCGGCGTCTTCCGGAGTCAGTGCTTCTTTAGTCGGCGTCTCGTCTGCGATCTCTTCGGCGGCGTCCGCAATCTGACGTTCCGCGGCAGCGGCTCGTTCGAGAGCTTCCGCTGCTCGAGCCAGCTCGCCGATCTTGACGGCCGCTTCCATTCGCTGTGCTTCCGCCAGCTCCTCTTCGGTCGCTGCCAAGGCGTTTTCGAGGGCTTCGGTAGCGTTTTCCAGAGTCTCTTCTGCCTGTTCGGAAGCTTCGACGGCTTCCGCTTCAGCGGCGGCTTCGGCCTCGGTCTGTTCCGGTTTCGCCGGATCACCTTCCTGTGGCTCCGCCGGGACCGGCTTCAGATCTTCGATGGGAGCGTCCGCAGCGCGTTCAACAGCTTCGGCGGCTTCAGCAAGTGTTGATTCGAGAGATTCAGGCAGATTTCGTTCCGCGTTGGCTTTTTCGATTTCATCGACTGTTGCCTTCGCCGCGTCGGCTTTGGCGGCGGCTTCCTGCGGCTTTGCTTTGACGTTTTCGGTCGCGGCCTGTTCCTGTTCCACGGCCTGTTGAAGTTGAGCTTTGACAGCTTCCAGATCGGCGACGCGTTGTGACAGTTCGGCCGCGGTGAAGGCGTCCAGATCCTGCTCGGCTCCTTCACGCAGTGAGTTTGCCAGTGCTGCCAGTTGGCCTTCAACCTGCCGCTGTGATTCAACGGCTTCGTCTTCCTGCATCGAGAAAATGTCTTCCGCCGCCTGTTCTGCAGCCTCAATCGCGTTCTGAATCTGCTGTCGCGTTTCGATGTTGTCCGGCAGTTTGTCGGCCAGGTCCTGCAGGTCGGCCGCGATCTCACGCTGCTCACCGACAAGCTCGTTGTTCTGCTCGGGGTTCTCGATGTTGGCCTTTTCGACCTTTTCGCGGGTCTCCTGCTGACGCTCCACCAAGTCGCGAATTTTCTCCATCATCGATTCGTTGTCAGAGCTAAGCAGGCCCTGTGTCTTGTTGAGTTGCGCCAGCAACTTCTTCAGGCCGGCAACCACAGCAGCCTGTTCGATGCTTGCCGGTTCGTAGCGTGTGGCTTCCAGCTCGTCGCCAGCTTTGTCGAGATGCGTGCCGAGGTCTTCTTCTTTAAGGATGCGAATGCCGCGCGTGGCTCCGTCGCCCAGTGGACCGCCCCAAGTGGCAACATCGGCGAGTGTCTCGACCAGATGCAGGAACAGTTGCTTCACGTCACGCTGGTCTTCGATGGTCTCGACGGCGAGCTGCAATCGACGTGTCTGCGATTCTTCCGGCAGTCCCTTTGTCGTTTTCATCGTGCTGGTTTCGAGCTTGATCAGCCGGTGCACCTGTTCGGTGATCTCGGCATTCTTCAGCCGACGCAGCAGATTCTGCCGCTCGATGGCCAGCTTGATGACGATGTCGCGGATCGTTGTGCGGGCCTCGACAAACTTCTTCTGCCGTTCGGCGGATGACTTCAGGCCCTGCGCGTCCAGCAGGATTTCGACCACATCCGCCATCTCGTCTTCGACCAGTTCGCCGATGCTGTCCTGCATCGCGCTGATCTCTTTATAGATCGGCAGGTCGGTCAGACCGTTGTCTTCGAGTTGATTGAGCTGCAGATCGACCGCGGTCGAAACCAGCTTTTGAGCCATCGCACGTGCTCTCTGCTGATCAATCTGCTTTCGGCGGAGCGACAATTTGTCGACGGCCAGTGAGAAAGACGTCACGCCCATAGCGACAGCCAGTCCAACCAGAATCGCTCTCTTAGTCATCGAGTCTCTCCGATTCCAAGTTCTCGGCGGATGATGGCGTCAAGCTGTTTTGCTGACTCCTGATCCGTTTCGAGCAGGCCTGAAAGAATGCCCTGCCGGTCTGTGACCTGAAAGATGACCGGCTCGCTGAAACTTCGCTGTGATTCGAGTTCTTCTCCGCGGTAGTCGTATGCCACAAATGTGACCTTAAGTTCATCGCCTTTTACCAACTTGAAAGCCGAAAGGTCGAGAGGATAGTCGCCATCCAGCGCTGTGGGGGCAGCCTTTCCGTCGACACGCGCCGCAATTTCAACCTCATCCTTTTCAATATTACCATCTTCGCGAGCGATCTGGACCTCGGCCACGACACGTTCCAGCCCGAAGTCGTCGGACGCTGACCACCGGATTGGTGGCTTTGCCGTGGGGATCACTCGCCGCGTTCGGACGCTGACTGCCGTGCGTGGCGCCTGATCGGTGCGCAGCCGAATCGTGCCGTGAATCGGACTCTCAAGCTGTAAGCCTTGCTCGTCGGTCACTTGCACTCGGTACTGCAACGGCTCCGACACGGAGGCCAGTGGCGTACCAGTGGTGTTCAGTGTCCAGCGCTTCTTCAGGCCGTCTTTTGGAGTCAGTTGGTAGGGTTCCTCGGTCTCGCCCAGCCACAGCGTTGCTGATGTGAGCTGCTTGTTGAGGCACTGCACGGTCAGATCAACGCTTGACCCTTCCACCACCGAAACTTGCCGCTTCGAACTGCCTCGTGCGTCGGACTTAAGAGTGGCCTCCACTGCGTAAGCCGGTGGTGTGACATCGACCTGTAGATCAACGACCGGCAGCGGAATGGCTTCGATCGTATACGTCCGCGAACGGGCATCGCCGAGGAACACGCGAAACGTGACCGAATCCATCAGACGCGGCAGCTCACCAGAGAAGACCGCGTAACCATTTCCTTTGGGGTCCTGTCCCAGTAGTTGCCTGATGCCGTCAGGTAATTCTCTACCGTCGTCGGCTTTCGGATCAACGCGTGTGATCTCGATTTCTGTCGCGATGTCACCATCAACGCTCGTGATTCGGACCTGACCTGAATCGGACTCAGGAATCTCGCCGCG
Organism: Planctomycetota bacterium; assembly: GCA_963579025.1. Lineage (GTDB taxonomy): Bacteria > Planctomycetota > Planctomycetia > Planctomycetales > Planctomycetaceae > CAUZFZ01. Next base: position 14,546 of record CAUZFZ010000077.1, on the reverse strand, counting down.
TGCGATGACATGAAATTGAAGTGCATGGCCGAACGGGCTGCGGATCGAGTCGACCACCGTCTGCCCGCCGCGAGATTCCTTGTTCAGCAGGGCCTTGCCATTGACGGCGATGATCTGGACCTGTGTTCGTGTGGGATACTGCACGTTCCCAAGCAGCATGCGACTGAAGAACGCGCCGTACCAGCCGGGCTGACTTACCGCGCTGAACACGACGATGACCGAGACCGTTGCGGCGGCCAATACTCGCCGTTTGAAGTCAGCCAGTGGCAGTCCCTGAAACACGTTGATTTGCGGAGCCGTTTCGGCCACTTGCGAAATGACGGCCTGTTCAAGCTGAACCGAGCCCCAGGTGCTGGCCTCTGGCCGTTCAAACTGCAGAGCCGAGACCAGATCGCTGTCGATGTTCTGCTGCTTCTCGACAGCCAGAGCCAAGTCGACGATGTCGTCATATTGCCTGAGCCATGGCAACGTGAAGCGACGCACGGACCACACCAGCGCTACGCACACGATCCCTAAAAGGACGCCGCGCTGTGCGCGAGTCATGTCCAGTTGCCAGTCTGCCAGAAACGCGATCAGCAGGATCACGACGGCGGCGTTGAGCAACAGGCTGAAACCGTTACCCCAGCGAATGAGTCGCCGGGTGTTCCGAAGCCGATAAAGACTGTTCCGCAAATTTCCGAGCCTGGTCGCCATGCAGGGTTCCTGACCTAACGAGGCAGTGATTCAACGCGGCAACTGTCGCAGGTTGACCGGCTGGACTTCAAGCTCGCGCGAGTTATCGGGTGGATCGGACGCAGCGTACAGAACTTACGCGGCACTCCAGAGTAGCGCCAGGCAGCCGAGTCCGTAAAAGGTGTATTCCACGTCGGCCTGATCATCCCAACTGGCTCCGCGAAAACCGCCGGTGGGGAATTCGAGCCAGTCGGTCAGAAAACGCTCGATGACGCGTTCGCTGACGAGCCCGTCCAGCGACAGGTCCTGAACGGTCAGCAGTCCCGTAAACGTCGACAACCCGTCTGCAAATGTGATGCGTTTATTCGCCTGAAACCCGCCTTCCTCGCTCCAGACGAGCTTGAGGAAATCGCGGACGTCGTTGCGGAGTTCCTCGTCCATTCCACCCACAACCGACATCAGGCCGATCGCGGCCGCCGTGGGATTCGTCCCGCTGTTCTTCATCGGACCAATTTCGACGAAGCCGCCGTCGTCCCGCTGGCGGTCGTAAACGAACTGAATGAGTGCGTTGGGCTGTGGCGGTTGCATCCCCAGCAGTTCATAGGTCAGCGTGACGAGGAACGACTGGTACATGCTGCCGGCAGCGCCTTCAGTCGATTTGGCATAGCCACCGTCATTAGTGCGCACGGCTTCCAGACGAGCGGCCATCTGTTGAGGCCAGTCCGCGTCGGCTTCGGCCAGCAGGTCCTGGCCCCCGAACACCTGCACTGCCAGCACTGTGTTCAGCCAGTTCATCAGGTCGACGACATTCAGCGTCCGCCAGTCAAACTCGCCGAGGAACCGCGCTACGGAACCGCACTCGTCCGGCGTCATACCACCGAGCATTCCCAGGCCACGGACGGCAAAGCTGGTGTAGTACAGATCCGAATCGCCTTCGCGCCCGCCAAATCCACCATCCGATTGCTGCAACGAGCAGATGAAATCGCGATGTCTCTGCCGACGCGCCGCGTCCATCGGAGCCAGCGCAGTCGTCAGCCGTTCGGCCAGACGGACAAGATAGGGCGTGGTCGATGGAGACGGCATGGATCAGGAGTAATCGTAAAAGATGCGTGCAGGAAACGAGTTCCGCTCTTCCTGTATTGGTAGCTTCCAGCCGCCACATCTTGGCCGCGGGCCAATGAAAGGGCGTAATTTGGGGTTATTTCTGCATGCGTTCCAATCCGGAACGCGGCGTGGCCGGACCCCATCAGGTCGGTAACTGCGGAACACTAATTGACGCTAATCGCAATTAGTGAGGATTAGCGTCAATTAGTGTTCTGGACGACGCACAGGCAGTCACTTTCTGCCGACTGGTTTCGCATCGTCTCGCTTCAACTGCAGATCGATGTACGACGGCAACTTGCCGGGACGCAGTCGAAAGAGAATCGGTCCCTGGCAACATTCACAGTCCTTGATCTCGTACATCGGGATCGAACAGACGTCGCACCAGTAGTCCATTTCTTCGCGCTGGCCCTTCTCGTTGATGAAGAAGACGACCAGCACCTGCAGGTACGGGATTCCGGGACGACGGTATCCGACAAGCTCGGTCTTCCGACCCCGCATCCGCTTGTCCTGAAAGAATGCCCGGCCCCGCCAGTCAGCCGCGATGGGGATCAACTCGCCGTCCGGTGTTTCGAGGACCGCCTGATCGTTCATCTCCTCGGCAACTTTGATGCCCCGTTTCTTCAACGCGTACTGCGCAAGCAGAACGGTTCCGTGAAACAGCTCTCGTTTCGGTTCGGGAGCCTTCGCCGCACCTTTGACGGCGGCCTTTGGCTTGGAACCGTCACTCGTCGGAGTCTCGGTCTCGGTCTCGCCGGATGACGCGATGACCGGGGCCAGGATGACGGCGAAGGTCAGGACTGTTCGGGCCAGTTGCATAAGTCACCGGGCTACTTCGCGTTCTTCAGACAGCAATTATTCAGACTGGCCGACGACGACCAGACGCACTTTCAGGTCGACGTCTTTGTCCTTTTCTTTGCCTTTGCCCACGAGGCTCAGAATCCAGTGCTCGGAAAAGTCGTCCTGTTCGAGCTTTGGCTTCTTCTTCACCTTCTTCGGGTCGAGCAGAGAGAAAATGGCCGGGTGAGTCGAGCCGGCAGACTTGGCACTCAGCTCGGCAAGTTCGTCAAAGCTTCCAATCGCGTCGCTTTTCGTGTCGATCTTCGCGGGCAGGGCCAGCAGAAAATCGGACGTTTCACTGGTTCCCACGTGATTGCCATCCATCGGCTGCAGGCCGTACCGCAGTGTGTACGTTCCAGTCTTCATCGCCTGGCCGCGGAAATCTGTGTATTCGACGTCGTCTCCCACGCGGATTGCGCCGAGCAACTGTCCCGGCATAAATGGGTACATCTGACTGAAGCTTGATTTGAACTTCGGTTTCACGGCGACGCTTTTGAGCAGCCACAACTCGACGACTGCTCCATCGTCGCCAGCGATCTGAAAGCCAGCGGGGTCGAGCAGCTTTTCGATGGCCGGTGACAACCCCTTCGGAGCTTCGTCGACGGTCTTCAGTTCGTGATCGTCGGCAAATACCAGCGATGCACCGAGCGATATCGAAATAGAGAGCAGGCAGCGAAGGATCATGGGAACACTCCGGTGGGATGGTCTGGATGGGGCTAGAGGGCGGGAAGGGCCGGATCTTAGTCGTGATCCAAGGAAGATCGTAGTGACTTCCACTGGCCCAGACCTGTGTCCAGTGCTCTGTCAGCCAGAATGCGGCCCGCGTTTCGCTTGAACGAAACGAGCGCGTTCAAAACCGCAGTTCAATCCCGTTGATCCAGGCATGCAGCCCGGCGCCGCCGACATTGAAGTAGTCGTAGCCGGTGTACAATCCCCAGCCGTTCTGCGTCACACCGATCGTCGTCCGATTGTGAAACAGCGTCGCTTCACCGAGTCGGCCCCAGTCGATGGTGCTCGACAGAACCCACGGGTCACCCGGAAACAGGTCCGCTCCGTAGGTGAAATTGAAGCCGTAGTCTTCACCCTGGCGATCGGCCAGCCAGTTGAATCCAACGCCCGTGCGAAACTGCAGCGGCTCACTTTGAGCGAACCGCCACGTGACGTTGAAGTCGCCGGTCCATAGATCGTCGGATGGCGAGCCGTCTTCGTGCCGATAGTTGAACTCGGTGTCGATGCCCAGTCGCCACGCACTTTCCAGAATCAGCCGGCCGTTTGCATGTGAGACGCCTCCGAAGTCGTCTCCGTACTGGCCCTGCAGCACGACGAGCGTGTCGTGTGCTCCGGATGGAGTCTTGTCAGGCACCAGGCCGCCGACAGCATTGTCATACGGGTGACCCGGGAAATACCCCTTTTCACCGTCGTCGCCCAGCAACTGAGGCGGAGCCCAGAATGGCGAGCTGACTCCGACAAGTGCTGCCAGGAACCCGATACCGAACAGATCGTCCGACAGGCTGTTGCCGTCATCGTGGTGGTCGTGCCACGGATCGTGTCCGTGGTGATGGTCATCGTGCCCGTGCCGATCCTCGCGACTGGAAGAGCCGCCGGACGAGCCGGAATCAGAGGACGAGGTGCGGGCCTGATCCCGGACACGATTCAGCTCGCCTGCGAATGTCTCGGCCGGTGGGCTCAGCAGGAGAGCAATTAAGACGATCGACCCGAGTCGAATTCGGCGGCGGCGGATGGTCATATTCACGACTCAACATCCCTGTCAGTTTCCGGCGAGGCGAGTCGATTGTTGAGCATCTGCGGCGAGGGGCGGGAAACTATGGTGCCCGTCGACTGCGGGTCAACGTGGATCGGAACTCCATCCATCGGGATCTGAACAGCGCTGGCTCAGTCACAGCACCGCGCGGATTTCCAGATGCTGGTCGCAGTGGTTGCATGCGATGGGCTGACGCAAATAAGTGGAACGCACTCGCAGAATGTGATCGCACTTCGGACAGCGGGCGCGCACATGTGTGGCACTGCCCAGGATTTCCGCAGTGACGGCGAAACCGTGCTCGCAGCCGGAACATTCGAAGCGGTGCCCCAGATCATGCTTGGCAATCCGGCATTCGACTGCGCAGGACGGACACCTGATGAAGTAGGCATCCAGCGCCGCCGCAGTGCAGTCTGGCGGTACCTCGACCTGAACCGGACTGGTGTCGTACGACGTCACATCAATCTCGTTGACGTGCATGATCCGGTTGAGTCGTGTGACTTCCAGAACTTCGACGATGTCCGATGAAGCACCGACAACGTGAACTTCGATGCCTTGCCCCGACAGCCGGGCGAAAATCCCAAGCACACTACTGGGGACATATCGCATGCCCGTCAGATCAATCGCCAGTTTGAGGCATTCCACCTGACCGGCGAACTGCACCAGATCGTCGTAGACCTCGCCCGCCCGAGTCGAGGCTTCCTCAATGTCGGATCGGAAACGAACGACACTGAAAGTTCCTTCGTCCAGCACGTCGAACATACGTTCCGCGGCCATGCCGATCTCCTGAGCAACGTTGGACTGCGTGGCGTCTCCACCTGAAGCATTATGCCCCGCAATCCGCGAGCTGCCCATCCACTCAAACCGTAACTCCGCCGAACCAGCGGGCATCCAAGGCTAACGACTCCAGTAAATCCCTCCGCATTAATGGGGTTTCTCTGAAGCCATGTGGCAAACTTTGCCGATTATGCCGGTCAGGGTGTAGCTGCGTAAGTGCAGTAGTTCCAAGCCCGTCCGACTGACGTGGTAGCCGAACTCGCAAGAGTCTGGTTGTTCGCCGTGATTCACGAGGTGGCCAAAGTCTGGCGACTTCGGCTACCCCAGACTTGGAATTCCTGAAGTTCCCCGCGTACCGGAAGGAACCGGAGATGCGTCGATTCAGTGTGTTGCTGACGCTCGCGACACTGTTCGTGAATCGACTCTGTGCGTCCGCAGATGACACCTGCCGACCCGATCGAATCGCGAGCTGCGGCGCGTGTCAGGATTGCTGCGCTGATGTCGACTCAATCTTTGGAGATCCTGGTCCGACATTGTCCACGGGATGTATGGAGTCCATTGAGCCCGACTCGTTGTGGGACAATCTGTCGATCTTTACAGGGCTCGAGGGTTCCAAACAGCCACAGGATTACGGCGTGAACGCTCACTTCGGCGGACGTGTGTCCGCCAATCTGGGACTTCCACTGTGTGACCACATCGGGTTGGGTATGCAGATTGGTACGTCAATCAACTACACGGACAACGCCGTGCAGGTCTTTGACCGTCTCGGTGAGGCGAGCGGCCGGTCGCAAAGTTTCACGACTCTGGGCGTGTTTCAGCGACACGATAATGGAGTCATCTGGGCAGCCGCCTGGGATTTTCTGCACCAGAACTACTTTGACCAGACCAGTCTGAGTCAGGCCCGTGGCCGCATTGGCTGGCAGTTTGGCAACGAGGAAGTCGGTATCCGGGCTCAGGTCTCGCACGACAGCGACCGCGCATTCTTTCTGGGTGCCATACCGGTCGTGCTTGAGCCAGTCAGTCAGGGAGCGCTCTATTGGGCTCGCACCTGGGAGAACGCTGCCCGCACAACGCTCTGGCTGGGTATCGCCGAAAGTCATGGCGAGCGCAACGTGGCCTTTGAAGCACTGCCGCCTTTTCTTGATCCCAATCAGCGACCATCTGGCGAGCGAGTGCTCTTTGGTGCCGAGGTCGACATTCCACTCAGTGACCACTGGACGTTGTTTGGACAGGCGAATTTCATCACTCCGGCCTATACCGGAACCGTCGACTCGTATCTGGGAGTCGCCTTCTATCCAGGCGGCGGAGCGCGTCGAGCGAGAACCAACCGCTACGCTCCCGTTCAACCCGTCGCCAACAGCACGTCCATGTCGATCGACCTGAGATAAGCCACTTGACTTATTGCAACTCGGTTTCACCGACAACAAGGGCATCGAGTGCCAGTTCCAGCGACGCAATGGAAATCGGAGCCTGAGCATCCGATGCTTCGTCATCGACTGTAGAGTCGTCTGCCTGCAACGCAGCGTCGACGACACCGGTGATTCCAAATGGTACTGTCAGGGCGGGCTGCAACTTGACCTGCTCACGACGCTCGTCAACGACAGAACCCGCGTGCCCGCCAGACCGTGTGGCGATGAACTGTGATTGTCCATCAGGCAACGAAGTGATTTCGAAAGCCGGTCCACTGCTTGAGCCCAGAGTGGCAATCTCACTGGCGGACAAGGCACGGTTGTAAACCCGCAGATCGTCCAGGTGAGAACTGAATCGCTGCCCGCCATCGACATAGTTGCCCAGCGTATACACATCCGTCGTCGACTGCCGCGAGATCGAACCCACCTGCTGACCATCGACGTAAAACACCGTCGAGCCGCCGCTGCCCACGGCCGCCACATGATGCCAGCCGCTTGACAGGCTGTTCATATCAAAGCCGCTGCTGACGAAACCGTTGGCGCCGGTATTGAAATAACCACCCAGCTGGCCGCCGGCACTGACGATAATCTGGTGATCGCCACCCTGACCCCGCGTCAGAGTCCGCCACGTCCCGCTCGCCAGTCCGTTGAACCACGACCCGATCGTCCACGTCGAATTCAGGTCGACTGTGGAATTCACTCGCACCACGGAATTCCCGCCACTCAGGTTGACCACCTGACCCCGCTCGGCGTCGCTGGCGAATGATCCGCTGATCAATGTGCCGTTATTGTCGGCTCCCGCGCTGTCCGTCGCTGTCGATCCGCTCGTTTCGTCGAACTGCCACTGCGCGATCAACGTCGCATCGCTGTCATCAACTGTGATTGTCACTGTCGCGACAGCCGATTCGAGGCTCCCGTCGCTGGCCTTGTAGGTAAAGCTGTCCGTGCCCGTAAATCCGGTCGCTGGTGTGTAGCTGAACGAGCCATCGCTATTGAGCGTGAAGGATGTCGAATTCGACGGACTACTGACAACGGCAGCCGTCAGAGAGTCGCCGTTCGAGTCCGTATCATTGCTCAGAACGCCGGAAGCCGCATTTACACTCAGGACGCTGCCCGGCGACACACTGTACGAGTCGCTCGACGCCACAGGAGCCGCAGGCCCGGGATCGGTCAGAGTGGCAATCTCACTGGCGGACAAGGCACGGTTGTAAACCCGCAGATCGTCCAGGTGAGAACTGAATCGCTGCCCGCCATCGACATAGTTGCCCAGCGTATACACATCCGTCGTCGACTGCCGCGAGATCGAACCCACCTGCTGACCATCGACGTAAAACACCGTCGAGCCGCCGCTGCCCACGGCCGCCACATGATGCCAGCCGCTTGACAGGCTGTTCATATCAAAGCCGCTGCTGACGAAACCGTTGGCGCCGGTATTGAAATAACCACCCAGCTGGCCGCCGGCACTGACGATAATCTGGTGATCGCCACCCTGACCCCGCGTCAGAGTCCGCCACGTCCCGCTCGCCAGTCCGTTGAACCACGACCCGATCGTCCACGTCGAATTCAGGTCGACTGTGGAATCCACTCGCACCACGGAATTCCCGCCACTCAGGCTGACCACCTGACCCCGCTCGGCGTCGCTGGCGAATGATCCGCTGATTAACGTGCCGTTATTGTCGGCTCCCGCGCTGTCCGTCGCTGTTGATCCGCTCGTTTCGTCGAACTGCCATTGAGCGATCAACGTCGCATCGCTGTCATCAACTGTGATTGTCACTGTCGCGACAGCCGATTCGAGGCTCCCGTCGCTGGCCTGATACGAAAACGAATCCGTGCCGGTGAATCCGGAATTCGGCGTATATGTAAAGGAACCGTCGGCATTCAGATTGAAAGAGGACGCATTCGATGGGCCGGAAACGATGACTGCCGTTAGAGGATCGTTATCGGCATCCGAGTCGTTGCTCAGTACGCCCGCGGCACTGACAGTCAGTGTCTGTCCGGGAAACACTGAATAGGCATCCGCGACTGCTTCCGGCGCCGACTCAGTCGCCTGGGGAAGTGTCCCGGTGACAGAGAAATACCCGATGCTGCTGTAATCCGTGTATCCGGTTCCCAGAGGATCTCCCAGACCCGCGCCGCTGACTCGCAGGTAGTACGTCCCGGCACTGACTGTGTGTGTGAGAGACGCGTTGAGCGTATTTGCAGGGTTGCTCGAGGCCAGCACGGTTCCAGACGAGTTGATTAACTCTGCGAGGATGTCCAGGTTGGGAGAGTTTTCAAACGGCGAAATACTCAACGAGACTTCGCCCGCACCACTGGTGAAGCTGAAGATGTCGACGTCCGATGACCTTTCGACAATACCATTCGCGGAGAGAGACGTCCCGTTGACAATGAACGCCGTGGCGCTACCCGTGGTATCGCCGTGGTCGTCGGCGCGAAAACCAAACCCGTTGTTCGAAGTGATGATCGCCAGATCGTCCTGAGTCTGATTGGCATTCGCGTATTCGCCCCGACTCCATTGGGTCAGTTCTCTGTAGTAGCCAACGCCCATGATGGGAGCCCAACCGGTTGCTCCGCTTCCGTGGCCTGTGTAATAGGTCACGCTGCTTGTGCCATCGTGAGACAGACCAAGCGTGTGGCCGATCTCGTGGCTGGCCGCTTCTGCCGTGGCCTTCTCTTCTCCGTTCGCAAGGTTGTCCTCAAAGACAAACGTCGGTGTGTCGCTATTCCAGTTAAAGGACGTCAGATAGGCGACTCCTCCCGCCGACCCGAACCACGAACCGTCACCGCCAATGGCGACTCGAATGCCCCATTGCTGATCGTTGCCGCCGCTCCTGATGAGTTGGTCCTGTGTCGGTTCCTCAGTCGTAACGTCCACATCGAAGGCGATGAAGTCTTCAGTCACGCGTTGCCAGATACCCTGGATTCGTTCGAGCTCTGCCGTGCTGAATGCCGGATCGCTGTCGATCGAGTACGCGGGTGTCACGATCGAGCTGATGTTCCGGAGGCTGTTCCACGCTGTGCCGCTTGTCGTCACGCCGTCGAAGTCGAGATAGATTCGGTGGGCTGCGCCAGGTTTGCTGTGCAACTGAAATGTCTGCCCAAGTGGGAACGGTGCTGCTTCACTTGTCGGGGCACTGGTCGGGTTCGGCTCTGTTTCGGCGGCCACGAAAACGGGGATCGGGTCTGTGTAGTATCCGTGACCCGCGGCGTCGAACTGCACGTCGCCGCTCTGATCCGGAAACGGGACCTGCGATGTGCCAACGTGGTCGGTGAGGGCGACTGTTGCCGCCGAAAGGAGCCGAATCTGCTCAAGCTGTTCAATGCGCGCCGGGGGACTTGCGCTGAGCCCGCGCATGCGTCGTCGTACTGAAGACAGATACATACTGAGGTCCTTATGGTGAGGGCCGATTCGTGGGTTCAGATACTCTGCGTATTTCGACGCAGGCACTCACTGTTCGTGCGCGACGAAATCTGAGGTGACGTTTCGAACTCGGGCGGCCCGCCAATTGCCGTGATCATATACGAATGTTATGCAGACGGGGAATTGTCGTGACACAGCAGCGATGTTCGAGCACCAGCTCGACGCGGAGAATGTCGGGCCAACGGAACGCTCGCCCTGGTTCTTCCGTTGCGCGTCGTTTATCCACGGTCTTTTCGTTCCGTCCGCCACGCCGATTCGATAGACGCCGCTCCATTGAGGGGTTGCATCAAATTCGTGACCATGACCGACGTGGCCGTTCTCGATCGTGTGTAGATCGACGGACGCGACGGAATTTCTGAGGAAGCGAGCGCGACTCGCGTGTCGCACCTTTGCGTGAGGCTCTTTTGGGTTGCGGCTTCGCCGCGTTGGGGAGAACGACGAATGCGAGTCGCGCTGATTGGAGCCGCGGGACAGTTGGGGACTGATCTGCAGACGGCGCTGGCGGACGAGGAACTCATACCGCTCGGTCACGGCGACATCGAGCTGACCAGCGACGAGAGTATTGCGAACTGTCTTGGCCAGCTTGAACCACAACTCGTGATCAACTGCGCTGCCTACAATCTGGTCGATCGGGCTGAGGACGAGCCGCAGGTTGCGCACGATGTGAATGCACTCGGGCCACGGAGACTCGCCATATGGTGTGCTCAGCGGGATGTGTGCCTGACACATTTCAGTTCCGATTACGTGTTCGGACTCGATGCTGATCGCAACAAACCGTATTCCGAAACTGACGCACCGGGGCCGCAGAGTGCTTACGCTGCCAGCAAGCTGCAGGGCGAGTACTTTGTCCGCGCGATCTGTCCGAGGCATTTTGTGATTCGAACCTGCGGACTGTACGGCGTCGCTGGGGCGCGCGGCGCGGGGAAGGGCAACTTCATTGAGGCGATGCTTAGACTCGGGGCTGAGCGCGATGAGCTTGGGGTCGTCAACGATCAATGCTGTACCCCGACGTCCACCGCGGATCTTGCAGTCGCCACCGCCGAGCTGATTCGGACGGATGCTTTTGGGCTCTATCATGCGACGAATGCCGGCCAAATGAGCTGGTTCGAACTGGCCTGCGAGGTCTTCCGTCAGGCGCAAATCTCAGTACAGGTCAATCCAATTACGTCAGCTCAGTTTGGCGCAAAGGCAACGCGTCCGGCGTATTCCGTGCTGAATTGCCAACGACTGCACAGAGTGATCGGACATGCACTGCCAGAGTGGCCCGATGCGGTTGCCCGATATCTTCGGTCGCGACAGGACTGAGCCGTTCGAACGGTCAGGGCACACTCGATTTACGGCGTGGCTCGCCTGTGACCGATCTGCCATACTCCCGCCGCTTGGCACGACGCCAGAATTTGGTTCGATCGGATTCGCCCGGGACTTCTACGATGCAGCAGAACATCCACACGCATCAGTTCGATAATGGCCTGATGCTCATCGTGGAAGAAATGCAGGACGTTCAATCAGCGGCGTTCTCCTTCCTCACTCCCGCCGGCAGCATCTACGATCACGCCGATCGCGGTGGCACGGGAGCTCTGCTGACCGACTGGATCACTCGCGGTGCCGGCGAACGTGACAGTCGCGAACTGTTTACGGCCCTCGACAATCTGGGCCTGCAGCGCAGCGAGAACATCGGTGGCCACCACCTCACGTTCTCGGGTTCGAACGTCGCCGGTCGAGTCCCCGAGTGTCTGGCCATTTACGCTGACATTATCCGCCGTCCGCACCTGGCGGACGAAGAATTCGAGGCGGTCCAACTGGGCGCCGAACAGGCACTGCTGGCGATTGAAGACGAGCCGCAGCGTAAGGCGATGGTCGAATTGCGTCGCCACGTCTTCACAAGCCCTTACGGTTTGCCGTCCGACGGTTCGCTCGAACACCTACCGAACATCGATCCCGACGCGGTTCGCGGTCATTTCCAGTCGCACGTCCGCCCGAATGGGGCGATCGTGGGTATCGCCGGGAACGTGGACGCCAAGGCAATGATCGACACTGTCGGTCAGCACTTCAGTGACTGGGAACAGAAGCCCGAATCCGAAATCGCGACCGGTGGCACGGGACCAAAACGAAACTTCATCGAACACGACTCGGCCCAGACGCACATCGGAGTTGCATACGACAGCGTGGCGTTCACCGACCCTGACTATTACGAGGCGTGGGCAGCAGCCAGCGTGCTCAGTGGCGGCATGAGCTCGCGACTCTTTACCGAGGTGCGCGAGCGTCGTGGCCTGTGCTACTCGGTGCATGCGAGCCAGGCGTCTATGAAGCATGAAGGTCGCGTCCTGTGCTACGCCGGAACGAGTAACGATCGCGCTCAGGAAACACTCGATGTCACCATCCAGGAACTGAAGCGGCTGGGGGACGGTATCGAGCAGAGCGAACTGGACCGCTGCGTCGCTCGGGCCAAGAGTTCCCTGGTCATGCAGCAGGAGTCGAGCCGTGGGCGGGCCAGTTCACTGGCCCGCAACTGGTTCATGCTGAGCCGTATCCGCACACTCGAAGAGGTGCTCGAAAAGATTGAGTCTTTGACAGTCGAATCCGTGCTGGACTTCGTACACCGCATGCCCGCTCAGGATTTCACAGTGCTGACACTCGGACCCCAGGCGTTGGAAGTGAACGAGTAAAGGAGTCTCGTTCCCACGTCCTGCGTCGGAGCGAAGAGTCATTCGACGTGCCGGCAGTTCAATCACGACATCGGAACACCGCTATGCAATTCCACGAGACAACACTGGACAACGGACTGAAGGTCGTCGTCGAAAGCAATCCAAGCGTTCACAGTGTCGCCGCCGGGTTCTTCGTTCGCACTGGCGCTCGTGACGAGACGCCGGAAGTCAGTGGCGTCAGCCATTTCCTCGAACACATGGCCTTCAAGGGCACCGACGAATACACGGCCGACGACGTCAATCGCATCTTTGACGAGGTTGGTGCCGAGTACAACGCGTCGACCAGCGAAGAAGTGACGCTCTTTTACGCCGCGATTCTGCCCGAATTCCTGCCGCAGACATTCAAGCTGCTCGCCGGGATTCTCTTCCCGACGTTGCGTCAGGAAGACTTCGACATGGAAAAGAAAGTCATCCTGGAAGAGATCAGTATGTACCAGGATCAGCCGATGCACGTCGCGTATGAGAACGCGATGCTGACGCATTTCACCGGGCATCCACTGGGCACATCGATTCTGGGAACACTCGAAAGCGTCGGCGCTCTCACCGCCGAACAGATGCGTCAGTATCACGCCGATCATTACCAGGCCGGCAACATCACGCTGGCCGTGGCTGGCAACATCGAATTCGACGAGGTCGTTCGCCTGGCAAACGAATACTGCAGCGACTGGCCTTCCGGCGCTCTCGATCGTCCTGTCCACGAAGCTCAGCCCACTGGCGGAACGTCAGTGGTCCCGCGTGACGCCAGCGTCCAGCAGAACATCATTCTGGTGGCGCCGGCGCCGTCGTCGCACAACGAGTTACGTTTCGCTGCCGAGATTCTGTCGGTGATCATCGGTGATGACGGGGGCAGTCGTATCTATTGGGACCTGGTCGACCCTGGCCTGGTCGAGTTCGCCGAACTGGGCTATTACGACTACGACGGCTCGGGCACCTACATGACGTGGCTGTGCTGCCAGCCCGACACCGCCGCCGAAAACATCGCGCGAATTCAAAGCATCTATGAGCAGGTCAACAAAGACGGCGTGACCGAGGTCGAGCTGGAACAGGCGAAGAACAAGATCTCCTCGCGAATCGTACTCCGCAGCGAACGCCCGATGGGACGCCTGTCGTCACTGGGCAGCAACTGGGTCTACCGACAGGAATACCGTTCGGTCGCGGACGACCTGGAAACACTGCAGTCGCTGACTCTCGACGACATTCGCGCCGCGCTCGATGCGTATCCGTTGGGTGCATGCACGACGTCTGCTGTTGGCCCGCTGGAAACACTTGAAGTGTGAGCCAGCCTGGCTCCGCTTATTCGTCAAAACACATCGCAGTTGAGTCAAGTTTCCTGCCCGGCCATTAAGGAACGCTAATCGACACTGATCTTCGCTAATCCGGGCGACAATCGTGACATGAATCATTAGCGTCAATTAGCGAGGATGTGTTCCTTGCCTCGGTCATCCGCTCTCGGTCTGAGGCGCAGCCTCGCTGGATTCTTCCGTCGTCATGCATGCGCGTCGTGCGCGCGTTTTCGAATCTCACGCGAAGACGCAAAGGCCGGAATTGAACTTTGCGTCTTTGCGTGAGTCCTTGTTTGGTTGCGACTACGCCGCGTTAGGATCGTCCTAGAATCAAGTGTCACAATGTCGTCTTTCGCTCCGAGCTTGTGAACCTATCGCAGATTGCGGTTGGTCCCCGATCATCCAACGGTGATTGTTTTTGAACGGCTGCTTGAGAGCAGCGGGGTCAGATTGGGGCTTCATGTTGAGTCCTTTTGGTTCTGGATGGTCGCTTGGGGCGACCGGGTCGTGTTATTCGATCCGCCGGTCTTTTCCGGCTTTCTTGTTGCTCGAATCACGAAACCGGCAACGCTTCGAGTT
>CAUZFZ010000076.1:0-45670 GCA_963579025.1 Planctomycetota bacterium | reverse complement strand
TCACCACTCCGCGATCCTCCCGCTCAAAAAGTTCGCGTTCCGCCACTTCGCGACAAATCCCGCCCCGACCCCGGCGCCACCCCAGCACGCAACCCGATACAGTGCTACAACCTTTTTTCGACAGCCCTCAAGCCCGGTGGCGGTATACTTCAATCGGCCGCTCGCCAAACAACATCACCCGCCCTGGTAAGGTTACTCATGAGCGATTTCGCTGATTTCAATGCGACCACGGAGACCCATGATGAACCGCTCGCTTCGTTTGCTGAACCGTTAACCGGGAAGCGGCCGCTGGTGGTTGATGTCCGCAATTTGTGGGTCCGCTACGGACGTACGACCGCAGTCAAAGGCATCGATCTGCAGATTCCGAAAGGCGAGGTGTATGGCTTCATCGGGCCAAACGGTGCCGGTAAGTCATCAACGATTAAGGTGCTGGCGACCCTGCTCCGTAATTTCGAGGGCACGGCCCGCGTGAACGGCATCGACGTTCGACTGGACCCCACCGCAGTGCGCGAGCAGATGGGTTACGTACCAGACTTCTTCGGCGTCTACGAAGACCTGACGTCACGCGAGTATCTGCATTTCTTCGCGGCCGCGTATCGAATCGAGCGGTCCAAACGAGATGCGATTGTCAGCGACGTGCTGGAACTGACGGACCTGACGAACAAGATCGACGCGCAGGTCGACACGCTGTCTCGCGGCATGAAACAGCGGCTGTCGCTGGCGCGAGTATTGTTGCACGATCCGGAACTCCTGCTGCTTGACGAACCGACCAGCGGCCTGGATCCACGTGCCCGGATTGAAGTCCGCGAACTGCTCATTGCCCTGACCGAAATGGGAAAGACCATCCTGATTTCGAGTCACATTCTGCACGAGCTGTCGCACCTGTGTACGCGGATCGGCATCATCGAAGCCGGAGAAATGGTCGCTCAGGGGACGATGGACGACATCTATCACAAGCTTTCGCTGTTGCGAATCGTCCACGTTCAGCTCGGGAATTCCAGTCCGGAGCTGCTGGATAAAATCCGAGCCATCCCAGGCGTCGAAGAGGTCGAGGAGCAGGTCGACCGTATCGCTCTGCGACTGCATGAGGATCAGGTCTCCATCGAGGACCTGCATCAGGCCATGTACGAAACCGGCGCGAGAATCCGTATGTTCCAGCCCGAGGCGATGGACATGGAAACCGCATTCATGAAACTGACCGAAGGCAAGACTGCCTGACTTCTAGATCATTGACGATCCGCTGAATCCGCGTTTCTCCGCGTCCCATTTTCCACTTCACCACCGACGGCTGAGCGACCATGACTGATTCCGAACCCGGCCGAATTTACCTGGACGCAAACGCCACAACGCGACCGTTTCCCGAAGTGATCGAAACAGTCGCCCATCACCTGCGTCTAAGCTACGCAAACCCGGGCAGCCGGCATGCCGAGGGACGTCGGGCGCGTCGCGTGCTGGACGAGTCTCGGGAGAAGATTGCCGCTTTACTTGGTGCCAGCCCGGATGAGGTGATCTTCACCAGCGGTGGTACCGAAGCCAGCAACATGGCCATCTTCGGCTTCGCACAGACATCGCCAGGTTCGATTGCTCTGACAGTGGGCGAGCATCCCGCCACGCTGGAGTCGTGTCAGTCGCTCGTGCAGCGCGGCTGGTCGCTGCACAATCTCTCCGTTGATTCTGATGGGCGGCTGATTGAAGAGCAGTTTGTCGATCTGCCCTGGGAAGAGCTGAAACTGGTCACACTGATTCTCGCTCACAACGAAACGGGCGTGGTTCAGGATGTCGCACCACTGGCGCGGCTGTGCTGGGAACGCAGCGTGCCATTTCATGTTGACGCCGTGCAGGCCGTGGGAAAGATCCCAATCCGGTTCGGTGAGCTGAGTGCCACGTCGTTGTGTCTGGGAGCTCACAAGTTTCACGGTCCACGCGGAATCGGAGCACTGCTGTTGCGGCATGGTGTGAAACTGGCCCCGTTTCAGTTCGGTGGCCATCAGGAGGCAGGGCGTCGGCCCGGCACGGAACTTGTCGCGCTGGCCGCGGGAATGGCCCGTGCCCTGGAGCTCTGCTGCGAAGATCTGGACACGCGCGTCGCGAAGCTCCGCGCCATGCGCGATCAACTTGAAGCAGGGCTGCGCGAGACGTGCGAACCAGTTGTCGTCAACGGGTCGCCTGAACATCGTCTGCCGAACACGCTCAATATCTCGTTCCCGGGCCTCGCAGGTGACGCTTTGCTGGTGGCTCTCGACCTGGATGGCATCGCGTGCTCGCTGGGCAGTACCTGCGCCAGCGGCTCCGCAGAACCGGCACCAGTGCTGGTTGCCATGGGATGCGGTGAGGACGTCTACAAGTCCGCAGTCCGACTCTCGCTCAGCAGCGACAACGATCCGGCCGAGATCACGGAAGCCGTGCGCCGAATTTCAGCGGTCGTGCGACGCCTGCGGGAGCAGGCCGAGTCAACAGAAGAGAAATGACATGCCGATCGGCGCACGAAAAACGGCCCGGCTCTCGTGAGATTGCCGGGCCGTTCAACTTTTCCGTCAATTAAAAACTCGCCGTGACTGCACCAGCCTACTGGAAGCGACGCAGAGCGTAGCTCGCTCCTCTCCAGGCTGAGAGTTGCCGTTTGTTCGTGCGTAGTGCCTGCTCGTATTCGCTGGCGGCCTGTTGGGTTTGTCCACTCTGCAGAAGGTGTTCGGCAATGAAGAAGCGCGCCTCACACAACTGGGCCGCTTCAACGTCCGGGTCACGCTTATCGACGCGGGCGACCAGGTCGGCCCCGGTGATGTCTCCCACGTGGAACAGGACCAGCCAGTCGATCCAGTCACGTTCCTTTTCTGTTCTGCTTCGACTGCTCTGAGCGATGCCCGCAGCCTGCGGTGTTTTGCCGAGTCGAACGAGTGTCCATGTACGCCACGGGTTGATGAAGCGAGCTGCTGGCTCCAGAGCAATGACCTGATTGAATTCGGCCAGGGCCGTGTCGTAGTCCTTACCGAAGTAGGCGGCGAAGCCGGCGTCGGCATGCGCGAAGGCGTTACCAGGTGACTGCCGGATCACATTCTGGTACTCACCCAGTGCCTTCTGCCATTGTCCCTGCATGAGCTGCGCAGTGGCCATGAAACCTCGCACGCCAGGTTGGCTCGGGTTGAGCCGCAGCGAGGCCGCGAAGTCTGCCTCGGCTTCCTTGTGGCGTCCGGCTTCCAGTAGAGCGTAGCCGCGATTCGTCACCGCAATGTAGTACTTCGGGTTCTTCTGGATCGCCAGGTTGAAACTGCGAACGGCATCCGGGTAGTTCTTCTGCGACTGGTAAAACATGCCCTGGTTGTTGTAGACCAGCGGCTCGTTTGGAAAGACGCGCGCGGCTTCGGCGTAGACCTTGATCACATCCTCCGGACGTTTGGCTTCGGCATAACCGTCGGCCATCGCCATGTAGGATGCGATGTTTTTGGGGTTCGCAATGACCGACGCCCGGTAGTCGCTAATCGACTCGGCCAGTTTTCCGGCCGCGGCGTTGGCCAGCCCGCGCTGGTACTGCACATTGGACTTCTGCTCCGGCGTGATCGACTTCTGCTCCAGAAGCTGCGTGGCAATGCCAACCGCCACTCCCGCGTGACTGGCCTGTCCCTCGACCGTGGTCAGGCAGGTCATGCCGTAGAGGTACGGCAGGTAGTAGTTGAACTCGGGCTTCGAGGCGACGGTGATGGCCTGACGTGCATCGGCGATGCCGGCACGGATCATTCCGCCATCCTCGCTGACCAGGCCGTGTTCAATGCGTGCGCTGCCGCGCAGATGCAGAGCAATATTGTCCTGCAGGTTGGCTTGGAGAATCGACGAACACGTTTGAATGACCGTCCCCCAGTCTCCCAGCTCATAAGCCTGCGACGCTTTCTGTCGCTGTGCTTCGTGAGCGGGACTCGGGTCGGCAAACACGGGTGCCGCAAACATCGGCAGCAACAATGCCACAACAGCAATGCGAATCCTCATACGTGGAATCCTTTCCGGGGTTGAGGGATCCCTTCCGGGCCTCAGGGGCAGCGGCCAACAGCGGCGGCTAAAATCAGCCGGCTGAATGGCCCAGACAGTCGGTGTGTGCAGTGAGTAACGTCCATGTACTGGTCGATCCCTGACCGACCGGCCCGGGACTATACCCTCGGACGCAGATCCGGCAAATACGTGTTCCGACTGCTGCAGAATCAGGACTCAGGGGCTATTCTGGCGGAAATGGGCTGTGCTTCAGCCGAAGAAAATACACGCATCAGTGTGAGACAATGTTTCATCATCTGGGAATCTTTCTGCAGGTCTGCGTTCTGACGATTCTGCCCTGTCTGATCCTGTACCAGTTGCAGTTCTCGATTAACCTGGGGCTGATGCCGGCCTGTACCGTGGGCGGCATTCTGCTGTTCTGGCTGGGCACCATGCTGCGTGAAAAAGCGTAGCGAACGACTGGACGTGAGCATGCCGAATCGCCGGGTATCACTGGTCGCGGGACTCCTGATCGCCTCGGGATTGCTGACTGTTGCTGAAACAGCCGCGGCACAGGATCCCGTGCAATTCCGCCGCCTCGTCTCCGTTGGTGTAGAACCGCAGGTCGTCAAGATTCTCGAAACCGCTCAGGAACACATTCGCGAAGGCCAGTGGGAGCAGGCCATTCCCATTCTGCAGGAGCTGATCGAAACGGGCAGCGATTCGCTGATTCCGCTTGAGCCAGGTCGATTCGGAAATGTGGCGCAGTACTGCCACCTGTTGATCTCGTACATGTCACCAGCCGGCCTGGCCGAGTATCGCAACCGCATTGATGGACAGGCGGCCGAGTGGCTTGCGGACGGACAGGCAAACCTGGACGAAGTTCCATTGCGACGGATTGTCGAACGGGCCTTCAACAGTTCATCCGGCGACGACGCATTATGGCTTTTGGGCGAGCTGGCGTTTGAACGGGGCCAGTACGCTCAGGCCCGGCAGCAGTGGCAACTCCTTGTGCCACCTCGCCCGACAACGGCGGACGGACCTGAGGCGGACGAAGCACCGGTGTACCTCACGTATGCCAACCCGGACATTGAAGCCGCAAGTGTTATGGCGAGACTGGTTCTGTGCAGCATCTTCGAAGGAGATGCGCGCCGCGCGGAACTCGAACTGACGGTCTTCCAAACCTTGCATCCGGACGCCGAGGGTAGCCTGGCGGGCCAGTCTGGAAAGCTCGCCGATCTGTTGACGACACTTTTCGAAGAAGGTCGGGAATGGCCCTCTGTTCGTACGGATGCCTTTCGAAATCCGACGTTTGCCGCTCAACCGAACCGCAGTCCATCACCAGTCGGTGAGCCAGTCATCAACGACGTGGCGTGGCAGAACATCTCCATTCCAGCAGCACGGTTGAAAGGTCCGGCCGGACGTGCAGACACGCTCAGTCTGTTCCCATTGGTTCACGACCGGACACTGTTCGTGTCGAATTCGGGTTCGGTATTTGCGTTCGATCTGACCACCGGCCGTCCGAAATGGCCGATCGATGACGACAACTCGGGCGAGATCATGACCAGCCTGCTGCACGGACCGGTCATGTCCGACCTGCCGTCTTCCGGCATACCGCGGTACACAATGACCGTCAGTGACGGACGTTTGTACGCGCGGATGGGTCTGCCATTCACGCGTCGCTCCGTCCACGAAGGCAGTTCTTATACGGAACTTGTCGGCGTCGATCTGGCTCGTCAGGGAGACGTCACCTTTCGTGTCACACCGGATGTCCTCGACAACCTCACCGATTCACCCGAGGCCACTCAGTGGAGTTTCGAAGGTTCACCGGTTGTGTCCGACGGTCGTGTTTATGCGACGGCTCGACGCGGTACGCCCGAAGACGAAACAGCCGTCGTCTGTTTCGATGCCGAGACCAGTCAGTTGATCTGGAAGCGTCGCGTTTGCGTGAATGTCCGAAACGTGCCCGACCACTACAACCTGGTCGGGCACCAACTGCTGACTCTGGGAGACGGTCGGCTGTTCCTGAACACGGGCACTGGAGCAATCGCAGCGCTGGATGCCGTGACCGGCCGGATTTTGTGGGTGATCACCTGGCCGACACGCAGCGATGAGACGTACGACGAGGAAAGTAATCCACAGCGGCATGGGCTGGTCCCTGGTCTGTATCACCGTGGGATTCTTTATGCGGTGACGGAGGCCAACGAGCTGTTCGCACTCGATGCGACGACGGGCCAGCCAACGTGGCAGCGTCAGATTCGAGATCAAATTCTGCATCTGCTGGGGATCGTGGATGGTCGGCTGATTCTGAGTGGTAACTCGCTGTGGGCGTTGGATATCCACACCGGCGAAAATGCCTGGGCATCGCAGGCGCGACTTGGGTTCGAGGACCCGGATGGATTCGGTTATGGCCGCGGAGTCGTCACTGAACAGTCCGTCTTCTGGCCATTGCGTGATGAGATTCTGCGAATTGACCATCGAACTGGCGAGATCACACGTCGTATCCCACTCCGACAAGCTTACGGACTGCAGGGTGGCAATCTGCTGATCTCCGGCAACTATCTTGTCATCGCTCAGGCGGATCGGCTCGATGCACTTGCAGACGTGACGCAGCCGGTTGACGGCTCGCTGCCGGAACCTGACGAAATCAACCAGCCGGATTCCGCTCCGTCTTCCGATGAGCCAGAGCAGGAGCGGGTTGGTAGCGACTCGACGACAGCAGTTGTTGTCCCGCCACCCTGGCCGGTCCGACGTGTCTGGAAACACAAAATCGACCCGGACACCGTCGTGAGCCATCCCGTCAATCAGATTTCGGGCGAGCCCACGACGGGCATTCTGACACAGCGAAACGGTCAAACGCGGTTCATCGAGGGCCGCAATGGTCGAACGTTCTGGACCGTGAATTCCAGTGAGAGACTGATCTGGTCGGCCTGTCATGCGAGACACATGCTGCTGGCGTCCACTCAGCAGCTCGAATCGCGAAACCTGTTGACTGGCCAACTGGAGTGGCGGATCAATCCGGAGTCCGGCCGCTTTCAACGGTTTCGGCTGCCGGCCGACGATTCATCAGCGGGCAATCATCAACTGATCGCTCTGGCAGACACCGGGGTCACAGCAATCGATCTGCAGTCGGGGCAGCGAGCCTGGCAATGGCCCCCAACGGGCCGCCGCTGGACTGTGTCCAACTCGGCAGCGTTCGGCCAGCGTGAAAGCTGGGTGGCTGACCGCTCCGCGCTGTTGATCCGGCCGGCAGATTCCACGGAGTATTCGCTGCTCAGCCTTCCCCACGGTCACCGAGTCCGGCATGGGGCATTGCCGTTCGATGTCGATCGTCCGGTTTCCTTCGTACCGGTTTCCGGTGGGACAGGGCGGGCTTTGATTGGCATCGCGAACATGAATAGCGTGCGACTGACGCGGCTCGCGGAACTCGGTCCCGAATGGACACAGCGGGCGACGTCACAGGCACACGGCGCTCCGCGCGTTCTGACATCCAACAACGTGATCGTCGTGATTGAGGATGCGCAGTTCGCCATTCGCAGAGAACTAGCGACAGGCAACGTTCTCTGGAGACGTTCCCTCGGCCCCTTGCCGCTGGACGATGTGAACAACGAATCCGTTCTCACACCGGATGTGCTTCTGGCTGTATCCGACGGCACCCTTCGGTGCTTTTCGCTCCAGCACGGAGATTTGCTGTGGCGACGACATGTGGGAACCGGACCCTGGTGTATCCGTGCGGCAGGCAATGGCTGCGTGATTTGTCGGCCAGCGGGCGTTGGTGCGAGATCAACTGAACTGGTAGCCGGGGCGAGTCCCCAGCCGCGACAGTCACGCATTTCCGTCTGTGACATTTCCAATGGGAATCTCATTCAGCGCCTCGCTATTGATCCGCACACGGACCTGATCGACGCTCATGCTGGCAGTAACTTCTACTGTCTCCGAACGACGGACACGCTGCTCGGCTTTGTCCCCTTCGTCACCACATCGGCGGATTGATCCACGTATTCGGCAACGCCGCCACACCGGACGTGAAGCGGAACCCAAACGCAAACTCGATCTGTAGCCTCGCGAGTCCGACCCGGCACTCACTTCTTCGGATTCAGCTCGAGAAGTTTGACGTTGCGATACCAGACCTTGTGGCCGTGGTCCTGGAATCCGAGATAGCCGGACCGGGCGAAGTCTTTCACGGCTCGTGGCTTACCATTCAGCTTGAACTTGTGCTTCTTTCCATCCGGACACAGACCCGGCTCGTCGTAGTCGTTGCAGTTCAGTTCGCAGACCTTCTTGCCGTTCAGCGTCACGCTGATTTCCGGCCCTTTGCAACCAATCTCCAGTGTGTTCCATTCGCCGGTGGGTTTGCCTGTGTTCTTTGTCGTGGCCGCGAGATCATAGATGGCCCCCATTTCGTGTTTGCCAATTCGGTCTCCGCCCATCACCTGAATCTCGAAGCCGGTATGCACGGGGTTCTTCAGGTCCTCGACACGAAAGAACACGCCCGAATTGCAACGTTCATCTTCCCAGCGGACGTCACACTTGAGGATGAAATCGCCAACCGGATCCTCGTGAACGACCAGGTAGCCGCCGGACTTGAAGGGGACGATCGAACCACTCTCGACCGGCGTTGCAACCGGCTTGCCATTGCTGCATTTCCAGCCGGTCAGGTCTTTGCCATTGAACAGCAGTTTCCAGCCGGCAGACTTTTCAGAGTCGGAGAGTGCGTTTTCGGCCGCATCGACGTTGAGGCTCGCAGTCAGGATGGCAATGGCAGAAACAACAAGTGAAGCTCGCATCGGGGGTTCCTCGCGAAGGCAGACAATCGGGGTGACACCAAGGGGGTGAGTCCAGATTATTCCTTCGCGAGCCCTCAACTGCGAGTGAGGCGGTCTCGGCAGGGACGCAGTGCGATGCGACGGCTCGATCAGAACTGGCCGAGTTCGTTCCCGTCGTCGCGATTCGCGAGGTTGGTCAGAATCAGAAAGTCCACGCCTTCCTGCAGAAAGCGGACGCTGCCATCAGCCAGCAGAATGTTCGCGCCTCCCGTGTGCGTCGACTGAATCGGACGGTTCGAACCGTCCTGCGGGCCAAGCCCCATGGCTGGCGCCGCGTAGCTGGTCGCGTCACGGAAGTTGACTGGATAGCGGACCGTTGTGATGTTCCATGTCTGGTAATTGGTGCAGAACCAGGTGCCGTCTCCAGGTATTCCTGGTCCGGTTGTTCCGACCCAGGCACCGTGAGAATTGGAACTCCGCAAATCGACCAGACGGCCGTCGCGTGTCCGCGAGAACTGCGACTGCTCGGCGACCATCATTGTGTTCGTTGAACCATCTTTGATATCGCTGATGCTGATGCTGTCATTGGGAATCAAGACACCGGAACTGGACATGATGCCCTTGTATGTCGGCTCGGATTTCGGATTGGCTCGGCCATTTTGCCTCGCCGCTCCCGAAATTCCCACGTAGTTGGTCATCAGAACTCCGCTGGGGGCAGCCTGCTTGTTGTCCGTGAGTTCGTCCATTGTCGACGACGGGCAGATGTAGACGGGCACACGAAGTCCATCGAACAGTTGTCCATTGGGATTACCCGGATTATCCATATTGCCGACTCCGCCGGGCGCGTTTTCGTCGATCTGTGCATACAGGTTTCCCTGCTCGACGCCGGGTAGCAAGGCGACAAGGAAGGACTGACCCAGGTCGTTTCTCCGAGCGGTTCCCGCAGTGACACTGTGCATCGCTCCGATGGGGAACGAACGCCACGGATCGTGATAATTATGGAGCGCCAGCCCGATCTGTTTCAGATGGTTCACACACTGTGCCCGACGAGCCGCCTCTCGGGCGCTCTGCACGGCCGGCATGAGAAGGGCCACGAGAATCCCGATGATCGCAATGACGACCAGCAACTCGACAAGCGTGAATCCGCGCCGTCGTGTAGCGGAACTCTTATTTCCCAATGAGCGGCAGCGAATGGAATTTGAGCGGTGGTCTGAACTGATCACGGAGTTTGACCCATCACGATGCATACGAATCTCCTCGAATTCGAGTGCTGGTCACAGTCAGCAGTACATCAAAGTCGCGACATCATTTCAACACGAGGCCGACAATCCCGGTCCGGATTGATGCCAGATGCACGGATCTGACAGCTCATACGCGTAGCCTTGAGGTCGTCGCCAGTTGTGCCTGTACCCGGCAACCGATTACGTCTTGCACGACATTGCACAAAAAAACCGCGACAGTCCGAAAGGTGCGGACCGCCGCGGCTGGGTTTCACATGTCCTGGCAACTCGCGCCGCCAGGTGGATCGTCGAATTATGTGCGGCGAACGCGACGACGGACGTCGGTTTCCAGCACACCAAAAGCCTGCTCATGACGCTGCAGGGCCATCGACAGGGCACTCAACAGTCGCTTGGCGGTGAAGTGGTTCATGATGATCCGCTGCCCAACTGGAACCGTGACTTCGCCAGTCGCGTAGGGGTTCGGGTTCAGGCCCAGATCCAGAATCAGCTCTTCCGGCGTGCTCGACACACGGCAGAAGTTGGCGTAGCCGGCGTGGACATTGCTGTCGTCAACCGTCAGCGTCTGCTGCTGGCCTTCAGCCACCGGGGCGGCCTCAACCGGCGCTTCCACGGTTGCTGTTGCGCCAGCTTCTTCGGTGATCTCGGTCGTCTGTTCGTCTTTCTTGGCCACGTGCTTTGCTCCCTGTTACTCACATGCTCGTGCAGAGCTGAAATCGGCTCCGCCGTCCGGTCACAGATGACACACTGCAACGAACCACAGACAACGGTGCGGGGAAATTAACCTCGGTCCTTGAAATGGATCAACACCAGTTCCGGTACTTTTCATCCTTCAGGAACGAGAGCCTCTCCTACTCCGTAAGCTGGGGAAGACGGGGTAACAATCCGGCCGGCTTGTTGTCTTCACCCAGTCACTTATCCATATGGACGCCTCACGTACGCCACAGTTCCCGATGAGTTGCAAGGGATTCCCGAGATTCCGTGGACGCTGCCCATCGCCGGTATTCGATCGCGTGGTATGTGCCCGAGACTGATTTGGCGGAGGTTCTACTGACGTGCCCTTGGTTGAGGATTCCAGTTGGCCCGTTTTCGCGAGGCTGAGTCGCACACGTTTGGCCACGGGATCGAAATCTGGCAACTTCGAGCAAATAGTTCGCGAGGTTCGGCGAATCCAGGTCAGTTGCCGTGACAACGAGGGATGCCCCGTGGCCCTGTGAACAGAAACGGGTGTAATCACCTCGCCAGATCATCCTGGCTGGCGTACTCTGTATCTCTTCTGAGACCAATTCGAAGGAGTTTCTGGATGGACAACCCAACTCCCGTACCGTCGGCCACGCGACTGAGAATGTCATTGGCTGCATGTGCTCTGGTTGTCGCGACTTCAGCCGCCGACCCGTCAACTCAGGCAGCAGGTGGTGCGTGTGCCGCCGTGACTGCGGCCGCGAGGGTGTCACAGGCGGACTTGCTCCGCAAGATCGAGGCTTATTGCACTCGGAGCTGGCAGAATGCAGGCATCGCCCGGCAGGACTGGGCCGATTGCACTAACGACGTGTTTGCACGTCTGCTGCAACGCCTCGGACAGGAGGGTCTACAACGTGCCATTGAAGACCGAGAGTCTGAACATCGCCGCGAACTGAATCGGTCGATCTGGACGATGGCTCAACGCTGGCGTCGTTCACCGCGACTGTCGCCGCTCGCGAGTGATGACGCCGGTCCAACCGAACACGATCCATGGCCGGCAAAGATGGAAGCGCTCTCACCGGTCCGCTCGGCAATCGACTCTGATGAGACACGGCTGAGTCCGACGCAACGGGACATTGTTACCCGCTGGTCCGATGGCGAATCAATCAGTTCAATCGCCGACACTCTGGACCTCAGCCCAGCCCGCGTCAGTGACGAAAAATACAAGGCGATTCAGAAGCTGCGGCGCCATTTCGGCTGCGATGCGAGCGTCTGAGACAACATCGATTGTGTGGTCAGGCATTCCGTTCGACGGGCATATTTACCGCTTCCGCTGGCGGTAGTACTTCATCCCGGGGATAAAGAAGCTGAGTCCCGATACGACGCCATAGACTGAAATGCTCACGTCTGGCAGTGTCGTTCGCGGAATGATGGCCATGACGGCTCCCGTCAGGAACAGAGCCGCAGCCTGAAAGTAGAAGCGACCGTTGAGCAGACTTGCTTTGACCAGGAAGACCATGCCGCTGACGAGTGCGATGACTGGCGACAGTTTGAGCACCGGCAAATCGAGCATCCACTCGACGAAGTACAGCAGCATGCTGGCAATCATGCTGCCTGCCCAGACATGCACAATCTGACGCTCGATAAACGTGACCGGGCCGGCACGTCGCCTCAGGCTGTAAAAGATCGCCGCCCAGATGCTCAAACCGACGCACCACAGTCCCAGATAGGGCCACCGCGACGGATTGCTGTTGGCCGCATCTCGCCACTGCAGGAGATTTGTGACAACGCACAGCGACAGCACGACCAGACTGTGCCACATCCACAATACGCCCCAGTTCTCAAGCACTGCCGCGTGATGCGTTTCCCGGAACACCCGGCTCAGCACTTGCGTAAACTGTGACGACCTCGCGGAAACCGGCTCGTTTCTGAGCCATGCTTCCAGATCATCCGCCAGCTCCGCCGCATCCGCATAGCGCAGGTCAGTCGGCTTCTGCAGGCACTTCAGCGCGACCATTTCCAGGTCCGGGTCGGCCTGCGGATTCAGAACTCGCGGCGGTACAGGTTCCTGCTCCAACACCATCAGGATGGTGTCCACGGGCGAGGCCGCCTGAAAGGGCGGACGTCCGGTCAGCATCGCGTACAGAATCGATCCCAGACTGTAGACATCGGTCGCCGGCCCGATCTCGCCTCGTTGACCCGCCGCCTGCTCCGGAGCCATGTAGCTGGGCGTGCCGATCGCCGCTCCGGTATCGGTCAGTGACATGTGCTCGCCGGAGTGGTCATCCCGTTCCGAGTCACCCGTCGGAGTCATCCGTTTGGCGAGACCGAAGTCTGTCACAAACGGCCGACCGGTTGGATCGATGAGAATGTTGGATGGCTTGAGGTCGCGGTGCAGGACCCCGTTGCGATGCGCCTCAGCCACGGCCCGACAGACGGGAGCCAGCAGACTGGCGGCGTCGCGCGGAGTCAACGGACCGTCAGCCAGCTTTTGCGACAACGTGGTCCCTTCGACGAGCTGCATGCTGAAGTACGGCTGCCCATCGCGTTCGCCGACTTCGTAAACCGGCACGATGTTCGGGTGACTGATACGAGCGGCCGACTCGGCCTCCACGCGGAATCGCGCGATGTCGCTACCCGACGCCAGTGCCCCGCGCAGAATCATCTTCACGGCGACGGGGCGGTCGAGGCTGATCTGACGGGCGCGGTAAACAACGCCCATCCCACCGCGTCCAATTTCGGCGAGGGGTTCGTAGTCACCGAAGGCCGGTGGTACATGAGCGGTCCGGATGGGCGCTGCATCTGCGGCATCCAGCGTCGCATGGCCAATCAAGTCAGCATCGAAACTTCCGAAGTCATCGGCGAGCATCATCGTCGCCCAGAGTTCCCGAAGTTCCTGTTCAAGATCGGGATTGTCGCGCGCGAGCGATTCGAGATCGACACCACCACCAGACGCATTCGCATTCGCGAGCTGGTCGAGCAGCATGGCGAGACGTTCGTCGCGATCCATCGGCGGTCTTTCAGGCATCGCGAAATCGTAACCACATCACGGTAAAAAATGGTCACATGGCGAATGGCTCAGCGGGCGGGATTTCCTTCTGCAGCAACTCGTTCATCGCAAAGAGGGCCGGCATGCCGCCCGTATGCACAAAAACGATGTTCTGATCCCGTGAGAAGTCTCCACGGCGGATGTGATCAATCAGCCCGGCCATGGCTTTGCCCGAGTAAATTGGATCGAGCAGGATTGCCTCGGTACGTGCGACAAGTCGCAGTGCTTCAAGACAGGCCGAACCGGGAATGCCATAGCCAGGACCGATGTAGTCTTCGGACAGGCTTATGTCAGTCGCTTCCAGTCGATGAGGGATACTCATGCGACCGGCAGCCCCGTTCGCGATGCGAGCTGTGTACTCGGCCGTATCCCACGGCCAGTCGATCGGAGCCATGCTGTGTACTGGAGTGTCCAGGCCAAGAGCCGCCGCTCCCAGCGCCAGCCCTGCACCAGTTGAGCCGGCCGCCGCGACGTAGATGTCTGAAGGTTCGAAACCGGCCTCCGTCGATTGCTCGACGATTTCCAGAAGACAGGGCACATAGCCGATGGCCGCGATTTCCGTGACTTCGTGCTCATTCCAGAAGAACGGTCGACGGCCCTTCTCTCGAAGTTCAGCCGCCCGACTGGCGATCAGCGCGTTCAGTTCGTGACCAAGGGGAACGTCCACGATTTCAATCGTCGCACCCAGCAAATGGTCAAGCAGCAGGTTCCCCTGCATGTCGTCGCTGGAACTGTGAGCCCGGCTGAGAATCAAGTGAATGGGCAATCCGGCTCGGGCACAGGCGGCGGCCGTCTGGCGACAGTTATTACTTTGGACTCCGGCGCCCCAGACAAAACAGTCGGCTCCCTGGGCGAGTGCTTCGCCCAGTAGAAACTCGTTATGCCGCGTCTTGTTGCCGCCCAGCGCCAGCCCCGTGCAGTCGTCCCGTTTGATCCACAGCGTCGGGCCGCCCAGACGCTCCGACAGGTTTCGCATCGGCTCCAGCGGAGTGGGCAGGTGCCCGAGTCGATACCGCGGAACTCGATCGACCGCCTGCCAGAGTTCGCCTCGAGAGATCGGGCGTCCGGTGGGCATTACGTTGACTCCTTTTTCCCGGCCTTCCGTTCAAACACAACGATGTGCTGCCAGGGAAGGACGCGAATGGTCTCGACAAACTTCAAACCGAACTCCGACTGGCTGGCCTCTTTCTTGACTTGAGCTTCCGTCATCTTGTGGACCAGTTTGATTGGCACACTGGAGTCTTCCTTACGGTACTCGACCCAGGCAATCCGCCCGCCCGGCTTCAGTGACTTCGCGAGTTCCGCTGTCATCTCGTAGGGGAACGAGAATTCGTGATACACGTCGACCATGACGATCAGATCGACCGTGCCTGGCTTGAGCTTCGGTGACTTTTCGTGGCTCTTGATGGGCACGATGTTCTCGATGCCGGCGCGTTCACAATTCTTCTTGAGCCGATCAAGCATCTCCTGCTGGATGTCAACAGCCAGGACTTTCCCTTCGGGAGAAATCTCACGCGCCATCATCATCGAGATAACTCCGCTGCCGGCACCAATGTCGGCAACCACCATCCCAGGCTTCAGTTTCAGCGACTTGATGAGCAGCGACAGCTTCTCTTCCTTCTCGCGGCTCACGCGTTCGAGCCAGTCGGCGGCGACAAAGCCCATGACGTGAGCGATTTCGCGACCCATGTAGAACTTACCGATGCCGTTCGG
This sequence comes from Planctomycetota bacterium, assembly GCA_963579025.1. Classification (GTDB taxonomy): domain Bacteria; phylum Planctomycetota; class Planctomycetia; order Planctomycetales; family Planctomycetaceae; genus CAUZFZ01. Next base: position 30,266 of record CAUZFZ010000076.1, on the reverse strand, counting down.
GTCGTGAATCCGGCGGGTTGTGTAACGGGTCTTTTCGCCTTCGTCGGTGCCAGCTGGTTTCTCCTCCTGCGCCACCAACGGCGAAACCACGATTGCGAACAGGCAGGCCATGCAGATACGCGAGCGATTGTTCTTCGCCATGATGATCTCCATCACTCTTCGTGAGAGCTGTTGCCCGTCCGGTCCATAATGCTCTGCCAGTCTTCGCGTGACAGGACGCGGGCTTCGTCAGGCAGCATAACTGGAATGCCATCCTGGATGTCAAACTGCAGTCGGCAGTCCGGGTCGACGCAGACCAGTGTGTCGCCGTCCGCCACCAGAGCAGAACGAGACTTCGGGCAACACCGAAACCGGCCTTCGAGATCGAACGAATGAGATGACATTAAAAGCCGCGTGCAGCGCGGATGTCATCGAAATTCCGAATGCTGTAATCAATGCCCACGTAATCGAGCACCGAGCACAGAGCTCGCACGGCAACGCCCATTCCATCAGGACCGCTGAAACCGCCGAACTGTCCCCCGCCCTTCAGATGCGGCTCGGTTTCCAGGAAGAATCCCGGCACGCCGAGTTTTTTCATCTTCTTGTCGAGCTTCGGCAGATGCTCACGCAGTTCCCGCAGTACAGCATCGTGTCCGGCGTCGCCGACGTCGGCCGGCACAAAGTTCTTGAGACGCTCTTCGTCAACCGCCCCGGACCAGTTCAGCCGGCGGTCGATGGCGTAGTCTTTGATATGCATCCAGCCGAGGTACGGCAGCATGTCGAGAAACTCGGAGAAGCACTGCAGCCGGTCCTTATTCTGAGCAGCGATGTTTCCACCGTCATAAATCAGAACCATGTTCGGATGCTTCAGCTTCTTCGCGATGGCCGCCAGCAGTGGCCCCGTTTCACCGACGAGATTCGGCTCGATCTCCAGTCCGTAAACAAGCCCTTCGGCGGCGCACGCATCGACGATCTGACCAATCTGATCGGCCGCGTGAGCCACGTGATCTTCCGGCTTCGAGCCGATTGGATGATAGAAAGAGAAGCCGCGAACGAGTTTCGTCCCCAGTCCGTGTGCGGCCCGAATGGTGTTGGCTACCTCAGTCTTGAGGTACTTGTCCATCGCGATGAACTTATTGTGCGAGCCATCGTCAACGTTGAGCAGTTTGACCTTACCGATCCGCGCTCCGATGCTCGTCACGCTCAGACCGAATTCGTCCTGCAGCTTCGCCAGTCGCTTGAGCTTCGACTTGTTCAGGTCAACGACGTGCTCAACCGTCCCGGTTCCGTCGAGGTCGATAAATCGTGGGCTGTAGTACCTAAGCCCGATCGCGGCCAGCGCCGAGAACTGTTCCAGAGCGGTTTTTCGGTTGGCTGCTTCGTCTGCAAAAGCGCTAATCAGGATGTTGGGATTGGGCATTGCTGTCTTTCTCTGTGCGGGCCGCGAGAATCGCATGTCGGAAAGACACCACGATCACGCCTCAAGTCGGGGCGGAGTCTCGCAAACGGTTCGCGCGAACTCAAGCGGCGGCGGCGACAGAGCTGACTGAAGTACAGGAATCCGATGAGCCGACGAATTCTCGCACTCAACCCGTGGCACGGCGGAAGCCATCGCGCATTCCTCGATGGCTGGATACGACATAGCCGACACGAGTTCACCGTGCTGTCCCTGCCGCCCACGAAATGGAAATGGCGGATGCGACATGCGGCCGTGACATTCAGTCGTCAGCTTCCGGAACCACAGGCTTACGACGTCGTGTTCTGCACGGACATGCTCAATCTGGCCGAATTTCTGGGGCTGTGCTCAGCGGAATTTCGGCGATTGCCGGTGGTCATTTACTTTCACGAAAATCAGTTGACCTACCCGACCCAGCAGGAAGAAGAGCGCGATCTGCACTTTGCGTATTCGAATCTGACCACGGCCCTGGCGGCCGACGCCGTCTGGTTCAACTCAGCATTTCATCGACAGGAATTTCTGTCTGCCTTGCCACCGTTCCTGAGGCGCATGCCGGATCATCCGCACCTGGATGCGGTCTCGGGCATCGAGACGAAGTCAGCGATTCAGTCTCCGGGGATCGATCCACCCCGCCCGCGCGAGATGATACGCCGGCCAGGTCCGATTCGACTTTTGTGGACGTCGCGCTGGGAGCACGACAAGCAGCCGGAGCTGTTCTTTGCGGCACTGCGTCAATTGCTTGAGGACGGAGTCGATTTTCGACTCAGCGTGCTGGGAGAGTCTTTTCGTAATTCACCATCCTGCTTCGCTGAAGCAAAGGGCTGGTTGGCAGAACGCATCGATCATTGGGGATTCGCCACAGACCGATCGGAATATCTCCGCGTTCTGGGCGACAGCGATGTGATCGTCTCGACTGCCGGACATGAGTTCTTCGGCATCGCGGTGGTGGAAGCCGTTGCGGCGGGATGCGTCCCGCTCGTCCCCGACGCGCTGGCATATCCCGAGACGCTGGGCTCCGACTCACGCTGGTTCCACGACGGAACGCCAGCCGGAATCGCCAGGGCGATTCGGAGGCAGGCTGTCGACGGTGTGACATTACCCGATGTCAGCCGCTACTTCTGGCGACAGCGTGCCGCTGAAATGGACGATGCCATGGAAGAAGTTCGTGAAGTCCACGGAATCTGAAACGGGCACGTTATGCCCTTCGTTTGAGACTGGTGAATCGAGACGACTCGCGGATTGGATCACACCTGACTGGTCGCTCTCTGAAACACCAGATGACGGAGGCAGCTCAATGGACTTCATCGGACTCGTGAAAGACTCGTTCGAGGCAGTCGCTCACGAAGTCGGTGCGGCGTACCAGCGGATACCGGCTGACGCGACGGGCCGCGTGGATTCCGACCGTTCGGTCCGGCCAGTTTCGGCCGACTCGCGCATGTCCGACGGCGCAACCTCGGGCGATGCCCTGGCATCCGGTAACAACACGATTACGGACCCGACACCAGATACGACCATCCTCTACGGTTCGAATGCCTCAGACACGGCGAGCATCACCACTGCGGAAAGTCCTGATCAGGAGCTCCGCGAACCATCAGCGGATGCGGCCGAGATCTCCGGTCAACTGCAGTTGCTTGCAAACGTCATGCAGCAGGCAGCACTGCAGTTGTCCGCTGTCGCAGAAACCAGCTCTGACAAGAGTACGGACGAGACGCAGTCAAACGGTTTCCATGACCTTCGCGGGGAACAGGCCGAACTCAGAAAGCTCTTCGAATCGAGAATTCATTCGGACGAAGTTCAGGCACGTTCGCTTGAACGACTGCACAACGAACTGCAGGCCAGTCGCAAGCAGCTCCAGCGAGCCGAAATGGCCCCACTGCTGAAAGACATCGTGTTCTGCCACGACTTCGTCACGCGCGAACTGGAAGGCGATGACGACTCTGGCAAGCCGCTCGATAGACGCAGTTCGTTCGAAGTACTCGGGCAAATGCTGCTGGATGTGCTCTTCAAATATGACGTCGAGCCATTTCGCAGTGAGTCCGATGAGTTCGACCGTACACTGCAGCAATGTGTCAGAACAGAACACACAACCGAACCCAACAGAGACCGACGCATCGCGACGTACGGCCTGACCGGATTCCGCAGCGAAGACAGAATCATTCGTCGCGAACAGGTGACGGTCTATCGATATCGACCATCCGAATAACTCAGCGCAGAAGTCCCCTCTCCCCGTGGGGAGAGGGGACTCAATTACCACTCAGTTCATCATCAAACAGTAACGGGAGTTTCACATGGCCGACCTGACACGCGTTTTCGGAATCGACCTGGGCACGACTTACTCAGCGGTTGCCCATATCGACGAATTTGACCGACCAACAGTCGTTCCCAACGACATCAACGAACCGACAACTCCCTCGGCCGTCTACTTCGAAAGTGAAGACAATGTTGTTGTCGGCGTCGAGGCCAGGAACATGGCCGAGATCGAACCCGAGGCCGTTGTGCAGTTCGTAAAACGATTCATGGGACGCCGTGATGAGTTTCTCTTTGAGCACGACGGACGTCAGTACGAGCCCGAGGAAATCTCAGCAATCATCCTCAAGGGGCTGGTCGAGAAGGCGAGGCAGACACTCGACGATGACGTCACCGACGTCGTGATCACCGTCCCGGCCTACTTCGACGAAGCGCAACGAGTCGCAACACGCAATGCAGGAGTCATGGCCGGGCTCAACGTACTGGACATCGTCAACGAACCGATTGCCGCGGCGTTCTCTTACGGCGTCCAGAACAAAGACACGGAAGAAACAATCCTCGTGTACGACCTCGGCGGCGGCACGTTCGACGTCTCGGTTATCCGAGTCGATTCAGAAGGAGTGCGCATCCTTGTCACTGGCGGAAATCACGAACTGGGCGGCAAGGACTGGGACGACCGGCTAATCAACTGGCTCGCCACCGCATTCGAAGAGGAAAACGGCGTTAATCCGCTGACCGACCCACACGCGCACCAGGAATTACGAATGAAGGCTGAATCCGTCAAGAAGCGACTCAGCCAGAAAATGAAGGACCCGTTCACATTTTCCTTCGCCGGCAACCACAGCCGAATCGAAGTCACACGTGAGAAACTCGAAGAGATCACGGCCGATCTGCTCGACCAGACCGTGCAGGTCACAAAGGAAACGATTGAGGAACTCAAGGAGAAAGTCGGCAGCGATTCGATTCATCGAATTCTACTCGTCGGCGGCTCGAGCCTGATGCCGATGGTCAAGGAGCGAATCGATAGTGAGTTCGGTGTCGAATCCCAGATACACGACCCAGCCGAATGTGTCGCTAAAGGGGCGGCTGTATGGGCTGTCAAAGCACGCATCGACAACCTCGCTCAGTCGGTGGGATATGACACACAGACTGGTGATGGTGACAAACAAGCATTCGACGAGGTCCTCGAAGCGGAAATGGACGACCTCTCAGTCCGTGATCGCGAGTTCTATCTCGGGCTACCCGGGAAAACCGGTGGCAATGTTTCGTCGCATACGTATGGATTGCTTGCCTGGGATCAAGGTATGGAAATCGTCGTGCCTCTGATCACGCGCAACTCAGAGATTCCGTTCATACTCGAATCTCAGCCGGGCCAGTTCGGTACTGCAGAAAACAACCAGACGACGATCGAGATCGTGATGATGGAATCCGATGGTGATTCTCTTGACCCGGACGACTGCAAGGAAATTGGACGCGGGACGGTCGAGCTTCCGCCCGGAATCCCGCGCGGTTCGGAAGTAGAAATACGATTCGACTACGCCGGCGACGGCACAATGATGCTGGCCGCTCGGGAAGTGACATCAAACAGCGAGTGCGAAGTCGCAATCGTCCGCAACGGCATCATGGACCCTGACCAGGTAGTCGCTGCCGGAAACCAGCTGGCAGTCATGGTGGCCGGATAGCCGTTCTCCAGAAAAGTGTAGGCCGAAACGAGCAAACGCCGTCGTTGCCGGAACGACGGTCGCTCTTCCTTCGAATGTCGAGAACGGACTCAGGGACGAGTTCCACGGCGTTTGCGCTGCTCCGGCAGACTGTTAGCCCGCTCCGACAATTCGCCTGCAGCAGCACCCCATGCCCGCATTTGATACCAGTATCGACTACCTGGAACTGCTCGGGCTGGATCTGTCCGACGGGCAGCAGTTCGGTGTCGAACAACTGCGGAAGGCGATTCGTGACTGTCGCAAGACATGGACCGCACAGGCAGTGAACCCGCTGTATCAGCAACAGGCTCGCAGGAGTCTGGACGTGATTCGTGGATTCGAAAAACTGCTGAGTCGACCAGAGGCCCTGCATGACTACCTGAAACAGCTTGCGCAACTGCATGCTCAGAAACGGCAGCGTCAGGAACGGGAAGTCGGAAACCTACTACGAGCCGTCGTGTCGAATCGCGGATACCTCAGGACGCGACAACGAGAATTGCTGATTGAACAGGTGTCGGCCGAACAGATCTCGGTCGAAGTCGTCGACTCAGTTATCGGACGATTGGGAATTGAACTTCGATCTCCCGACCGTCTGGCCACTGGTTCGCCGGAACTGCCCTACGAGAAACCGGCGCTCGACAAAACTGTTCTGGCGCAGGTTGGAAACTGGATGAAGATTCTTGAAGTCGCTTCGTTTTATGAACTCCTCGACCAGCCCGTTTATGCACCAATAGCAACCATACGGTCGCAGGCCGAATTGCTCTTTTCAAAATGGTCACGCGTTCTGCCGAAAACGACGGAGGTCATTGCGTGGGAAAAAAGTCTGCAAGCCTGTTTGACGTGGTTAAAGGACGATGACAGCCGGGAACAATACAACCGGGCACTCTTCAACGATCGAGTGGACCGATTCGTCCGGCGTGTGGATCTCCTGCTGGCTGGAGGACAGGTAACCAGAGACGACCAGATCGAACTGACTCGCATCGGCACTCGGGAATTTGGACTGTCATCTTCGATCGTCAGCCGCTGCATTCAGGCCCGAGTTATTGTTGCTGGAGTCTCACTGGACCGGCCTGTCACGGTCACTGTCCAGATGCAGGGGCAGTGCCAGTGCATGCGATGTTACGCGTGGAGCCCGCAACAGAATGTACGCTGCTGGAGCTGCGGCGGCACGATGGCCAAACGCTGCAGCAACCCGTTCTGTCGTAAGAAGATTAACAGTGGATCGCGTGTGTGTGAGCACTGCCATCTCCGTACTGCGGAAGGCCGACGCTTCGCGACACTGTTCAGTATGGGGGATGCGGCTCTGCGACGAGCTGACTGGGAAACGGCGATACCGGCATACCGCACGGCTCGTCGTATCCTCTCGCACGAACAGCTTGATGTTCGCCTTAAGACGGCCGGCCGTATCCGCGGGCTGGTCTCAAAAGTGACGGACCTGATCGCGTCCCGAGCATTGTCGGCTGCACGTGAATCGTTGATGGAACTCGTCGAGCTGGCACCCGAAATGGAAGTCATCGGAATACCGACTTTGGAAGAAATCAGTTCACAGATCCGGCGCCTGACGTCTCATTGTCACAGCATTCCGGACCTGGACGATCCGATCGAGGCCGCCGACATGTGGTCGCGCGTTCTGGATAAATGGCGAGATTGCCGCTCGGCGTACCACAGCTTGCGATTTCTGTGTGAAGCACTGGCTCGCGACGGCGAAGCGGACGTTGCTCTGCAACATGCGAGAACATTGCTGACACTGCACCCTCAAGATGACGTACTCCGACGCTGGACAGTGAAAGTGCAAAGGTGGCAAGCAAAGCAGGTCAATTCGGGCAGCGACACTATCACGCCGTCGAACACGACACACGACGAAGGTGATCGAAACAATCATCCTCATAACGGACATAGCCACGGGAACAACGGACACTCCAACCGTGCACGAAACGGCGTGCATCGGATTGTCCTGGACCGGGCCTTCAACACACCAGCCGCGATTCATGAAAGTTAACACCGTGAATTACTGCAGAAACTGCAAACTAATGGCGAAGGCCGATGTCACAACCTGCAGCCGTTGTGGTGAACCGGTCAGTGGTTTCGGCGGTGTGAAAAACACTGGCGATCCAGACTCAGCCGCTGGGCCCGCACTGGGCCTCCAAGGTCAGGTTCAGGAGTTGGAGGCGGTTTCGCGACGAAACATCCGCAACAGCCGTTTCCTGCTGGGTGTGTGCGGCGCGATTGTTTTTGCCCTTCTGCTGACCGGGTGGCAGTTGTACTCGTCACGAGTTCTGTCGTACGCCGTACTGGAGAACGTGACGATCGGACAGGATGAAGACGCACCGAATCGCGTGCTGGTGTCATTCGACGTGGTGGAACCAGGCCAGGTCGCGTTCGACCGGCGTTCGGCGGACTCGCGAACTGAAAAGCTGGATGTCATGCCCAGTCGCGGGCCGGTAACACTCTCGTGGGCCTGGCCGTCGCATGAGAGCATCGACTTTCGCGTCGTCTATCGAGGCGGCCTGCTGCGGACTGCGGAGCAGAAAGTGCTCACCGTGGGCAAAGTCAGCAACGCTGTGGATATTGTCTTTCTGATGGACTCCACTCGCAGCATGACTCCCTTTATTGATGCGCTGAAGCAGAACTGTATCGACTTCGCGGAAATCGTCAGTCGCGAGGGGCACGATTGTCGTTTAGGACTGGTTGGTTTTGGAGATGTGGAGCTGAATGAGCCCATCGAGGTCTTTCCACCGACGGCGGATCTTGAGCGTTTCCGTGAGCACGTTGGCGATCTCGAAGTCACTGGTGGCGGTGACAATCCTGAGAGCAGTGTGGAAGCTCTGCAACGGGCATTGACCATACCGTTCCGCGATGACGCACGCGTCTGCATGGTCCACATAACGGACGCTGGCTGTCACAACGTTGGCACACTTCCGCGAATCGCAGAACAGTTGAAAGATCGATCAATCACGACATATGTCGTTTCATCCGACGAGTTCGCGAACCTGTACACGCGGCTTTGCAATAACGGCGGGCATTTTTTCTCCATTGAGGACGCGGGATTCGAAGACATCCTCGACAACGTCGCCCGTTCGATCGTTAACGAGATCCGATACCGGCAGGGATAGAAGCCCGTTGAATGATTTGTAGGCCGACAACAAGGAGCGTTAGCGACGATGTTCCGGCCGTAGATGTCGGAAGCGTATTGAGTTGCCGGAGCTGCGTTTCACTTGTTCCGGCCTACCGTACTGACAACCGCACCTTCCGCAGTGGCCCATAAACAGGTCGATTACCACCATGAGATATTGTGCCCCGTGCCGACTTCGTTCCAAAGACGAAGATGAGACGTGTTCACGCTGCGGAGGACCGCTACGCTCACTCGGGGCGTCGCCGGGACAACCGTCAGTGAACGGAACAAAGCCTTCAGAATCGAGACAGAATCGGAATGCGGCGTCATCCGGCAGGTCGAGCGGGCCGCGCTCAACAAACACGAGCATTGAATCGCCACGTGTCACTCGAAGTACGGAAACGAACAAGCCGGACGGCGACGACAAACGACAACAAAGCCCGTCTGGCAGTGCGGCAGGCGACATCCAGTTTCAGCTCGCCGGGCTGGAGAGCACCGTACAGTCGTCGTCACGGCGTGTGCGTCTCCTGGCTGTACTGGCTGGTGTGCTTGCTCTCTCTTTCTGCGGTTGGCTGTGGTATCTGCGTCACAGCTACATCATGCAGTTTGCCGAAGTCGACCGGCTTGAAATCGTGCGGTCGGAACTTCACACAGGCAGCGCACTGGTCCGGTTTCGCCCGCTGACAGCCGGGCGAATTCAGTTTGTTCGTGAAGGGGCAGGACGGCAGGAAACGCTACTCGAACACGCGTCGGGGCCGGCTCCCGAAGGCGAATTCAAAGAATTCCACTGGACGGGGGATTCCAGCGGTACGTGGTCGATCAGCGTTCGATATCGCGAGGGGACGAAGCTCGTTGACCGCGACTGGCAGTCCGCCGATTCGCAACCAGGCACGTCGGGCGTGTTGGCCTCCACAACGTTGTATTAGACACTCTTCTCGCGTTATTGGCTTCGTTCATAGTCACATCAGAAAGACCAGCCGCCAGCAACGGAGTCATCCATGGGCCGCTTACTTCAATGCAGGACTGTTCTGGCGGTTGCACTTTCCGCAGGGCTTTTGACAGTGTCGCAGTGTGCCGCCGCGGCGATCCCTCTGCCGGGAGGCATCAAACTTGAGGAAGTCGACTTTGAGCGGCACGTCATGGCAGTCGTCGGCCGGATGGGGTGCAATAGTGGCGCGTGTCACGGTTCATTTCAGGGGCGCGGCGGGTTTCGACTGTCGTTGTTCAGCTTCGACTTCGACATGGACTACGAAGCTATCTTCGACCGGGTTGATCCAGAGGACGCGGACGCCAGTTACCTGATCGAAAAGGCGACGCTGCAGATCGAACACGGCGGCGGCCAACGATTTTCAACCGGTTCGTGGCAACATCGTGTGTTCCAGGAATGGATTGCCAGCGGTGCCGAACGACTTCCCGGCAGTGGCCGCGTCGTCGGTCTTGAAGCAGTACCGCAAACCGTTCGGTTTCGTGGGCCCGGCACGAGTGCTCAATTGAAAGTGATGGCAACATTCGCCGACGGCTCGATAGAAAACGTCACTCCGTTCTGCGACTTTCGTGTGAAAGACGATTACGTTGCCGAACTGGCCGAAGGTGGCCTGATCCGCGCGCTGTATCCCGGAGATACGTCGATTGCGATTTCCTATCTCGGTCAGATACGAGCGGCTCGCGTGCTGGTGCCATCCGACGTGCAGCCCGGCTTCATTTATCCGAAGTACGAGATCACCAGCTACGTTGATCGCGCAGTCGATTCACGGTTGCGGCAACTGAATACTGTTCCATCTTCAGTCGCTTCCGATGAGGAGTTTCTGCGACGACTCACGATCGACACCATCGGGTCTGTTCCGTCGCCGGAAGAAGTACGGACGTTTCTGGCCGACACGAGTCTGCAGAAGCGGTCCAAGAAGATCGATGAGCTACTCAATCATCCACTCCACGCAGCCTTGTGGGCGACGAAACTCAGTGACATTACCGGGAATGATACTGATTCGCTGGAGCAGCCCCGCGCGAAACGAAGTCGCATGTGGCACGACTGGCTGCGTGTCCGACTGGAACGTAATGCTGGCTGGGACGAGATTGTTCGAGGCATTCTGACGGCGACCAGTCGCGGCGATACGGACCCGCAGACGTGGGTTCGAGAAACGACCGCCAGGGAAACAGCGGCTGGATCAAGTTTTGAGTCCGATTACTCGGCACGCGACACACTGGACCTATACTGGAGTCGTCGTGGCGTCAATCTTGAGCAAATCTCGGAGCAGACAGCAGCGGCATTTCTTGGTGTCCGACTCCAATGCTGTCGATGCCATAAGCACCCTTACGACCGATGGACGCAGTCAGATTATCGGTCATTCGCGAATGCGTTCGGCCAGGTGAAATTCGGCGCATCGTCCACAGCGCAGGCTGCCATTCAGGCGGAGAATCAACGTCGAGAAGGAATGCCTCGGAATCAGCGACTGCCGCAACTTCGCGAAGTGTTTGCCGATATTGGCAATCCTCGGCGTTTGAATGATCCGAAGACGAATCGCCCTTTGCCGCCAGCAGCACCACGTGGGCCGGAGCTGGATCCGTCCGCCGACACGCGTGTCGAGTTGCTCGCGTGGATGCTTGAACCGCAGAACCCGTTCTTTGCGCGAGCGTTCGTCAATCGCGTGTGGGAGCACTACTTCGGTCGCGGCATCGTGCATCCGGTCGACGATTTCTCCGTCGGCAACCCTCCGTCGAATGAGGAACTGCTGGCAGGACTGGCTGCCGATTTCGTGCGCAACGGATACGACATTCGGCACATCGAACGAGTCGTCCTGAATTCCCGTACCTGGCAGACATCAGCGATTCCCAACGAGACCAATGTGCATGACCGCAACAACTTTGCTCGAGCATACCCGCGTCGGATGATGGCTCCGGTTGTTGTCGATGTACTGAATGCCGCACTGGGAGTTGAGCAACAGTTCCTTGCCGACGCTCCCGACGGCGAGCGAGCGATCCAGGTCGCTTCGACTCAGGTTCGCGACGGAAACCTGCGAAACACTTTTCGTATCTTTGGTCGTTCGGGCAGAAAGTCTGCCTGTGACTGCGATGGCTCGGTGGAACCGTCGCTCTCGCAAACCCTGTACATGATGACTGACGACCTGGTGATGCGGCGGATTCGAAACGGACGCATGCGACAGTTGCTGTCCGTTGGTACCCGGATGCAGCGTCTGCAAAGCGGAAGCATCCGACACGAGGAACTCGGTGAGATCCTGGACGAAATGTCTCTCGCGGTGTTCTGCCGCTATCCCACGCCCGCTGAACGGCGTCGAACGATCGAGCACGTCACGCGACGTGACGACGGCTTCGAAGCCATGGTGATGTCGTGTGGGCGATGGTGAACTCACGGGAGTTCATACTTAATCACTGATTAATCGAGCGTCTGAAAGCCTCCGAAACCCCCTCTCCCTAACCCTCTCCCCGTGGGGGAGAGGGGACCCGCCGATAAGGGCGATTAGAAATGAACACAACACCTTCACGACGAACGGCCGGCAATGTTTCTCGGCGAGGATTTCTCAGACTGGGAATGCTCGGCGGACTCGGTCTTCCCTACTCAGACATTCTAAGGCTTCGGGCCAGTGCCGCGGATGGTGATGAAGTCGCAACGACTGCGACCACAACGACTGGTACGGCTCAGAACGTAATCATGGTCTGGCTGTCCGGAGGCCCATCGACGATCGACATGTGGGATTTGAAGCCCGATGCGCCCGATGGGATTAAGGGCCCGTTTCAACCGATCGACTCGTCGGCGGATGGAATCCGGATCAGTGACAAACTGCCCCAGATGGCCGAGGTGATGGATCGGTCTACTGTAATTCGGTCGCTGGCACACAGCATTCCGGCTCACGGCCCGGGCACGGTTTACATGAATACCGGCAACAAGCCATCGCCGGCTTTGCAATATCCGTCACTGGGAGCACTGTCATCTCGATTGCTGCCTGCTCCGGCGGCAGTGCCTCCGTATGTGAATTTCAGCAACGACCGCAACGGCGGAGCAAACGCTGGATATCTTGGTCCGGCGTTTAATCCCTTTCAGGTGCAGAATGGGAATGTCCGCGGTGTAACTCTTCCGGAAGATGTGACGCTCGACGAACTGAATGACCGTGTCCGACTACTGGAGACGTTCGACTACCGATTGTCCGTACTCGACGAGGTTGCTGATGTTGTGGCCGGTATCGACCAGTTTCAGCAGAAGGCCCTCGATATTCTGCGTTCCAACAAGACCCGAAACGCATTCAATCTGGACGAGGAATCACCCGAGACGCGTCAGCGTTATGGCAACGATGGTTTAGGACAGAGCGCGCTGGCTGCGCGGCGACTCGTCGAGGCCGGAGTTCGATTCGTCACGCTTGGGACCGGCGGCTGGGACACACACGGCAACAACTTCAATAGCCTGCAGAACCGGTTGCTCCCACCGATCGACCGCTCAGTTTCGGCGTTGATTTCTGACCTGGATGATCGGGGATTACTGGACAGCACGATCGTCTATGTCGCTGGCGAGTTCGGACGTACGCCGCGGATCAACGGAAATTCCGGACGTGACCATTGGGCACGCTCGATGTCCGTTGTTCTGGCTGGTGGTGGTTTTCCTGGCGGGACGGCCTATGGCACGACGAACGCGGAAGGGATGGAACCGGACGAGAATCCGTGCAGTCCCGAAGACGTTTCCGCCACTATCCTTGCCGCTCTAGGTGTGGACTCAACCCGGACGTTACAGACACGTACGGGCCGTCCCATGCAACTATTCCGGGAAGGGACTGCAATCGATGCACTGCTTGGGTGATAGATCAACGTTCAGCCCCATATTTCAGGTTGTCAGGCTGTGCCTGGTAGTCCTGATCGCATTTGTTGCCGGATGCGGCAGCACGACGGCTCCGTCGTCCGATTCGAGCGAGGCTCCGGTTGCAGCGGAAAGCGGAGGACTCGGCTCTCTATTTGGTGCCTCGACTGAAGATGCCGAGGGAACGACGGCGCCGTCCTCGCTGAAGACCGGCGATGTTAGTACCAATTCAATTGGCATGAAACTGGGTGTTCTGCCACCAGGTGAGTTTGAGATGGGCTCGCCGGAGACGGAGGAGAAACGCAGTGGTGATGAGTCTCGGCATCGGGTCCGTCTGACTAAGCCGGCTTTCATGACGACATACGAGATCACGCAGGCGGAGTTTCTGGCTGTGATGGAAACGTCGCCAAGTGGTATTACAGACAGCGACCGCTTGCCCGTGCAGAATGTCTCGTGGGAACAGGCCGTCGCCTTCTGTCGTAAACTGTCGGAGCTTCCCGAGGAGAAGGCTGCGGGACGCATTTACCAACTCCCCACCGAATCGCAGTGGGAATACGCCTGTCGTGCTGGAAGCACGACTCCAACATCATTCGGCGGCGCGATCACTTCCAGTCAGGCAAACTTCGACGGGAACTACCCCTACGGAACTGATACGTCGGGCACATTCGTCGGCAAGCCACAGGCCGTTGGCAGTTACGAGCCGAATGCGTGGGGCTTTTATGACATGCACGGCAACGTGTGGGAATGGTGTCGCGACTGGTACGCCGCGGATTATTACACGTCTGCCGCAGCCGACGATCCTGAAGGACCGGCAACGGGAATCTCGCACGTGATCCGAGGAGGCAGTTGGTACAACTTTGGATACGTCGTCCGGTCTTCGTATCGCTCTGAGTTTACTCCCCCACTGGAAGCCAACATCTACGGATTTCGTGTCGTCGCCTCCTTTGGGCCTGGCGATGTGTTTGCAGCATCGGAACTCGACAACCCGAATCCAACTCGGATGAGTTCGCCGCCGTCGACACCAGTTCCAGCAGCAGTCGCCGCAACGTCTGCCACCGCAAGCCCGCCTGCAGCCGCCATGGCCGCGACGTCAGCCGCATCATCGGCAATGGCACCGGTGGCTGATTCCGATTCGATATCCGAGACGATGCTCTCTCCGCCGGATTCAACGTTAATAAAGTCGGACCCACAGTCGAGTGTACGGCAGGGACACCGGTTACCTTCTGCAGCCATTGTCACGGGCCATCTCATTCTGTTTCCGATCGCTTTGCTGGCGTTATTGTCGCTTGTCGATCCAGGCCGACTCAATCAGCGAAGGCACTACGACATTCTGCCACTCCTGCTGATCTCCCTGGTTTCCGTACTTCCGAATGGATCACTGCAGATGGCGATTCTCGCCGCCGTGGTCATGGGAGTCGCTGGAAGACTGATCTATGGATTACGCAACAGTTCGATGCCGAAAGCGGTTGTTCCCCAACTGGACGATCGCAACCTGCTGGTTCTGACCTTTTCCGCGTTTATTGTCACGGCCTTTCTGCACAGCGTGTTTGGATGGCCGTGGACAAATCCATTGGTGGCGATGGCCATTGTCACACGCGTCGCCATGGCGATCGCGCTGGTGCTTATTGGGCAGCGCTGGAAGAACCGAACTCTTGGTCTAAGTCTCGCACTTGTCTGGCTGGTGCTGCCCGGAAGTCATCCACCAATCGCCGCGGCGCTTGTCCTGTGGGCGTTTGTGTTCGTGAATCGGGCACCGCTGGCAGGAATTCTTGCTGGCTGCGCAATCGCCACAAACTGGTGGTTGTGTTTCCTGGTCCCGCTGTGGTTCAGCTACTACCGCGGCAAGGCTCGCGCACGGTTCCTCACGACCACTGCCACGTGTGGACTTGGCGGAATGCTGGCACTGGCAGTCCTGCCCTGGCTGCTGACGATTCGAGACGCAAATGCCGAAATAACGTCAATGAGTGCCGGGGAATTCCTGCTGCATGGTGTATCGGTTGTCGTGCTGGCTGGAACGGCAACCGCCACCTGGATCTGGCCCAAGACCAAATCCGAATCGGATGTGACTTTGCTGTCCACGCTCATACTGCTGTGCATTTTCGTGTGCAGTAGAACTCCGTCATCAATGGGGCTCGCGTTCCCTTGGCTCGTTCTGGTTCTTCTCGGTGGATGTGCATCACGCAGTAGTCCACTTGTTGCGGAGGGCCTCGTCATGCCGAACATTCGCCGCTGGATGAAACGTCCAGACAAAGCGGGAAGTTCGCAGGGCACATAGAAGGGCCGCTTCGCTGCGTTGCAAATCCGGGGAAGTTGCGGTGAGATGACCGAACTCCACTGCTCTTCGTTTCGACCCGGAACTTCGAATCATGCACCGAATTTGCCTGGCACTGATTGCATCCTTCGCGGTAGTCATCTCAGGACGCCCATCGCTGGCAGCGTCAGAGCCGAAAGAGACTGTTGCTGACATCGTCGCAATGGCCGGATTCGAAGGAGGATTCATCGTTCACCTCGGTGCGGGCGACGGGCAGTTGACCGCCGAGTTGGGGCGGTTGCCGCGCTGTCAGGTGCATGGACTGGATCGCTCCACGGACAATGTTGCGACGGCTCGTGCACACGTTCGTGAGGCGGAGCTTTACGGTGCCGTTTCCATCGATCGGTTGTCCGGTAACCGGCTGCCGTACATCGACAACCTGGTCAATCTCGTCGTAGCATCGGACCTGGGCCGGGTCTCAATAGACGATGTGCTACGCGTGTTGGCTCCGCGCGGAACCGCAGTCGTTAAAGAGGGAGACGACTGGAAGACGCACAGGAAACCGGTCCCGGACACCATCGACGACTGGACTCACTTTCTGCATTCGGCGAGCGGCAACGCAGTCGCACACGACACCGAGGTCGGGCCGCCGCGGCATTTGCAGTGGCTGGGTAGTCCGCGCTGGTCACGGCATCACGATCGCATGGCCAGCATGAGTGCTCTGGTTTCGGCCGCCGGACGCATCTTCTTCATCATGGACGAGGGCTCACGGACGTCGATTCAACTTCCACCTGACTGGAAGCTCGTCGCGAGAGACGCATTCAACGGCACGATTCTGTGGAAGCACGACATCACGAAATGGCATTCGCATCTGTGGCCATTGAAGAGCGGACCGACACAATTGGCCCGACGGCTGGTCGCGAGTAAGGACCGAGTCTTCGTGACGCTTGCGATTGATGCGCCGTTGACGGCGATCAGTGCGACAACCGGCGAGATCGTTCGTACGTACGAGCAGACAGCAGCGACCGAAGAAATCGTACACTCGGACGGGACGCTGTTCCTGCTGGTCAACAAGGGCGAATCCGAGCTGGCGAATTATGTGCCGCTGAATCCGATCACGGGCGACCAGGGTGACGTGAACAAGAACTGGCGTTGGGACGAAAAGCCTCGCATTGTCATGGCGGTCGATGCGGAATCCGGTGAGACGAGGTGGAGTCGGCAGACGCGTGTTTCACCTTTGACGCTGTGCTCGGATGCCGAACGTGTTTACTTCCACGACGGTGAGAAAGTCGTCGCCGTTAAGCGATCGAGTGGCGATGTTGTGTGGAGTTCCGAGCCGTCTGTCCGCCGTCGCACGATCACGTACAACTTTGGCCCGCGTCTGGTCATCCATGAAGACGTTGTGCTGTATGCCGGGGGCGAACGGACGATGAAGGCGTTTGCGGCGGCCACTGGAAAAGTCATGTGGGACGCCCCGCATGACCGGTCCGGGTATCAATCACCAGAGGACCTGCTGGTGCAACAGGGGCTGGTGTGGTCTGCCCCAACGACCAGCGGCAAGGACTCGGGCGCATTCACCGGACGTGACTTCCGGACGGGCGAGGTGAAGGTCGAGTTTCCGCCGGATGTCGATGCGTACTGGTTCCATCATCGCTGCTACATCGCCAAAGCGACTGACCGGTTTCTGATTCCGTCGCGCACCGGGATCGAGTTCGTCGATCCCAGCAAACAGGAATGGAATCTGAATCACTGGGTCCGCGGTGGATGCCTGTACGGTGTAATGCCCAGTAACGGGCTGCTGTACGCTCCGCCCCACAACTGCGCCTGCTATCCCGAAGCCAAGCTGTATGGGTTCAATGCGCTCGCTCCCGTTGCTCCAACTCGCAATGCACCGAAAAAACCAAACGAAAACGGACGTCTCGAAAAGGGCTCCGCATTCGGATCAATCACCGACACCGCGACTGTCGCCGAGGACTGGCCGACGTTTCGGCACGACCGTCAACGCAGTGGCGCGACTGGTGACGCCGTGCCATCGGAGCTGGCGGAACGCTGGACGACAGAGCTGGGCGGACGGCTCTCAAGTGTGACCGTCGCCAACGGAAAGCTGTTTGTGTCGAAGATCGACGAACACACGATCTACGCCCTCGACGCGAAAACCGGCGAGATTGCGTGGACGTTTACGACGGGCGGGCGAGTCGATTCGCCACCAACGATAGAGGGCGGAATGGCTTACTTCGGGTCGAATGACGGATCGATCTACTGCGTGCGAGCCAGCGACGGAGAACTCGCCTGGCGATATCGCGCGGCTCCTGTTGACCGCCGGCTGATGGCGTTCGAGCAAATCGAATCGGCGTGGCCCGTTCATGGCAGCGTGCTGGTTCAGGGGGGATTCGTATTCGGAGTCGCCGGTCGGTCCAACTTCCTGGATGGCGGGCTGAGGTTTCTGAAGCTCGACGCGAAAAGCGGCAGCAAGCTGGCGGAAACCATCATCGACGAGAAAGACCCCGAGACCGGCGGCAACCTGGCCGACCGTCATCAGGTTCTGCAGATGCCTGTCGGCCTGCCGGACATTCTGTCGAGCGACGGGGATTCGATCTTTATGAAATCGCAGCGCATGGATCAGGAGGGTCAACGCTTCGAGATCGGTCCGAATTCAGGCGACTTCGCCGGACAGGCCTCTGTTCACGCTGGGAAACATGCGCATCTGTTCGCGCCGATGGGCTTCCTGGACGACACGTGGTTCCATCGCGCCTATTGGGTTTATGGTCGCAGCTTTGCCGGTGGACATGCCGGGTATTATCAGGCCGGCAAGTTTGCTCCGTCCGGACGAATCCTCGTGTTCGATGACGAAAACGTCTTCGGGTTTGGCCGCAAGCCGGAACATCTGAAATGGACGACAGTGCTCGAACACCAACTGTACTCGGCTCCGAAAGAAGCACCGGAAGTGCCGGACTCTGTCGGTGCACGACGCGGCGTCACGGGGTCATCATCCGTTCGTGTGAAAAAGTCTCCGAAGATTAACCCGGTTGGAAAGTCGGTCTTCGTCGAAGCCTGGGTATTTGTCGAGAAGCCAAATGGAGTGGTCGTTGCACACGGCGGTCCGCTGAATGGCTATTCGCTGTTCGTGAAGAACGGACGCCCGCAGTTCGCCGCTCGCGTGGATGAGAAACTCCATCAGGTTGGTGCGAAGGAATCGGTGGCCGGCAAGTGGACTCACCTGGCCGGAGCACTGACGTCGGACCACAAGGTCGAGCTTTATGTGAACTACAAGAAGGCAGGTTCGACCGATGCGTCTGGCCTGATTCCGGCTGAACCCGCGCAATCGATCGAGATTGGCTCGGACGAGGGCAGTGGCGTGGGCCAGTATAAGAGCCCGTACGGATTCACCGGGATCATCGACGACGTCCGCGTCGCTCACGGAACGTTCACTGCCGCGAACCTTGCGACGCACTTTGATGCAGACGAACCAGAGGGTCTTCCCGGCGACTGCGAGTTGGTTGTGTCGTGCTCCTTCGACAACGGCAAAGCAACCGATGCGTCGGGACGTGGGAATCACGGGACGGTGGTCGCAGCGAAGCCCGCGAAGGGCAAGTCGGGTCAGGGGCTGAAATTCACGGGCCGGGTTCAATCGGGCCGTGCGGGAGGTTCTCTGGTGAAGCCCCACTGGACGACGGATATCCCCGTGTTCGTTCGAGCGATGCTCAAGGCCGGGCCGAATCTTGTTGTGTGCGGTCCGCCGGACATCTTCAGCGAAGCCGAAACATTCGAGCGTCTGAAGTCGCGTGACACGACGGTGCAGAAAGTCCTCGCGAAACAGGATGCTCTCCTGGACGGATCGGAAGGGGCAATGGTAAGAGTTGTTTCGGCCGCGGACGGGTCGACCGTCTCCAGTCTGGAACTCAAGTCACTACCGATCTGGGATGGCATGGCGGCGGCCCGAGGGCGACTGTACCTGTCGACGACGGACGGAAAAGTGATGTCATTCGGGGCTCGTAAGTGATCTCGATTGCCTGGGACCGGTCGCGCAACAACTGACTGTCCGAAGCCCCTCTCCCTAACCCTCTCCCCCCACAAGGGGAGAGGGGACTGACAATTGACCTAACCCTCTCCCCCACAATGGGAGAGGGGACTGACAATTGACGTTTGTGCCAGCACAGCCAATCATCACCCGCGATCAGGCGATTGAGTTCCTTTACGGACGCATCGACTACGAGCGCATGTCGGCGTCGCTGTCGGCGAGTGACTTCAAACTGGACCGCATGCGGAACCTGCTGGACAAGATCGATAATCCACAGAATCGCGTTCCTGCCGTTCATATCGCCGGCACTAAGGGCAAGGGATCCACGGCGGCGATGATCGCGTCGATTCTGCAGGCGGGTGGTCATCACGTTGGGCTGTTCACGTCGCCGCATCTGGAACGCTATGAAGAACGGGTGCGTATCGATGACCAGATGATTGGCGAGCATGATCTGGTCGAGCTCGTGAATCGCCTGGCCGACGTCACGCGGACGATCGACGCCCAGTCGAACGGTCTGAGTCCGACGTTCTTCGAGCTCACGACGGCCCTGGCCTGGTTGTGGTTCGAACGGCAGCGGGCGGACATCGCCGTCGTTGAAGTTGGCCTCGGCGGACGGCTCGATTCAACGTCAGTCTGCCGCCCCGAAGTCTGCGTGCTGACGACGGTCAGCCGGGATCACATGCATATTCTGGGAAGTCGCCTGTCAGACATCGCGGCTGAGAAAGCCGGGATCATTAAGTCTGGTATCCCTGTGGTCAGCGGCGTCTCCGCACCTGAGGCTCGAGCGGTCATCGAAAACATCGCCGCCGAACGCGGCGCACCGCTGCATTGCATCGACACAAAGACTGGACACGACTCGACGGCCCAGGCCGGCGCGGAATTGACTGGCAGCCTGAGCGGACTGCATCAACGGCGCAATGCACTGATCGCTGTTTCTACAGCACGAATTCTACGGGAGCGAGGGTGGCGTATTGATGACCAGGCGATTCAAAACGGACTGCGGAGTGTTCGCTGCCCTGTGAGGATCGAGGTCGTGAGCCAGGACCCACTGGTTGTCCTTGATGCTGCTCACAACTGGGCGTCTGCAGGCGCGTTGCTGGAGACTCTGGCAGAACACGATGTCTCCGGGCGCCGTGTGCTGATCTTCGCCACAAGTCGGGACAAGGATGTGCCAGGGCTCCTGCGGCGCCTCCTTGGTGGATTTGACTGTGTGGTGCTGACCGAGTTTCAGTCAAACCCGCGGGCGATGCCGCTGGAGCAGTTGAAGGAGGCTGTTCGCCGCATAACCAGCCAGCCCGTGCACTCGGCAGTGACACCGAATGAGGCGTGGGTCGCCGCCACGCGACTGTGTCCGCGAGACGGGTTGATTTGTGTGGCCGGGTCGTTTTTCCTTGCGGCAGAGCTGCGTGCCATGGCCACAAAAAAAGCCGGCCCTTGCGAGCCGGCTGAAGCGTAAGTGACCAAGCGAAAACAATAGCGAGGACTACGAAGACGGGCTTGGGTATCCAGGCGGCAGCTGCTGCCCGGCGCCGTAGGCATCAGCACCACCACCGCCATAAGGATTGTATCCCTGCTGGCCGATGCCGCGTTTCTGCGAACTGCTACGGCGACCACGACGGCGCGGCGTGTCATCTTCCTCGCCTTCGGCAGAACCCAGCAGGCCTGCAATGCCACCGGTGGGCTGAGCCACTCGGCGCAGGTGTTGCCAAGCATTCCCCTGCGCCGTCATATAATTCTTCCAGCCTTGGTAGCCTTGGGACTGGCTGTCGGTGTCGATGTGTTGCAGTTCTCCAAACCGATTAATTGTGACGACTTCCTCAAGGACTATGGAGACGCGTTTCGACGACAGTTCCAAATCGGGAAACTCGTCCGGGTTGATCACGCTGGTTCGTTCGAAATCGATCAGCGAATGCGGAGTGACATAGTCGATTCGCTCTTTACCAAATGTCTCGTGAGCCGGTCTCAGTACTTCGGTGAAGACTCCACCTTCCATGGTCGTTTCTCCTCGCCGTGACTTCTTTTCACTCGTCCATGCGGCCACACGTTCGGCACGCTGCAGACCTTCGAACAGGCCATTCACGTACATTCCCGTGTCGGTCAGCCACTTATAGGCATCCATCGACACACCACGACGTTCATCCACCTTCTTGACGAACAGGTTTGTTTCTTCCTTAACCACTGCCGGCGTACTGGGAATGGACCATGGTGTATCGCGGAATTTGCCTTCCCGCGAGGACACGTCCAGCAGTTCAGCAGGATCACGGTCGAAGTTGGGGTTCAGCATCTTCAGACGCAAGCGATATCGGTATGCGTTTCCCGGCACGACGCTGAAGTCGAGAAAGCGGAACAGCAGCGATTCTGGAATGGTCACGACTCGTCGGGCTCCAGAATTGCCGCCTGGGTATCCGCCTGCCGCCATTCCGGGGTAGCCGGGCTGTCCACTAGCGGTCGGGGGCGCCATGCCTTCCATCCCTTCTTCTTCCATAACCTCCTGCATTGCCTGATTAAACTGATTCATGGAATCCTGGCTGCCCCCCATTTGAGCCTGCATGCCACCCGTGTCGTGTTGAATATGGGCGAAGCCGGACTTCCTTTGCTGCTTGATCTCCTTGTTCATCTCCGCGACTTTCAAAGTGGCCAGGGCGCGGACTTCAGCCTGCAGTTGTTCCTGCTTGGTCAGGATCTTCTTGATAAGTGGGTGTGAGGCAATCAGGCCGTTCAGGCCAACCGACTGATCCCAGCTACCGGTCACGCGATAAGGCAGCGGCATCGTGAAAACCGGGTCACGGTACTGTTCGGCAACGATATCCAGATCGAACTCCAGCCGGTCCAGTAATTTGAGCGTGTCTTCAATGACGACGGTTTCCCACGCACCCTTCCACGGATCGGCTCCTGGAGTGGCTGTCTGACGTTCCAATTCAAAGTCCCAGAACTGCACCTGCTGATAGGCTTCCTGAGGTGTGTCCAGATTCAGAGCCTGTGCGAACTTGCCGACAATCAACTTCGTCGGAATTACGCCACGCACGGCGACGAACCGCATGCCGAGAGCCTCGCCGGCCGGGCCCTGCATGTTGCCTTGAGCTATACCCATCCCCAGATTGCCGCCGCCCGGCAGGCCACCAGGTGGGCCACCAATACCTGGTATGGCGGGCAACGAGCCCTTACCGGCACCACCACCAGCAGTCGGATACCCTTCCATGGCACCGGGGTAGGCGCCGGCACCTGATCCACCACTCACACCGGGGATCCGGCCAGCACCCGGGATGCCGTTGCCGGCATTCGTTCCGGTACGTGGCGTCTCAATTCTCGGTGTCTGAATCTGGGGTCCTGCGGGTGCTGTTCCTGGCACCGCCGAATCTGCCGCCTCGATCTCGTCAGTCGTCGCGAGCGCCACAGCGATTGCCTCACTCGACTTCGTTTCGGGCTGCATCATGATCAGCATGGTGGCTGCATCAGCTACCAGAGCCGTCGCCGGCAACATCTCCGGTTCCCTCAGCTTGGCCTTGCGCTTTCGGATGGGCCAGACCCATTTCGTCGAGTACTGGAACAGGGGCAATCCCTGTGGCGTTCCATCCAGCAGGCCAGCAACCAGGTCCCCAGGATTCTGCGCTTCGTACTCTTTCTGTTTTTCGGCTGGCCAGCGGGATGCAGCCAGCGTCGTCTGCCCCTGGCGGATTTTGGTGTCGAAGTCCTCCGGACTGCGTTCGTATGTACCCCACCGCGTGGTGGCGACGCCCACCAGAACAAAGATCAGCGCCATGCCGAGAACCACTTTCTCGCCATGATCAATGATCAGGCCCTTCCAGTTAATGCTTTTGAGCTTATCCATGGCTTATCCCCCTCAATCCAGAAAAGAGTGGACGAGTTTTGCTTAATTCTTAACCGCATTCCTGAGAACGTGGAACCGCCGTACTGTATCGACTGCGACTGTGCCGTTTTGTGACAATCAACGTGGTTAGTTTTCTGACATTCAACACGGATTCGCAACAGGTCTTACTCCGTAGCCGCAGGTGGTGTCACCGCCGCAGCCGGAACAGCCGCTGACTCAGCCGGCGGAGTCGTTCCTGGAATTCCCGTTGGCACAGTTCCTGGTACGGCTGAAGCCGGGCTTGCGGCAGGAGTTGCCGCTGGCGGCGAGGGTATTGAACCCGGCGTCGCTGTGGGGACGGCCCCCGGAATCGCACCTGGGACTGCTGGAGTAGCCGCGGGTACTGCTGGAGTGGTACCCGGAATTCCCGGAATCGTTCCTGGAGCAGCAGCCTCCGGGAGAGGCGTCGACCCCGGCACAGCCGTTTCCGGCTGAACTGATCCATCGGTTGTCGAAGCTGCTGCGGCCGATGGATTGGCCGACTCATCATCCGGAACACCGTCACCGTCCGCATCCACGATTGGCGGGTTGTAAAGGTACAGCTCCCCAACCACGACCAGGTCGACCAGGTCCAGTTCTCCCAGCGCTGTTTGAATACTGACGCTGCTTGTATCTCGCGAGCCCGTCGTATCGGTGCCTTCCGTACCAGCGAATGACGTCGGATCAAACCCCGACTCAGCATTCGCGGCATCGTCAGAGACGCCCGATCCCTTACCTGCGCCTGACCCTGGAACGTTCCCTGGGTAACCACCGGAACCGGGAATGCCTCCCCCGGCCATTCCGGGAATCCCTGAACTTGCCGCTCCTGGCGCGCCAGGTTCATCAGGATTCAAAGCCATCTGCTGGAACCGAACAATTTCAATCGGATATTTCGAGTTGAGTAACTCCCGAATCAGCTCCGGGACCTGCAACTGATGAATCGTGACCTGCAGTCGGAAACCTCGCGTACGATACGCAGCCACATTGGTGAGATAACGGTTGTCGTCGGGGTCTGAATCATCACTGCCTTCCGTGTTGCCTGCACCGGGTTTGGGCTGCTCCCTCGACGGACCCCTCCCTAATCGCATGGGACCAGCGTTTGCAGCAAAGACTTCGAATTCCTCTTTCAAATCAAACGTCGCCGGCAGCGTCCGAATTGACGTTCCCGACCCGGCGGCGCCCGTACCAAAACCCCGACCTGCCACTCCCCCCGAGGCTCCGGGATAGCCCTCTCCCATCCCGGGTTGCATTCCAGGTATTGCGGGGCTGCCAGCCCCACCCGGTCCACTGGGTGCTTCGCCACCGGCGTCGTCATCGGTGATTCGTTCGCCACCAAACAGCTCCACCAGCGTCACTCGTTTGATGTGGGAATCCACGATCCCGGTCGTGGGAGCATTCACTCGTTGTACAGCCTTGAATAACTCGGAGAGCAGCCAGAGGTCCTCCTGCGAATTCCAGACTTCCGGCCAGGTTGGAGGCAGCAGTTCCCATTTGCGATCGGGCACTCGCGGCATTCCCGTCTTGTAAGGGAAATAGACTTTCCACGGAGCACCCTCAGCGGGACGTACCGAGCCATCAAAAACGGGTTCGGTGAGCATCCACACACGCTGAACCTCGCGCTGGTAGTCGTCGCGGTACAGGTCGGGGAGGATCTCCTTGATCCGCTGATTCTCAAGTTCGCCGCGGTAAGGACACATTTCCATGTACTGTCGGACACTTTCCGGCCAGTTCATCAGTCCCATCTGAGCCTGCCACAGCCGATCCAGAGCCAGCCGATTCTGCTCCTTACGGATACCAATCAACTGTTGGACTCCCTGCACCCAATCCGTATTCGGAATGTCCAACCCTTTTGAAACGCCGTCGAAGGCGCCATTCAGTGTTTCCTCACGCGCCTGGATTTCAGCAGTCAGGTCTCCACTGGTCATCCACCACGCGACAGGCGGCAGACACAGTGTGACAAGGAACAGAATCCAGAAATGATGAGTAATCAGCGGCTTGAGCTTTTCCATGATATTCCGCCTCGTGTGCGAGGATGATCTGTTTCACTTCCGACTTCACGCGGCTGCAGCTTCTGTTGGAGCCAGACTCCAGCGCGGCTGATTCCGCCTGAATGTCGGACTCACGTTCCTTACGTTCCCGGCACCCCCGTTGGCACGGTTCCTGGCACAGCCGGTGGAGTTCCCGGAAGTCCCGACGGAGGCGGTGTCCCCGGCACAGCCGCGGGCGGAACTCCCGGCTCCGTCGTCGGCACACCCGGTGTTGTTCCCGGCGGGACATCGCCTGGTTCGCCAGGATCCGCCCCCGACTCATTGACCGTTTCCAGACCTCGAAGCGCTGGTGGTAGCGCCTTCCAGACAAACTCGAGAGTGAAGACCGTACGGTCGATGGTCTTGAATTCGGCTTTGGCACCTGCGGCAGGCTGAGTGGTACGCACGCCCGCGGCAGGAAAGCCCGGGGCTCCCGGTATCCCGGGGGGGAGGCCAGCGCCTGTGTTCGCCTGGTTTTTCGGTGGGCCCTTGGGATACCAGTCGACTTTGGACGGCGGCGGATTGAACGTGATCACAGGGTACGAAATCCCGATATGTCCGACGGCCACCGGGTCAAACAGGTTGTCCGGTCGCTCCACAAACTGCTTGCGCAGGTTCTGCACCAGCGTGTCACGCACAAAGATAATGCCGCCCCCGGTGCGGTCTTCCGGAGCGTAAAAGTGCTCACCCGCCAGCTTGATCACGTAGCCCGGACCTTCCGGTCCTGTCTTGCGTTCATCCTCGGTCAGATACTTCCGGTTGCTTTCGTTGAGTGCCTCGAACCACTCTTTGAGATCTTTTTTTCGCTCGGCTGTCACACTGCGAATGGTGATGCGGGGAATCTTGACGATGTCTTCTTCGTCCCGCTGAGCGCCGATGGGGCGTGGCAGGCATTCATTAATCGCCCGGAACAGCTCCATCCACAAATGCTGCTTATCGATGTATCCAACCAGGTGAGTCCCTTCCTTAACCAGTTCGGTATGCTCCTCCGTGGCGCCTTTGTAGTTCTCCTGTTCGGTTCCGATCTTCGCCTTGAAACTGTCGGCGTCAGATTCTGCTTTGCCAAAGCGATCTTCGTGGACGGCACCGGCGGCGTTGGCATACCCCATGATTGAGGTCGCCAGTCCAAGCAGCAGACTGGCGGCCGTTACGACGGCCCATGGTTTCTTGCGACGAATGCGACGGGCGACAGCGATCTCCGGCGGCAGCAGTGTTGTGTGAATTCGCGTTAGTTTCAGTGTCTGCAGTGCCAGTCCGTAAGGCACCACAAACGACATGATATTCTCCTGGAAGACAGGAGCGTTCAGCACGGTATCGCCCACGGCTCCGTTGAACATCTCGACGCGCTGCACGTCGTATTGCAGATTCTGCTGCAGAAACTTCTGCAGACCGGCCAGTTTGAATCCGTTCCCCACGCCCACCACGCGAGAAATCTTCGCCTCGCGATTCACGCTGGAAAAGTACCCGATCGAGCGCTGAATCTCGTTGACATAGTCGTTGAAGACCGGACGCAACGCCTGAAACACCGCTCGCGGATCCGGGGACTTGGTCGCGTTGCACTTCAGATGCTCGGCCTTGGCGAAGGTCAGCTTCATGTCCTTGGTCAGAGCCCGCGTGAAATGGTTTCCGCCGACGGGCACGTTGCGGATCCAGATCTTCTCGCCATTGGTGACCAGCAACGTCGTGTTGTCGGTCCCCATATCCAGCATGATCGTGTATTCCTCGTGCCCCTCGTAATCCTCGGGTTCGCGCATGCCGAGCTGGTCGTAGCACAGCACGTTGTACATGGCCAGCGGGGCCAACTGGACGAGTTCGACTTCCACCTTCGCCTCGTTGAAGGGCTCCATCGCCTCGTAGACCTGATCGTTCTTCATGGCGAACAGGCCGACTTCGGCACCCAGCATGAAGCCACTCTCCACGATGCCGCCGCTCAACGTCTGGTAATCCCAGATGACGTCTTCCAGAGCAAACGGTATCTGCTGCCGTGCCTCGTACTTGACGACGTCGCCGACCTTCGAACTCTCGACCGGCGGCAACTGAATGAACCGGGCCAGAGCCGAATGGCCAGGCAGGCTGATCGAGATGAGGTCGCCTGTCACATCATTACGGGACAGAAATGTTTCCAGCGCCTGGCGGATCAGGTCCTTCGGAATGGCGTCCGGCTGACTCAGAATCTTGGGGTGCGGGATGTAGTCGAAACCGACGGCCAGCACCTGTTCAGCCTGCTCGGCATACTTCAACCGGACGGCCTTCAAACCGGCCTGTCCGATGTCGACGCCCCAGACTGCTCGATTCTCTGCCATGATGGAACGCTCCCAGGAGGGATCAGCGAATGGATCGCGGGAAGTGGTTTATCAGTCTGAAATGTGATGGACCAACCGGCCCGGCTGCATGAGAGGATTCGCATGCGTTGAAATGACTTATCCGGAACAGTTCGCACCGGGAATCACGGAACGACCTCAGGCCTGACCACGCCGCGCCCTCTGGCGGCCAGTACCTGCTGTCGTAAGCCCGTCCGTGACACAGTTGGGTGTCCCGGATCGGGCTCTTAAAGAGACCGAAAAACCAAATTCCGAAGCACACCGAAAGCAAAGCTATCAGGGGACTTCAGTATTCTCAACACTAAACGAACCGAGCGACTCCCGGATGCATTCTGAAGCGGCTCCTGACCGGAATCAGTTCGCTTCTGACAGGAGATACAGGCCGCTGTCGGAGGTTCTTACGCGACTTTCGAAAGACCGGAATTTTCGGTCACGCCGTCAACCGGCCAGTGGGCCGGATGCATTCGACAGTGAAATAGGAGGACTGCAGACAGCATTGCCGTCGGTGAACTGCAGCAGACCGTCAACATCGACCGTCGCGACGAATTGGGCACCCTGGCCGACGCGTTCAACACGATGAGCCGCGAACTGTCAGTTCGCATGTCAGAATTGAAACAAAACACCTTCTAATTGCATGGACGTGCTTCTTTCTGTCCACAGTGTTCGGGTCACAGGTCGAAGGAGGTTGTCGACAACGACGAACGTATCCTGTTCGCCAACGCGGCGGCGCGTTCCCTGCTGGACTTTGATGACCGCGACCCAGTCGGACGTCCGATTCGGGAATGCGTGCCAAGGCACTGTTAAGACGCCCGTCGGCGACCGAGTCCAGTCACGACACATTGTCGATGCATGGTCTCACGATGGACCGCACCAGGCGCGCCGTCCGATCTGATGATGTGGAGCTTGTCCTGACGCCAACGGAATTCCGGCTCCTGTGGACACTGGCTCGAAATCCCGGTCGCACATTCTCGCGGCTGGAGTTAATGGACCTGAGCCACGGCAAAGACGCGAACGCACTGGACCGCACGGTCGACGTTCACATCCGGGCACTTCGGAAGAAGCTGCACGACAATGCCGACCTCATCGAAACAGTCCGCGGCATCGGCTATCGATTCCGCGCCTGATTCCGCATCCACAAGCGGGCATGGCCAGGCATCCATGCTGGATGCAATGACTGATACGTCCCGCTAAGCTCCTAGATGATCATAATGTACGCATCCCCGTCGAGGATTCATCCACATCGATGCCTGACTGGCTAAAGCCGGTGAGGAAAGTCCTGCTGATGTCGGCTCAGACACAAAAGGAATCGCTCACGTACCACCGGCTCGAGCTGGTGGCCACAGGGAGTTGACTGATGCGGACGATTGTCCGTGCTGCTTCAGAACGGAACCGGCCAGCTTTTCTGACTGCTTGAATCTTTAGTGGCAATCCCATGAACGAATTCGAATACGACGTCTTCCTGAGTCACGCCAGCGCGGACAAACCGGCAGTGCGCGAACTGGCGGAGCGGTTGAAAGGGGATGGTCTGCGGGTGTGGTTGGATGAGTGGGTGATCCAGCCCGGCGATTCGATCCCGCTGGCGATTGAGAAGGGGCTGGAAAGCTCGCGGACGTTGGTCCTGGTCATGAGCCAGGCCGCCTTCGACTCCGATTGGGTCACGCTCGAACGACACACCGCACTGTTCCGTGACCCCGTCAACCGGCAAAGACGATTCATTCCACTACGACTCGACGACTGCGTTCTGAGTGAAACATTGAAGCAGTTCGCATGCATCGATTGGAGTCAAAGAGACGCGAGCCAATACCAAAGAATGCTGGCGAGCCTGACACGCCGCTCAACTGAGTCACGCTCGAATTCGACAAGAGCCGCAACGGGTGAAGGAACCCAATACTTGCTTTCGCGGCAATTGGCAATTCAAAACATTGCGCTTTCTAGCAATGAGGACGTTGCAATCGTGTGTGACGAAGATGGCAATCTACATGTCCTAGATTTGGAATACGGAGACCTACGTGGGACCATCCATGTTCATACGTCGGGTTTGAAATCTGTTGACGTGTCTCCCGATGGAACACGTGCGTTGTCGATTGGAAATTGGGAATCCAACCGAATACGCGTGTGGGACGTTACGGCCGCGGAAATTCATCGGATAGCAACAGTGACCTGTCCAAGATATGGTTTAGGTGGAGCAACATACTCGGCAGATGGACGTTGGATCATCGCGTGGGAGGGGGCGAATCGGTATTTTATCGACGCGCAGTCTTTTGATGTAGTGAGTGTCACAGATGGGCGACCTACGCCGAACGATCCGAAACTCTTCGAAGTGAGGGCAGTGGCCCGACAGGGCAAAGGAGCGTGGGCACACGCGAGAAATGTCGCTCTACAATCTGCGGAAACGGAACTATGGCTCATCTGAAAAAATCTGCAACATAGGATCGGAAGTACAATCCGCGGATCAAACCTGGATCGTTGGACATGCTTTTTAGTTTCCGATGCGCCAGCGTTGTTAG
>CAUZFZ010000075.1:0-45796 GCA_963579025.1 Planctomycetota bacterium | reverse complement strand
GGGACGAGACGGTCAAGGTGTGGGACGTGGCGACGGGGCAGGAGTCGCACACGCTCAAAGGACACACCGGCTATGTCACGAGCGTGGCGTTCAGCCCGGACGGGCAGCGGCTGGCCTCGGCGAGTGGGGACCAGACGGTCAAGGTGTGGGACGCGGCCACGGGGCAGGAGTCGCTCACGCTGAAAGGACACACCGGCTATGTCACGAGCGTGGCGTTCAGCCCGGACGGGCAGCGGCTGGCCTCGGCGAGTCATGACAAAACGGTCAAGGTGTGGGACGCGGCCACGGGGCAGGAGTTGCTCACGCTGAAAGGACACACCGACTGGGTCAATAGCGTGGCGTTCAGCCCGGACGGGCAGCGGCTGGCCTCGGCGAGTGATGACGGGACGGTCAAGGTGTGGGACGTGGCGACGGGGCAGGAGTCGCACACGCTGAAAGGACACACCGACGATGTCAACAGCGTGGCGTTCAGCCCGGACGGGCAGCGGCTGGCCTCGGCGAGTGATGACGGGACGGTCAAGGTGTGGGACGTGGCCACGGGGCAGGAGTCGCTCACGCTGACAGGACACACCGGGCGGGTCTATAGCGTGGCGTTCAGCCCGGACGGGCAGCGGCTGGCCTCGGCGAGTTCTGACCGGACCGTCAAGCTGTGGGACGCGGCCACGGGGCAGGAGTCGCTCACGCTGACAGGACACACCAGCTATGTCACGAGCGTGGCGTTCAGCCCGGACGGGCAGCGGCTGGCCTTGGCGAGTGAGGACGGGACGGTCAAGGTGTGGGACGCACGGCCGCGGACGCCGGAACTGCGGGCGCAGTCTCAGGCTCGGGGACTGCTGACGGTGCATCGGGACCGTGTGAAATCGCTGGAAGAACTTCAAGCGGAGATCCGCTCCGACCAGACGATCAACGAGATGGTCCGCAAGCAGGCACTCGACTGGTCGGAGCTGTTCTGGAAAAACCGACAGCCGGGCGCGGAGTAACGGTCAGGCCCGACAATTCCGTTTGGGTCAAGTTCGCTCGCGCAGCAGCCCGGCCGCTGCTGACAGGCTCTTGAGTTTCTCGAACGACTCGTCGAGCGGGATGCCGTGATCCTTGCCTGGTGAGAAGCCGCAGTCGGGACTCAGCGTGAAGCGATCCGCCGCGACGTGTTCGAGTGCCTTGTCGACTCGCTCGACGATCTGTTCGGGCTGGTCGATCTGCGGAAATCGGACATCCACGCAGCCCAGTCCGATCCGGAATTCCTCCGTTACCACGCCGTCCAGCCGCCATCGACGATCAGGTTCTGCCCCGTGATGTAACTGCCAGCGTCGCTGGCCAGCAGCAGGGCCGCTCCCTTTAACTCGTGAGGCGAACCCATTCGGCCGCTCGGGGTTTTCGTGCACAGCCGGTCGACCATCTCGGCAGGGGCTTTTTCGGAGGGAAACGGTCCGGGGCTGAGGCAATTGACGCGCACCTTGTCCTTCGCCCAGTACACGGCCAGATGCCGCGTCATGTGAATGAGTCCGCCTTTCAGCGTGTGGTAATGCACTGGGCTGGCCGTGCAGACGCCTTCATAGGCGTCCGGATAGGAGCCGACGACTCCGTACATTGAACCCAGAATGACGACGCTTCCGGGAACGCCTCTCTCCACGACGTGGTCACGCAGACGTCGCGCCAGCAGGAAGTAGCCGGTTGCGTTTGCAAGCTGCTGGTTGAAGTGCTCGGCGGTGACGTTCGTCAGATCG
Organism: Planctomycetota bacterium; assembly: GCA_963579025.1. Classification (GTDB taxonomy): domain Bacteria; phylum Planctomycetota; class Planctomycetia; order Planctomycetales; family Planctomycetaceae; genus CAUZFZ01. The sequence goes on along the minus strand of CAUZFZ010000075.1, from coordinate 44,072 downwards.
TGAGCGTCTCCGGCGTGGCCGTTGTTGATCAGGATGTCGATCTGTCCCGCGACCGCGACTGCGGCATCGAAGCCGCTATGCACTGACCGTTCATCGGTCTGATCGAGTTCGACGCCGTGGTGCGCGGCTCCATCGGTCGTGGGAAGTTCGCCCGCCACTCCACGAGCCCGCTCGCCATCACGACTGCCGACGACGACCGAGGCTCCCGCTTCGGCCAACGCCCGTGCAAATGCTCCGCCTAGAAACCCGGATGCTCCGGTCACCAGAGCAACTCGGCCGGTCAGGTCGAAGAGCTGCTGAATTGTCGGTTCCGTAGAAGCAGTGTCCGTCATAGCTCGATCCATTTCTGTTCTTTGACCGACTGCAGAGCGGCCAGGTTAACTCGCAATGTCTGCAGTCCATCGGCAAGCGGGCAAGGAGGTGCACCTGCTCCATGCAGCAGGTCAAGGAACATATTCGCCTGGCGCACAAACAGGTCATCACGTTCCAGACTGAAGGCCGCTTCGGTCAGCCATTGCGTGCCGGGTTCCGTGCAGGAAAGCCAGCGATTGCGGTGTGCCTCGTAGCGAATGCTGCCGCGTTCACAAACGACCGTTAAGTTTGTCTCATTCGGCGCCTGATGCTGATTCAGACTGAATGAGCCCATGACGTCGCCGTGTCGTGTGATGACGTGCACGGTGTCTTCGACGTCAACGCCTTCAAGCACGCAGTGATCGGCGTCTACGACCAGCCGCGTGACAGGACCGACAAGCCACTCGGCCGCATTGATCGGATGTGTCAACGCGTCCTGAATCGCTCCACCACCGGTTTCGTGCCGCGTGTAGTAGATGTCTCGATACGCGGGCCGGTACAGCGGGAAATGCTGCCCCGATGTCAGCACGATTTCGACCGGCCGGCCAAAGCGACCGGAATCGATCGCCTCTTTCATCTCGACGATTGCCGGATGGACTCGAGTGACGTACGCGATCGCAGCGACCAGGTTGTTTGATTCGACGACGGATGCCAGAGCATCGACGTTGTCCAATGATGTGCTGAGCGGTTTTTCGATCAGCAGATTGACTCCGCGTTCCGCCAGTTCCCTGGCCATGGGGATATGCAGATTGGCCGGAGTGCAGATGACGGCGCCGTCGAATTCGTCTTTCAGTGCCTCGTCAAAGGACGCGTATGAAGACGTCAACGGGTATGCGGCGGAAACGCGTTCGCGGACGGCGTCACTGAGTTCGCACAAAGAGACTTCGGCTCGCTGTGTGTTCAGGAAACAACGCACGTGACGTTCGCCGATTGAACCGCCACCGATCACAAGAATCCGTTTCATGCCGCAGCACTCCTGTCGTCAACTTTCAAAATGGAGGGCGACATGATAACCCACGTCTCTCGGTCTGCCCCTCTGGGCAACGCCGTTAAGGATTTTCAGAGCCTCGTTCCCGGGCAGAGCCCGGGAACGAGAATCCTTAACGGCGTTGCCCTCTGGCGGCAGATCCCGCTCGTCGCGACGTTCACCCGATCGCAGATTGTGATCTCGGATTCGAAATCTGCGACCTCGATTTCTCCCAATCAAAGGTAGATCCAATGATGAAAGCCACACGAGTCCTGCCTGGTTTGTTGCTTGCGTTTTCCCTGGCCTCAGTTGTTCAGGCCGCGGACGGAGTCTGGACCGATGCGAAAGACGAAACACTGCCGCCGGACTTCGAGATTCAGGGCGAGTACACCGGAAAATCGGGCGATCAGGAACTCGGAGCTCAGATCATTGCACTGGGCAAGGGAGCGTTTCAGGCCGTGATGTATCCTGGCGGTCTGCCTGGAAATGGCTGGGACGGCAAGAACCGGATTCTGATGGACGGAATGCTGGCAGAAGATGGCACGGCTGCGTTCAAGCCGACGGAAGGCGACAGGCGGTACCTGGACAAGGACCCGAAAAAGTTTGCGGCCGTTGACGACTTCCCGCCCGCCGGACAGGCGGCGTACACAGGCACCGTTTCAGAGGGCGCGCTGGCTGGCAAGACTGCCGACGGCAAGCCGTTTGAACTGAAGCGTGTCGAACGCAAAAGTCCGACGATGGGTGCCGACGCTCCTGAAGGAGCCGTCGTGCTGTTCAATGGAGACAGCAAGGACGCTTGGACGGGTGGTCGTGTTGATGAGGCGACAAAGCTGCTGAACACCGACGGCAAGGACATTCTGACCACCGCGAAGTTCATGGACTACACGATGCACCTGGAGTTTATGCTGCCCTATCGCCCGGACGCTCGCGGCCAGGGTCGCGGCAACAGCGGGTTTTACCAGGTGGACCACTACGAAATGCAGATCCTCGATTCGTTCGGGCTGATGGGAAAGAACAACGAGTGCGGAGGGATTTACACGAAGGCCGAATCGATTGTGAATGGCTGCCTGCCGCCACTGCAGTGGCAGACGTACGACGTCGTGTTCACGAATGCCACGGCGGACAAAGACGGCAAAAAACTGTCAAACGCCAGGCTTACTGCGAAGTTGAACGGCATTGTGATTCACGATGACCTTGAGATCACTGGCAAGACCGGTGGCTCACGGAATGCCCCCGAGGCCACTCCTGGACCAATCAAACTGCAGGGACACGGTAATCCGTTGCAGTTTCGCAATGTCTGGATCGTACCGAAGCCAGCCGAATAGATCGGCAACTCTGGATGTGTTCACGAAGCCCGGCTTTTGGGGAAAGCCGGGCTTCTGGCTTGCAATGTCCCCAGTCACCACGCGACTGTCTGGCCAGACTTTTCCGGTTCCCCGGGACACACCGGCGTAAACGATTCTTCACACGCCGACAGGTCCTTCAGGACGACGATTAACGGAACGACGTGGGTGATATTATCGTGTGGCGTTCAGGAGGTTTTTTCGGATGGCACTGGTGAGAATGAACATCGCTCAGTCGGCTGGATTACTGCGAGCGTTGCTTGTGGTAACCGTGCTGTCGGGTGCGGCGCTGACCGAGGCCGTGGCCCAGGATTCGGCACCCGGCACATCGCCATCACCCGTTGCCGCGGACGAACCCTCAGGAATTCCGACCCACCCGATTCAGATATTCGAACAGATGGGCTACTGGGTCGCTCCGTTTCTGGCTGCTTCGATTATTGCCGTCTGGTTTGCGATCGAGCGTGTGGTGGTGCTCCGTCAATCCCGCGTCATTCCGGCCGATTTCGTGAAGACGTTTCTGGACAGTGTCAAAGCAGGACGCCTGGATGCCGGCACAGCGTTGAAACTGTGCGAGAAGAATGACAGTTCGATCGCATCGGTCTTCGCACATGGAGTCCGCAAGTGGGGACGTCCCAGTGTTGAGGTCGAGCAGGCGATTATCGACGGAGGCGAACGTCAGGTCGGCCAGCTTCGACGTCATCTGCGCGTGCTCAACGGGGTCGCAACCGTGACGCCGCTGCTGGGCTTGCTCGGCACTGTTGTCGGCATGATCCAGGCTTTTAATGACATCGCCAGTGCAGGAGCGATGGGCAACGCCGATCAGCTCGCAACGGGCATCGCCATGGCACTGCTCACGACCGCGTTCGGACTCGCCATCGCGATCCCGTCACTGATTATGTACATGTATCTGTGCGGTCGTGTTGAAGTGATCGTCATGGAAATGGACGAGCTGGCCCAGAATGTCGTGCATCTGGTCTGTGCCGAATCGCAACAGGCTCGCGCCGTCGCCAGCCCTCCGAAACGTCCGCGCCCGGCGGCAGAACCCGTCGATGTGCCGCGGACAGCTCCGGAAGCCGTCACAACCTGATTTCCTGACGGACCGGACCGACAGTGTCGTATCGCGCAAGTTTTGAAGTTGCACACTTCAGTCCCGAAGGGACGTGGGCAAATAGCCCGGGGTTTCAACCCCGGGAAAATCAGCCATTTCTGAACCACAGCCCCGGAGGGGCGACGGCAATTCCGTGTCGGTCTCGGCCGTCGCCCCTCCGGGGCTCATTGAAGCTCTCCCCGCTTGTTTCCCGGGGTTGAAACCCCGGGCTACTCGCCTTTGCCCCTCCGGGGCAGCAAAACTGTGCAACTTCAAAACTCGCAGGCGTGATCCTGTGGAACCTGCCGTGCGTTCTCCGGACATTGCCGTTGCGCGGCGTGATCAAGTTACAATCGCCGCGTGTGATGTTCGCTCGCAACCCACTGAGCAACCCAAATGCGGTGTCCGGATCAGGCCCAACTGCAGAGCTTTCTCAACGAGACACTAACCGAACTCGACGTGTCGGCGGTCGCGGCTCATGTTGATCGGTGTGATGTCTGCCAGGCGACGCTCGATGCGCTTTCAACCGGTGGAGTTCTGCCTGATGACGGATCGTCCGACGGATCAATGGCAGCGTCGCTCGATACTGACGAGCAGAACGCTGTGCTGGCGTTGATCGATGAGTTGCGCGAGCTGCCGGACGATACTCAGGTTTCGGCCCACCTGGCTTCGGGGTCTTCATCAGTTGCCGACTCCAGCATCGAACTACCAGGCAGGCTTGGTAATTACGAGTTGCTGAAAGTTGTCGGTGAAGGTGCGACCGGGCGGCTGTATCGAGCGCTTGATCTGCAGCTTGATCGAATCGTCGCCGTCAAGACGCTGAAGTCCGAGCTGGCTGCAATCTCGTCGGCACGCGCGCGATTCGAACGTGAAGCTCGGGCATGTGCCGCTTTGTCTCATGACCACATCATCGCCGTGCATCAGGTCGATCCTGGAGAAGATGGTGAGCCGCCCTATCTCGTCATGGAATTCATCGCCGGCGGCTCGCTGCAGGAGCGAATTGGAGGGGACAAGGCTTCGACCATACGGCAGTTTGTTGAGTGGATTCGTCAGGCCGCGACGGCTCTGCAGGCGGCTCATGATGCCGGAATCGTGCATCGCGACGTAAAGCCATCAAACCTTTTGATCGATGACGCGACAGACCGACTGCGCGTCGCTGACTTCGGGCTGGCGCGGCTGGTGGAATCGGAAGAACTCCTGACCGCAGAGGGCATGATTGCCGGGACGCCGGCCTACATGAGTCCCGAGCAGATCATCAATCCAACTCAAGTTACAGGCCTGACGGACATCTACAGTCTGGGCGTTGTGCTTTACGAAGCCCTGTCTGGCGAATTGCCCTTTCGGGGGACCATGCGGATGGTCCTGAATCAGGTGCTGCACGAGGATCCGATTCCACCGGGACGACTGAATGATCGAATCCCTCTCGATCTGGAGAACGTCTGCCTGAAAGCCATGTCGCGCGAACGGCCGCTGCGCTATCAGACGGCCGACGCGTTCGCAGACGATCTTCAGCGCTGGCTCGATGACCGCCCCGTGCTGGCACGGCCCATTGGTCCGTTGCGGAAATACTGGCGATGGACGCGAAAGAACCCTCGCCTGGCTGTTGGCACGGCCATTGTGATCGCTGTGCTCGCGGCCGGAGCGATCGACTGGCGCAGGTTTGTCGGATCAGCAGCCGCGACTCTTCGTCAAACCGAACACCTGAAGGTGGTCGCTGAGAAACAGACGCTGGCTGCCGATCAGCAACAGGTCGCGATGCTCGCAATGGCAGATCGCCTGCTGTACGACGTCCATAACGACCTGGTCGCGAATCTCCAGACACTCAACGCGCGTGCGACTTTGCTCACCGTGACCGTCGAGGGACTGAAGAGTATTCCCGAATCGTCCGCCCATCGTGATGCCGCGGCGTTGGCCATCATGGCTGCCCAGAACCAATTGGGACGAACGTATCTGCAACTGGCCCTCGATGGCGATGCCACGCGGTGTCTGCAGGACACGGAGCGTCTGGCGCGCGACTTCATGCTTGCCGGAACGGAACGAATTCGGTCGCGGGCGGCGTTGGTTGAAGCCCTGCTGAGTCTGTCTGAACTGGATGCCCGAGTGACTGCAACCAAAACTGATGACAAGGGCAGAACTGACGTCCTCATTCGGGCTCAGGGTCGTTGTGAAGAAGCCGTGGCTCTCAGTGAAGAAGACCTTCTTGGCGCGGCACAGTCGCACGTGGGAGCGTCCGAGCGTTCAGCGTGGCTTCAGGCTGCTCGCCGGCATTGCACTGCCCGACAACGGCTCGGAGATATTCTGGAACGGCTCGATCAGGCCAACACTGCGGGGACCGAGTACCTCGCAGCTCTGGCAATTCTCAGCGGAATGGAAGCAACGTTTGGCGACGACATGTTCCTGCAGCGGGACATCGGCGTGCTGCATCTCAAGCTGGCGACCCTGGCGGTCGCTTCGCAGCGTGATCCACTCGAATACTTCCGCCGCGCCCATTCGCGGTTTCAGACCATTCACACAAAGTCGCCAACGGAGCAGGCCCGGGACGACCTGATATTCACCTGCGAGAACCTTGTGAGCAGCCTTCTGGGGCATGAGGACTATCGTGAGGCGGCTCGCATTGCGCGCGAGGAATGTGATCTGCGGGCTCAACTCGCCAGCGAGTCTCCACATGAAGACTGGTTCCGCCGTCAATACGGTGAGTGCGCGTTGCGACTCGGCACGATTGAAGGACACCTCGGCCAATGGAACGCAGCTGGCGAGGCCATAAATGCCGCGATGCAACAGTTCGAGACACTGCTGCAGAACGACCCACAATTACTGCTGGACCGAGTGCTCCAGGCTGAGGCCAGACTGATGCAGGCGGCTCGTGACCTGGCCCTCGAAACTTCCGGTGGCACTGACCGAGCCGACAAGCTTGAGAAACTTATGACTACACTGACATCGCTAACCGAGCAAGCGTCTGACGACGAGCTACGTCAACGTCTTAGCCGACTGCAGCAACAGTGTCGCGAGTTGCAACAAAGCCTTGAGGAATGACGCAATCTGCTGCAGACTCATTCTAGATATCGTCAGCGACACGTCGACGACAGAAAAGCAACAAGTCGCAACTGTCTACATATAATGAGGTTACGGATATCGACGGAAACTCGTTCGCGGATGTGGCCCGGGAATTGCTCTACGCAGCGTCACGCTACACCCAATTCACGTCTCGCTGGGCGGGCCCTTGCTGCGAGAGTCTTTGCAAACCTTCTGACTGATGGATCAAACAGAAGCAATCGCCCGCCTTTAGCGAAACACGTCGTCGCGACAAGGCCGCTCAATCATGCTTCTGAGTATCTCAGTCAACCGGCTCTTCTCTTCCCAATCATCCCGTCGCCGTCGCAATCGTCGCGCTGCTACCGCTCAGGTCGAGCTGGCCGAGCCGCGACGCTGTCTGTCCGCGACCGCCATTGCTGACCCTGGAATTGACGAAGCAATCGAAGCCGAGTTTGTGGGTTTCGACGCCGTTTGGTTCGACGACGCGGACTATGCGTACGCCGACCTCGACTACGACTGGTATCCCGACTTCGACGACGCCCAGTTCAACTTCTCTGGCGACGACAATTCCGACTGGGTTGTTTCGGACTGGACCGAGTTCGAGGGATGGTACGAATACGACACTTGGGAATTCGACACGTGGACTGACGCCGAGTGGATCGACGACGGCTGGTTCTCACTGGAAGAGGACGGATTCGATGTCGACGACACCTGGTACGATTTTGACGTGGTCTCATACGACTGGAGCGATGATTCGTTTGGTTTCGACACCCAGTGGTTGTGGTATGAAGACTCTGCCTGGTCGGCTGACGATGAATTCTGGTCGTTTGGTGACGACGCTCTCGTGCCCGACGAAGACCTGGAATACTCGTTCGGCAATGACGCGCTGATCCCGGTTGAGGACCTCGCCCTGTTCGACGTGTTTGAGACCTACGAGTACGAATATGTCGACGTCTTCCCCGACGCACACGCGATGGACGAGGGCATCTTTTTCGACGTTGGCGACGGATTCACGTACGAATTGTTCTTCGTGGACGACCTGGCGGTTGAAGACATCCTGCTTGCAGATGATCTCTCAACTGCGGATGGCGCGGCATTCGATATCGACTTGTTTGACGACGAGTTCGGCAGTGGCCAGGTCATCATCGAGCAAGTCGTCTTCGAGGACGAGTTTGTCTTTGTTGAGGTCACGACGTTCGGAGACAACACGTTCTTCGACGATGGATTCGTCGAAGTTGCCGCCTTCGAGGATGACACGTTCTTCGACGATGTGTTTGTCGGTTTCGCCACGTTCGAAGATGTGGCGTTCTCCGAGGTTGCATTTGTCGAGGTCGGTGGATTTGAAGATGACGTGTTTATCGAGGAGACGTTTGCCGAGTTATTTGGCCAGTCGTTCGACATCGAAGGCACAGACTCAGGATCCGGTGACCAAATCGCTGAATTTGGCGACAACATCAGCGAGCTGTTCTTTGATACGTTTACCATCGACACCAAGCCCGTTGACGAGTTTTCCGACGATTTCGCGGTCGACCCGACCCCGAGTGACAACTCACCTGGCAGCGAGATTCCAACCGGTGGCTTGAAGGGCGGCTCCGGCGGTCTGGCGGAATTCACGACTGTGGACGACGCTAAATCCGTTGGAGGAAATGACCTGTTCGCATTGAATGGCTCCGTCAACGTTGCGTCCGTCAGCTTTGCAGGACCTGGGATCAGTGAGACAGGTGACAGCACGGCTGATACGCCCGACGTCGGGCTGAATGGTCGATCCGGCCGTCCGGCATCGGATGTCGAATCGTCAGCCAGAGAGTCTGGAAGGCAGGCCTTCGAGTCCAACCGGGAAACGGGTTCACTGGACGCTTTGTCTCGCCGTCAACGTGATTCAGGCCGGGGGGACCGTGATCAGCCAACTCGCCGGTCCGTCGACACTGTGCTGGCCCATCGACTTCGCTCACACGCTCAAGAGCGGCACGTCGCCGCTGCGGACGAAAATACACAGCCGGGCAGGACAAGCTCGGAACGCACGATGCCACTCGTGTCACAATCGCCTCAACGGGCGCAGCAATTGCTGACACAGCAGTCGTCCGATGAGGTCGTGGCCCAACAGCGGTCTGCCCGGTCCCGATTCGATTTCCGAATGAGTCGTGCTGCAGCGCAGGCTTCGCGACTGACGACGCAACCACGATCAGAGAGTCAGGACGTGTCTTACGATGCGACGTTGCTTGCGTTTGAACACCCGGCGATGTCCATGCAGCTTGATGGACTGTCGATGCCGACGCACGACCAGGATCGTGATGGCGTGTCTGAAATCCACGAAGGTCAGCCGGGCTATGCCCAAATGGTATCGGCCGCCGGCACGATCGCGATCACCGGTGCGGCGGGAGTGCATTTCACTCAGCGACGCGGCTGGAGCATGCTGCTGCGATTCGTCAGAGCTCTCCTGGGTCGTATCTGATAAGCGAGTCGGGTGACGTCGACCCTGTCACGTAATCTTCAGATACTTCAGGATGTCGTCGTACAACCCGCCCTGGTTGGAGTACAGCGCGTAGTTACGGGCGGATGCGAACCACTCTTTCGTCGATGGACGGACAGACTTCGCGGCGGACAGCAGGTCCTTCGTCACGATGGGCTGCGGCACACCGGTCTTCATCGCCGCCTGCAGTTTCAGCTCGATCGTCTGGTCCACGACGGCCTTCATGTCAGCGCCCGAGAAGTCTCGCGACTTCTTTGCCACGTGATCGTGATCCACGTCCTGTGTTGGCTTCCCGCTGAGTAGCAGTCGCAGGATGTCGCCCCGTGCCGGGTGATCCGGTGGCGGTACGAAGATGATCCGGTCGAAACGCCCGGGTCGTCGGAATGCCGAGTCCAGATGCCACGGAGCATTCGTTGCCGCCAGAATCAGGACTCCGTCATTCGACGATTTCGCTCCATCCAGCTCCGACAGGAATTGATTGATCAGATGTCGGCCGGCACTGGTTTTCATGTCCGAGCGGGCCGCACCCAGAGCGTCGACTTCGTCGAAAAACAACACGCAGGGTTTGTGAGCACGCGCATACTCGAACAGTTCGTGCAGCTTCTTTTCGCTGTTGCCGATCCACATATCGAGGACATCATTGATGCCAATGCTCAGGAATCCGGCGTTGATCTCTCCCGCGGTCGCACGTGCCAGATGAGTCTTCCCGCAGCCCGGTGGACCATACATCAGAATGCCGCCGCCAATTTGCTTGCCATAGGCTTCGAACATCTCGCGATGCTCCAGCGGATAGATGATCTTCATCCGAATCTCTTCCTTGAGCGCATCCATTCCACCCACATCCTGGAAGCTGATCTTCGGTTTCTCGAAGCCGTCAATCGCGGCCGGTTCCGAATCGTCATCGCCCTCCCAGGTCGCCCGGACACGGCCATCAATGACTTCGTTCTGCTCATCCGCGTCGACACCCAAGCGACTGGCGAACTCGTCATCACGAACGGACGAATCCTCAGTGACTGCGGCCTTGTACTCAGTCACTGCGAAATCAACGTCTCCCTTTTGAAACAGCAGTTTCGCGTGCAGCAGATAGGCCGCGGCTGGCGTTTCCCGCTGGCTCACCAGCTCTTCGATGATCACCAGCGAGTGCGAGTACTTGCCCTGCTGAAAGAACGCATTCGCCAGCCCGATCTTCAGATCGGAGTTGTCCCGATCGCGCGACAGCCCCTCGCGATATTCGGCTTCGGCTTCGTCAGCACGACCGAACTGCAGCAGCATTCCAGCCAGGTGCATCCGCAAAGGCGTATTTTCGGGCGAGTGCTGCAGCGCATCGCGCAGTGATTTGATGGTGTCGTCCGGATTCACTCGTGTCTCCAGCAGCGTAAACGATGGCTCGCTGTGGCGAGCAGTCGTCTGGACATCAGAACTCGATGACTCATGGCGCGCCAACACAAGCCGGTTCGATCTCAATCAAGGCGATGACATGACCGAGCGACTGCACGTCGGCAATGGCTCCGCGAAGGGCGTGATCAAGAGAAGTTGCGTTACGATCAAAGTGGATAAAACTGGTGTCTGCCTCAGATTCGACACTCGCGTCACCACAGCGTCCATAGAGCGCGTCGATCGCGTCGAGATCATCCAGACAACCGTTGAGCCGGAACGTAAACGAAAAGGACTGCATGGAAACGACCTCTAATGCTCGCATCGATTGACCGCGCGACGAATTCGCCGGGCGTGGTTCTGTGGACTGGCTGGAGTCGAGTGGACGTGAAACCGATGCCCCTCGCGCGTTCGCAAGGGACAATATAGCGTACCGTGAATATGAGCCCGCGGCCCTGCCTTTTGATACGTCCAGCCCATACTCGTCGCATCTTCCAATGCGTCGCGGATGTGCTTGTTGGGATGGGCGACCATCTCAGTAATTCACTGGCTGAGACGCACGCAGGTACGCGAACAGGTCACGAATCTTCTGTTCCGACAGTTTCTTCAAAGCTCCTTCAGGCATCACGGACTGCGGCAGGCGCTTCATGATCTCGATTTCATCTCGTCGGAAAATCAGGTTTTGACCGTCCACTCCACGCAGCACCACGACCTGACCGTCCTGGTCTGCGAGGAATCCGTTCACGACGCGACCATCCGCAGTGACGACCAGGTAGTTCTCGAATCCCTCGCGAATCTCAAGGCTGGGGTTGATCACGTTGACCAGAATTCTCTCAACATTGTCCCTTTTGAACGACGTCAGATCCGGCCCGATCCGCCCTCCTTCTTCGAACAGTCGGTGGCATTTGCCGCAGTTCTCTCGGTAAGCCACTTTGCCTTTCTTCGGGTTACCCGAACCGGAGTTCAACAAAGTAAGCAGACGCTGCAACTCACTACGCATTTCTTCTGTGGAAGCGCCGGCAACGGTGCCCCAGTGCTTCTCGACGAGTCCCTGAATCCGTTCGTCCTGGTGCAGAAGAATCTTGCGTAGAGCTGTCGGTGACACGTCTGTGGGTTTGAGCTTTCCGGAGTCGACCGCTTCCAGAAGTTCGGCGGCCCACACGCTGCGACTGGCCAGCAGTGTCTCGGCCACAAGACGCGCTTCTGACGGAACACCAGTGAGTTTTTCGACGACCGCCTGTCCGACCCGCAGATCATCAAACGCCTGCAATGCTGTCAGTGCAGCCGACACCAACTCGGCGTCCTTTTCATTTCCCACAACCTGCAGCAGAACGGGGATGAACTCCGAGCGTCGGATTTCCCCGAAGATTCGCACGAATTCGAGCCGCTCTTCTCGGCTACCCTTTGACTCGCCGACTGACTTCAGCGCTGTCTTCGTTGCCGCAGCATCGCCCTGTCGCAGGCGCAACGCCGCGGATCCGCCGCCCGATTCTGTCAGCGCACTCACGAGTTCATCCGGAATATTGGCGAGCGAGCGACCTTTGTAGGCATCCTCGAAGCCCTTCAGTAGCAGGTCGGTTTCAACTTTGCTCGGAGCAGTTGTTAACAGCTTCGCAGCGGCGATCAGTTCTTCACGTGAACCGGCCAGGGCGTATCGCTTCATCAGTCGTTCGACGAGATGTTGCTTTGCAATTGGACGCTGCCACATCTCCTTGTCCGAGAACAATGTTTCGAGAATCACATTTCGGCCCTCCCCCGTTGCTTTGGCTTCGATCGCCCACCACAGCAGCAGCGGCTGGTGAATGTCTCCAGCATCTTCGTCGTAATTCAAGAGGGCGCGGATGATGGGCAGTGCATCCTTCGGCGGCAGTCGACGAGCCGATGACGCGAGCTGTTTACGGGCCACGATATACGGTTCTTCCGCAGCCATCGCGGCCAGAGCCGCCGCCATGGGGCCAGACACGGCGTAGTGGTCGCACAAGAGGCGGACAGTCCACGCCCGCACGAACGGGTCGGCATGTCCGAGGAGTTCGATGCACAGTTTGTCGGTAAATCCACCGCTGGCATGCAGAGCCCAAAGTGATTCAAGGGCGAACTGGCCGCCGGCATTTTTCGTCTGCTCGATCAGTGCCGGGACGAGCGACCGGTCCACACGATCACCCAGCACTCGAATGATTGTCTGGCGATGACTTTTGTTGGAGTGCTCAAGCAGTCCGATCAGGTCCTGGCTTGAGTGCTCGGAATAGTCGATCGCGCCCGGTGAAACAAAGTCCTTCGGCATCAGCCGATAGACGCGTCCGCTGGTGCGATCGACCCGCCCGGCGTAGTGACTGCTGTGATCGATGCGTTGTTCATACAGATCAGCCACGTAAATGCAGCCGTCGGGACCAGCCTTAATGTCGACCGGTCGAAACCACTGGTCGTTCGTCTTGACGACACGACTGATGTCTTTCGTCTCGAACGATGACTGAAACGGCGTGAAGTCGCTCATCACAACCTGTCCCTGCAACGGCTCAACACCGAACAGTCGCCCACGGTACTCGTCGGGCAGCACATTGCCTTCGTAAATGATGAAGTTGTGCGTGAAGCGAGGCACGCTGTGGTGTTTCATGTTCGCGAAGTAGCCGAAGGCATAGGGATTCGACAGAGACCCGTGTTTGCCAAATCCCTTCCGGTAGTAGCCTCCCTGCACGTAATGGAAGCCGCGTGTGTTTCCCCCGTTGTGCCCCGAATAAACACGGCCCTTCTCGTCGATCTCGACTCCAAAAGTGTTTCCGCCGCCTTCAGCAAAGACTTCGTAGCGTTTTAATTCGGGGTGATACCGCCAGATCAGTTGCCCCATCGATCGGACAGGTTTGTCCTTCGAGCCGTAGCGTTTCACGTTGCCTGTCACCGTGCTTCCCTGACCGGCGTACAACCATCCGTCCGGGCCAAACCGCAGACTGTTGATGACCGAGTGCGAGTCTTCCAGGCCAAATCCTTCCAGCAGGACTTCCGGGTCACCATCAGGCACGTCGTCGCCGTCTTTGTCTGGATAAAACAGCAGATATGGAGGATTGGTCACAAACGCGCCACCGCGCCCGACAGCAACGGACGTCGCGATGTTCAGGCCGTCGACGAACACTGTGTGTTTGTCGAGAGAACCGTCGCCGTTGGTGTCTTCGTGAATGCTGATCCGATCGCGTCCCTTCGCGCCATTTGGCGGCGGTTCGGGCACCTTGTCGTACACCGAACGAAGAAACACGTCGCGGCTGAGCATTTTCACGCCAGCAACGTCCGGGTATTGGCGATACTCCAGCACCCACAGTCGACCGCGTTCGTCCCACGTCATGAACAGCGGCTGAGCAATGTCCGGCTCGCCCAGGACCAGCTCGAACTTCAGGTCATCCGGCGTCTCGAAGTTCTGTTCGGCCTGCTGCGGTGTCAGTTTGTCGTTGTCCCCCTTGCGTCGCGACACGTACGTCTCGACGTTGTCGACCTGATCGACTTTGGCATACAGGCCAACCTTCGATCCGTCTGACGGCGGCTTCGCAGGATCGATTCCAAAGCTCAGCGGATTGGCCTTAGCAAACTCCTGGTCGTCACCGGGCTTGTATTGCCACTGACCGTCCATCCGGATCGCCTGCTTCGCATTCTCATTCAGTAGAACCGGGGGAGCGACGTTGAAGTTGGGACGCGGGTCGTTCTGATGAACGCGAATCGCAACGGTGTTGAATCCACCGAAGCGGACCAGATCACCATTGATTGAGTATCGTCCTTTTTCTCCCAGCCCGCTGCGGAACTTCGGCGGAAACGTGCCGGTGGCTCCCACGTTGGTCCCGTTGACGTAGGTCGCGCGGGCATCGTCGAGAGACTCAACAAACAGCCTCAACTTCGCGCCCTTCCAGTCGGCCGGCACTTGAATCAGACAGCGATACCATGAGTACCCGCCAATCGGAGCCAGCGCGCCACCAGGCATCTTGCGCCAGACGTCCGGCACCGTGACGTTGTGCGTCTTCTGCGTCGTTTCCTGAGCGGTCACATACCTGCTAACGGTCGCGGTCGCGGTCAGCACCGCCAGCGGCAGGAGCACCGTACTGACAGCGCAGCGACAGCGGGTCACGAGGGTAAAGTGAAACATGGGCGGGTTCTCAGTGGCGGGATGGCAGGACTGTTCGAGCGACATTCTGACAGGAGACCGAAATCGTAACGCGATCGTCCAGCCGGAAAAACGACGCAGTCCCTCAGACGCGCCACAATTCGATTCGCAACCCGTGTTACTTCCGTGCGATTCAGAGATACGCGACGGGGAGAGCCGTTGACATGCTCATGCCTGTCATCGGGCAGCGCGTGCGGGCTTGCTCGCGGGCAACACGTAGTGTTCCAGCACCTGTCCGACGTCCCACACAATCGCGTCGCGATCACCGTCGGAGACTGTCACGAGCCGCGTTCCGTCAGCCACAAACTCAAGAAAGCTGATCCCGCCGCGCTGACGGGTGCGGATCAGAGCACGCGTTTGACGGGTCGTCAGATCTATGAAACACAATCGACCATCATCGCTTTTTGTCACCAGTAGTTTCCCGTCCGGAGACACAGCCAGATTCGACAAATGACCGGTGCGCAATGCCGGATCCCAGGCAGCCAGCTGTTCCCCTGACTTCCAGTTCCAGATCCGGACCTTCGATCCTCGACACGACGAATCTGCGGCGACGAGACGGTCACCTGGCAGAAACGCCAGATCACTGGTGATCCCCTCGACGGTCGACAGTTCGCGAATCAGACTTCCGTCGTCCGCATTTACGAGTTGAACTTCGTTGTAGCCAAGCGCCAGCACCTTACCGTTGCGAGACATCACCGCAGCACTTGCAGGCCTCCCGTACTTCCAGATGTGGCCGGTTTCAGGAGTCCACACAACTGCGCGCGAGCCATCGCCAATCACCACAAGTTTCTGACCGTCCGGCGAATAGAACATCCACTGAGGCTCAGACACGTCCTCAGTCTTGAGGCGGCTCGAGCGGGGTTCCGACCTGCTGTTCGCCTTGAGCGGAAGATCGAGCAGCACAATTGGCTCATCTTCCCACACACTCCATGCAATCTGTCGAGAATCAGGCCGGACGGCGATGGACTCGACGAACGCCTGTTTTGTCGCCAGACGTCGAATCACCTGGCCGGTTTCGAGATCCCAGAGCAGGACGTTGTCAGCGTAGTCTGTGATGACCAGCGTACGGCCGTCGGGAAAGGCCGCCAGGCACCAGATCGAGTTATCCTCTGCGCCGACGTGAATTCTCGCGACGGCCCCGGGAGGCAACTCGTCCTCAGCAACAGCCGTGCATGCGAACGTCAACAGCAGCGTCAATGCACCGGCAAACAGCCGTCTGACGGAGAGAGTCTTAGCGGGCATCAATGTCTCCCGGACCAGTGCGTGGAACGGAGAAAGTTATGATCGGTTGGGCCAGGAAATACAGAGGCAATTCAGACTCACTCGCAGACGGCGGATCACCGTCACTTGTGTCATCCATTCCCAATCAGGAGTTTGGGAACGAGCACGCACGGGACGCGAAACGCCGCGGGCGTTTCATCGCAGAGCGTTGGAGCGAACGCGCGGTCGTTTGCCGAGATGCCGACAAAGCCTGACTCTGCAATGCGCATTTCGCACCGCGTTCGGCGCATCTTGCGGAGCGAGATGGCTACTTTGGCTCCGCCGCCTCCTCGTCATCAACGAAGTGATGTCCGCCCTGTACAAGACGACGCGTCAGGTAGACCTCGCCCACCAGGATTATCAGAAACACCAGCAGCAACAGGTGCCATAGTTCGACACGGGCGGTGTCGCTCTTCAGGGCCTCGAACAACTCTGCGGGCGTCTCGATGCGACGTAGACGATCCTCTTCGGTCAGTTCCGCCCAGCGTTCGTCCGTCAACGGAGTCAGGTCGGATTCGCTGCGGTCGAAATCGACGACGAAGAACTCCGGACGCAGGTCGCCCTTGCGCAGGCGATAGACGCCCGGCAGCCACGTGTCATCGACTCGAATCATGGGCCGCAACTCGTCCCCGGCCGGCTGAACAGACATCTCTTCGTCGTCGGGGTTGATACAGACCCAGTTCTCGACAGGGTCGCCCTGTGTGACCGGAAACAGCAGTGGCGTTCCGACATCGACATTCCGCGCGATTCGGCCAGATGCAAGTTGAAAGATCAACTCGTGCAGAAACGCGACGTAGTCCGGTTTGGCAGGCAGCGTTGTCCAATCCGCGTCGAGCGTTGATGTCAGCAGCGCCACCCGTCCGCGTCCGAATTGTCGTGACACGATGAAGGCATCGCCGATTGTGAATCGGGCTGCCGCAGTAGCCGGAGCACGTTCGCGTACCGGCTCTTCGGCAACAACCGCGTCCTTGTCCAGTTCGACCTCGGGTTCAGGTTCCGGTGGAAGTTCTGGATTCAGCTCGACTCGGTACCAGTTGGAGTAACGGGCGTCCAGGAACCCGTCATCGCCGCCCGTCTGAAAACGACTGATCCAGGGAAGCTGCAGGCTTTCACTCTGGATCAGAACGGGCGGCGCGTCTTCGTCGTCGGGAGCTGTTTCCAGCGAACCGAGCCATGCCGGCAACAGGCCGCGTCCGCGGTTGAACAAGCGGTCGTTGTAAAACTGCGTATCGGTCTGATCGCCGACGGTTACAGCCAGTCCACCGCCGCCGTCCACGAACTCGGCCAGAGCATCGGCCTGGTCATCCGTCAGCCGAGCCACATTCGCCAGCACGATGACCTGAGCGTCGCCGATACTGTCTCGCGTCAGGCCAGTCCAGGGGATTGTGCGAGCTGCGACCCAGGGAGTCGGATTTCCTGGAGCCGTCAGCGCGGACGTGGCGAAAAATGTCTCGGCGCGAGTCACGTCAGCATGCGGTTTCCCATCGACGAGCAGCACTGGCAACGCGTCCGTAATGGAGAGTGCTGCTTCTGCCCGGTCATCACCCGGCAGACTGTCGGAATCCATGTAGACGCTGATGAGGTGAGATCCTGGCGTGCGAAAGCGATGCTCGAACTCAACCGTCGCCTGACCGTCCGGCTCGACACGCACCGACAGAGTCTTATCAGCGAGTCTCTGACCGTCGATGTCCAGGTACACCTTTCGATTGGCGGTTGCTCGGCCCCCCGTGTTTCGGACGCGGGTCCGAATGCGGACCGGAAAGTCCACGACCGTCAGCTCACGAGAAAGCTGCAGTCCGTCAATGGAGTCGTTCGCCGGCTTTGCCTGCTGCTTTTGTGCGCTGACAACCCATACGTCGGCGGGGATGGTCGACTGCTCACGCAGTTCCTTGAGCTGCAGTTGAAAATGCTCATCCGCGTCGAGCCACGGGCGAGCCTGCGCATCGGTGACAACCACCACATGTCGGGAGACATTGCTGCCAGTATTGACCAGTTGCAGTCCGCGGATGATGGCCTCATTCAGACGGGAGGTACCCGACGGCTGTGGCAGTTCGTCGAGTGCGTTACGGATCAGGTTCCGGTCACGCGTCAGACCAGGAACCGGACTCGTTACGTGACCGCGCGCGTCCAGCAGCCCGATCGTATCGCCTGCTGTCAGATCGCTGACCAGATCCTTGGCCCAGCCAACCTCAGCCTGCCGCGGCGTCTTCGCCTTGCCCCGCCAGTCGGTGCTGTATGAGCTGTCAATAATGAGCGCGACGTCGCACGCCGGCTTCTGAGAAAAACCACTGGCGACTGGTCCCGACATCCACGGTCGCGAAAGAGCGATCGCGATCAATGCGATCATGCCCATTCGCAACAGCATCAGCAGCAGTTCTTCGAGTCGGACTCGTCGTCGGGCATTGCGACCCAGCTCCAGGAACTGCATCGCGCCCCATTGGACGACGTCGTACTTCTTCCGGCTGAGCAGATGCGCGATGAACGGCAGCGACACTCCGGCCAGACCGGCCAGCATCCAGGGATTGATGAAGTCGAACGACATGGGCAAAGTCAGTCACATCCACAGTTGAACCCGAGCCTTGAACCTCGCAGGATAACGTTTCGAACCCGTCTGCGATTCCACATCACGCCCGAGATTCTTATGACCGAGGCATCCACCCGCGTTCTCGCGATCCACGCGCATCCGGACGACATTGAATTTCAGTGTGCAGGCACGCTGGCAATACTCAAACAAAAAGGATGCCACATCACTGTCGTGACCATGACGCCCGGTGATTGCGGCAGCGCGCAGGTCGGTTCGGCTGAGATCTCCGCGACTCGCCGCGAGGAATCCCGCCGCGCTGCCGAACTGCTGGACGCGGATTGCGAGTGTCTGGAATTCCGCGATCTGAGTATCTGCTTCGACAACCCGTCTCGTCGGCGTGTGTGTGAAGCGTTGCGTCGTATCCGGCCGGACATCGTGCTGACCGCTCCGCCGGTCGACTACATGGCCGATCACGAGATCACCAGCCGACTGGTCCGCGACGCGTGCTTCAACGCCTCGATCCCAAATTACGACACGCGCTCAGTCAACGCCGCTCCGGCACTCGGACACATTCCTCACCTGTACTATGTCGATCCCGTCGAAGGGTCCGACTGGTTCGGCAACTCAGTCGAGCCCGAGTTCATCATCGACATCAGCGAGACTTTCGCTCTGAAGCAGCAGATGCTCGCCTGTCACGCGAGCCAGCGCGACTGGCTGCTCCGACAGCACGGCATCGACGAATACCTCAACAGCAACGAACGCTGGAGTCGTCAGCGAGGTGCGGAAATCAAAGCGGAATTCGGAGAGGCGTTCCGTCAGCACAAGGGACACCCTTACCCGCATGACAACCGTTTGCTGTCTGAGTTGGCATCGACAGATTGACCATCCCGCACACCGTGAGTCACCAGAAAGCCACCGCATGCAGCGCGTCCCTGCCGAACCGTTGAACTATGAATTCAGCCGTCACAACGAACCTCGTGCTCGCATCGAGCCGGGTGAGAGCATCATCATCGAAGCCGAAGACGCCCTGTCCGGCCAGATACGCTCGAACAATGATCGTCGTGACAAGTCAAAAATGCCGTACAGCAACCCGGTGACTGGTCCGATTCATGTCGCGGGTGCCGAGCCAGGCGATTCGCTCGCCGTTCGCATTGACAGCATCGAACCACGCGATGGTCAGGCCGCGACCTATACCGGTGCTCCAAAACAACTCTGTGAATGGCTGGGCACGGACGTTCCGCCTGGAGCACACGTGTGCCCGATTAAAGACGGGCTGATCTACTGGAGTGACGAGATCACCATTCCCTGCGCACCAATGCTGGGCTGCATCGGTACGGCACCGGACTGGGGTGTGCCAACCACGGCGCCAGCCGGACCGCACGGGGGGAATATGGACCTCGTCGAAGTCTGCCCCGGAAACACGGTCTTTCTGCCAGTGTACGTTCCCGGGGCATTCCTCTATCTGGGAGACGCGCACGCAGCGATGGGGCACGGCGAATTATCCGCCACCGGACTCGAAATGGCCTCGGTCTCGACGATCACTGTCGATCTGGTCAAAGGCGAGACGCTCGCCGGTCCACGCATCGAAACGCCAACAGAAATCATGACCGTGGCGACCGGCTGTCCCATGGAGCGGTCGATCGCCGAAGCGTACGCCCGGCTGATCCTGTGGATGGAACAGGACTACGGCTGGGATCGCTGGAAAGCCTACGACATCCTCACACACGTCGGGCGGATTTCCGTGGGCTACTACGGAATCGGTACGGTCGGCACGAAAATCGATAAACGATTCCTTGGACAGCCCACATAACCCATGGGGAAGCCGTCATACGACGACCGACGACGCGGCGCAGGCGGCCGTTTGCCTCCAATCAGGGAGACTGTGGATCGACGACTGGTACAGCGATCAATCCGTAACGGACACCGCCGTTGAAATCGATCGGGTGCCCGGTCATCAGATGTGCTGCGTCGAGTTCCTGCAGAAGTTTGAAGCGAGGGTTGCCCCACCGCAGCCGTTCGTCTCCGGCGGCCAGCATCACCAGCATTGTGATGCGTCCATCCTTGAGATCGATGAACCTGTACCAGTTGAGCGTCACGCGGTGTTCCCACAATCGGCCGTCCGTTCAATTGTGAGACACTTTTGTCCCGCTCTCACAGCGACCGTGCCGCCAATGTTCAAGACTCATTCATCAGCGACGCGGTCCGCGTTGGAAGGCTCAATGATTGTTGGGGAGGCAGAATCGCCGTAGCTGATCCTACACAGCGGCAGAGACTTGCTCAACGCCTCGACGCCGGTCACGGTGACTTTGGTTCCCGTGACGTCAAGCTCTGCCAGGTTTCGAATCTCCTCCAGGTGCTCCAACGCTCGGTCATCGATCGCAGCATTGTCCTTTAGACTGAGCACCTTCAATTTCGAGAACCGGTCCAGATTCTTCACCGAGTCGTTTACGAGATTGTTGTGATACAGAATGAGATTTTCGAGGTTGGGTAGGGCAGGCAGTCGTTGCAAAGTCGGATCAGCAAACTCCATTCGTAGAAATCCCAGTATTCGCAATTGTGTAAATGCACTCAGCCGTTGTATCCCTTTTGAATCGCTAGCAAGTGTTGCGGTGTGATTCAGCACCAATTCGTTCAGGCCCGGTATTTCAGCCAGCGTCGCGATCGCGTCCCATGTGAGGGACTGTCCATCGTCAATCCGAAGTGTTTCGAGGTTCTTCAGTTCTTTGAGTGAGTCGAGAACATTCACATACTTCCGGACGACTAATTCGAGTTTCTTGAGTTGCGTCAGACTCGACAGGACCACGATCTCGTCATTAGTGGAACCACTCACATGCAGACCAGTCAACGCTGGCAATGAACGGAGGTATGCGAGTCCATGATCGCTAAATTGATTCCGGTTAATCGTTAGTCTGGTCAATCGAGGAAACCGTTGGAGGTGCTTGAGAGACTCATCGCTAAGCCCTGCACCTTCGAGAGAGAACTGACTGAGCCACGGCAAATCTGTGATCTGCTGAAATCGATCGTCGCCAATGCCTGTTTCCGCCAAGTTCAGCATTTCAAGTCTCTTTAACCCACTGAGTGGTATTTTCGGCGGCAAGCTCTTCTGCTGGTAGAGGCTCAGATGTACGATCCAGAGATGCTCCGCCGGCAACTTATCGTCTCGCGACACATTGATTCTGCGGCGATCGGAGCACTCGATGTGGAGCTCACCACCTTGGGCAAGCACCCATTCCGCCACCCTGCGGTCTGGGTCGATTCGTGTGACTGCTGGCTGCGCGGCTGGTTGTTGCTTATTCGGCTTGATCGTTCCGCCGTCCCAGGTGATTTCGCGGTGGGGCAAAGCCTGGTGGAGTTCGTCGATCCCTTTTTGAGTGAATCCTGTTTCAGACAGCACAATCGCGCCTTGATCTGGCAATGATCTTAGATCGTCCACGGCCGCATCGGTGACGCTAGTGTTTCTCAAGCTGACAAGTCCCGTTAGGTTTTTGAAGAGCTTGAAATATTGTAAGCCGAGGTCAGTGATTTCGGTTTCGGACAGGGTGAGTCCATGGAGTTGTGGGCAGATGGCAGCGAGTCGTTCCAGGCCGCGATTCGAGAGGCTCATATTGAACAAGGCCAGATTCGTTAGTCGTGGGAATGCTCTCAAGTGCTCAACCACGGCGTCGCTGAAGCCCGGTCCACCGATTGTGAGATTCTGAAGATTGGCCAGCTCTTTAAGATGTACGATGCCGTCGTCAGAACAATCTGTGTTTGAGAGATCCGTTCCGGTGAGCCGGGTGATTCGCCCAAGGCTCTTGAGCCCCTCATTCGAGATTCGAGTGAACGACAGATGAAGAAAGTTCAACCTCGGCAACTGCTGCAGGTGGAGTATCCCCGAATCTGAAATCTTCGTGCTGGCCAGGTCGAGGTGGGCCAGATTCTTAAGCGAAACCAAAGTCGCCAGACCCTTATTGGAAATCACCGTGTACGCTACATCCAACCGCTGCAGATTCGCGAGATCGCGCAGATGCGCCAGGCCGTTATCTGTGATTTCGGTTCTTTCCAGGTTGAGCCTCTCAAGGCTGACTAACGGCCTGAGACGAGCAAGGTCATCGTCCTGAATCGATCGGCAGTCACCAAGATCAATGCCGGTAACCAGGAACGGTGTTTCAGGTAACTTGTGGCCGGACGCAATCGTCACAGTCTCGCCATCGATCTCGATTTCAAGGCTCCCACCACGTTCCAAAGCCCACGTCGCCGCCAGCCCCTGCCCCAATGGCGCTGTTGTCCTGGTAGACACGAGCTGTTTCTGGTCACGCGTAATGGAAACAACCACATCCTGGTTGCGGGTCAGCGTGAACTCGTTCTTGTCGATCGCAAAACCGTCGGCGTTGGCGCCCGTGATTTCGATCTTGTAGTTGCCCGAGAAGTAAGAGGTGGCACCGTCCTGCTGCTCTACTCGAAAGCCATCGATGACTTCCCCGTTGAGTTTGATCGAGACTTCGATGATCGGATCGGCGGAGACAATCTTGATTGTGCCCCTGTCTGTCTGGACGAAGATGACAATCGCGGTCGCGACGACTGCTGCGAATGCGACTCCCCACCGAGCCCAGGCCGTTGCGCGTGGCGGAGTTGAGGTCGCGGAACGCTGGAATGAGTCGTCCGCAGGTCTCGCTGGCGGATCGAGTCGCTCAAGGATGCTGATCAGGTCCGCTTCGACATCGTCCATGCGGGAGTAACGGTCTTCGACCCGTGACTCGATCATTTTCAGGCAGAGGCTCTCGAGTTCCGGATCAACATCCACGTTCAGTTCCGAAGGAGCGGGCGGTGCCCTGACGAGTTTCTCGGCGAGAACTTCGAGCGTGCTGCCTTCGTAAGGAAGCCGTCTGGTCAGCAGGCGGTAGAGGATGACTCCCAGACTGTAAACGTCGCTGGCCGGGCCCACTTCATCGTGTCGGGCCGCAGCCTGTTCAGGTGACATGTAGGCCGGAGAACCGATGATGACGTTCTCCCGCGTGACCTCAGCGTCGTCCGAGCCAATAGCCAGCTGGGCCAGACCGAAGTCAGTGATGACCGGCTCGCCCGACGGATCAATCATGATATTCGCGGGTTT
Organism: Planctomycetota bacterium; assembly: GCA_963579025.1. Classification (GTDB taxonomy): domain Bacteria; phylum Planctomycetota; class Planctomycetia; order Planctomycetales; family Planctomycetaceae; genus CAUZFZ01. Next base: position 20,433 of record CAUZFZ010000075.1, on the reverse strand, counting down.
GAGATCGCGGTGGACGACTCCGTGTCGATGGGCTTCCGCAAGGGCGCGGGAGAGTTTGAGAATCAGATTCGCGATTCCGCAGGGCTCGAGCTGTTGGCCGGACTCCAGTAGCTCACCGAGCGTCTGACCTTCGATCCAGGCCATCGAGATGAAGTGGGTGCCGTCAGACTCACCCAGGTCATAGACCGGGCAGATTCCCGGGTGTCGAAGCTGAGCGGCCGCTCGCGCTTCGCGGTAGAAACGCGACAGCGCGACCTCATTCGCGAGTGCCTGCGCCTGCGGTACTTTCAGAGCCACGGCGCGATTGAGCTGCCTGTCGTCGGCCAGATACACGCTGCCCATCGCGCCTTGCCCCAGCAGTCGACCAATCCGGTAGCGTCCATCGGCCAGTTCCGGGAAGGGTTTTCCGGGAGTTTCCGCGGCAGCCTCCGTCTTGTCTGATGTGGAGTGTTGCAGCGAGACATTGACGGTCCTCTCACCGGCACTGGCAACTTCGCTGGTGTCCGCCACTTCGAAGGGCCGAGATCCGATTCCGGCGGCGAGGCAGATGTCTGAAATGGTTTTGGAGTACTCTGGCAGTTCTTCCTGGTACGTGTTGATCGTCGGCTGTTCTCCCGCCGAGAGCCGCAGTTCGAGTTCCACCGGGAGCAGGACGCGTAGAAGTTCGTCGCGGTCGGCCTCTGGAATCTCGTTTACGAAGTCACGAATTGACGGTCGATCGTCGGACGACCACTCTGCTTCGAACCGGTCGCAAAGCAGGTCCATCCGTCGTTCCCGCGACAATTTCGGTTCCGGTTGTGGCTGATTCATGCGTTGCCCCGCGAGCGCTGTTCAATCGAGTGTGGTGCTGCCGTGCGGCCCGTTCGCGTATCTGTGCCAGCTGGACAATGGCCCTGAAACAAGCGACGTCTGGAGCGCGACGATGCATCGTTGCACTCCAGACCTCTCGCATGCTTAAGAAATCGTAGCCGTGAGTCCGGCCTCACCCGACATGAGATTCACGCTCTGCTTTCCGACAGCCGCTGTCGGCAAACACGAGAAAAATCGAAATACGGTTAAGAGGACCTACTCTTCCTCCGGATTCCCACTCCAGGCGTCACGGACCAGATTAAGTTTGCGTTCGACTTTGCGCTCCGTGCAGTTCATTTGCTCGGCAGCCTCGCGGTTGCGGTATCCCATCAGCCTCAGCACAGCGAACGGTCGGAGGTCATCCGGAAGCAACTCGATCATCTCCTTACAGACGAGATCCAGTTCCTGTGTCGGAAGAACGTCAGCAAGTTCTTCAAGTCTCGGTCCAGACTCGTCGCCAGATCCACCGCCGACGTTCCTGACCCGCCCACCACCCCGCTTGAGAGCGTTTTCACGCTCCCGTTGCCCATAGACTTTGCGTTTCGTGATCACGGTCAGCAGTTTCAAGAGTCCGTTGCGTTCCAGGTTCAGCTCAAAGTTTCCAGCCGTGATCCCCTGCCAGAAACTGATCATCGCGCTTTGTGCAGCGTCCTCAGCACCCTGTGCTGCGATCGGAGACGATCCCAGTGTGCTGCGTGCAATTCCCACCAGTTGAGGAAAGTAACGCTGACACAGAGGCCTAAGAGCCGCCGGTTCACCGGCTCGCAGGTCGTTGATGAAAGACGTGATGGAACCTTCGGCGGACTCAGACACAGGTGTTCTCCAGTGCGATAGTCCATCACTTTGAGCGAATCAGGTGCGTTGATGCAAACGACTCGATAGCGCCGCCGAAGCAGGATCGTTCTTCTAGCGTTCCGCCTCCGCCGGCATTCAGGGGGTCTGTGGAGCGGCGACTGGTTCCGCAATTAATCCGTAACGGACGCTGCCATCGAAATCGATCGGGTGCCCGGCCATCAGATGTGCTGCGTCGGGTTCCTGGAGCAGTTTGAAGCGAGGGTTGCCCCACCGCAGCCGTTCGTCTCCAGTGGCCAGCATGACCAGCTTTGAAATGCGTCCATTCTTGAGACCGATGAATCCATACCAGTTGAGCGTTACACGGCGTTCCCACAATCGGCCGTCCGTTCTCGTGCCGACTGCATCCTGTCGACCTCCCATATTCGAGTGATCTTCAATCCCAATTCGCAGAGTCGATGGGTCGGCGGACTCAACGCGTTGACCGCGGAATTCCCACCAGCGAGCTTTGTTCGTACTACCCGGTACGCCTCCCGAGGGGATCGACGTCTAACTGTCCGAGAAATGCGCGGCTCACCAGGACTCGACTCAATTCGTCGGAGATACGAAACTCGCTTCCGCTCCCATTTCGACTGGCGCGAACAAGCTCAACCTGAGCGCCGACTCCGACTTCGAGTCGAGCTTCCATGTAGTGTTCCTGGCGAATCGTATCGGCTACGCATGACCAATCCGAAACCGAAGAAGAAGACATCCGCACGCCACGCGGATTCAGCGCGCATCGCGCGATGCATGACGCAGCCGGAGAACATGAAGACGAAGGATTATGTCTGCGGCGTCGAGCGACTGAATGGCAATGACGCGTGGGCCGTGTTCAAGGCCTGCGCTGCCGGGAATATGCCAAAGATCCAGAAGCTTCTGGAAAAAGAACCGCGACTTGTGAACTCGCAGTTCTGGTATCAGTTGCCCATTCACTTTGCCGTGCGGGATGGCAATGCGGAACTGGTCAAGTTGCTGCTTGATCACGGGGCCGACGCGGGGCAGTCGACATTCACTTACAACTCCTGGCCGAAACTGCTGAAGATCGCGGAGGAACGCGGGTACCGGGATGTCAAAGCACTGCTCGTGCGGCGATTGAAGAAGGACTTCCATTATTCACCGGACTTTGAGTTGCTGAAGGATGCCATCATTTCACGCAGCTCGCGCAAAGTCGGAGCCGTGCTGCGGAAGCATCCACATCTGGTCACGGCCAGCGATGCCCTTGGGAATAATGCGCTGCACTGGAGTGTGATCACACGTCAGCTGAAACTGATCGAGAAGTTCGTTGACCTCGGCACACCGCTGGAAGCTCAGCGAGCCAATGGACAGACTCCGCTGCTTGTCGCGACGTCGGGTGGCTACGACTACTGGCATCGTGATGCGTGGCGCCCCGGGCATCCGTCGTTGCGCGATGCCGCGGTCATGGTCGGCTGCCTGCTCACCAAAGGTGCGAAGTACACGATCTCGACAGCGGCGGCGGCGGCGGTTGGTGATCAGGAACGGGTCGAAGAAATCCTCGCAAAGGATCCAGAGCAGGCTGTCCGCATCAACCAGGCACGAATCAGCCCGTTGTCATATGCCGCCGGCGAAGGGCATACGAATGTCGTTCGTCTGCTGCTTGAGCACGGCGCGAATCCCAACATTGCGGAAGAAGGGGCTCCGGATGGTTTCGCGCTCTTCAGTGCGTGTCGTGGCAATCATCTGGAAACGGCGGGACTTCTGCTGGAACACGGAGCCAATCCGAATGCCGGCGCCGATTCATCCGGCTGCTGCCTGACTATCTGCGAAGCCTATCACGGCACGCGCGCCGAACCGCTGCAGAGTCTGCTGAGAGCGTACGGCGCGTTCACACCTCCCTATGACATGGATGACAGCGAACTGAAGCAGGCCCTTCGCGACAATCATCCCGCAATAAATCACGAAGAGTTCCTCGGCAACGTGATGTCGAAGTGTGACGAAGAGCTGCTCGAACTCTATCTGGCGTTCGACCCACTCATGCCGAAGAAGATGGGATTCTGGGGCGACGTGGTCGATGCTGGTTTCACAAAGCTGATTCACAAACTGCTGGATCACGGTCTCGACGTTAACCGGCGCGACTGGGTGGGTCGCACATTTCTGCATGGCTGTAGTGAGAGCTTCGACACAACCATCGCCGCCGTGCTCCTGGATGCTGGTGCTGACATTAATGCCAGGGACGTTGAGTTTCGCGAAACACCGCTGGCTGCCGCAATTCGCGCCGATTCATCGTGCCTGGATGAGGACCGGTCAGAGCTTGAGGAGAATCGGATGCGGATGGTTCGCTTTCTTCTGAATCGAGGCGCCGCGACGAACTTGCCCGATGACGAAACCTGGGCGACACCATTTGCCCAGGCAAGGAAACGCGGACTTGTCGAAATCGAGGAACTCCTTCTGAAGCACGGAGCCGCCTCAGGTGGCGAGTAAGCTCGATTTGGCGTTCAGGAAGTTGAGCCCGACCGTATCAGCTCGAACAGCGGCGCGAACCACGAGTCGTAGCGTTTGAGCTTCGCGCCTTCGATCGTGATCTCCAACACGATTGGTTCTGTTTGGCCGGGAAGGATCCACGCGCCACCGCGCAGTTGGCAGTCGTCGATGATCATGCCCTCGATCTTTTCCGCCGAGAAACCAGACGGCGAGCTGGTTGTCGACCAGTCTCGATCGGATTCAATGGCCAGCACGAGTTGCGACCGGCTTCCGGCGAACCAGACTTTGCCCTGCGGCATCGAGTAGTCGCCTGGCCACGAGACCTTCACGTCCGCGTACAGCACGGTGATTGGATCGTCACCGGCTGAGGCCGTGAGCAATGCTCTTGCAGCAGATCCGGAAACACGCGTGGACGCAGCCGCACCTGCAAGGCGTGTATTCAACAGGTCGACGTATTGGCGGTCGAGATTCGCACGCTCCTTCGCGATGTCGCGACCAAAGTACGCGGCGGTTTCCAGCACAACATCGTCCGGATGCACGTCAAATGGCGGGACGCATACGGCCAGACGACACAGGTCACTCATGTAGATTCCCAGCGTTTCACTGTCCGGATCGATGTCCGGTGGATCGAAGAAATGCGGTGGCCGATTCTCCAGATCGACCAGCATTCCCTCGGCGGCGGAAGCACCGATGCGCTCTACCAGAGCCAGTTTGTCGAAGTGCTCTCGCAGCTCGCGGACCGGGCGACCCTTGACCGTGCAAACCAGGGCGGCAAGTGATTCGAGCGCCGATGCGTTCTCCTGCTGCTGACGGTCCAGCGAACCGGATGCGGCTTCGTCCGCGGCAACGTCGAGCCGGAAACCAAGACGAGTCTCAACGCCCTCACTCCATTCCGCCACACGCTCCGCTTTCCGTCCATGCACGAAGTCACGGAAGAACTTTTCCAGGCGATGTGCAATATCCTGCCTCTGTTCCGGATCCAGTAGCGAATGCGCATCAACCAGTGGCTCGGCCGTTCGATGAGTCGACAGGCACCGATACAGAAAAACCCGGTCGTATTCATTCCGCAGCGTCAACGCCCCGACTTCGCGCAGAGCATGCGCGAGGTTCTCGCGAGAGATCGGAAAGCGGCTCATCAGATTGGTCAACTCGCTGCCGTACACCCAATTCGAATCGCGGTGTCTGAAGTCGCCCCCGTAGACACTCGCGACTTCGAAACCGACCACACGCACCAGATCACCCAGCATGGAGATGGCCTGCTGGTCGACCAGCTTCTGTCCGATCGCCTTGGCTCCACGTTTGCCGATTTCGGTGAGAGCCCACGTGATGCCCAGCGTCAGCGGATTCGCACCGGATGCCATGCGGCCTACGTAAAGTGCCTTCGATGCGTACCCGAGATACGGTTCCGCGGCCGTGTAGATTCCGTACGCCTTGACGGCCTTCTGCACATAGCCATGCAGAGTGGCGAAGCTGGCGTCCTTCAGATCAAACGGCAGCCGCTCCAACGTGATCAACAGGTGCAGACACACGCGACTGCCGGCTCGTAGCAAATCGTCGACGCTGGTCTCCAGCAGTGGATTCCCGGCATCCGGCCGATAGACCTTCGCGACGCGAGTCACAAGGTCCAGCACATCGTCGCGAATGAGCTTCGAATCCAACTGACCGTCAGGCTGGTAATAGCCTTCCTGCAACTTCTCGTAGAGCCGCTTCGCTTCGGCGTCGAGCAATTCAATCACTCGCTGGTCACAATCCGTCAGTTCGGCGGTCTCCAGCGAAGGAGTCGCTGCGACGCCATCAACGGCCGCTTCAGCACCCGGGTATTCGAGCCATTCCTGAAACGCGACCAGTCGATTGGACAGCCCCATCTCGCGTTCGTTGATCGCCTGTGCCTGTACTTCGAGTTGCGATTCAATCGTCTTCCGCAATTCAACAAGTTCGGCTCGTTCGACATCCAGTTGGTCGCGTTCGTTCTGAATCGCGTCTACAGCGGGAGTCGGGATGGGGCGAGCAAAGTACAGTCCCACAAGCATCACGATGCCGCTAATTGCTGTAATTCCCGGTGAACTGACTGCACCAGCCTGTGACCACCCGAGCACGATACCGCCGATGGCAATCAACCCGGCAAATATCACAACAACGCTTCGCAGAATCGCACGGTTCCGGCTCAATTGACTCTCCAGATGTCGTCATGCACGTCGTTCTGCTGAGCTGCAGCGCAGCAATGTGCGTCCGAGATGCAGAATAGGGCGATGCGTTCCAATCCACGAGACCGGACAACCTCTTTGGATCTGGAAACCGGGGATCATGTGATTCCCAGCCGCTTATCCAATCGAAAACAACTCGCCCTTTGATGTTGAGCGAGCGTGGCAGTAGGTTGTGCGGACGACATTGATTAGGCCGTTCATGTTCGAGTTCAAGATGGAAGCTTCCACAATGAAACAACTCGCTTGGATTTCTCTCTACGGGCTGACTCTGCTGCTGTTGCCAGCGGGTCTGACACTTTCTGCGATGGCTCAGGACGGTGACGACAAGCCGACCGTCAAGAAGCCGGCCAGTCACACGGTCAAGGCCGAGCCGCTGCGTATTGAGCTGAAACTGACCGGAACATTTGAAAGTTCACGCACCGTTGAATTGTCGCTGCGGCCAAAGGCATGGAGCAAACTGGAAGTCAAACAGGCGGTGGCGCATGGCAAGGCGGTCAAGAAGGGTAATCAGCTTGTCGAACTGGATCTTGAGGATCTGGAACGAGCGATCAAATCGGCCGAGCAGACTCTGGCGATCGGAAAGCTCGGGCTGGAGGAGGCACTGGTAGCCCTCGACGCGCAACGCAAAACCACACCCATCGAGCTCACTGCAGCCGAGCGAAGTGCGAAGAACGCAAACGACGACCTGGATTACTTTCTTAAGATCGAACGAGCCCAGTCGATCAAGTCGGCCGAAAGAGCACTGAAGAGTTCTCAGTACGCACTCGAATACACGACAGAAGAACTCAATCAGTTGCGGCAGATGTACAAGGCCGACGACCTGACTGAAGAGACCGAGGAGATCATCCTCACACGTGCGGAACGATCCGTCGAGTCTGCTCAGTTCTCACTGGAATCGGCGAAGCTGCGAACTGCGAGAACGCTCAAAACTATCTTGCCCCGCCGCGAACTTGAGCTCGTCGACTCCACCAGACGCGAGTCGTTCAATCTGGCAAAGACAGTCACCACTGTGGCTGCGGGATTGAAGAAAGCAGAGATCGGTGTGCAAAAGCAGATGATCGAACACGCTATGGCGGAAGAGAATCTTGCTGAACTGAAGGACGACCATCAGACGCTGTCCAATATTCATTCACCTATTGACGGTTACGTGTACTTCGGCCGAGTGCAGAACGGAAAGTGGAGCGGTAAGGGAACGCTCGAAGCATCGCTGCAGCCAGGCGGGGCGATCACTCCGAAGCAGATCTTCATGACGATTGTGTCGCGGGATGTCGCCCGTGTCAGGACATCGGTCAGCGAAAAGGACCTCTATCAGGTTCAGGCAGGAGTCAGGGGCAAGGGGAAAGCAACTGCGTTTCCCGATGCGAAGTTCAAACTCAAAGTCGACTCTGTCGGACGAATTCCCTCAGCACCCGGGCTATTCGACTGTGTCATCGAACTTCTTGACGATCCCGTCAACTCGGTCGCGGCTGGTATGGGCTGCGAACTTTCGCTGGTGACCTATGAGCAGCCGAAGGCTCTGTGTGTCCCTGCTGCGTCCGTCTTTTCTGACGACGGCGAAGATGAGCAGTATGTCTACGTCATTGATGGAGAGACGCCCGCCCGACGGACAATCACAACAGGACGCAGTTCCGGCGGACGGATCGAGATCATCAAGGGTCTGAAGGCCGGCGATGAAATCCTCGTCAAGAAACCCGAGGGGGATTGACATGCGTAGTCTGCTGTTCGTTTTGCTGTGTGCCTGTGGTCTGACACACATTGGCGTCGCCGCCGACGAGTCATCGGAAGGCAAATCTGGCGCCGCCACGACTCCGCGTGTCGAGTCCATTCCTGCGGCCGATCCAGAAGTGCTGGAATCGTCCATCAATCGCGGCCTCGATTTTCTAGTCGGTTATCAGAACCCGGACGGTTCGTGGGGTAGCGCGACCCGCACCAAGGGGCTCAATATTTATGCACCGGTTCCCGGTGCGCATCACGCCTTTCGCACGGCCACGACGGCGATGTGCATCACGGCTCTGATCGAATCGGGCAGCGAAACACCGGAAGTCAAGCAGTCGCTGAACAAAGCCGAGCAGTGGTTGCTGACATACTTGCCGCGACTTCGTCGCGCGAATCCCACGGCGATCTACAACGTCTGGGGACATGCCTATTCGATTCAGGCACTCGTCCGCATGCACCGTCGCTACGACGACCCTGCACTGCGGGCGAGAATTGTCGAACTCATCGAGCTGCAATTCGACTTGCTGAATCGCTACGAATCAGTGGATGGTGGCTGGGGCTATTATGATTTCCGGCTGGGGACGAAGAAGCCGGCGAGCAGTTCAATCAGCTTCGTTAACGCCACAGTACTGGTTGCCTTTCACGACGCAGCATCGATCGGCGTCAGTCCGCCTGAAAAGAACGTTGACAAAGCGATTGCCGCACTGATCCGGCAGCGGAAGCCCGACTTCTCGTATCTCTACGGTGAATACCTGAAGGATCGTCCGATGCGCGGGATCAATCGGCCCGGCGGTAGTCTCGGCCGTTCTCAGGCCTGCAACATCGCACTACGCGTCTGGGGTGACGCGAAGATTACCGACGAAGTTCTGGACACATGGCTGCACCGGTTATTCGCCCGCAATGGCTGGCTGAGTATCGGTCGTAAGCGGCCAATTCCACACGAGTCCTGGTTTCAGGTGGCCGGATACTTTTACTACTACGGTCACTACTACGCGGCCCTGTGTATCGAAGAGCTGCCCACAGAACAGCGCGGCCTGTTTAAGGCGCACATGGTCCAGACGATTGTCCCCAAACAGGAAAAAGACGGTTCGTGGTGGGACTACCCTCTATACGACTATCACCAGCCCTACGGAACGGCCTTCGCGCTCATGACCCTCGTCCGCTGCCGGGAATGACCGGCGGCAGAATCATCGACGACACGCTCCATTGCTGGACACGTTCCGTTGCCCGCACCGGTAAGCCCGATGGCCTGTCTCAGTTGGTCAGGCTTTCTCGGACAGGCAGGATTGAATCGAGCCGAGTGGTTTCGAGTACTTCCTGAAGATGCGCATTCGGATGGTAGAGCTGCACATTGATGCCGCTCTGATGTACGGCCGCGAGGATCCCAAGGATCCAGCTGGAGACGAGTTCCACTTCCATCAGATCAACGGCGAGCAACTGACACGGAGAGCACTTGAGCAATTCAAGCAGACTGTCTCGGACGTCGGTTGCAACATCCGGATCCGCCAGATGTTTCCCGTCAAAGCCAATGACAGTCAGCTTGCCTGTCTTGTACAGATGGAAGAACGGCAAACTGTTGACGTGCTGACCGTACATGCCTGGCCCCGAGACATAAGAATCAGTTTTCCATTCGGAGTGTCGCGATTCGACAATCGTGACAGCGCGTCCGAGCGTTGGCGTACCCTACGCCCATGCGGCAGAACCCGCAACGAGTCAGTCGTGGCCGTCGTCAGAAGTGGTGTGGTGCGCATGTCTCCATCTATTCACCCAACCATCATCGAGAGTCACGATTCTTTGACGACCAGCGTTCTGGCTCGTTTGTCGTGCCATGTCTGGTTGGTCTTCGACCACAGCATCAACAGGCAGCCCAACAGGCCGAAAGTAGCGGACGGTAAGAACGCCATTGTCCTCTGACCGGCCTGTTCAATCCCCACGCCGACGAGTGAGTCCTGATCGACCACGCGCAGGCGAAGCAGTTTCTTGCCGACCGTTGCATGCCAGTCGCTCGCCAGCATGAACGGGCAATAGAACAGATACGCCAGGCAACTGAGGACGGCGATGTCGCTCCTCATATCAACGAACTGCTGGTGAGCCGGACCTGGTCCGGGGTTCTGTAATCGCCGGGCAACAAGCTCGTCGAAACCGAATGCGAACCACGAGATCGTCGCCAGAACCAACCACAGCAATACCAGATCGATGCCTGTCGCCAGCATACGTTCGGTGAAGGTCGCGAGAGACGGTGGTGCTGCGGGCTGAACCGAAAGCAGTGGCGAACCATTCCGGGGGATTGCCTGGCCTGCGTCATACCGACTAAGCCACTCCGCGCCCTGCTTCTCCGTCCTTTGCCACTCGTCGTCAGGGATCTCGAACTCGATTTGCTGGAGCCGAGCCGTGTCGGAACTCGCAAAATTCCCGATCACCGGATGGAAGTTTTGCCAGCGTTGTGACGCCTCTTTTCCAGGCTGCAGGTCTTGCGCAATCCCGTCCGGACATTTGCGGTAAAAATTACACGTAACCAGCCGCGTGCCAGGTTGAAGACTGAAGACGTCGGCGATCCTTGCGGGAAACTTAAGGACGGCGACACAGTCGAGTTCGTCGGTATAGGCGGCAACAAGAACATTGGGCTCGACTCTCAGGATCAGAGCGGCCCGTGCGTCGCCTCGATCGATGTGTCCTGCGATCGCATCGAACGTCCCCTTGACCCGGGACGTACCTTCGTCCTCGTCCCGTTCATTCCAGGCGTCTCGTCGAGCACCGCGCAACTCCGGCTCGATCTGCACCAGCATCCTTCGATTCAGTGGCAGACGTCCCGGATGAGTGGCCGCCGTGAATTGCCCCACTTGCTGCCTGTAGAAGGAAAAGTCTTCAAACAGCGTCTCTCTGCCGACCAGCTCCCAGCCCGCCAGCTTCTCGGCGTCCTGACGGGCTACGACGATCTGACTTCCGCCCTCCTTGAACAGCAGATCGTCATTGGGATCATACTTCTGGCGCATGAGTATCTGTGGCAATCCACCAGAGTCGACATTGATACGCACGACGCTCCGATGCTGCCTGTTCAACTGACGGCAGTAACGCACGAATGCCGGGTTCAATACCAGGGGGAACTCGTCGTCCGTCGGCATGTTTTCTCCGCTCGAAACCCAAGAGTCTAACTTCGTGTCTGCGATCGAACCTGGAAAGGCGTTTGGATATCGCCCTCTGGAAACCGTCCAGAAACAGACGCAACTCAGGTCTCGGTTTGATCCAGACGACTTACGACTTCCCGTGATATTTTACCAACTGAAAAAGAGACACTGGCGAATTCACGGAAGGTGCTGTCTCGGTTGAAGCGTCGGAGCAACCGGCCCTCGCATGAAGACGTGCATGCCTGCTTCGACCGCTCGATTGCCCTCAGTCGGCGGGCGGACTTCCCGAATATTCGCCCGGGTGTTGATACGGTCTTTTCACAGACGACCCACCTGGACCGCTGGCATCAGGGCAGTGTGGAGTTCGTGTTCGGCAGCGACGCGTTCTTCAACGGGCTGCTAAACCGGCCGAATCGAGCAAACAGCGGCGGAAGGACCAGCAGGTTCAGCAGCGTTGATGTCACCAGGCCGCCGAGGATCACGAATGCCATCGGGTATTCGATTTCCTGCCCCGGCCTGTTGCCCGTGACCACCAATGGAACCAGCGCGAGGCCGGTTGTCAGGGCCGTCATTAGAATCGGGGAAAGCCGTTCCGCGGCGCCTCGGACGACCAGTTCCGGACCGAACGGAACGCCTTCTTCATTCTGCAGATGGCGGTAGTGATCGATCAGCATGATCCCGTTGCGTGCGGCGACTCCCAGGACGGTCACGAAACCGATCAGCGATCCCAGTGACAGCACACCACCACACAGAAACGCTCCGGCGATGCCGCCCACCAGTGCGAAAGGCAACGTCAGGAAGATCAGCAGCACCAGGCGCATGGAACCGAAGTCTGATTGCAGCAACAGCAGGATGCCCAGCAGCGAGAAGACGGTCAGGCCGAGCAGCCGCTGACGGGATGCCTTCGCTTCGGCGTACTCGCCGAGGAATTCCGGGTGATAACCTGTTTCAAACGTCACATCCGTGAGGACGCGCCGCTCGATTTCCTGAGCCACACTGCCAAGGTCTCGCCCGGATACGTTGCAGACGACATCCAGTTTGCGAGACGTGCCGATACGCTGAATCGCGTTGGCGGCCGGCTGGATCGAGATGTCGGCGACGGCCCCCAGCGGAACCTGTCCCCCCGAGGGCGTGTCGATCATCAGGTCACGCAGTACATCGACATCTCGTCGCACGGATTCCGATCCCCACACGACAACTCGAAAGATCTTCTGTTCTTCAAAGATCTCCCCCACCTGCGTGCCACGAATGAGAGTCGTAGTCGCGCGGCGGACGTCGCCCGGTGACAGACCGAACTGAGCGGCCGATTCCGGCTTCAGGTCGATCACGATCTGTGGAATCAGTACCTGCGGCTCCACTTTCAGATTGGTCACACCATCGACGTCACCCATGACGGCGGCGACGTCCTCCGCCCTCGCACGCAGCTCTTCCAGATTCGGCCCGTAAATGCGGACGACGATCGCGCCGCTGGCTCCTGTCAGTACCTCTTTGATCCGTTCGGTGAGATACGTCAGCAGGTCTCGATACAGACCCGGATAGCCATCCACCGCTTCCTGCACTTTGGCAACGGTTGCGTCGTAGTCGACGTCGGTGTCGATGCTGATCCACAGTTCGGTGAAGTTCGGTCCGTAGACCTCGTCGGCGACTTCCGCCCGCCCAATGTGTGAACCGAAGTTGTTGACGCCCTCGATGCCTCGCAGCTCTTTGCTCGCGGCAATCGTGATGCGATTCATCGCTTCGACACCGATCCCGGGCTTCTCGACCCAGTGCATCAGGAAGTCGGTCTCCTTAAACTTCGGCATCAGCTCTTCACCGAGCTGCGGTACAGAGACGCCCGCTCCGACAAACACAAGCAGTACAAAGCCCACGATCGCCTTCGGCCGCCGAATCAGTGGCGGCAGAATTCTCAAATACCAGCGTTTCAGCACGGCCGCCAGAGGCGCGTCGCGTCTCTGGCGATTTGCCGATCCTGGTAGAAGCATCAGCGACAGGGCGGGAGTAATCGTCAGGGCCGTCACCAGCGATGCGAGAATCGCCAGGATGTAAGACGCTGCCAGAGGTCTGAAGAACGAACCGGCCAGACCTTCGAGGAAGAAGACCGGAACCAGTGTCAGCACGACGATCAGTGTCGCGTACACGACGGCGCTGCGCACTTCGAGCGACGCATCCAGCACGACTCGAAACGCCGACTTCGGATTTCCGGCCTCATGATTCAGTCGCAGACGACGCAGAATGTTTTCGACGTCGATAATCGCATCGTCGACAACTTCACCCAGCGCGATGATCAGACCGGCAAGCACCATGGTGTTGACCGTTCCGCCGCGGTAGTAAAGCACCAGCACGGCAGACACGAGCGACAGGGGTATGGCCAGCGAACTGATCACAGCGGCCCGCCAGTCGAACAGGAACAACGCGAGCACGACGATCACCAGAACACAACCGATGATCAGGGCGTGCGACAGGTTCTCGATAGCTCGTTCGATGAACGTGGCCGGTCGGAAGATCTTCGTGTCGACATCGACGTCAGGCAGAGCCGGCGCAAGCTGCTCCATTGCGGCTTCGACACCGCGCGTGACTTCCAGCGTGTTGGCCCACGGCTGCTTTTCGACGATCAGTAGAATGCCGGGTACGTCATTGATGATGGCGTCGCCAATTGGTGGCGGCGATCCGATTTTCACGTCAGCAACGTCGCCCAAAAGCAGCGGTGCTCCGTTGCGGTGCACCACCACCGTATTCATCAGGTCTTCCGGATTCTGCACGGCAGACGTGTGCCGGATGGCCAGACGCTGATTCGGAGTATCAATGAAGCCGCCGGAAACCGGTTCGACGGAGTTGCCGACGGCCAGCATGACAGTGTTGAGTGTGATGCCATGGGCCCGCAGCCGATCTGGATCGACGAGTACCTGAAACTGTTTGTCGTAATCGCCCCAGATCGCGACGTTGGCGACACCCGAAATGGCCATCAACCGAGGACGGATCGTCCACTTCGACAGAACAGTCAGCTCCATCTGCGACAGTTTTTCGGACGACAACCCGATCTTCATCGCCCGGCTGAGCGACGACAGTGGCGGCAGAATCACAGGCGGATTGACGACGCGAGGCAGCCGCGCGGCAGTCTGCGAGAGTCGCTCATTGACGAGATTTCGAGCCGTGATCAGGTCGGACCCGCGCTGAAAGTAAAGCTGGACGGACGAGAGTCCCAGCACAGACTTCGAACGCACGTGATCCAGAAACGGAATGCCGTTGAGCGAATTCTCAATGGGCACCGTGACCAGGCTCTCCACTTCTTCAGTGGACAGCCCCGGCGCTTCGGTCTGAATCTCCACCCGCGGCGGTGCGAACTCGGGAAACACATCGAGTGGCACATCATCCGCCGTGCGGATGCCGACCACGATCAAAGCGATCGCCGCCGCGACGACCAGCGTCCGGAAGCGAAGAGCTGTCGAGATGAGCCAGTTCATTTACCAGCTCCGAATTCTGTACCGAACAGCTCGGCCGCGCCGTCAACGACGACGGACGTGCCGACTTCGGGGCCTCGACTGAGGACGGACAGTTTGTCTGTGGTGAAGTGAACTTCGACCCGATGCCGTTCAAACGTTTGCTCAGCCGAATTGACGTAGACCCACGCGACGCCGTGGATGTCTCTCAGGATTGCAGCTCTCGGGACGACGAGCGATTCCGTTTCGCCCCGCAGTGTTAACACCACCTCCACTCGTTCGCCGGGTCGAAAGCGGCCTTCGGTATTGGGCAGTTCGTAAAACAGGTCGACAGTTGCCGCCAGCGGATCAGCACTCGGCGGGGCTTCTTCGACCGGATTGACGTCGACACCGATCGCGGAGTTGCCAAGGTCATTGACGATCGCGCTACTTTCCGTCGCGACCTGGTCCCGCAGTCCCGGATAGACGGGAACGCGAACCCACATGGTGTCGAGACTGACGACTTCAAACAGCGGCACGGCCGCACTGACCGTCTGCTCGACAGACGACGACACGATTCGCAGGATTCCATCGCGTGGTGCCAGGACGGGCAAATCGATGACGGCACGGGGCTCCGCTTCCAACGACAGCATGTCGAGCTGTTGCTTGCGAGCCATCGCGGCTGCTCGTGACTGTCGGGCAATGTCGAGTCGGGCGATGGCATCGTCCACATCCCGGCGGCTTCCGGCCCTGTCCGACAGCAGTTGTTGGGCTCGGTCCAGAGCGATCTGAGCCGCTTCGATTTGAGCGTCGGCCTGCTTCACATCGCCATCAGCGGTGACCTGCGCCGAAATCAGCAGCACCTTCGCATTGGCGATGACAACTCGTTCGACTGCCGTCGGAACTTCGCGCTCGGGCGAGAGGAGCGGCCGTAACCGAAAAACAATCTGCCCCTTGGTCACCTTCTGGCCAGCGAGCAGATTCGCGTCTTCAGGCAGATTCGCGTCTTCAGTTGGATTGAGAAGCAACCCGGTGACGGGAGCCGTCACGACAACACGCGCGCCGTCGGGAATGGCAATCTCGCCGCCGACCGTGCGTTTTCTGGAAAAGGCTTCCAGCTCAACCGGTACCGTGCTGATCTGCAGCCGCTGTTCGGCTTTTGCAGTCAGTACGATGCGGTAAATGTCGCCTTCATTCGGATGCTCGATCTTCGCCGGTGCTGTCTTCGCGGACGGAGCCGCTTTCTGCGGTCCGCACCCGGGAAGACACCACAGGACCAGCAGGAGGGTCCAGAGTCGAGCGGCCAGAATCGGGAGTTTATTGGGTCGTCGCATGCCATCCCTTTGTCCGCGAAGAACCGTAGGTCGAATCTGACGGATGCCGGACTGGACGCACCGCATCAGCCGTGTCCGACTCGACTTCAGACGCGTGATACAAAACACTCAAAGTCCGGAACTGCACGCTCTGGACACTCTCAATCCCCGGCTCTGGAAGCCTGCCGCTCGCATCCGGACTCGTCTGGATCTTCTTCCCTACGCCGCGTTCCAGTTCAGCGAGCGCTCGCCGCACGTCGGCTTCAAGCTGCAGTTCACGCATGCGCGAATCCAGATACTGGCTGGTTGTCTGCAGCACGAGAAAATACGGCGCTCCGCCGTTTTCGTAGTTCCGTCGTGCGAGCCCCTCTGCCAGTTGCAGCGTCGGAAGAATCTCGGTCCGCAGGAGATGCAGATTCTGCTGAGCCTGTTCAAGCTGCGTGTGAGCCGTGCTGACCTCGAGCGTGACACGATCACGGACCGTCACGTACTGCCGCGCCGCCTGCTGCCATTGAGCATCCGCGATCGCGATGCCGCCCCGATTACGATTGAACACCGGGATGGTGAACCGCAGGCCAGGTCCCGACTCAAAACCTTTATTCCCCGAACCATTCGCATCGTAGACGGCATCAAGATTCATGAACTGCTTCTGAGCGAGCCCGACCCGTTCGCCAGCCGCCTCAATTGAAATCTCCGCCGCACGCAGATCTGGTCGCATTGTCAGCGCGGCATCGAGAAGCGAGTCGAGAGAGTCCAGTGGTGCGGCGGACAGGTCCGCATCTCGACTCGCGACGGCCAGCAGTTCGGAATTCTGGATGTGTGATTCTGGACTTCCCCGCTGCCCGATCAGCGTCAGCAATTGTTGGCGGGCAATTCTCACATCCTGACTGGCACGTCCCGCCAGGGCTTGAGCCTGCAGGGCGTCGATTCGCACCGCCGTCGCTTCCAGCTCGCTGATGTCACCGGCATCAAGGCGTTTCTGAGCGAGTTCCGCAATCTGCCGCCTGAGCGACTCCGCTTGCCGGGCCGCCTCTGCCTGTCCCTGAGCGAGCAACAGACTCGCATGCGCAACACGTACGTCACGAATGACATCGAGTCCATTCTGCACCAGAATCTGGCTGACTCGATCAAGGTCCAGCTCAGCCGCCCGAACTCGTATCGGCTGCAGCCACAAAACGTCAACAGCCTGAAAAGCCGTGAACTCCAACTGCTTGGGGCCGAGCGGAAAGAAGATCGAGAACTGAGGGTCGCTGATCAGTCCGGCATCGAGTAACTGGGCCTGAGTTAGTCCAAGTGCGGCCAGCATCTCCTGAAACGCCGCATTATTCCAAAGTGCAACCTGCACGGATTCCGTTTCGGACAGTCCGTCGTCCAGCACCACCCCGGGAGGCAATCCGGGCTGTGTGGCAGACGTCGTCTCAATGACTGAAACACCGAATCGACCGACGAGCTCGTTCGAGACATCATCGACGCGATGCTCAACAGCCGCCGTCTGGCACCCACTCAACAGCGCAGTGATCAAGACGAGTCGAGTCAATCCAGACCGACCCGGAGTGCATTGTCTGAAATGTTGATCCCCGCATTCCATTGCCGTGAGTCTTCCGCCGTTGTTCACTTTGCAATTTGCAATTCCGACTATCCCTCGGAGCAAAGACATTGACAGGCACACACGATGTCTTGAGTCAGTTCGCCCCTGCCCATCAACAGGCTGCTATGGCATGGGCACGCCGTTGATCAGAATCTGGCCGTTAATCTCAGCGCCATTCTGTGTGGCAGAATTGAAGTCAGTGGCCGCGCTCACGCCATTGTCCTGACCGGTGCTCAACAGTTCGATGAAGCCGGCAGTGCCAGAGGACGATGCACTGCCGGTAGCGAGAAAGTCAAAGCCCGTCGACGTCGCCCCAGACAACGAGATGACGTTGCCACCAAACGTCACCTCAGTCGCGAATGGATTGCCACTGCCGGTTTCAAGATTGATACCGGTCTGCATGGTCCCGACTGATCCGGTGATGTTGTTGTTGGTGACAACATTCTGGCCGCCAATACCCGTTCCAGTCAGGCCGGAATTCAGATCAATGGCAACCCAGTTATTGCTCGTGCTCTGCAGCAGATTGCCGTTGATAGTGATGTCGTCACTGTCCGCGACACGAATGCCGGCAACTGTCGCAGTGATGTCGATGAAGTTCAGGAAGATGTCCGCCGAATCCTGAATGTTCACGCCCACACCCGTTGTTGTAATTGTTCCGCCAGCCCCAGGGTCCGTACCCAGGCCGACGATCCGGAATACATCATTGCTCGCGAAGTCACCGGAATTGATAATTTCGATTCCGCTGGTTGTTGCGTTAAGCGCCGAGACACTCTGCAGTGTGATGGACATGTTGGTCAGGTTTCGCAGAGAAACGGCAGTGGCATTGGTCGAACCAATCGTCCCGCTTTCGATACGCAGCGTGTCGCCATTTGATCCGTTCAAGGCCGACAGAGCCGTTCGGTTTGTGGCGTTGACGGTCAGCGTCCGGAAAGTGACCGTGTTCGAATTGCTCAGAAGATTGACTGTTGCGGCCGGTGTACCCGTTGCCGTCATCAGGAAACTGTCATCGATGTCTACGTCGTCAAACGTGACAGCTCCGTCGGACTGTTGGATACGGATCGTCTCCGTCGTTGATGCCAGCGAGTTGGAGAGGTTCAGAGCGTTCGAGAAGCTCACCGGACCGCCGTTCTGGAACAGGTCGATGGCTCGAGCTGAGTAGTTCGTGATTAGAATATTGCCCACTCCCACCGTCGCGGCACCACCACCAATGCGGAAGGCGGCGTCCGCCGTTGTGTCGATCGTGGTGGTTCCCGTGAACGCGAACGTCGATCCGCTGTCGTTGTTAGCCAGCTCAATGCCGTGATCTGACGTATTTGCAACGCTCAGATTGTCGAACGTAAAGGCCGCGTCGGATGTGCTGGTGCGTATGGCAACACCGTCAACAGCTCCGTCGATGCTCACATCCTGAACCAGTACCGTGCCATCGACGACGTTTCCGGACAGGCCGTCACCCAGCGCCGAACGAATGTCGACGTTCTTGACTTCCACATTGCTGGCGACCTGAATTGCGGCGTTTGTCGCTGGCGAATTCTGGATGATCGGGGTTGCCGTCAGATTGTTGCCGCGAGGTAGTGCCAAAGTCCCGAATTCGGCCGTGTTCACTGTAATACTGGCTCCATCTCCCAGGAGCCGAGTGTCGGCCGGCAATTGGATGCCCTGACCGTCAAACACGCTGCCAGCGTGGGCCAGGATGATGTCTTCGGTCGAACTCGCGGCAGCAGCAGCGGCTGCGTCGGCCAGACTTGTGAACGGGTTTTCGAACGATCCGTTTTCGATGCCCGTTCCGGACGCTGTGGAACGGGTGTGGATGATGTTCAGCATATTGCCGGTCGTGGCACTCGAGGCGAACAGTGGGTCGAGTTGACTGCGTTCCTGCAGAACGACGTTGTAGTTGCGTCGCGGAGCTTCGGCGAGACGATGCTTGATGTTCTGACCAAAGTAACCGCGAGGTACGCCGCCAATTTCCCAGGTCATGCGGAACATGAGAGACGTGTCAGTAACGTCGTCGTGCGTGACCCCGAGACTGGCCGTCCAACCTGCTCCCAGGTCCTCTTCGACGCGATCGCTCACTCCGGTCAGTTCCGGCACGTTCGTTTCGGCTTCGAAGTGGTAGATGCCGGCGTAGAGCCGGGATTCCTTCCAGGCTGTGGTCAGAATTCCGCCGACCTCCGCATCGAAACCTTGGTAGGCCACTTCATCGAATCGGAAACGAGAGAACGACAATTGCTGAGCAAAAAACACCGGAGTACTCGACGTATTGGAGAAGCCGGCTGCCTGAACCTCTTCACCGATCGGTGTGTAAATGTGGAGCCGTGCTGTCGCCCATTCATTTTGAATCTGACCTCCGATGGTGATCTGCTCGAAGCGATTGGTCTCCGTCCAGTCGTTGTCGTACCAGAGATTGCCGTCGACGATTGTATTCATCCGCTTCGAGAAGTAGCGAATTCCCGCACCCAGATTGGCAACACGTCGTTCGGGCCCGAAACCAAAGCGGGCGTCGACGTACGTGACGATTTCGTCGCCGCCGATTTGGCGGTTGCCAATCGGTCGGAAGTGCTCGACTGTGACGAGCCATTCCGGGCTGACGTAAGTCTCGCCGCCCTGAATTCCAAACTGCAGCGGAGCCTCGTACCCGAACCAGTCGTCCTCTTCACCACGCGTTCCCGGAAACTCACCGGTCAGGTCTGGGACGGGAGATATTTCGTCCTGTGCAAAACCAGAACTCGGCACAAGCACGGTCGCCAGTACCACGCAGATGCTTAGGAACGGTCTCACGAACAGCCGAACGCCCCTTTGCGCACGAATCTCCACGGCGATGGAAGACTGAGCAGCGATTGGACTCCCTTGGATCATGCGTGCCCCAGTCGAGCGTGCCCCAGTCGAGCGTGCCCCAGTCGAGCGTGCCCCAGTCGAGCGTGCCCCAGTCGAGCGTGCCCCAGTCGAGCGTGCCCC
>CAUZFZ010000074.1:0-46100 GCA_963579025.1 Planctomycetota bacterium | reverse complement strand
CGCCAGCGAGCCCCCAGTAGCTGCGATTCTGGGGGCTCGCTGGCGCTCGACCCCAGCCACCCGAAACTCCAAACCTGGAACTACTGGGATCACAGAGGATTCTTTCGGGGTGGACTCGTTTTAGCCACTGACGGACGACCATGATCGAGATCCGCGAACTGCTGTTCCGATACCCGGCATCGGGCTTTGGACTGCGCGTGTCTGAGCTGCACGTCGCCGACAAGTTTCGGGTTGCGCTGGTTGGTCCCAGTGGCTGCGGGAAGACGACGCTGCTGAGTCTGCTGGCCGGAATCCATTCACCGTACGCTGGAACCATGTGTGTCGGTGACGTCCAGGTTTCTTCACTGTCGGATGCGTTACGCCGGGCTTTCCGAATCTCCACTGTCGGGATGGTGTTTCAGGAGTTTGAACTGCTGGATTACCTCAACGTCGAGGAGAATATTCTGCTTCCGTTCTCTCTGAATCCTGAATTGAGGCTCAATCGCCAGGGACGCGAAACGGCTCGATCACTGGCAGACTCACTGGGGCTGACTGAGCTGCTTAAGCGTCGTATCGACCGGCTGTCGCAGGGGGAACGGCAACGTGTCGCGATCTGCCGGGCGCTGGTCACGAGTCCGAAGCTCATCCTGGCCGACGAACCAACAGGTAACATCGATCCGTCTCAAAGCCGCGAAATCCTTGAACTGCTGTTTCAGCATGTCGCGGCGTGCGATTCGACATTGCTGATGGCGACGCACGACCACAGCCTGCTGGATCGATTCGATCGAGTCATCGACTTCTCTGAACCGGATACAGCGGGAATCGAACTACTGACGGGGAGTCCGTCGTGAGCGGTACTCTGCGGCTTGCCTGGCGATTCGTTGCGTTTCATCGCACGCGGACAATCGTGCTGGTCGCGTGCCTCGCGTTGACGATTTCGTTGCCGGTCAGCATGCGGATTCTCGTCCAGCGGTTCGAGCAGCAACTCACGCTGCGTGCCGAATCGACACCGCTTGTTGTCGGTGCGTCCGGCAGTCGCGTCGATCTGGTGCTGCATGCTCTGTACTTTCGCGGGCAGCCCCCGCGCGAGTCCGCCATGCGGGAAGTGGATCGCATTACGAACTCAGGTTACGCAACCGCGATTCCTGTTTTCGCCCGATTCCGCGCCGGGGGTTTTTCGCTGATCGGAACAACGTCCGAGTATTTCACTTTTCGTCAGTTGCGACTTGCTCGCGGTAACAACCTGCGCCGCCTGGGCGACTGTCTGATCGGCTCGCGCGTGGCCACGGAACGGAATCTCATTCCAGGCGACGCGTTGCTTTCCGAGGCCGAGAGTGCATTTGACCCCGATGGGTCGTTCCCGTTGAAAATGCGAGTTGCCGGAGTACTCGCCGAATCGGGCACACCGGACGACGAGGCTGTCTTCGTCGAGATTCATACGGCATGGATCATTGCCGGAGTGGGGCACGGACACGTACGACCTCAAGTGCCGACGGACGTGGAACAGCAACCGGGCGACGCAGGCGACTCCAGTGAACCGGTTCACGACCCCGGCCTGATCGAGTTCACGGAGATCACCGACGAAAACGCCGATGCGTTCCACTTTCACGGACCGACCGACCGGTTTCCCGTGACGGCCATCATTGCGATTCCACATGATGACCGCAGTGCGACGCTGCTGATGGGCCGGTATCTGGATGCCGATGATCCCTCGCAGTTGCTCAACCCGGTCGACGTGATACAGGAATTGCTGCAGTTCGTGGTTCGACTCCGGCAGTTCTTCGATATGGCTTTCGCCGTGCTGTCGGCGGTGACCGTGCTGTTTTTCATGCTGGTGATGGCACTGTCTGTCCGGCTGAGGCAACGTGAGTTCGAGACGATGCATCGTCTCGGCTGCAGCCGACTGCTGATCATCCGCCTTGTTGCGACCGAACTGCTGATTGTTGTCATGATGAGCCTCAGTGTGTGTGTCGTACTCCAGATTGGCATCTGGTTCGCAATGCCGTGGGTTGTGACCGGATGGCTCGCGGCGTGACCGGACTTCGTGGTGTCGGGCGATCGGATGAGCCAGCTCAACGGCACAATCGGCGCAACTCGACCGACTGGTAAATGCATCGCGGCTTACGACGTCCGCCGGCATGACGGGTCGTCTCGTGAACTGGCTTCAACTTGTTGATCGGCGCTGCCGATGTCGATCAACGGACGCTTCATCGCGCGTGTCGTGTTCAGGCAGACGCACCGCACCCATTGACACTCAACCGGATACTGGATGTCCCCCTCAACACTCGCCTCGACAGAACGTCGAACCACCAACACGTCCAGGTGGCTGGTCACGCTTTGCGCCGAGTTCTCTGCAGCGACCGGGTGGGAGCTCAAGTTCTTCCCGGAACGAACTCACGAACCGGACGGCTTCGATCGCCGCGAACTCGACTGGTGCTGGCATACGGAAATCAATGACGGTGACCAGCGCATTGGTGCCTTCCATCTGGATGTCCCCGGACGATCTCAACCGAGCCTGACGTTCGACTCTGCGTACCGACTGGCCGATCTGCTTGCCATTCAGGTGAATCGAGTGCTGGCGTCGCGGCGACAGGTCGATGTTCAGGCCAGCGAGATCGGCTCACTGGTCACACAGACCGAACCGGAAGCCGACGAAGTCCATACGCGACTCGCCGTGCTGCTGCGCGCCAGCGTGACGCTACTCAAGTACCGCGGAGCGGCGCTGTTTGTGCTCGATCCAGACGGCCGATCGATTCGATTCCGGATCTCGTACGGTTTACCCGATCACGAAGTACCCGCACGTCGGCGCGTGCTGGAGTCGGCGCCGGCCGACCTGGCGGCCCTCGAATCGGGACTCAACGTCGTCACACGCCAGGACCCCAATGCCGTCCTGTGTCTGCCGGAGCAGATGACGACCGGAGTCGTTGTCGCTGTCGAGAATCGGTTCGGTCCGATGGGTACGTTGTGGTTGTACGATCGGCGCGAACGTGAACCGGACGCGAATGAGCGTGAGCTGCTGTCTGGGTTCGGTCGGCAGATGGCGGACGTCCTTGAGTACGTCGTGCTTCAACACGACAGCGAAGATAGTCAGCGCCTCTCTCGCGAGATGAGAGTTATCGCGGCCACGCACGGGCAGAGTGACGTGTGTTCGGAGTTTCCTGGCTTTGAAGTGGCGCTGCGTCTGCGGAGTTGCTGCGAGGTTGGTGGCGACGTGTGTGAACTGCTGCCTCTGGACGAATTTCGGACGGCCATTGTCCTTGGCGACGCGTCCGGCCACGGCATCCCAGCCAACTCCGTGATGGCGTCAGCTCGCGGAGCGTTACACGCATTATTCGAAGCGCGAAATCTGTCCGGACTGGAAACGGACGAGCTGATTGCAACAGTCAACCGAGCCCTGATGCGAATCACTGTGGCTCACCAGTTTATCAGTTTGATCCTGGCCGTGTTTGACAGCCGCGATCGAAGTCTCACCTACACGAATGCAGGGCACCCGCCTGCTCTGCACATCCGCGGTTCAAAGGTCCGCGCACTGGATTCGCAGGGCATGCTGTTGGGAATCGTTGAGGCCGCCACCTATACAAGTTTGAAGATTCCATTGCGGTCTGGAGACCTCATCGTGATGTTCAGCGATGGGATCCTTGAAGCTCGTGATCCGAGTCAGCAATTCTTTAAACAGGACGGAGTGCTGGCTGCCATCAATGGCAGGACAACGGAACCCGTTGGCGACATGCGAGACACGATCTGGCGGAACTGTGAACTCCATGCCGCCGGCAGGAATGACGATGATCGCAGCTTGCTGGTGATGCGCGTTCAGTAGGTGAGCGGCGGTTGAGAATTTACCAACGCCCCCGACTTTACGTCGGGGGTTCTCGCGTCTTTGCACTACCGATTGCGTAGTGCAGAAACGCGAGAACCCCTGAGATAAACTCAGGGGCGATCAATTCTCATCTGCCGCTCGCCTAAGTGAGCGGCGGGAATTGAATCAGACGCCCAATTAGTTAGTTATGCACCGGCCAAATAAAGAATGCGGGCATCGGCTTCATCCGATGCCCGCATCCGGCCTCTCTCCCTCCACGGAGAATTCGCATTCAGCGGGCGAGCCATTTGCTCCGCACCCGCTTTTGTGTTACTTAATCGACAGGCGGCAAAGCCTGCAGGATCGCGATGAGTTGTGCTGACAGGCTGAATGCCTCGTTGATCACATCCTGTCCATCCGGCTGTGCGATCTGGTCAACGCCTGCGCCACCGGCCAGCGTGTCGATGCCGCTGTTGCCGGTCAGTGTGTCGTCGCCGTCACCACCGACAATCAGGTCTCCGCTGCCTCCGCCCGTCAGTACATCATGACCGTCGCCGCCGACCACGGTGTCGTCACCGGCCTGACCATTCACGGTGTCGTCACCATCGCCGCCCGTCATTGTGTCGTTGCCGTCTCCGCCCAGAACCAGGTCCTGACCATCTCCCGCGTTGATAACATCGCCACGCCCGCCGCCACGGAGTTCGTCGTCTCCGTCACCGCCCCGCAACGTGTCTTCGCCGCCACCACCCTTCAGCAGGTCGTTGTCCGATCCACCGTTCAGGAAGTCGGCCCCATTGTTCCCTTCGAGTGTGTCATTCCCGGAAGAACCCTGCAGCGTGTCATCACCACCTCGTCCAAACAAGCGGTCGTTGCCTGTCCCACCATCCAGCGAGTCGTTGCCTTCAGCACCATCGATGGTGTCGTTGTTCAGGCCACCGTCGATCGAGTCGTCACCCAATCCTCCGAGCAGGCTGTCGTTTCCAGAGGAGCCCAGCAACGTGTCGTTGCCGGACTGGCCTGAAATCGTGTCGTCGCCTGCTCCACCATCGATGCGGTCGCCACCATCACCCCCAGTGATCAGGTCGTCTCCCGCTCCGCCATTGAAGATTTCGGCCGCGATCCCGCCCATGATGGTGTCGTCACCGTCTTCGCCGTTGAATGCTATCCGGATGTTCGACAGGTCGACGGCCGAGCTATCGAATCTGTCGCGGCCGTCACCGCCGTTCAAAAGTACAGTCACCTGGCTGACGTTCTGAATCGGCTGAATATCGAACCGATCGTTGCCGGCGAGCCCGTTGATGTTGACCACGGTCGTGCTGGAAGCGATGCGGATTGTGGGATCATTGCCGGACGGCAGATCCAGTGTGACCAGCAGGTCGGTGCCTTCGCCGGAGATGACGTAGTTGTCGTTGTTATTCGTCCCGTCGATGTTCAGAGTGTCGAGCCCATCGCCGGCCTCAATGGAGTCGTTGCCGTCATTCAATCCGTGCCGCAACACATTGTTGCCCAGGCCACCGGTCAACGTGTCTGCCCCGGAATTTCCCACGAGCGTGTCGTCGCCCGCACCGCCGTTGACGTTATCGTCGCCCGCACCGGCGAAGACCGAATCGTCGCCATCGCCCGCGAGAATCGTGTCGTCTTCGTTGGTGCCGCGGATCAAGTCGTTACCCGGCGATCCGAAGAACTCGTCGCCCCGACCGTTGCCATTTCCAGTACCGCCATCCAGCGTGTCGCCAAAGACACGATCCGGAACCTGCGTCACTATCGTGGACAGGCTGTGGTTCTCGATCGAAATCTGCAGAAGGTAGTCCGACCCCAGATCGATGGGGTCGCCTGTAAGACCGCCTTGAACGGCGTCTGTGTCGAATTGTCCGACACCCAGGACATACAGACCGGGCGTCTGGAATGTGAATTCCAGGAATGAGTCCAGTCCCGATGTGCTGCCAGCCGCTCCGGCAGTTACGGAGGAATCATCGTTCTCGGCCGGAATGTTTTTGATCGTGTCAAAGATCGGGTTACCCTGGTCGTCGAACAGGAAGATCTCTGAGTCAAAGGAGTCGCCGATCTCGTTGCCGAAATCGATATCGAAGATTCCCCGGTCACCTGAGTTCGTCACTGTGAACGAATAGAAGTCGAACGTCCCATCACCCGTCCCATTGACTGTGACGTGTGGAATGAACGTCGAGGTGTTCACCAACAAGTCGCCGATATTCGGGTCGAATTCATTCGAGAAAAACGCATCAACGTTCAGCGGAGTGTTGGGTGCGTTATTCGGTTCGATCTCCGGCGCGACCAGAGCCAGCGGTCCACCCGATGATGTCGCTGACAGTGGTGTCTTGTTACCGGACAGGAAGGCGGTCAACTCTTCCAGTTCTTCTGCCGAAATCGATGCGGCCTTTTCCGGGGCGAGGCCCGGAATGACCAGCATCGGAGTCAGATCCAGGAGCCGTGTGCGACCGAACACGGGGAGTGGGTCGCCCCGATCTGCCGCAGCCTGTAACGCCAGGTCGATCGAGTTTCCGCCGCTGACACTGGATGATGAATTGGTGAAACCACCGGACCCAAGCGATGCGAACTCACCCAAAAGTCCGAGTGGTCCCTGCTGCCGGGCCTGGAACAGAGACGACAGCGACGATGAACGCGTGGAACTCGCCGAATCGGCCGCGTTCAGATCGACCTGATATCCCAGGTCCTGGAACTGAGCGATCGTCATACGCGTGATCGGATTGAAACCCGGGTCAATAACGCTGGTCAACAGATCGTTGCCGAAGACCGTCTCGCGCCAGTGCACATCCGCAGAGCCCTGGCCTCCAATATTCTCGACCGGAACACTGGTCTGGTTCAGGCCAAACTGCAGGTTGTATTCACGCGTCGCGTTCGGGCCCAGGAATCGCGGGTCGACTCCACCGGCGCCGCTGACCAGACCAAGATCTTCCCAGATCGCTCCGAAGCCGAGCGAGTGGGCGATTTCGTGCAGGACGACATCTCGCAACTGTCCACTGCTAGTCAGCGAAACCAGATCGGCTGTATCGAATTCGATAAACGCCGCCGATGGCAGGAATGTTCCGAGTCGCGCGGCGACCAGTGCGGTCTGGGCGAGCACGCCGCCGGACCCATCAATCGCCGAATTGCGGAATTCGATCACGATGTCATCGACCTGGCCAACGCCGGGCACAAAGACGTCCGGAATGTCCGCCAGAATGACTTCTTCCCAGCGATCGGCCGCGACTCGAAAGAGGTCCTGCTGCGACTGAGAGAAACTGCCTGTGAACCTCAGGTCGATATCAAACCGGCTCTGCGGCAGGTTGCCTGGCACGACAGTCGCGGCATTCAGGTCGTCACCACCAAAGGCCGAGACGCTGTAAGGCAGCGTCACATTTCGCACGAACAGTCCCTGACGCGAAAACACGTCGAAGCTCCGAAGAGTACCCGACCCGAGATAGATCTCGCCGTTAACAACGGCTGCCCCCAGATACTGGCCGGCACTGGGCGTGCCCACACTGAAGGCGACCTCGACCACTCCGGTTGTGGGGTTGATCTCCAGCACGCGCCGTCCGCCGGCTTCCGTGACGACCAGGCGATCCGGTGCCGCGATTCCAGCCAGTCCGCCGATCAACGGAGCAATCGTGGGATTGATTCCGTCAATATCCAGCGTATCAATGATCCGGTCGCTGACCGGATCAAACACATGAATGTCAATCGCCCGCGTATCCAGGATGTAGATCAGGCCGCCCAGGAAGGCAACGCCATCGTATTCGCGACTGCCTGCAACGATCGGATCGGCATCCAGAACCTGCTGTGTATTGGGATCGATCTCGTAAAGCAGGTCGGTGCCGTTTCCATTCAGGAAGAACAGACTGGTGCCGTCGAAGGCCAGTCCATCACGAGCCAGACTCGGGTTTTCCGGGGAATTGAACCGAAACACCTCGTCGCCCGTCAGTGGGTCGAGTTCCACAATCTGATTCGTTCCGTCGATCGGCGTCGCAAACAACCGTGCCGCGGCTACGGCGGTTGGTGCTGCCGAAATGGTGTCGTCGGCCTCCAGACGATCCGATCCCCTTCCACCAAGAATGCTGTCGTTACCGTCGCCACCTCGCAGCGTGTCAGAACCACTGTTGCCAATCAGTGTGTCATCCCCGTCGTCGCCGTCGATCAGGTCGTCCGCACCGCCACCGATGCCGCGGTCGTTACCCGAACCCAGCTTGATCGTGTCACGACCACTGGATCCGTTGACGTTGTCATCGCCTCCGCCACCGTCAATCGTATCGCGTCCACTGCCGCCATCGATCGTGTCGTCGCCTTCGTCGCCGCTGATCAGATCCTGTTGTGAGTTGCCCAGCAGACGGTCATTGCCCTGACCGCCGCCAACAGTGTCGTTGCCAGCGCCCGCTGAGATCGTGTCGTTGCCGTTGTCGCCATTGACAAGGTCATCACCGAAGCCGGTTGTCAGCGAATCGTCGCCATCGTTTCCGTTGATGATGTCGGCGCCGTTGCCGCTGTCGATTGTGTCGTTGCCGTCCTCACCTGAGATCGTGTCATTGCCGTCACTGCCGCGAACACTGTCGTTTCCAAGGCCGGCAAACAGCAGATCGTTCCCATCACCCAGATCGACCGTGTCGTCTCCGGCGCCGGACGTTACTTCGTCGTTTCCATCGCCGGCGACAATCACGTTGTTGCCCAGGCCGCCGGTGATTGTGTCGTTACCGTCGCCACCAGTCAGCGAATCATTCAGGTCCAATGTGCCAATGATCGTGTCATTGCCGTCATTGGCTCGGACGGAAACACTCGTCAGGTTGATGAAGTTGTTCGAATCGACACCGCTGAGATCGATCAGGTTATCGCCGGCTCCGGTATTGATGTTGATTGAGGTGATGTCGGCCACCTGCACGTTACCGACAGTCGTCGCGGCTGTTCCGTTTTCCAGAACCTGAAGCGTTGTCAGATCGAACGGGTTAACTCGGATCGCGATGGAGTCGTCGGCGTCGGAGATGATGCTCAACTCACCATTGATGATCAGCGAGCTGACGCTGAGCAGTGTCCTCTGCTCCAGCGATTCCGTCGGCTGCTGACAGACGTCAGCAGGCCGCGGACGCCTGTGCTTTCGTCGGCGATTGCGTTTACGTATGGCATTAAGCCACGAATGTAAGTGCATCATTCCGTCCCTGGAATCAGAGTCACCGGAGAAGGGTGGCGGCTTGAACGTCGTGGACAGCCCACGAAATGGGCCATCGACGGACGCAGAGACCGTCTCTCTGTTGATCAGCTTTTGGTGACCTGCGAATCCATTACGATCGATGCAACCGTCAAAGTTTGGCGCCGCACAATTCACAGGACAGCGAAATTCTGCCCAGCTTCTCCTGCTTGACAGGCGCACTGCGGCGATTCACGGCGCTGTTTGACTCGCTCGTCCTGCTCTGACACCCCGCCTGAATTGGCTGCTCGTAGCGCGGCGGGGATTAATAGGGCAGCGCACTTTGGACTGCGGTGATGCATCACCGCTTTCCCATTTTCACTGCGGCGCAGGCACTCTCGGCGATCCCGCACCGGAGAGAAAAAAACGGCTACGCCGCGAATAGAGAATCTGAAAGCGACGATGCATCGTCGCACTCCAGAAGTGGCGCGATCCAATTTAGATTCCGAGTGGTTTCGCCGTGCCGCTCAACCGTGACCTGCAGGCGTGTAGACCATCACAAGGCGGTCTTCGTGCGGGCGGTAGAAGCCGTCGATCCGTTCTCGCACCTGGAATCCGAAACGCTCATAGAGCTGCACGGCCGGTTCGTTTTCCGGATCGACTGTCAGCAGCACGGGAGCCGTTGCCTGTTTCAGCACGCGCGACATCAGTGCGGTGCCGACTCCCTGACCCCGGCACACGGGATGCACCATGATTTTGTGCAGAAACAACTCTCCCGCATTTGTGGGGAACATGACCAGCGCCCCGGCGATCTCATGAGATTCGCTGAGCGGTTCCCGGTCGAGGACTTTCGCGACCAGCAAGGTGCCATGATCGAGCCAGACTCGCCAGATATGTTCTCCGTCGGGAATGAACGTGTCTGAAACGATCGGCCATGCGATCCGATCCAATGCAGCGATGTCTAAAAACTCGTCAGCCGTCGCGGGGAGGATCTCGTAATTCATGGGGCGGCTCTTCCTGAGTTGCAGTTCGGCAGTCAGAAACCGGGGCTTTGCGTACGGTTCTGCCTGTCCGGTACGATCGTGTTTACTTCACGCGATTGTGTCTACTTCACGTCACCGCGTTTCTGCAATCGACCGGAACGGCCATGGAATCCGGACATCCACCTGAACTGCCACCACCGCTGGTCGAGCGCGACGTGCCCGAGGACCTGCGACTGTACGTCCCGTATGCTGACGGCTGGTCGGCTCACATCAAGACGGACGGCATTCGTGAGTACTGCCATTTCAAACAGCCGGGCAAGGACTACTTCCATCTGCTGCTGCCCGGCGAAATCTTCCTCGCCTATGGTGAGGTCCGGTACTGTCTGAACTGTGCCATGCGATATGCTCACCTCACCGACGACCGGCTGTTCTGGCAGCGCGGAGTCCGACGTAACCGCGATCCAATCGCGTGACCAGGGATCGGCTTCAACCAGAACGTCGCAGGGTATGACGCCCCGCACAGGACCGACCGTGCCGCTCAACCGACCGCAGCAGAAACAACTCTTTGCTCCCGAGCCCGACCGCCCGGAATGGGAACAGGTCGCCGAAGACGATCGGCTGGTCGCCGAAATCGCGTTGTTGCGGCCGATGGAGAAAACGTTCGACTACCTCGTCCCCGAACCGTTGCGCGATCTGATCGGACCTGGTCAGCGAGTCGCAGTTCCGTTCGGCGCCGGCAACCGCAGTGAGCCGGGTTTCTGTGTCGGCCTGTCGCGTCGGGCGACTCCGCATCGCAAGTTGAAGAGCATCAGTGAACTCATCGATCGCCATCCGCTGGTGGATGAGCACCTGCTGCAGCTCACGCGCTGGATGGCCGAGCGTTATCTGTGCAGTTGGGGCCAGGCACTCGAAACCGCGGTCCCGGCAGGCGTCAAGAACCAGGCCGGCACACGTGAGATGACTTTTTTCGCTCTGGCTCCTGACATCGATGAGTTGGTCACGACGGTCAAACTTCCGGTCAAGCAGGCAGCAGTAGTGGATTACCTGCGTACGGTGAACGCACCATTGCGCGGCCAGCAGATCACCGAAGCCGTCGGCTGCGGCCCCGGGCCGATCAATGGACTGCGGGACAAGGGCCTGATCGTGGCCACGCGTTTGAGAGCCAACACATTCGAAGCGGACATCGGGCACATCGAGCGCGAGGCCGACATTGAACTTAACCCAGATCAGCGTCGCGCACTGGCATCGATTCGGTTGCAGCTTCACTCAAACGAGGCCCGGACTTTCGTGCTGCACGGAGTCACTGGCAGTGGCAAAACGGAGGTCTACATCCAGGCGATCCGCGAAGTCGTGGAATTCGGTCGTCAGGCCATCGTGATGGTTCCCGAAATCAGCCTGACTCCGCAGACCATCCGCCGTTTTCGCAGCCGCTTCGATGCAGTGGCTGTCCTGCACAGTCATCTGACGGACGCGGAACGCCACTGGCACTGGCGGCGTATCGGTCGGGGAGAAGTTCAGGTCATCGTGGGCGCCCGCAGTGCCGTGTTTGCTCCCGCGCCGCATCTGGGCCTGATCGTCATCGACGAAGAGCACGAGAACTCGTTCAAGCAGGATTCGGCTCCGCGCTATCACGCGCGCGAGGTTGCGCGGCACCGCGCCGAACTGTGCGGCATCCCACTTATTCTCGGCACCGCCACCCCGACGCTGGAAAGCTGGGTTCGCGTCGGTCACGAGTCGAACACCGACACGCTCCTCTCGCTCCCCAGTCGCGTCTCCGGACTGCCGCTTCCGCCGGTCACTCTGGTCGATCTGCGGAACGATCCGTTGTGTTCGAAAGGGCACGCCATCGGGCGGGCGCTGCGCACGGCAATTCAAACGGCTTTGCGGGACAAGGGACAGATAATCCTGTTTCTCAACCTGCGCGGCTATTCGCCCACGGTCTGGTGCCGAAGCTGCAGTGCCGGAGTCAAGTGCCCGAACTGCGACATCACGTTCACTCTGCACCGGGACCGGAACATCATTCTGTGCCATACCTGCGGACTGGAAGCCGCGCCGCCGGATTCGTGTCCCGCCTGCGGTAAACCCGGCATCCGCTACTTTGGCACGGGTACGCAGCGGCTCGAGCAGGAAGTGAAATCGAAGTTCCCCGGCCACCGTGTGATTCGCATGGACAGCGACACGATGCAGCGACGTGGCAGTCACGACGAAGCTCTGGAGATCTTCCGTCGCGGTGAGGCTGAGATCCTGGTCGGGACGCAGATGATCGCCAAAGGGCTGGATTTTCCCAACGTCACGCTGGTCGGCGTTGTTGATGCGGACACCGTTCTGCACCAGCCGGACCTGCGAGCGTCCGAGCGAACTTTCCAGTTGATCTCTCAGGTCGCTGGTCGAGCCGGCCGCAGCGAACGCGGCGGTCGTGTCTTTGTTCAGACATGTGCTCCGACGGATGTGGCGATTGAGCACGCGACTCGACACGACTTCCTGGGCTTTGCGGCACACGAATTGAAAAATCGACGCGAGATGGATTCCCCACCGTTTCGTCACTGGGTCCGAGTCATCCTGCGCGGGCCGATCGAAGAGGCCGTGCAGTCAGTGGCTCTGGACATGGCTGACGTACTGCGCGAAGTCGTCGACCGCCGCAAACTGGATATCCGTGTGCTGGGACCGGCCCCGTGCCCGGTCGGGAAGCTGCAGAGCAATTACCGATTCCACTTCCTGCTGTCCGCCCTCGACCTGCAGCCCGTCCGCGATCTGTGGCGTGAACTGCGCCCCGCACTACCCAGCGACCGCAGCGTCGAGTTCGTGCTCGACGTCGATCCAATCAACATGCGCTGAGTATCCCATGACAGCGACCGTCCGCTGGTCGGACTGTTTAAGATCACCACGACCCATTCGCGCTGAACGACTTTCCCGGACTCGATTATGCCTGCTGACATCAGTCGCGATGACCTTGCTTCCGAGTATCTGGATCAACTGCTGTTCGAGCCGTATCCGTTGCAGGAAGAGGCTTTGCTGAGCTGGTTCACGACCGAACAGGGAATCCTGATCTGTGCTCCGACCGGTACTGGGAAAACTCTGATCGCCGAAGCGGCGCTGTTCGAAGCTCTCAGCACAGGGAAGCAGGCGTATTACACAACGCCGCTGATCGCGCTGACTGAGCAGAAGTTTCAGGAAGTCCAGGCCGCCGCCGTGCGCTGGGGATTCCGTGAAGAGGACGTCGGGCTGGTCACCGGCAACCGCAAAGTGAATCCCGAGGCAACTGTTCTGGTTGTTGTTGCAGAAATTCTTCTCAATCGGCTGCTGCATAACGACGCGATTGACTTCAGCAATGTGTCAGCGGTCGTGATGGACGAGTTTCACAGCTTCAACGACCCGGAACGTGGAATCGTGTGGGAGCTTTCGCTGGGGCTGTTGCCGAAGTCGGTGCGGCTTATGTTGCTGTCGGCCACCGTGGGGAATACGGCCGAGTTTCGGATCTGGCTCAACAAGGCACACGGACGGCGACTCGAACTGGTGCAGGGCACCGAACGGAATGTGCCACTTCGATTTCACTGGATCGAAGACCAACTACTGAATGAGCAGGTCGAGCGGATGGCGTCGGGCGACGATGAAACGCGCAAGACGCCGATGCTGCTGTTCTGTTTCAACCGCGACGAGTGCTGGCGGGTCGCCGAGGAGCTGAAGGGTAAGGCGCTGTTGATCGACGGACAGCAGAAGCAGCTTGACGAGGAAGTGAAGAAGCACGACTGGTCGCAGGGTGCCGGGCCCAAGCTGAAGACGCTTCTGCTGCGCGGAGTCGGCGTGCACCATGCCGGACTGTTGCCGAAGTACAAGCGGATCGTCGAGGGGCTGTTTCAACGCAAGTTATTGAGTGTCTGCACCTGTACTGAAACTCTTGCCGCCGGAATCAACCTGCCGGCGCGGTCCGTGCTGGTGAACACACTGTTAAAAGGCCCACCCGGTCGAAAAAAACTGATCGATCCAAGCAGTGCGCATCAGATGTTCGGACGGGCCGGGCGACCACAGTTCGATACGGAAGGATACGTCTTCGCGCTGTCACATGAAGACGACGTCCGCATTCATCGCGCCAAACTGAAGCTGGAGCAGATTCCCGAGGACACTCGGGATCCGATCCTGATGAAGAAGCGGAAGAAGATGAAGAAGAAGCTGCCGAAACGACGTACGACGGTGCAGTACTGGAATGAATCTCAATTCGAACGATTGATCGCCGCGCCACCGGGAGACCTGGCGAGTCAGGGTCAGTTACCGTGGCGTCTGCTGGCTTATCTGCTGGGGTTTTCGCCGGAAGTTGATCGACTGCGACAGGCGGTGCGCAGAAGACTGATGTCGCCGAAAGAACTGGACTCCGCAGAACTGCGCCTGACCGAGATGCTGATCACGCTTGAGTCGGGCGGGTACATCAATCTGGTTCCCGCTCCCCCGAAGCCACAGGACGGTGTGTCCACACCATCCGATCTGAACGAGCAGATTCAGTCGCTGGCCGATGCCAGTACGTTCGGTGAGCAGACCGTGTGGGATGGGCGGAATCACGCAGCTCCTGATGTCGGTCAAGTGAACGACGATGCAGAGGAACCGCCAGTCGAAGAAGAGGACGCGTTCGGCCTTGGAGTTGATAACGACGATGGACCTGCGGCGGACACGGCGAGCGAGGAACCTGAGTCCCCCGACGTTGAAGAAGAAGACGTCGGCCGCGGGGCCGACAGCCCCCAATCGCCTGAGGCGGTTCTTGACTCACCGCCCGTCAAAGACATGTCCGAGCAGGAAATCGCCCAGACCAGCGATGACGCTGCGAAAGCTCCCGCCACTGCAAAACTGTCGTCCTCGTTGAAGTTCCTGCTGGAAGCTCAGGGAGTCAAAACCGGACCGGGTGCAAGTGGCGACGGACGAAAACTGGTGCGCGACGGCGACGATGACGAGCTTGTCTATGTACCGGATCGCGCCTATCCCAATGAGTCACTGGCCGATGTGCTCACGTTTCGCAGCGTGAATCCGCTGTATGGTCTGTTCCTGCTGAGAGTGTTGCCTCACGTAAACGGGGCGGAGCGTATTCAGGCTCTGGAAAGCGTTCTGACGTTTCCAGGCTCGTTATGTAAACCGCTGCGGATCCCACGGTCGGACATGCTGCCGCCGAGTCTGTTTACAACGCAGTTTCTCGATCCGGAACTGCTGCAGCGCGGGCTGGCATCGCATGCCGAATTGAGTGACACAGTCGATAAAGGCGACCCGCCCTCGGACGATCCGGCAGACTGGACCTTCCCGCTGGCGTTTCCCGAAAAGTTGAAGGTGCTGTTTGAGGCCGAGTTTCCAGGTGTCTCGGACATTCGCATCACGTCCGTGTGGGCAATCGGTGAGCTGCTGCATTTTGGTGGCGATTTCAACAAGCTGGTGACGTCAAAGAGAATCGTGCGTCAGGAAGGCATCGTCTTCAGGCACGTGCTGCGGTTCATCCTGCTGTGCGAGGAGTTCCTCGCGCACGTGGCCGAGGGAACCGTCTGGCACGAGGAGCTGACGTCCGTATCGCTGCAGCTCACGGACGCATGCCGCCAGGTGGATCCGCAGAGCACCGATCAGATGATCGAGTCCGCGCGCGCATCCGATTGGATCCAGGGTGACGAGCCGGACGTAAAGACGGACTGAGCTTTCTGATCAGGCGTGCGGCAAGTGAGGAGTTTTCAACGCCCCCGACTTTACGTCGGGGGTTCTCGCGTCTTTGCACTACCGATTGCGTAGTGCAGAAACGCGAGAATCCCTGAGATAAACTCAGGGGCGGTAAATTCTCATCTGCCGCTCGCCTTACGCCTACGTCACGTCTTCGTCATCGCTGCGGTGGAGCAGAGCAACCAGTACGAAGCTGAGTAGCATCAGCAGGTACCAGGCGATGAGTTTCACCGGAGAGACCATCGCCCAGCCATCACGCTGGTTGGGATAGAGCCAGATGCCGGCAAACGTAGCGATGTTCTCGGCGAACCAAATGAATAGTGCCACAAGAAACCAGCCAATCACGACCGGCATGTGGCGGTGCACTTTGTCCATGCGGAAATAGATGGTGCAGCGTCCGTATAAGGCGAAAGATGCGAGCAGCAGGCCGTTGCGGATGTCGATCGTGTAATGGTGCGTGAAGAAGTTGATGTAGATCAGTCCCACCAGAATCCACGTCGTCCACTGCGGCGGATACCGTGTGAATTGAAAGTCAAAGATGCGCCACACGCGGGCGATGTAACTCCCGACAGCGCTGTACATGAACCCGGCGAACAGCGGGACGTTGCCAATGCCGATGTGGAAGTCGCCTGGGTAATGCCACGCTCCGATGGCGTCGGAAGTCTTGAACACCTCCATGACTGTGGCCACAACGTGGAAGACCAGAATTACTGCGGCTTCCCGCAAAGATTCGAGGCGCAACGCCAGCAGGACGATCTGGAACGCGACTGCCGCGAGAAACAGGAAGTCATTTCGGTAGAGTGGGCAGTCGGCTGGATACCAGACTTCCGTCAACAGGATCAGACTCAGCAGGTACGCACCGAAGACACAGGCTGATGCCTGTTTGATACCGAAGAGCCAGAACTCGTACAGGAATGTTTTCAGGAACATCACTGGTGGTGCGTCCAAGCTGAAATGACATGTAGCCAAACTCGCCAGAGTTTGGATTTCGGCAAGCGGCCAAAGTCTGGCGACTTCGGCTACCCGGCAATTCAGGTCTGACCGTCCACCATGGATACGACGGCATTGGCGCGTTGGACAATTGTCTCAGAAACTTCTCTCCCGTGGTTGAGACGACCGCCGCGCAGAAAAGCAACTGACACAGGCGTAGTATGTCGGAAGACCACACACGCTGATACACCCCCGGACGACCACTCATGACTCACATTCTGATCGTTGCGGAAAGTCGATCGGGCAACGGGCTGCCTGATGTCATCCGGGACGCCGGATTCGAAGTGTCCACCGCGGCGAGCCTGCGGGAGGGTCTTGAACGTTCCGCGGCGACTCCCACCCCCATTCTGATCATCACCGACCGCACGTTACCTGATGGCTCCGGCCTGGATTTGTGCCGTGAAATACGGTCTCGACATCCGATGTATCGCATTCCGGTGATCGTGCGGACTGATGGTGGCGCGGGAGCCGATGTTCTGGATGGACTGGTTGCGGGCGCGTCCGGGTATATGGCCAAAGAACTGCTGCCCGAAGAGACCATTGCTCGCGTGCAACAGGTTCTGACGACGGAACAGTCCGCATCGGAAAGCGCCATTCTGCGCGAAGAAGAAGAAATCCAGATCCGATTCATGGGCCGTGAGTACAGCCTGCATGCCTCGCTGCAGCAGTTGGTCAACGTCCTTGGTTCGTCGCTGGCAGACCTCGCTCACACCAGTGAGCGACTGGAAGCCGAACTCGACCGTCGCCGCAAAGTTGAGCAGAAGCTGCGGGATTCGGAAGCACTGTATGAGTCACTGGTCGAGTCGCTTCCACTGAACCTGCTACGCAAGAATCTTGACGGGCAACTGACGTTCGCGAATCAGAGATACTGTCAGTCGCTCGACCGAACACGCGACGAGATGCTTGGCTCGACGGATTACGACCTGTTCCCGGACGAACTCGCGGACAAGTACACGGCCGACGACCGGCAGATTATGGAAACCCGCGAGGTACTGGAGACAACCGAATCGCACGTGCTGCCTGACGGCGAAACTCGATACGTTCACGTGCTGAAGACACCGGTCTATGACGCGAACTCAAACGTTGTGGGCGTGCAGGGAATCTTCTGGGATGTGACCGCACGCCGGGAAGCGGAACTGGCTTTGGAGCACGAACGGTTTCTATTGACCAGTCTGCTCGACAGCATCCCGGACAACATCTTTTTCAAAGACCGTGACGGACGTTATCTGCGGGTCAATAGGGCGATGGCCAGCCGACTGGGCCTGAGCCGACCGGATGATGCCGTTGGGAAATCCGCCGCCGACTTCTTTCTGCCCGAGTACCTGGACGGGATCGCCGCAGCCGAGGAGCAGTCGGTTAACGAAGGCATCTCGACGGTCGGCAGCGAACAGCTCATCACCTGGCCGGACGGTAGCCGCAAGTGGGTCGCCGTGACGCGCATGCCGCTGCGGGAACCGAATGGAACCATCGCCGGCTGCTTTGGTGTATCGCATGACATCACGGATCAGAAGACGGCTCAGGAAGCCATTGGCGAAGCACGCGACGCTGCCGAATCGGCGAGCGAGGCGAAGAGCAATTTTCTGGCCAACATGAGCCATGAAATCCGCACGCCCATGAATGCCATCATCGGCCTGACGGAGCTGGTACTGGATTCTGAGCTGTCTCAGTCACAGCGAGAGTATCTAACACTCGTCCAGGAGTCGGGCGAATCGTTGCTGGGAGTCATCAACGACGTCCTGGACTTCTCGAAGATCGAAGCGGGCCGGCTGGAACTCGACCCGCGGCCGTTCCAGTTGCGCGAAGTGCTGGGGGATACGCTGAAGTCACTGGCCATACGGGCTCATCGAGATCGCATCGAGATCGCCTGCCACGTCGCAACCGACGTCCCGGAGTTCCTGATCGGTGACGCCGGACGACTGCGGCAGATCATCGTCAATCTGGTCGGCAACTCGATCAAGTTCACGGAGGATGGTGAAATCGTTGTGGATGTGTCGATCGAAGAAGGCGATCTTCCACCGCGCGTCGATGTCCCCGATGAGTTCTCGCCACCCGAACCAGTGTTACTCAGGTTCGCCGTCAGGGACACCGGGATCGGTATCCCGGCAAACAAACTGCAACGCATTTTCGAAGCGTTCGAGCAGGCTGATACAAGCATGACACGACGCTACGAGGGGACCGGGCTGGGACTGGCGATCAGCTCACATCTGATCGAACTGATGGGCGGGCGAATCGAAGTTGAAAGTGAATTGGGCACCGGCAGCACCTTCCACTTTGTGGCGAGGTTAGATGTCGGTTCGCAGACCGTTGCGGCGTCTGATGAATCGCGACGCACTCTGGAAGGACGCCGCATTCTGGTCGTGGACGACAACGCGACGAATCGGCGCATTCTGGAAGAAATGCTGCGCAACTGGATGACGATTCCGACACCCGTATCAGGAGCCGAGCGAGCGATCACAATCCTGGAAGAGGTACACGGTACGCCTGAGGAATTCGACCTGATCCTGACCGACGCGCACATGCCAGGTACGGACGGTTTTTCGCTGGTCGCGCAGTTGCGCGAACGCAGTGACCTGAAGATCCCCATCGTGATGATGCTGACGTCCAGCGGACGGACTGGAGACATCACACGCTGCAATGAACTGGGGATCGCGTCGTATCTGACAAAGCCTGTCAAACAGTCAGAGTTGTTCGATGCGATTGTTGAAACCCTGAACGTCACCGCCGCGATCGACGACGAACAGTCAGTCTCCCAACCGACTTTGGTCCATCAACGGACGCTCAGCGTGCTGCTGGCTGAAGACAGTCTGGTGAATCAGAAACTGGCCATCGCTCTGCTGGAGAAATGGGGTCATGACGTCACCGTGGCGCCAAACGGCGCTGAAGCAGTACGTCGCTGGTCTCGGGAATCCTTTGATTTGATCCTGATGGACGTTCAGATGCCGGAGATGGATGGTCTGGAAGCGACTCGTACGATTCGACAGCGCGAGTTCGATGCTGGTGGAGACTCGCACATGCCGATCATCGCCATGACAGCGCACGCATTAAAAGGCGACGAAGAGCGTTGTCTGTCCGCTGGCATGGACGCTTATGTATCCAAGCCGATTCGTGCTCCGATTCTGTTTCAGAAAATTGCCGAGCTGTCGAACGGACCTAAGGGTGACGGTGAAGCTGTGCCTGCCGTCATTTCGCCCGGCCATCGATTGGAAGCA
The DNA here is from genome assembly GCA_963579025.1 of Planctomycetota bacterium. GTDB lineage: Bacteria > Planctomycetota > Planctomycetia > Planctomycetales > Planctomycetaceae > CAUZFZ01. The sequence goes on along the minus strand of CAUZFZ010000074.1, from coordinate 26,333 downwards.
GAATCCAGCGGTGAATCGCTAACCACCTCGGCAACGAATGTCGTCGACTGGAGCGCTGCGCTGGAGGTCGTGGGAGGGAGCCAGGAGCTGCTGTATGAAATCCTGGAAAGCATTCTGGAGGAGACACCGCAGCAGTTGGCGTTGTTGCGGCGTTCCATCGTGTCCGCCGATGCCCAGACAGCGCGCCGCGCGGCCCATACCGTACTCGGGAATATGCGGGCGATCAGCATGACAGGTGCAATCGACCAGGCAACAATCGTTGAAGGCCTCGCCGCGGATGCTCAATTTGACGCGATCCCCGAACCGCTAAGCGTGTTGCAGGCGATCGTAGATGCAGTACTCCTCGACATCCGCCACTATCTGGCTCACGCGGTCGGTTAACGAGACCCGCGCGCTATGGCGTGTCGTGCCACGCATCCTGCAGCCATGCGGTGTCGCCACCGTGCGTCGAATTCGGCTGGCCGTCCGCGCGTGACAACCACGGATCCGGTTCGGCGGGAGTTGTCGGAGTGGGCGAAGGCAGCGGCGGCGGCACATACGCAGCTGCCGAACTGGAAGCCGCCACGCCGGGCGGCGTCATCGGACCTGGCTGAGTCCGGGGAACCTGGCTTTGCGCCGCTGGACGTTCCGGAGTGTCTGCCAGTGAACAGGCAGCGGTTGGTCGTACAGGCGCGTACTCAGAGATCGCCAGGTCGCGTTCGATTTCCTTGAACTCACCACTGCTGATTTCATCCAGCGTGGCCCGCACTTCCACGACCGCGAACTGCACCATATGCCGCAATGGATTATGCACCAGCAGTGTCCACACCAGGTTCCACGGCCAGCAGATCATCCACAGGAGAATCTGCTCCGCGTGTAGACGCGGATCTGGCCTCGTGATCGAGTCCACATTGCGCCCCGGTGATCGGAGGTTAGAACTGGTAACCATTCTCCACGTACACCTTCCACAGGGGTTTGAGTTCGGGAGTCAGCCGGTTGCCACCCAATTCGGCGGCACGGGCACACAAATCTCTCCATGCTGAATACTGGTCCCGTATGGATTCGTCCGATGTGACTTTGGCTCGGGAGTGAAACAGATCCGCATTCCGCTGCAGCGTTCCCGGTGAGAGCCAGTGCACACGGCGATCTTCGTACTCTTCGCGAATGGACCGGACGTGCATCCACCAGCGGAGCGTCGACCAGACGAGCCCGATAAGCAGATAAAGCACCACGGCAACCAGCACGCTCAGGATGTTGTCGCCCAGCCACGACCACAGGCCCTGTTCGCGGAGTCCGCCCAGGCCCAGCATGTCCCACTGACTCGGGAAGAACGCGATCCCGACCGCCAGCGCAAACAGGCTGGACAGTGCCGCCAGCAGCACACCTTGTTCCGTGAACCAGACAACCAGCGCCGACATAGCGACGACGATTACCCAGAACCAGAAAGCTTCGCTGGAAAGTAAAGATTCCAGCATGTGATGAACTCCGCAATTGTGATGAACCGGGCCCCAAAGAACTGTGACCGCCTGCCAGGCTATCACAACAGGCTCAATCGTCGGCATCAGAAAGACCGGATGTGAGAGATTCTGCGCCAGGAGCCGGCAGCGTTGACCGGAGAGCCACACACAATCGAATTGTCACGAGCGACGCGTTCGTTATTCGATACTGGGAATCTCAGTCAGACAGGTCGATCGAGACCGGTGCGTGGTCGGAGACAGTCAGGCCGCCGTCTCGACAGATGTCGGCGGAGCGAAATCGACGGTCCGCCGCCGCATTTCCCAGCAGGTAATCGATCCGCCAACCGCGATCCAGTTCTCTCGCGCGACCACGGTTCGACCACCAGGAATACGGACCCTGCACGTCACCGTAATGCTGTCGCACGAAATCGCGCCAACCTGATTCGATGACGCTTCCCATCCATTCGCGTTCGTGCGGCATGAAGCCCGACGTCTTCTCGTTGGACTTCGCATAAAAGATGTCGCGTTCGGTATGAGCAATGTTGAGGTCGCCGCCGAACACAACTGGCCTGCGCTTGCGCAATAGCTTTTGCGCCCACTGTGAAAACTCGGCCATCCACACTTCCTTTACCTGTTGCCGCTCGTCACTGGATGAACCCGATGGCAGATACACGCTGACCACTTCCGTGCCGGCAACTTCTGCGTGCAGCACACGCCCCTCCGGATCATTCGCGTCCAGGCCGGTTCCAATGATCTTCATAGGTTGCCGACACCAGATCGCTGTCCCCGAATAACCCTTGCGTTCGGCCGGATGCCAGTGCACGTACCAGCCTTCGGGTGCAGCCCAGTCACCGGGAAGTTGTTCCGGCAGCGCACGCACCTCCTGGAGCAGCAGCACATCCGGCTGAATCTGCTCGATGATTTCCGCAAAGCCCTTCTTAAGTGCGGCACGCAACCCGTTGACGTTCCACGTCGTGATTCTCATTTGAGTCCTGATCCTGCCCTTAAAACCGCACAGTCGCGGACCATCTCCCGGACCGCAAAGCCGAGCGTTCCGTCGAGGAAGACGTGCCGATTCTCGCAATGTGACGCCGTCCGGTCAGTCAGCCGTCAGCAACTGCCGAATGCGCGAGCACGTGAATTCAATCTCGTCGTCTGTCATCTCGATCGCATCGATGTTGATGTACCCTTCGTCGCTGTGATGAGACCGAACGACGATCGTCGGGTCTCCATCTTCCAACGCGTCCGTCAGCGTCGCCGCGGAGAACACGCAGGCAACAGGATCCAGAGTCAGCCGCGCTCGCGAAAACGGACAACCATTCGGATCAGCGTCAATGCTCAGCGTCAATCCAGCAATTCCCGCCAGCCGCTCGATGACCATGTGCATTTTGCGATCCTGTCCGGCAGTCCAGGCGACCATGTCCTGATCGCTGCGGTACCCGAGAGCCGCCATCGCACCAATGATGGCTTCCTTCCCCGCTTTCATCGGACGACCAATCCCGCGGTTCTGTAGATAGATCGCGTCGATCAGTGCTTTGCGACCAGCGACGATTCCGCCAGTGGTCGAGCAAAGATACTTGTGAGCGCTGGTCAGAACGATGTCCGCGCCCGTCCCGATGATTTCGCGGAGTCGCTGATCCTGCGCGGCTCCGTCGACAATAACGGGGACCTTGAACCCGTGAGCCAGTTCGACGACGTCCGACAACTGCACCCATCCGTAGCGCACGGTGTGATGGGATTCGACATGCACGATCGCGGCCACGCCACCTTTCTCCAGTTCGTAACGGATGAACTCGGGACCGCAGCGATTGACCGTCCCGAGTTCGACAGGTGTTGCGCCGGCCAGACGGATCGCCTGAGTGATCGGGTTGCCGTAATTGACACAGTGGCCTTTCTGGATCAGCACGCGCGAAGGCATGCCCTCGGTGTCTGGCAACTGCAGAACGCGAGGCAGGCTCGTACCCGTCATCGCTGCCGCAACACTAAGCGTAATACCCGCTGCCGTGCAGGCGGTGACGCAACCACTCTCAGCATCGGTTGCCTCGGCAATGATCCTGCCCGCCGCTGCCTGCAACTCGTCCAGCACAAAGAAGTGCTTGAACGACTCCGCTGCCGCCGCCGCGATCTCCGGCAGCACAATCGCGCCGGACAGATGCGTCATCTTCCCGCAGGCGTTGATGACATGTCGCAGGCGGTATTTTTCAAACAGGTCCATGATTCGTTTTCTCTCACAACACTGATGACTGGAACCGCAGGTTATCGACTGCGAACCAAAGTGTCGTGGCTCCGGTTACACCCGTTCGTCCCAGCAATGATGGCGGTGATGGCTCCACCAGCATAATCTCCCGAGTGCAATCTCCAGACGCACCGACTGCCGCGTGAACCCGACAACAGAAGGAAGGCCAATCATGGTCATGACACTGATGCGAACTGCACTGCTCGTTCTGACTCTGAGCTGCCTGGGCCTGCGTCTCGACGGTGCGGAGCAACCGAACATCGTTGTGTTTCTTGTCGATGACATGGGCGTCATGGATACGTCAGTGCCGTTTCTCACCGACGAGAAAGGTCAGCCGAAGCGGTATCCACTGAACGACTACTACCGCACGCCTGGCATGGAGCGGTTGGCGTCGCAGGGAATTCGCTTCAACAACTTCTATGCGATGAGTGTCTGTTCGCCGACGCGCATCTCGATCATGACGGGACAGAACGCCGCGCGACATCATGCCACCAACTGGATCAACCCCGACAGAGACAACCGCGGCCCCATGGGGCCACCGGACTGGAACTGGAAGGGATTGACCAAAGCCGACGTGACGTTGCCACGGCTACTGCACGCAGCGGGCTATCGCACGATTCACGTGGGCAAGGGCCATTTCGGACCACGTGCGTTCGAAGGTGCCGAGCCGTTGAACCTGGGCTTTGACGTGAATGTCGGAGGTGCCTCATTCGGAGCACCGGGCAGTTACTACGCGGAGCAGAACTACGGCCTGGGCACGAGAAGAGCGTCGAGTGCCGTGCCGCACCTGAAGAAGTACCACGGCACCGAGACGTTTCTGACGGAGGCGTTGACGATTGAGGCCAATGCGCACGTCGCCGCTGCCGTTAAGGATGACAAACCATTCTTCCTGTACATGTCCCACTACGCCGTTCACGCGCCGTTCCACTCCGATCCCCGTTTTGCGGCACACTACAAGGACTCAGGCAAACCCGCGGCAGCCCAGGCTTTCGCAACCTTGATCGAAGGCATGGACAAGTCTCTCGTTGACGTGCTCGATCATCTCGATGAATTGGGCGTCTCCGAAAACACGCTCGTCCTGTTTCTCGGTGACAACGGATCGGACGCTCCGCTGGGGCATCAACATGCCGTGGCCTGTGCCGCTCCATTGCGAGGAAAGAAAGGCGCACACTACGAAGGCGGCATGCGCGTCCCGTTCATCGCGGCGTGGGCGAAAGCCGCCGACAACGCGCATCAGAAGCGATTACCCATCACCGCCGGAGCGATTCAAAGTCAGACGGCTTCTGTCGTCGACCTGTTCCCGACGATCTTCGGCCTGACGGACATTGAGGCGCCGGATTCACACATCGTTGACGGTGGGCGTCTGGACTCGCTGCTCACAGGAAAACCGGATGCCAGTCGGGAGCAGACATTTCTGATGCACTACCCGCACGCGCCGCATCGCAGCCATTACTTTACGTGCTATCGGCGGGATGAGTGGAAGGTGATCTATCACTATTTTCCGTCACCGGCTTCGGAAGACTCGCACTACCAGCTTTACAACCTTGAGGACGACCCCTTCGAACAGAACAACCTGGCTGCGACGAAGCCCGATCAGTTACGTGTCATGATGCAGGGTTTGATTGCCGGCATGAATGAACACAACGCGCTCTATCCAGTCGACAAAGCAGACGGCACAACCCCGCAGAAGCCCAGGTTGCCTTGATTTGGCAGGTCGGGTGTCTAGCCGCCTCGTTCCAGGGCTCCGCCCTGGAACGTACTGATTTCGAGGCTCTGCCTCTGCCGGACAGTCGTGAGGCGGAGCCTTCCAGGCATGGCGTTTCAGGGCAGAGCCCTGAAACGAGAATGCCTGACGGCGTTGCCGATCGGGGCGTCAAAACTGCGCAACTTCAAGACTTCGATCAAGTCGTCGGGGCAGAGTCTCAGCTCATTTGCCCACTGCAACTCCCGTGACCTTTGTCGCGCGGACGTTGAGACGCTGCCAGGTCATCTGAGATTCCAGGCCGTCTGCTCCGGTGTGCAACATAAGACGGACTCCGTCGGGGACGATGTCCTCCCGTCCGATTTCGAGTCTTGATAGCAGCACGTCGCGAGCAGACTCGGGCGTCGCGTACAGGATGCACAGTTCGGTGCCGTACCGGGTGATGCGTAAACGGCTGGCTTTTTCCAATCGGGCGGAATTCAGCCCGATATACTGAAACACGCCGTCAGGTCCTTTCCTGCGGTGCAATTCCTGCGCCAGCGTCTTTCCGTCCGAGATGCGTTTGAAGAGAGCGTAGAACTGCGTGTTATCCTCGTCCGCGAGTTCAATCTGCAGCAGTACGCCGGAGTAGTCGTTTCCGACAGGTACGGCCAGGTGCACATCATCGAATGTGACCGAGACATCGAAATCACCACTGACCACCAGCCTCGGTGCGAGGCCACACGCTGACCAGGTCTTCTTTCCGATCCCGACGACGGGAAGACCGTTCTCACTCGGCGAGAGCCCTGCTTTCTGGTTCCACTGAATCATGCGATCTTCTGCGAATGAGTCCTTTGCAAAGTCGTGAGTGAACGACTCCGGCAGTGCAGCCCGTTTCTCGTTGAGTCCGACCACGATCGCGGTAGCATCTTCCAGAGCCAGTCCGCTCAGACCTTCGGCCCGAATAGTCAGTTGTGTGAACACGACGCTCGTCGAGCAATCGAACGCGGACTGGGCAATGATCCGAAGTCCGTCGGCCATGATCGGGGCGTCTGTGAGTGATTCCGCGTGAAGCAGATGGAAGGTCTGTGATTCGTTTTCGGAGAACAGGTAGTAAACGACACTCCCGCGTCGCGAGAGTCTTAACCGGCCCGCCGGAGCCTCGCTGGGTGTTGTTCCGAAGTAGCTTCGCTGTGTCCCCCGGTCGTCCACTTCGACCTTCGATCCCGAGAACGTCTCCTCACGCTCACCACCATTTTGCGGCAGTGCGTGACGGTGGAAAACCAATGACTGGTTTCCTGCTTCGTTATCGAACAGTGCCTGTAGAAGAACAGAACACTTTCCTCCAGGCTCAGGTGTCCCCACAAAACCCTCAAACGCTACTGTGATATCAAAGTCGCCCGTAATTCTCAGCATCGGACTGACTGTGAAGTTCATGTAGCCATTACCACCGCCCTGAGTGATGTGTACTCCATCCGGTTTCACTTCCAGCGTGTGCGGCATGTTGGTCGGGGTGACCATAAATAGATTTCGCGGCAAACCATCCAGACTGAAATCATGATCGAACACGGCGGTGAGTTCTTTAGATCGTGCATTGAGAATCTCCGCTCCGATGCCGGCCAGTTCCTGCTCTGCGAGCGACGGGAGTTGCTTCGGCCAGTCCCCGGCCCACGTCACGTTGCGGACTCGTGCTTCGGTCTGTCCGCAATAATGGAAGAAGCCGAACGTCCGCTGATTCTCAGGCTCGAGTGGGCGCTCGTAGATCTCCTGCCCGTTCAGAAACAGGTGCACGGTGTCGCCTGTCAGTTGCAGTGAGACCTTGTTCCATGCATTCGGTTTCAGAGACGCGAGCCCTATCACGCTGGAAGTGCTCACGGAAGTATCCGGCTGAGTGCCGCCACCCCGACGGTATTCGGGCTCATCGCTCATGTTCGCCGGGTCGAGCAGTGTGTGATCGAATCGCGCGTCAGTGATCCAGTGAATTCGAACACCGTGGTCAGGATCGAGCACGAAGGCCAGTCGATCCATGACGGGAGCGACGTTCGATTCGCCAGGGTGATAATAGAACTCGTAGTCAATGTGTCCGTTTTCCATCATGGGCCGGTGATAGTGGACAACGCTTTCCAGATACGAGCCCCTCAACTCGGGCTTCAGTCGTCCGACGATTCCGCCGCCGTCGGTCAGAGCACCACGTTGTCGCCAGTCCGCACGAGCCGTTCCGACAGACTGCAGGTGGTATGGAATCCAACCAGGTAGTGAATCAGTGGCGGTGAGCTGCAGAGTCTCAGGAATCTCGGGCGAGCCCGTAATCCGCACGTTTCGGGCAATACCGTAATTGCGGTACGGGCTGCGCAGCGCGAGCCAGGGCTCATTCGCGTCCAGCGGTTCCTGGTGAATCTGTCGTCCACCCATGTACGTCGTGACCAGGCCATTACGAATGTCGGCTCGCAGCCGAAAGGTGGAGCCGGGTTTCAAAAGTCTCGGTTCAAGACTGGAAGATTTGTAGTTTCCGCGCAGGTAGCCAGCGCGATACGTTTTTCGGTTGTAGACGGCGGCAGCCCACCGCCCGCCGATGCTGAACGTCATCTCGTTCCAGCCGAACACGCTGGCTTCCGCCTCAACCGAGTAATCGCCGCGTAGTGGCGACTGAAAGAAAAGGTAGTCGTTGTCAAAGTTAGTGAGTTTTTGGATTTGTGGTCTGGAAAACCCACTGACCGCGTCAGTCTTGCGAAGACCACTGGAATCAGGGACTTGTCGCCACATTGCGGGAGCGGCTCCGGGACCTCGGTAGCGAGCCACGTGAAGCGACACGGGGGACCACTGCCGCAGATTCGGAGGTTGTCGGAACCTGGTGAGATCAGCCGCCGATTCCAGTTTCGTCGTTGTGAATTCGGTCGGACCTGTCGCATTGGCGAGAGCGTTGCGCTGTTTCAGGTCGCTGAGAAGGTCGGTGATCCTGAGCATTCCGGAATATGCGCTGATTTGCCGGGGCCAGCCGTCCGAGCCACTGGAGCGGTTCTGACGCACCTGCCCGACGATCAGTCGAGTGAGCAGGTCGCGGATGCCGTCGTGAGCTTCCACATAGTTCACCGCAACGGCAAACGCGGTTGTCTCCGGCCAGTGACTTTTGAATCCAATCAGATGCTCCGTTTCGAGGAGATTGAACAGCTCATCCAAACGTTTCAGTGCGGTTTCGAAATTGCGATTCTTCAGGTCAATGACTGCCAGTAGCGCGGCTCTCGCCTTGCGCTGCTGCTGGTCGGTGTGACTGTGAGCCTCGAGGCGACTCTGGACCTGATCCAGCCTGCCAAGTTCAGCGGCGACCCGAATCAGATCAAGTGCCGGGGAAACGACGTCTCCGCCCATGTGGATTCGAGACGTGGCTGAGCCTGCAGACTCGGAGGCGGTTTCGGACACAGCTTCAGCCGTTTCATTCGCGACTGCGGTGTTCATTGCGGCAACGGGCGGAGCGGGATGCAACTGCGAGAACTCCATCGCGATGCGGATTCTCTCGTGGTCAGCGCCCGGCAGGACCCAGTCCCGAAGATACTCGAACCGCTGCTCCGGTCGCATCGCCATCGCATTGCGATGAACATTCAGAGCGGAATCCGGGGTGTGCCGGTCAGCGAACACAGTGCCCAGGAACTGGCGGTCTCGCTGCGTGCGTTCCGCGATCGTGTCCGCGGCCGGATCAGCGAGTTGTTCGACCGACAGACGTTCGGGCCAGTCGCCTCGCAGCACGACGTTCCGGACCCGCACGGCCGACCGATTGCGGTCGTGATAAAAACTGAACGCTCGCTCGACTTCCGGCTCCAGCTTCCGTGTGTATGCCAGAGTTCCGTTGACACTCAGCGATACGAAATCACCGTCGAGTGAAACCGTGACCTCGTTCCAGTCCCCGGTTTTCAACGGCAGCCGCCGCGTCTTGCGATTCAGTGGCTCGACCAGCGAGTTGTTTGCGGCAAGTCCGGTCCAGTCGTTCTCCCCCGTGGTCAGCCAGTGAACGCGCATTCCACCTGGGTCCATCAGAAACGCCAGACGTCCAATCGCCGGATGCACTTCGAATCGTCCCGCCTCGTATAGAAACTCGTAACTCAGCGACTCGCCGTCCTGCAGCGGTCGGAAGTAACTCAACCGGCTTTGCGTTGCCGAGGTGAAGTCGACGCCGGCCTGGCGGCCGTGCAGCACGCCGGCTTTCGCAAACCAGTCAAAGCTTGCGAGTGATTTCGTGAGACGAGGATCCACGACCGGACTCATCACGGTCATGGTGACAACCTGGCCATCAACTGTTCGCTGGACGGTCATTGGTCGAAATCGAGTTTGACGACCTTCCGGTGCGACGATGATCTCGTCGGTGAATGTGGACTCGAATTGGACGCGTTCCGGTTGCAATCCCAGGACCGGCACGGCGTTACCCGCCGGAGCGTCGGCCAGTGGTCCCTGTCCGTCGAGTGCCTGTTGCATGTTGATGGATGCGTCGGCGGTCACAACACCGGGACTGCTTTCTGAGTAATAACCGTAAAGCCATCCGCGCAACGTGTTGCCGCTGACAAGTTGGACTTCTCGCGGAATCACGGGATCGCCGGTAATCCTCAGGTTTCGGAATGCCGGATCGTGGTCGGCGATGGTGCGCAGTCCGATCCAGGGACTGCTCGTCTGACTGACGGGATCACGAAACACGGGATGCCGGTTTGTCGAAAACACTGTTCCCGCGGGAGACACGTCCAGTTTCAGTTGCTGATAAAGGGGACGACCGAGCGTGGTCAGATACAGAGTGGGCAGATGAATCTGAGCCCGACGTTCCAGACCATGCACGCGCACGCCCTCATGGGTGCTGGATGCGTAACAGAGTCCCCCATAAATCAGGCCACCCTCGATGCGCGCAAAACTGCTTTCCTGGACTTCGACCGCAAGCTGAAAATCACCGGTTAGCGGATAGCGAAAACAGAGATAGTCCTGACCGGGACCGGACAGGTGCAGGATGTGGTCTTCATGTCGCAGCCAGATGTCCGACGTTGCACCACTCGCGGCAGCCGCAGCGGTCAGTGCGCTGGCCGGGATCCACAAATCGAGATTGGGACGTTCGAGCAGACTGGGAGTGACGCCTTCGTTTGCCTGCAGCAGAGCAAGGGCATGAGCCCGACGCAGCAGCGGTCGCAGAAATGTCGCTCGTTCACCACCGGTCAGTTCGAGAACTGCCGCAATCAGTTCGATGCCGGACGCGCGGAGTTCGTCGCTGGTCAGACAGGCGGCAGCCAGCGTGATGTCGCGCATCTCCACTGGCTGTGACTTCGATCCATCCGCACGCGGCCTGTTGCGAACGGACTCCAATTCGATCGCAATTTCACCCGCGAGTTGTGAGATGTCGTCGGCCTGCAGCAGGCGCGGCGCGTCCAATCCCGATCGGGCTCCCGCGATACGAGCCAGCCGCAAGAGGTACTGCGCGTCAGTTTGCAGACGAAGACGCACCTGCGTGGCGTCGTCCGTTTCCTCAGTCGCCTCCGCAGTGTTCGTGCTTTCAATGATCGCTTCGAGGTCGAGGATCAGTTGCCTGAGGTAACCCGCATCGCCAGCCGCTCGGGCGAGTTCCCAGCCGGAACAAAACAGACCGGTGATATTGCCAATCTCGGGCACGGCAAATGAATCACCCCGAGGACTCTCACCGAGTGCTCGTGCAAAAGCTGCGGGCGGTGCATCAACAGCCGCGAATGTGCTGAGGATACGAATCGGTTCGCCTGATTCGTCAGGCAAGGTCCAGTTCCGCAACAGGTCGTAACGTTGCTCCGCATCCAGTTGAATCAGCCGCCGGTTCAGCGCCGCGGCCACGGCGGCAAATCCGTCATTTGGTCCGGCGAGCTGATCAACAGGCAACGGCGGGGTAATCGCCTCACCGGTAACGTCGAGAGCCCGGCCGAGCTGATCACCTCGCAGGTAGTCACCCGCCACGGCCGCCAGTCGCTGTTTGTAAACATTCGACACATTGGTATCACCACCAAGCGCGTTGATTTTTCGATAGAGGTTCAGCAGCGTGCTGAGATGGCGATCCGCCGCTTCCGAATCCCCCTGCTCAAACTGCAGCCAGGCGGTGTTTCTGAGTAACGGTTCGAGCGACGTGAACGATGTCAGGCCGGTCGGTTCGAGCAACTCGATCACACGTTCCATGACAGGTATCGCATCGAACGCTGCGTCCTCGTCGCGCAACGCGATACTGATTGCGGGCAGCGCCGCCGCAGCGGTCCCGACGTCAGGCGTGCCATCCAATGTTGCGGCCAATGCATCGAGTTCATCGCTTAGCTGCAACGAATCCCGTTCGGCCCATGCAATCTGCATGCGCGTCAGGAAGTGAGTCTGGCTCGTCTTCTGCAGCGAACTCGCATCGAGCAGTTTGCGTAGCTCAGCGGTTCGATCGGCATCGACCGACCATTCGGCAAGTATGCTGCCGGCGTTGTGCTCCGCAGCCGACGAGGAATTCAGCAGTGAGTAGGTAAAGACTTCAGTCTTGCGTGACTCGGGAAACACGATCGCCCGCAGCGTTTCAAACACCTTTGCAGGCGGGAAATGCTTTTCTCGCCACAGCGGGTCCAGTTCTCTCAAACCCAACGCGACTTCGACGGTGACCGCACGCATCTGAGCCGTATTACTGGAAGCCTGCCCGGCCAGTGTTTCGAGGAGTCCGCGGAACGTGACTTTCACCGGCGGACCGTTCTTGAGGACCTCACGTATCGCGGCGAGCGATTCGTCGATCTTCCCCGCTCGGGCAAATTCCCTCGCCGCATCCATCGCCTGGCGGACCTGTGTTGCCGGATCGGTCGGCGCGACCGGTTCTGCATCCTGAGCGAACGAAGCTGCGGAGACCGCCAGCACAAACAGGCACGCGAAAGCCGCAGTTTTCATCCGGCAAGTCCTTTTACGATTTCGAGCTCTGCACTGTGACGAAAACAATGTCGTCTGAATGGTCCAAATCCTGCTCTGAATTACACGCGTTGAGGAAACTCCTCGCCAGCCAGAACTCGGTGACAGGGGGCTTCAGTCGTATCGCAGCAGGTTGGGCTTTCGTCCTGGCCTTGCTCTGAGGGAGTCGGGTCGGAAATCCAACCTACCTGCCAAGGTACGCAATGCGCCAAGAATCACCACGTAAGATCGGTGCCCGTAAGCGAGAATGGCTTGCCATCGCCAGTCGCAGCAGGTCAACTGGAAGGATTGGGCCCGCTTGTATGAGCGTTGCAATTGTCCACAGACTGACCCTGGTGGCTCAATGTCTTCCATATCCCTGCTTCCCGGAGCGATGTCGTCTGGAGAATTCCAGGTACACGTTCCGGAACGCGTCGAGGCCATCGAGAATCGTCATCGCAGAATCGTCGCCTTTCTGAAGGAGCACGTGCTGGACGCGGCACTACTGACGCGTCCGTCGAGCTTCGCCTGGTTGACTGGCGGCGGCAACAACACGCGAGGCGCTTCGAGCGACACGGTCGCGGCACTGTTTATTACAGCAGATGCCCGAGTTGTCCTGACCCGCAATGCTGATTCAGGTCGGCTGTTTGATCGCGAGCTTGGCGGACTCGGGTTTCAGTTGAAGGAGCGCACATGGCAGGAGGATTGCTCCGTCCTGATGAGTGATGTCGTGCGCGGACGCGGCGTCGCCTCAGATGCTCCGTTCGCCAACTGTGAGGATTACTCGCTGCGACTTTCCGGAATGCGGCTGCCGCTTGAGAGATTCGAGATCCGGCGACTGCGAACTCTGGGTTTGGAACTGGCCCACTGCGTCGAGGCCACGGCCCGTTCCTTCAACTGCGGTGAAACTGAAGCCGATATCGCTGGCCAGACGGCTCATCGTATGCTGCGGCGGCGCATCTACCCCGAACGTATTCAGGTCTGGGGAGACGGCCGTGGCGAACGGTATCGTCACTGGGGATTCGACGACGACCCCGTCGAGCAGTTCTGCACGATCACGGCAATCGGCCGGCGAGAAGGACTGCATCTGGCCGTGTCCCGCACAATGGCATTCTCCGGACACGAAAAAAGAATTCGACCAGCGCACCTGGACGCACTGCTGGTCCAGGTGACTGGCATGTGCTTCTCGCGGCATGACTGGGAAATCTATGAAACGTGGAACCGCGTCCAGCGCATTTACGAGAAGTTCGGTCACACTGAAGAATGGCACTTCACCGACCAGGGCTGCGTGACGGGATACGAATTGTGCGAGGTTCCAATTGTCCCGAAGAGCGAGTTCCGATTGCAGCCGGGCATGCCCATGATCTGGCAGTCGTCGATCGGCCCGGCTCAATGCGCGGACACGATCGCGGTGGCGAAATCAGGGTTCGAGTTGCTGACGCCGTTCGAAGGCTGGCCGAAGGTAGAAGTCAACGTGAAGCGATTGCCGGTGTCACGTCCAGATGTTCTCGTCCGCCCCGCGACGACACCGTCGTGAACGATACTGGATGACGAGGCCAAGCCAGGCGGAGTCTAGACTCGTTCCAACGCTCTGCGTTGGAATGCTCTCTCGGACGCTCTGCGTCCCCGGCATGGTGTCACGGGACGCAGAGCGTCCTGTGGCCCGTTCCAACGCAGAGCGTTGGAACGAGAGTTGACGTGATTCTCACTCATCGCGAACCTTGCAGGCTACGAATGCTTGAGTCACCAGTCAGCCGGAAACAAATGCGGAGACGCCCAATGCGACACGTCCTGTACGTCGGCCTGGTGCTGTTGATCTGCGACAACGCACACGCTCAAGAGAAGATCGGGATCGACTTCTTCGAAAAGCACATTCGGCCCGTGCTTGTCGCAAAGTGCCACAAGTGTCACTCGGCCGATTCAAAGGAAGTCAAAGGCAACCTGCTACTCGATACCCGTAAGGGAATTCGTGCAGGTGGCGATTCTGGAAAGGCCGTCGTACCGGGCAACATCGAAGACAGCATTCTGTTGGAAGCGATCCGCTGGGAGGGTCTTGAAATGCCGCCCAACGAACAGCTTCCAGCAGACGTCATTGCTCTGTTTGAGAAGTGGATCAAGATCGGAGCCCCCGACCCGCGCGACGGAGATACGACGGGCATCCGTCGCACGATCGACTTCGAGACGGCCCGTGAATTCTGGGCGTTTCGGCCAATCGAGCAACCCGCGATTCCGCAAGTCAAAGGCTCCCAATCAAACTGGCCTGTCAGCGACATCGATCGCTTTGTCCTGGCACGCCTGCAGCAGGACGGATTGAGTCCCGTTGGCGACGCCGAACCACTGACGCTCGTTCGACGCATCTATTTCGATCTGATTGGACTGCCACCAACCCCGGAGCAGGTTGATCAATTTCTTGCCGACGCTGCAAAGGACCGTACGGCCGCCATCGCCAGTTTGATCGATCGATTGCTGACGTCGCCGCAGTTCGGGGAACGCTGGGGTCGCCACTGGCTGGACGTCGTGCGCTACGGGGAATCAACCGGCATGGAACGCAACGCGACCTACCCGCAGGCCTGGCGATATCGCGATTACGCAATCGCAGCGTTCAACAAGGACAAGCCGTTTAACGACTTCATACGCGAACAGGTGGCCGGAGATCGATTGCCGTTCGAGTCACCCGAGCAGCGCAAAGAGCAGGTCATTGCCACGGCATTTCTGGCAATGGGTCCAAAATCGCTCAATGGCAACAATCGCGAGAAGTTCGCGATGGACGTTGCGGACGAGCAGATCGACGTCACGACGCGCGCGTTTCTGGGACTGACCGCCGCCTGTGCCCGCTGTCACGATCACAAGTTCGATCCGATTCCACAGGGTGAGTACTACGCTCTGGCCGGTATCTTTCGCAGCACGGAAACTTTTTACGGCACAGTGCAGGCGAACGGAAATCGCAACGCAGGCCGGCTGCTGGCTTTCTCAAATGGAGACGTCAGTCCGGCTGCGGTCAAAGCGAATCCAAAGGGTCGCAAGAAATCGAAGACGGGAGCCGCGAACACGCTCAACAAGGCACGCAAGCGGTTGCAGGTTGTGCAGAGGCAGCTCAAAGGCAAACCGTCACAGGAAAAACGTCTGCGGCCGGCGATCACGAAGGCGCAGGCACAAGTGAAGAAGTTGGAAGCTCAGGTCGCCGCCGAGAAAAAACCTGCACCCGAACCTGCCGCGAAGGGTGGTCCGCCGCCCGAGCTGCTTATGGCTGTGCTCGATGCTGGTAATCCGTCGGACACGGAACTCCGCCTGCGCGGCGAGCCGAACGACAAAGGGCGCAGCGTTCCACGCGGGTTTCTGACAATTGGCAGTGTTGGCCACGTGCCGGAAATCGAACCGGATGGTAGTGGTCGGCTGGAACTGGCCAACTGGCTGACTCAGACCGACAACCCTCTGACAGCGCGCGTTGCAGTCAATCGCATCTGGCAGCACCTGTTTGGCCGCGGAATTGTCACCACCGTCGACAACTTCGGGGCCAACGGCGAGCGCCCGACGCACCCGGAACTCCTCGACTGGCTGGCAACGCAGATGGTCTCGGACAGCTGGTCCGTCAAGCGGACGATCCGTTCGATCATGCTCAGCCGCGTGTATCAGCTAGGCAGTAGCGCCAACGTTAAAGCGGCCAGCGTCGACCCGGACAACATGTTGCTCTGGCGGGCAAATCACCGTCGCCTCGAAGCCGAGGCTATGCGGGATGCGATGCTGCTGGCAGCGGGCCAACTCGACATGGAACCAGGACAGAAGTCCCTGGTCGCAAAAATTGGAGACGGGCTGATCGGCCGTAATCTGCAGCCGGCTGCATTCGCCGACGACTCCCGAAAACGCAGTGTCTATTTGCCGATCGTTCGCGGGATTCTTCCGGAGATTCTGCGCGTCTTCGACTTTCCCGAACCGAGTATCATTTCCGGTCGCCGCGATGTCACCACCGTGCCGACGCAGGCGCTGTATTTGATGAACAGCGAGTTTGTAATTGGCCAGTCAACGAAACTCGCCGAGCGCCTTCTCGCAGACCCGGGACTCGATGACAGCGGGCGCATCGAGCTGGCCTACCGGTTGACCTTGTGCCGATTACCGTCGGACGTGGAACGCGACAACGCGGAGTCCTTTGTCGAGGAAACAGCGACATCGCTCAGTGGCGGCGCGGAGCACAGTCCGCAGGCAACCCTCAAAGCCTGGTCCGGTCTGACGCAGGCCCTGCTCGGTTCCGCCGAATTCCGATACGTCGAATAGCAGTCTTGTGCCAGCTCCTTGAGCTTTCATCTCCTGTTGAGTCAGTACGCGGCCACCGCATTCCTGGACCTTCCGTCGAAACGAAAGAAACGAAGAATGGAACGTGGAGATACATCCCTCCGTTCCAGTCGACGCCAGGTCGCGGGATTGTCTGTGGCGATGGCACTGTGTGCTCTGCCACTCATTGTTCAGCCAGTGCAAGGTGCCGGCGATTCCCATTACGGAATCTGGTCACTGCTTCCCGCTGTGATCGCCATCTCGACGGCGCTGATCACTCACCGTGTGATCCTCTCGCTGTTCCTGGGCATCTTTGCAGGCAGCCTTGTTCTGTCAGCAGACTCGCTGACGGGCGCTGTAATTGCAGCACTTGAAGAGCACCTCTGGGGAGCGGTCACGGACACGAGCCACCTGCGGATGTATCTCTTCACTCTGGCAATGGGCGGACTCGTCGGAGCAATGACCGTGTCCGGTGCAATGACCGGACTCGTTCGACTGTTCACACCGCTTGCCCGAACGCGGCGCGGCGCACAGGTCGTGACCTGTGTCATGGGAGTGATCATCTTCTTTGATGATTACGCCAACACGCTGATTCTGGGCAGCACAATGCGGCCGGTCACGGATCGGCATCGCATTTCACGCGAGAAGCTGTCGTTTATCGTCGATGCCACCGCGTCGACCGTTGCCAGTGTCGCTCTGATTTCCACGTGGATTGCCGCCGAGATCAGCCTGATCGACGATGCTCTGACAGCGGCAGGACTTCCCTCCGACGGGGCAGTCGTTTTCTTTGCATCAATTCCGTTTCGGTTTTACGTCCTGTTTATGCTGGCGTTCACGTTTCTGATTGCCGCGTCGGGCCGCGATTTCGGGCCAATGCTGAAGGCCGAGCAGGACGCGATGGCGAAGGACTCCGACCCGACTTCGACCGAAACACCATCCGCCGACGATCGTAATAGTGAAGCACAGCCGTCAGCCGCGTCGGCACCATGGTTCCACGCCGTACTCCCGATCGCCGTCATCGTCGTCGTGTTTCTCTGGTTGCTTTACCAGACCGGTTCAGCCTCCCTCGATGCCGACGCTGAGCAATCGCTGGCAAACATCGTGGGTAACGGGGACAGCTATCTCGCCTTGTTGTACGGCTCGTTCGCCGGACTCTTCACGTCGATCGGACTCACACGCCTTCGTACGACGGTGTCTTCCTGCAATCTCAACACGGCAGTTCTATCGGGCTGCTCGTCGATGATTCCCGCGCTGATCATCCTGACGTTCGCCTGGGCGCTCTCGAATGTGATTTCGGAACTTGGTGCCGGCGTATTCGTTGCGGAGTTTGTAAATGTTGCCGGTGCCAGCGACGGTTTTGGACTCATGCTGATCCCCACGCTGGTGTTCCTGTTTTCCGCGATCATCGCGTTCGCCACGGGCACAAGTTTCGGGACCATGGGAATTGTTATACCGATCGCCGTCCCCCTGGCGATCCCCGGCGGAGCGGAGTCCGCTTCGACAGTCGATCCGCTTCTATTGGCGTCGGTGGGGAGCGTGCTGGCCGGCGCCGTATTCGGTGACCATTGTTCGCCCATCTCTGACACGACTGTTCTTTCGTCGCAGGCGAGCGGATGCGACCACATCGCGCACGTCCGGACCCAATTGCCATACGCCCTCGCCGTTGCCCTGATCGCCATCGTCTGTGGCACGCTGCCGGCCGGAATGGGTGTCTCCGCGTGGTTACTGGTTGTCGTCGGCATCGTTGCAGTGGCGGCGATGGTCCGAGTGTTTGGAAGGCCGGCTGACTGCGAGGCCCAGGAGAGTGAGAACTCCGAACCCGTTCGTGTGCGCTGACTGGAAAGACGCCCGAGTTCTCTCTTCCGGTTCATTCCACGGCTTACCCCTTCACGCGGTAGCCGATGTTCTGCAGCACGTCTCGGACGCGGTCAAGTTGCCGACCTTGAATCTCGATGGACTCGTCCTTGATCGCGCCGCCGGCACCGCAGTCCGATTTCAGACGCGTGAGCAATGCCGGCAGGTCGTTGCCGTCGCCGGGGAGTCCTCGAATCACCGTCACGACTTTGCCCTTCTTCCGCTTCTCCACAGCGATGTGGGCTGTCTGCTTCTCGGGCGCGATGAGCGGCAGCGGTTCCGGTGGACAACCGCAGTCAGCTTCAAGTTCACCACAACGCTCGCAGCGGGGCGGTCGATCGAATTCCGTGCCTTCGAAAAGCCGCATACCGAGCCTCCGTGCTGACCGTCGTGGCGCGATTCAATCGCGATCTGCGTTGCGCGCCTGCTCCAGGCGGTCTGCTTCAGACAGGAGTCGCGTCAGTGGCAGCACGAATCCGGGCAACAGTGGAGTCTCATACGAACCACTCTCATCAACGACGATTTCCACAGGCTCCCCGCCGGACACGTCGGCCTGGCGAATGGCCGTCATACGGCGAGCGAAACGGTCAATGATCCAGTATTCCTGAATGCCCGTCGCCAGATATTCTGCCCGCTTGATGACGTAGTCGCGTTCCCGGTCGCGCTTGCCGATGGACACGAACTCAACTGCGATGGTCGGTGTGTCGCGTCGTTCGTCGGGAGTTCGACCAAGCCCGGCCCAGATGGACCGATCCGCGCGACGCCGACTGTCCGGAGTGCGGACGTAGCTTTCTGGAACGGTGTAGTCCAGGGCCGAACCATCCGGGTGATCGTTTCGGTAGCACCACAGCAAATAGCCAAGAATCTCGTTCGGTCCGCGTTCGCCAATTGCTGGTGGAGGAGACACAACAAGCACTCCATGCACGAGTTCGTATTTGTAGAGTTCGTCGCAGTCATCGACGGAATCGAACTCCTCCGGAGTCATGAATGTGCCGGCCATTTCCGGGCAGAGATACAGGCCGGTTTCCTGGATCGCAGTGCTCATGTGCAATTCCTCGCGTTAACGCGAACGCATCCTCAGTAAGGTCGCCTGATTATGCCCGATGCCGGACTGCATGTCAGCGACCGAATCTCTCCACCGGCCCTTAACTAAACATATGGCCACTCAGACTGCCAATGTGGCAATTGCGGTCAGGGAGCCGCTGTCCAGCGTAAAAGTGCCAATGTGGCATGCACCACTGGTCAATCGGGTCACTCGATTTGATTCTGTAACTCATTGTTGCTAAGTGAGATGCGGCATGTCTGTGGCTGTTGCGAAACGTTGGCACAGGCTTTGCTTTTGTTCTGCGTGAGCACAGAAACCTGTCCGCTGAACTGCGGAAAAATCGGATCCACCTGGTGCCGGCTCTGGCCGATCCGGGAATAGTACTCAAGGGAGAAGAGCGATGGCTGAAGGCGAAAAAGTAATTGGCATCGACCTGGGAACGACGAACTCGGTGGTCTCCGTCATGGAAGGCTCTGAGGCGAAGGTCATCGCCAATCTGGAAGGGAATCGGCTGACTCCCAGTGTCGTCGCTTTCACGGACAAAGGCGAAACGCTCGTCGGCGAACCCGCCAAGCGGCAGGCGGTCACGAATCCGCACAACACGGTCTACTCGATCAAACGATTCATGGGCCGTCGCCACAGCGAGGTCCACTCCGAAGAGAAGATCGTCCCGTATAAGGTCGTCGGCGGTGACACCGATTACGTCAAGGTCGAGATCAACGACAAGGAATATACGCCGCCGGAAATCTCCGCGAAGGTCCTGCAGAAGCTGAAGGAAGCGGCGGAGAGTTACCTTGGTCACAAAGTCAACAAGGCCGTCATAACTGTGCCGGCGTACTTCAACGACGCTCAGCGACAGGCGACGAAAGACGCGGGCCAGATCGCCGGTCTTGAAGTGTCCCGAATCATCAACGAGCCCACTGCGGCCGCGCTCGCCTACGGGCTGGAAAAGAAGAGGGACGAGAAGATCGCGGTGTTTGACCTCGGCGGCGGCACGTTCGATGTGTCGATTCTGGAGGTCAGCGACGAACTCGTCGAAGTGCTCAGCACGAACGGCGACACGCACCTGGGTGGTGACGACTTCGACGAAGAGTTGATCAAGTTCATCGCTGAAAAATTCAAAGCGGAAAACAGCGTCGACCTGCGTGACGAACCGATGGCACTTCAACGACTCCGAGAAGCTGCCGAGAAAGCCAAGAAGGAACTCTCCAGCGCACAATCCACGGACATCAACCTGCCCTTCATCATGGCTGACGCGTCCGGCGCGAAACACCTGCAGATGAGCATCAGCCGGTCCGAGTTTGAACAACTGATCGATCCGCTCGTCGAACGCACGCGCAACCCGGTACTTGGCGCGATCAAAGATGCGAAGCTATCGCCCGCCGACATCGACGAGGTGGTGCTGGTTGGCGGCTCAACACGTGTTCCCAAGGTGCAGGCGTTCGTCAAAGAGATGTTCGGTGGCAAGGAGCCGCATCGCGGTGTGAATCCGGACGAAGTCGTCGCAGTCGGCGCGGCGATCCAGGGCGGCATCATTTCCGGCGAAGTCACGGACGTCGTGCTGATGGACGTCACGCCGTTGTCACTCGGCATTGAGACCGAGGGCGGCATCATGACGGCCCTGATCGAGCGCAACGCAACTATCCCGACCACGAAGAGCGAAACGTTCTCGACGGCCGCCGACAATCAGCCAGCCGTGACCGTCATGGTCTACCAGGGTGAACGACAGATGGCCCACGACAATCGGCTGCTGGGGCAATTCAATCTGGATGGCATTCCGCCGGCACCGCGAGGGATCCCACAAGTTGAAGTCACGTTCGACATCGACGTGAATGGAATCCTGAAAGTCTCGGCCAAGGACAAAGCATCTGGAAAAGAACAGTCGGTGCGAATCGAGGAATCCAGTGGTCTGTCCGACGACGAAATCGAAAAGATGAGGAAGGACGCGGAAGCCCATGCGTCCGAAGACAAGGTAAAACGCGAACTGGCCGAAGCGAAGAACAAGGCATCGACTCTGGCGTATCAGGTCGAAAAGTCCGTCAAGGAACTCGAAGACAAGCTGGATGATGCTTCGAAGTCAGCCATCGAAACTTCCGTCGAGAAGGTCAAGAAAGCGGCCGAGGGAGATGACCTCGCGGCGATTAACTCGGCCGTTGAAGAACTGGAACAGGCAGCTCAGGCATTTGCGGCGCTGTATCAGCAACAGGCGGCGGAAGGTGCCGCTCCGGACGCGGCCCCGCCGGAAGCCGAGACTGCCGGAGCAACCGTCGGCGGTGGAGATGACGACGTCATCGACGCCGAGTTCGAGAAAAAGTAATGCGATTGCTACTGTCGAAATTCAAGCCCGCAGATCTGCTCGATAGAGCTGCGGGCTTTTTTTACGCACGGTTCTAACACAGCGCGTTGGGAAGTAGCGGATACTTGCACACGTTTGAATTGGGAGAGCGACATGGCGATTCGCTTCGACAAACTGACGGTCAAGGCGCAGGAAGCCGTCCAGCGAGCACAGCAATTGGCAGAGGATCGCGGACACGCTCAGCTTGTGCCGATGCATCTATTGGGGGCGCTGACCGACGAAGAGGAAGGCATCGTCCGTCCGCTGGTGCAGAAGATCGGAGCGAATCCGGCTCAGATCCACGAAGCCGTTCAAGCAGAACTCGGCCGCTTACCGAAGGTCTCCGGTGGTGGCGTTCAACTTACGATCAGCGGCGAAATGACGTCCGTCTTCGACACGGCACAACGCCTTGCAGACCAGATGAAGGATGCCTACCTGTCGACCGAGCACCTGTTTCTGGCGCTGGTGCAGGATGACGGCGAAGCGAAAAGGCTGCTCAATATCCACGGAATCGGCGAGCACGATGTACTCGAATCACTGAAGTCGATCCGCGGCGGTCAGACGATTAAAGATCAGTCGCCTGAGGACAAATACCAGGCACTGCAGCAGTACGGCAAGGACCTGGTCGAGTTGGCTCGGCAAGGGAAGATCGATCCGGTCATCGGTCGTGATACGGAAATTCGTCGGGTCATTCAGGTGCTCTCGCGCAGGCGCAAGAACAACCCCGTGTTGATTGGTGAGCCGGGCGTTGGCAAGACAGCGATCGCCGAAGGGCTGGCGCATCGCATTGTGCAGGGGGATGTCCCGCAGAACCTCAGTAACAAACGAGTCGTGGCGCTCGACATGGGCGCGCTAATCGCCGGAGCCAAATACCGTGGCGAATTTGAAGACCGACTGAAAGCAGTACTCCGAGAAACGACCGAATCGGAAGGGCAGGTGATTCTGTTCATTGACGAACTGCACACAGTCGTTGGAGCAGGAGCGGCCGAGGGTTCAATGGATGCATCCAATCTGTTGAAGCCCGCACTGGCACGTGGTGAGCTGCATTGTGTGGGAGCGACAACACTCGACGAGTACCGCCAGCACATCGAAAAGGACGCGGCTCTTGAACGACGTTTTCAACCGGTACTGGTGCAGGAGCCAAACGTTGAAGACACGATCTCGATCCTGCGCGGATTGAAGGAACGGTACGAATCACATCACGGTGTGCGGATCACCGATGACGCTCTCATTGCTGCGGCAACGCTGTCGGACCGGTACATCAGCGACCGCTTCCTGCCGGATAAGGCCATCGATTTGATGGACGAGGCGGCCAGCCAGCTGCGCATGGAAATCGACTCGATGCCGGCCGAGGTCGACGCGGCCACGCGCGAGCTGACACGCATGCAGATCGAAGCGCAGGCACTGGCCAGTGAGTCGAGTGCGGAAAGTCAGCAGCGACTTGAAGAACTGCAGCGGAAGATCGCGGAGCGGGGTGAGGAAGTCAGCCGATTGAAAGCGCAGTGGGAAGCTGAAAAGCAGGCACTCTCCGGCGTCCAGCCGCTCAAGGAAGATATTGACCGATTGCGAACCCAGCACGAACGCGCGTTCAATCAGGCGCGTCAGACAAACGCCAACGAAGACTACGTGAGTGCTTATGAATCCGAGCAAAAACTGCGAGAGGCGGAGCAACAGCTCGCACAGGTCGAAACAAACCTGGCGGAAGCGGACACTGACGAAGGCAATCGGCTGCTGCGTGAAGAAGTCACGCCCGAGGACATCGGCAAAGTCGTCAGCACATGGACCGGCATTCCCGTCTCGAAAATGCTCGAAGGCGAACGCGAAAAACTGCTGCAGATGGAAGACCGAATTCATGACCGGATGATCGATCAGCACGAGGCTGTTCGGGCAGTGTCCGACGCCGTACGACGTTCGCGCAGCGGATTGCAGGACCGCAACCGACCCGTGGGCTCGTTCATCTTTCTGGGACCGACCGGTGTTGGCAAAACTGAGCTGTGCAAGGCACTGGCGGAATTCCTGTTCGACGATGAGCGGAACATGATTCGCATCGACATGAGCGAGTTCATGGAGAAGCACTCCGTCTCACGTCTGATCGGTGCTCCTCCCGGGTATGTCGGTTACGAGGAAGGCGGGCGACTGACCGAAGCCGTACGCCGACAGCCGTATTCAGTCATCCTGTTGGACGAAATCGAGAAAGCTCACCGGGACGTCTTTAACGTGCTGCTGCAGTTGCTTGACGACGGACGCCTGACGGACAGTCACGGCCGAACGGTCGATTTTTCGAACACGCTCGTCGTGATGACGTCGAACATCGGCAGCCAGCAGATCATGGAGATGGCCGGCCAGGACCGCGACGAGGACATCCGCAACGCGGTGATGGACTCATTGCATCTCGAGTTTCTGCCGGAGTTCCTCAACCGAATCGACGAGGTGATTGTCTTCAAGCCGTTGAGTCGCGAGGACATCCGACAGATCGTCGATCTCCAGCTCAGGTCACTGGAGCGGCAGTTGCAGGAGAACAACTTCCAGCTCGCCGTTTCGGACGTGGCTCGCGATCTACTGGCTGCTGAAGGTTACGACCCGGCCTTTGGAGCGCGGCCATTGAAACGTGTGATTCAACAGCGGCTGCAGAACGAACTCGCTCGTGAGCTGCTATCCGGCCAGTTCGCAGAAGGAGCCGTTATTGCAGTCGATGCAGCAGACGGCGAATTCACATTCTGGAGCGAGGTTGCGAAGGACACAGACGAGAGTTGAGCCGTCGTTCCGTGGCTGTCGGAGTTCTGCGTTCAGGCGGTATCGTGTAATCAGCGGCAATCGGCGCTCTGCGTTTGTTGATTTCTTGTGCCGCAGGTGGCACGCCCTGAGCCCGAGCGAAGGGCGTGGAGAACGCGGCAACACTTCGCACGTCAGCCTGACGCAGCCACGCCCTTCCTGACGTCAGGGACGTGCCACCCAACTCACATGTTCCGGATGAACCAGCTCGTGGGGTTTTCATGAAGTACCGTGATCCTCTCACCGGGGAAACTTTCATCCGCAAGCTTCGTCGCGACTCCAGTGAACCTGGAGTCGCGTTCGAATTGACGTTTTCCTGTTACCGTCGGTTTCAGTTTCTCAATCGCGACCGAACTCGCGAGTGGCTTATTGAGTCGCTTGAGGAAGCCCGCACCGCACTGGCGTTTGACCTGTGGGCCTGGGTGATCATGCCCGAACACGTCCATCTGCTGGTCTATCCGCGAGTCAGCGAGGCCTCGATCGGGAGAATTCGTGCGAAGATCAAGGAGCCGGTCGCGCGTCAGGCGATTGCCTGGCTGACAAATCATGCGCCCGAATGGCTGCCTCGAATCACCATTCAGGAAGGGAAACGCACACGACGCCGATTCTGGCAACCTGGGCGCGGGTACGATCGAAATGCCACGGAACTGGCCACCATTCACGCCATGATCGAATACATCCACAACAACCCGGTTCGTCGTGGACTGGTTGATCGAGCCACCGACTGGGAATGGTCCAGCGCACGCTGGTACGCGGAAATGTTGCCAGTTCGGATCCAGATGGATCGGACCTTGCCGATGCTCATTGAATAACCTGACCGACGCTGGTGCCTGCGCGGTTCGAAGATTGCCACCACGCCCAGAGCTTGGCCGAAGGACGTGGAGTTCTCGGTGGGTGGCACGCCCTGAGCCCCAGGCGAAGGGCGTGGAGAATGCGGCAACACCTCGAACGCCAGTCGGACACAGCCACGCCCTTCCTGACGTCTGGGACGTGCCACCCGTCGGCGAAATCGATTTCTTCGACAATCCGGCATGTGGTAGCATGGGCGTATGATTCCGAAACTCACCGAAGAACTGTCGGCTGCCGTGGCCTCAAACGACAATGGTTCGTTGGAAGTCGTGAACCCTCACGACAACCGGACCTACTTCATTGTCGAGGGGAGCGTGCATCAACAGGCGATGGATGCCCTGCGACGGCAGCAGGATCATGATGCCATTGCGGAAGGCATCGCTCAGATGGAAGCGGGTGAGGGCAAGCCACTGAACGACGCGTTCGAAGACATCCGAGTCCGTCTTCAGTTACCGAAGCAGGCGTGATGCACTTCCGTGTCATCGTACTCCCGCGAGCGGCGGGTGGCACGCCCTGAGCCCGAGCGAAGGGCGCGGAGAATGCGGCAACACTTCGAACGCCAGCCTGACGCAGCCACGCCCTTCCTGACGTCAGGGACGTGCCACCCGCCCGTAATTCCGCTCAGCACAGTTGACTGACGAGTGAACGAATGATGTCATGGTCGTTCACCACTGTTTGGACGTCGCTGAAACGAGAATGCGGGACAGCCATGTCGAGTCAGCTTGTTGAACAACTGGAGCGAGCGCGACACGAGTTACTCGACCTGACTGCGAGGAACCGACTGCTTAATACGCCGCTCGCACGAGGCCGCTCCACACGACTCGACATCGTGGACGAGCGAAGCAGCGAGGTGTTCAGGCTAGGGTCCAGTCTCTGTGGGGCGCGGATTATGCGGCGGTTTTTGCAGCGTGGGAGCTGTTTTCTCCGTAAGGTCGCAGTCCGGCGGGATAGGCGGCCCTCAGAGTTGC
>CAUZFZ010000073.1:0-46322 GCA_963579025.1 Planctomycetota bacterium | reverse complement strand
TACAACTCAAAGAGAATTCACCAGACTCTCGGTTACAGAACACCTGACGAATTCGAAGAAGAACACCGCACTAAACTCGCCGTCTAAATTCTATTTCCGGTGTCCACTTTCATTGGTCTATCGCAGTTGAAGGGTGGTGGCGGTTGCGTACCACCCCCATCAAGACGCAAACAACCTGTGCCACCCGGCGAAGCTGCGCCGTGTTCCACGAGATTTACACGAGACCGCCACTCACCCTGACTGGCGACTGAAAAACTCGAAATTCCAGACTTACCCGCCCCGGTCCGTAAACTGCTTCCCGGACAGAGTGCTAGACTCCCCGCCCGCGTGACGGGCTTGTTCAGAGGAAGTACACGAAAGGACGGGATTAGTGCGAGCGATTCTTGGGTTCTGGTTCACCTACGTGGTCGGCGTCTGGATTTGCTGGGGGCTGTACGGCTCGCGGTTCGGCCGAGCGACCGGTGGCCTGCAGGGCAATAACTGGATGGCGGCAATTGGAGTGGGCGTTTCCTACCTGGTGGTCTCGTGGCTGCTGGTGCAGTTTGTTGTGTTGCCGATGCTGAAGAAGAAAGGCATCGATGACGGGGACTACACGCCCAAAGGTAAGAAGATTGGACGTATCGCCGGGCTGCTGGTCGCCAGCGGCGCGGTCAGTCTCTCGTACGCTTTGAAATACTGTCCGAGCGGTCACGGCCAGGTCATGCCGCTCGTCTTTTGTGGAGTCCCGCTGGTCAGCATTCTGTACGCGCTGATCACGAAGCCGCCAGCCAAAGAGGCCTGGTCGACACTCTATAAGGGGCTGTTTGCGACGGGGTTCGTGCTGCTGCTCGTGTTTGGCTGGCAGATGATCGGCCTGAAAGAGATTGCCGCGCACGGCGGCGCGCACGCCGCAAAAGAACCGAATCAACTCTGGATGCTCGCCACCGCATGGACAGTCCTCAGTTGGGGGCTGTATGTCGCGTTGATCCACGCTGGCAGCGTCGCCATGAAGGGCGACAACAAACTGTGCAAGAGTCTCAGGGCTTTGACGCACGTGGGCGAAGGCTACTTTGTCGTGAACATTGTGGTGCTCGGCGCGTACGTCTTTTTGCTGAGTGGCGACCCGATCGCTGAACAGTTCTCGCCGGATGGAGGCGTCAAGTCACTGATCGCCGGCCTGTTCGGCGTGGGCGGAAACCTGTGCATCATCCTGGCGATCAATCGTCTGGGCCCCACCGGACCATTGACTGTTCCGCCGCTCGTTTTCTCTGGAGCACCGGCAGTTAACACGCTGGTGTTTCTGATCCCCATCTTTCAGGCGAACGACTGGGCGGCTCCGGAAGGATTTCCGCTGCAGCAGTTGATCATCACGATCCTGATCGGCGCTGCCGGCGTGGTGCTGGTGACTCGGTTCAAGCCACTGCCGCCGACTCCCAAAGTTCCGCCTGCCGATTCTGGTCAGGCGAGATCCTGATGCGCCGCAGGCGTATCGCCTGCCACAAGACGTCACGAAAACGGCGAGGACTAACCAGCAAACACTGTCGCCTCTTGCCGATTCACGGCCCTGTTTGCATAGTTCCGCGACGAGTGGGCGATCGCTTCCTCGGCGACTGGACCGATTGCGACGGCTACAAATCGCTGACCGCGTCAGCGATATCTTCGTCAGTTGGATTCTCACGCCGATCAAATGCCTGCGCGATGTGAACGCGTTTCTCTTCGCAGTAGGCCACCACCACAAGGCGAAGGCCGCCACTCTTACCTCCACCCGGTAAAGCCCAGCGGACCTTCAAAACCTTTCCGCCACCCGGACTGGCCTTCATGGGCGAGACCGAACTCCCCAGAGCATTACGACAATCGCCCGTTGAAAAGTAGCCGCAGAGAAACTCTTGAAGTGCCTGTTTCTCTTGCTCGTAAGCCTCAGGCGTCATCCTTTGGCGCAATTCGGCCAGCAGCTTCGCGTCATCGCCGACCTGCCACTTTCCATCCTGCGGCTCGTAATGCATTACCAGTCGGCTCCGGCTCCATTGTCAGCCGCAGCGAGGATCTCGTCGTCGTTCAACAGCGGCAGGTCCATCCACGGGTCGTCTTCGACGATCTGCTGCAATGCAATTCGCATGTTGACCGCGGTCGGTCTTCCAGTGCGGCGGTAGGTGTCCCAGGCCAGTTGCCATCCCGGGTTCTCGTGCGAGAAATCGGACGCCTGGCGGGACGACAGGCCCGAGAAGTACGAAGTCACCGCAGACACAAGAATTAAGGCGTCGGCGTCAACGAACTGAAAGTGCTCCGGGCACGACTCCAGCAGGACCGGCTTCGAACCGTCCCACTCGCTGACCTGTTTTGCAATCCCCTGAGCTTCGATCTCGCCAATCAGACGCTGGTTGTACTTCGCGACCACCGGGCCCTGCTGAAGGGCAATGTATGAGTTGCCCGTGATCGTCTCCGCGCGGTCCCGGAGCGAGGCGAGGTCGAGATAAAACAGCGCCTTGTTGAGCACGACGGTATTGAGCCGATGGTCGGGCGCGGCATTGAGCACGGCGCTCGCCGCCTCAATCAACCGTCGGCTTTTCTCGTTGACGTCCATCGTTTCATCCCCCGCCCGGAATCAGACGATCCACATGGTACGACGCCTCTGAACCGTCGACAACACGACCCCTTCGGGTGACGACGTGGACAGCATGCCGTTTGCAACGCGCGAGCAATCTGGACGCAAACGAACGAAAACTGCAGGCATGGCTCAATGAACGACATCGGCAAACGGAAACGTGAAACACAGCGGTGGGTGATTGCCCTGTTCCGTGACGAGCCCAAAACTGAGCAACCTGAAACGGGTGCGGCGGCTGCGATCGGACCGTCGTGATCGCCAGCAAGGTGGCGATGGACGAACCCCCGAAAGCCATCGAGTGCTTCCCGTCCGGCGCGCCCGTCGTGATCGGCATGAGCGCCGGTCCGGACAACGTGTTCCCTGCCGACACCACCTGCCCGCTCTCAAAGAATCCGTCGTAACTGAACCCGGTACCCCACCCCGCGCTGCGATGGCCGAAGCGACGGGAATCCGCGTGTCGCCCGAACGCCGCCGCAAGAAAGCTGAGCGACATTACAATGCCTGTCCTTGTTCTTCTTTCGCAGGTGCGTCCAGGACGACGTCGGAGGCGTCACATCGCCGCTTCAGATCGGCTGGAAGCCCGTGCCCGGCCTACCCGCGGACGAACTTGCGGGCCTCTGTCGCCAAGCAGTCGACCGCGTCCGTCTTGCCGGCACGCGCTCTGTTCAGCAATCGCACGAAGGAATCTTCCCGAGGCAGCCCTCCAGATGGAATCGGGTGTTCCTCTGTCAGGTACAGAAGATGTCCGGTTCTGCATGGGAATTCCACCGGTTTCCAGGTTTTCTCACAGATTTCTGCTCCGGTGGCGCGTGGACCGTATCCCGGTACGTTTTACGCAAGCCTCAACCGCAGTGCCGCTCGTTGAAGCACGTTTGAGGCAGCCTGTGCGACCTGACTTTTAGGCAGGAACCCAAACTGAACTACATGTTCCTTGACGGACTTATACAGCCTCAGTACCGTCCGCCGCCCAATGATTTGGTCCCTAATGTCAGTCAGACGTTGCGAGTTCTGACGATGGACTCTACTGCCGATGGAATCACGAATGGGACAGAGCCGACTGCTCTATCGGCGTCTTCTTGTGCTGCGGTACAACCTGCATGGGGAGGCGTCACCGGAGCACGATGCGTCTATCAACGATCATCGTGAGTTCCTGAAAACGACAGTTAAGATTGTAGCGAACAGCCCTCACGCAAGGGACACCTTTGTGGCTTCGATTGAGGAACTGGTTCGTGAACTGGAACGAGCGCGGAGTTCTGTTGAGTCCGTGGAGAATTGGATAGAGACGGTAGCCTTGCCGCGCCTCAACGACCTCAGTGATGCGTTAAAGAACG
Organism: Planctomycetota bacterium; assembly: GCA_963579025.1. Taxonomy (GTDB): domain Bacteria; phylum Planctomycetota; class Planctomycetia; order Planctomycetales; family Planctomycetaceae; genus CAUZFZ01. Next base: position 42,410 of record CAUZFZ010000073.1, on the reverse strand, counting down.
ATGACGTTTAAGGAAGTGAACAGGTTGTACGATAGTGATGTCAGCAATTGCCAGAATTCCGGGCCGAGGCAGATTTCTGAGAATTCACGCTAACTGTTTGATTTATTGAGGTTACGCGCGTATTGTCCGCACGTTTTCAAAGCGATGCGGTCGAATTCTTCATCTGTCGGGACGGAACTTGCCGAACAGGGGTCGAGGATGCCACACGATGAGTTAGGCGATGAGAGGTTCCCTGCCATCAGCCAGCTTGAAGAAAAAATCGATAAGCTTCGTAAGAAGACAGAAGATCGGCTTGCGCTTGATGCCGGGGCGTTCAGATCCAATGAATGCCGCGACTTAGACCTTGCTGTCTGCCTCGCCGGTCGTCAGGCGTTCACTGAGTTGGCGGATTACACAACGCCAGACGATATCGGCAGTACAATGCGATGCGTCGTCGAATCACTGCGAGACGCCTTGACCGAAGCCCGACAGGTTCTGGACTCGAGCAAGTATGTGGATGCGGACAAGTTTCGCAGTTCGCTCGAAGAGAAGTCCGATTTGGTGACTGGCGTGCTCGGTGGGCAGTCGCTTGAAGAGTTACTTGAATCTCTTCTGTGTGCTTGATTCAAACTGTCCCTGCAGAGCCGTGCTTAAGTCCGCAAATACCAGCAGGTGGCAGGCGTGAGTACTTCCGCACACCAGCAATTTGACGAACTATGCGCGAAGCAGTTCTTGCGCTGTTCGGCCCAAATCAAGGCATCTGCTTTAGATCGCCAACTCAATCTGCGAGGCTTCCTATCTCGTAAGGAATCTGAGCTAGTCCAATACCGCAATGACTTGGCGAATCTCGCAGCGCGGGTGCATATGCTCCGCGAGGCGATCGATGGCGGGCGCATCAATAGCGGATTCGCACAGAAGTGTATTGGCTGCCTTGATGACGTCTTCGAAAAGATCGGGGATGCGATCAGCCATCTGGCCGGAAAGCAACAGGCGCGACAAAACGCTCTCAGTTCTCTTGGCGATGCCATTTCGCGACTCGACGCGACAAGAAAGGAGGCTCACCAACTAGTTGAAGGTGCAGACGCCAAGCTCATCAAGCATGCTGAGCCAGTTGTATTCATCGGACACGGCCGTTCGTTGGTGTGGCGGGAACTCAAGGACTATCTGGCCGATAAGCTGAACTTGAAACACGAAGAATTCAATCGGGTCGATCCAGCAGGGAAACACGTTGCTGAACGGTTAAGCGAGATGTTGGACAAGGCGGATTTCGCATTTGTTGTGCTAACAGCAGAAGACGAACACAAAGACGACACGATCCATGCGAGAGAGAACGCAATCCATGAGGTTGGACTCTTTCAAGGACGGCTGGGATTCACAAGGGCGATTGTGTTACTTGAAGATGGCTGTCACGAATTCTCGAACGTTTCTGGTGTTCAGCGCCTACAGTTCGGAAAAGGGAGCATTAGCGATTGCTTTCATCGACTCGATGACATTCTCAAGCGAGAAGGTCTGCTGTAATGAGCCGACGACGGCCCGATCCGCGGACGTCCGGGAATGGACCATGTCGCTGCGGCTGGCTCCGGACGCGTGCATGCTGCGGACATGGCAGGAGTTCGAGGATCGCGTGCAACACGTCCGAGCCGATCCGCTGACCGGGATCCTGTGGGCGTAGTGGTCGGTTTGAGTCTCGGAATTAGCTCAGCATTCGCCCGATTGGTGGCCGCCCTCAATGGTATCTGTGGGTTCGCGCGGATCAATCCCGCTGACAACATGTTCGTCGATACCATTCTTCGAATGGCCGGAACGCGTGGTTGCCGATCGCCGTGGCCAGCACTTCCAGCCGCAGCCATTCGGCTGACGGCTGCTGGAAGCTCCCGCCACGGCAAGAGCGACAACGGCTCTAAACGACGCAAAGTGTGGCTGTCCAACTATACTCCCGCCCTTTAACCCGATCTGAGAACTCCACTGAGAATTTTACGTCTATGGCTCGTCGAGGAACTCGCTCGCAGAAGGGCACGTCGGAGCGGCAGGAAATTGTGATTCGTGGCGCTCGTGAGCATAACCTCAGAGATGTGTCGCTGACGCTGCCGAAGAATCAGCTCATCGTCATGACTGGCGTGAGCGGTTCCGGCAAAAGCTCGCTCGCGTTCGACACACTGTATGCCGAGGGACAGCGGCGATACGTCGAATCGCTGTCCAGCTACGCGCGGCAGTTTCTGGGGCAAATGCCCAAGCCCGAAGTCGATTCGATTACGGGTCTCGCCCCGTCGATTTCGATCCAGCAGAAGGCCAGCGGACGCAATCCACGCAGCACCGTGGGCACGATCACTGAGATCTACGACTACCTGCGCGTGTTGTACGCCCGGGTCGGACAACAGAACTGCCACCAGTGCGGGCAGCCCATCACCGCGCAGTCGACCGAACAGATCATCGACACGATCGCCCGCCTGGAAGCCGGCACGAAATTCTCTGTCCTCGCGCCAGTCATCCAGGGGCAGAAGGGTGAGTACCGCGACCTGTTCGAGGACCTGCTGAAACAGGGCTTCGTGAGGGCTCGTGTGGACGGAAAAATCGTCCCGCTGGCCGACGACCTGAAACTCGATCGCCAGATGCGGCACAACATCGAGGTCGTCGTGGATCGCCTGGTGGCCGGCAAGGCCTCGCGCACACGGCTGACCGAAGCCGTCGAGCAGGCGCTGAAGCTGGGGAATGGCAACCTGGTTGTGTTGAAGGATGAAGGCGGAAGGATGAAGGATGAAGACCCGGACGGTCAGAACTTCATCCTTCCGGCTTCATCCTTCATCCTTTCTTCTGACTTCGCCTGCACTTCATGCGGCATCAGCTTCGAACCGCCGTCACCGCAGCTCTTCAGTTTCAACAGTCCGCAGGGGATGTGTCTGGACTGCAACGGCCTGGGAGAGCGATTCGAGTTTGTGCTCGAATCACTCGTCGTCGATGAGAAAAAATCGCTCTGGACGGGAGCGCTCGCGATTCTCGGCGCGATCAAGGGTATCGGTCGCTGGCGGAGGCACATCTATCAGGGTGTTGGCCGGGCGATCGAGACAGACCTCGGCCTCGATGACGACGCGGTCCTTAAGACACCGTGGGCAAAGCTCGCGGACGAGACAAAGCAGCTTTTCCTGTACGGACTGGGCGGCCGGCACATTACGTATGAATGGCGATACCGCGGCGGCATCTGGAAACACGGCGGCACATTCGACGGGTTCATCCCTGAACTCCTCGAAGGCTATCGCAAGACAAACAACCCCATGCGTCGCAGGCAGCTTGAGAAACACATGCGGTTCGTGGACTGCTCAAGTTGCAAAGGCGACCGGCTGAATCGGCAGGCAACGGCGGTGACGTTGAGCGGAGTGGCAACGGCCCCGACACGAACCGCCCGCTCCTCCGCTCGCCGCCCTCCGCCCTCCGCCCTCACGCTTCCCGACGTTTGTCGGCTCGATATCGCATCCGCCGCCGCGTTCTTCGATTCGCTTGAGCTGACAGAAACGCAGCAGTTCATTGCCGAAGAGGCGGTCAAGGAGATTCGCGGTCGGCTGGGGTTTCTGCTGCGATGTGGACTCAACTACCTGACTCTGGAACGCACAGCGCCGACACTGTCCGGTGGCGAGAGTCAGCGCATCCGACTCGCTGGTCAGATTGGCTGCGGACTGGTGGACGTCGTTTACATTTTGGACGAACCGTCGATCGGACTGCACCCGCGCGACAACCGCATGCTGCTCGAGTCTCTGTGCGACCTGCGAGATCAGGGCAACACGGTGATCGTTGTCGAGCATGACGAAGAAACCATGCAGGCGGCCGACCACATCATCGACTTTGGTCCCGGCCCCGGCGTACGCGGCGGTGAAGTCGTTGTCGCCGGTTCGCTGGCGGACGTGAAGAAATCAAAAAAGAGTCTCACCGGGCAGTACCTGTCAGGTCGCAAACAGATCGCCGTCCCCGAACAGCGGCGTCAGCCCGATGCTAAGAAGAAGATCACGATCCGCGGCGCGACTCATCACAACCTCACCGGAGTCGATGTCGAGTTCCCGGTGGGACTGTTTATCTGCGTGACGGGCGTCAGTGGGTCGGGCAAGAGTTCGCTCGTTAATGACATTCTGTGGCAGACGCTCAACCGCGACGTCAACGGCGGCAAAGGCACGCCGGGCCAGCACAAACGAATCAACGGACTGCAGCATGTCGACAAGGCGATCGACATCGATCAATCGCCCATCGGCCGCACCCCGCGGTCGAACCCGGCAACGTACGTCAAGTTGTTCGATCTGATCCGCGACCTCTATTCGAAGCTGCCGGACTCGAAGATTCGAGGCTACAAACCAGGCCGCTTCAGCTTCAACGTCAGCGGCGGCCGCTGCGAGCACTGCGAGGGTCATGGCGCGACAAAGCTCGAAATGGATTTCCTCGCCGACATCTGGGTGACGTGCCCGGTGTGCAACGCACGCCGCTTTCATCACGAAACTCTGGAGGTTCGTTTCAAAGGCAAGAACATCGCGGAAGTGCTCAACATGGATGTGCAGGAAGCACTCGAGCACTTCGCGAATATTCCAAAGATTTACAGGCTGCTGCAGACACTGCATGACGTCGGGCTCGACTACCTGAAGCTCGGACAGCCGTCGCCAACGCTGTCCGGCGGCGAAGCGCAGCGCATCAAGCTGGCGCGGGAACTCGGCAAACGATCGACAGGCTCGACGATCTATCTGCTCGACGAACCGACAACCGGTCTGCATTTCGCGGATGTCGAAAAACTGCTGGAAGTTCTGCACGGATTTGCTGAAGCAGGCAACACGGTGCTGGTCGTCGAACACAACGTCGACGTCATCAAGACGGCCGACTGGCTGATCGACCTCGGCCCCGAAGGCGGAGCCGGCGGCGGTACGATCGTCGCCTGCGGAACGCCGGAGGAGATTGCGGCGTGTCCGGAGTCGCATACAGGGGCAGCGTTGCGGGACGCGCTGGGAGGGGCCAAGGGTCGAGGGTTGAGGGCTAAGGGGAAAAACGAAGAATCCCTTCGCAACGCAGCCCGCAGCCCTCAATCCTCAGAAATCACCGTGCGGGGAGCCGCCCAGCACAACCTGCAGCGAGTCGACGTGACAATCCCGCGTGAAAAGATGAACGTCTTCTGCGGTCCCAGCGGCAGCGGCAAGACGTCACTCGCCATGGACACGTTGTACGCCGAGGGTCAACGACGATACGTCGAGTCACTGTCGGCCTACGCTCGGCAATTTCTGGGACAAATGCCCAAGCCCCGCGTCGAGCACATTCATGGCCTGCAGCCATCCATCGCGATCGAACAGAAGTCGGTCGGAGCGACTCCGCGCTCAACCATCGGCACCGTCACAGAGATTTACGATTACCTGCGCATTCTATGGTGCCGTCTGGGAACTCAGCATTGTCCGGAATGCCAGACTCCGGTCGCGACGCAGACAACTGACGAAGTCATCGAACGACTGTTGTCGCTGGAGGAAGGCACGAAACTGTTGTTGCTCGCGCCGCAGGAAGTTCGCGTCGGCCATCAGTATGAGCGGTTGTGGGAGAATCTTCGCGAACAGGGATTCGCTCGCGTGAGGGTCGACGGAACGACTCATCGACTCGAAGAAGTTCCTGAGATCGACCGCAAGCGCAAACACAATGTCGAGGTCGTCGTTGACCGCGTGACCGTCCGCAGCCGGCAACGCTCGCGCATTGCAGACTCGGTCGAGGCCGCCCTGGAAATGGCACACGGAGTCATGCGTGTCGCGAGCGTCGATGACACGCGCGACGAGACCGACTGGAAGGTCGAGTCGTTCAGTCTGTTCCGCGCCTGTGAAACCTGCGGGCGGAGCTTCGAAGAACTAACTCCGAACAATTTCTCGTTCAACAGCCCACTCGGCTGGTGTGACGATTGCGAAGGTCTGGGCGTCCAGCAGGGCACCGATCTAAGCGTGCTGATCGACGATCCACAGCGTTCACTGCAGGACGCCGCCATCGCCGTCTGGCCCGACCCGGCGACGCTACCACTGTTTGCGTCCATGCTTCAGGCAATGGCCGAGACCGTGGAACTTCGACTGGACGTGCCATTCGCACAACTTGATCCGCTGCACCGACGCATGGTGCTGTACGGCACCGGTGACCGATGGTTTGAGGTGAGAAAGGTCGAGGGTCGAGGGTCGAGGGGCAAGGGGAAGAAAACCAGTCCTCAGCCCTCAGCTCCTGGCCCTCAGCCATCTTTCCGTTTCCAGTACAAGGGCCTGTTCCCTGCTGTGCAGGAGGCGTCGCGCGTTTCGTACCAGCACCGGCGACAACTGGCGGAACTCGTTGGAGAGATTCCGTGTCCGGCGTGCGACGGAAGTCGCGTGCGGGATGATGCGGCCAATGTCCGCTTTCAGAAGGTCACGCTGCAGCAGATATGTGACATGCCGCTCGAGCAGGCGCTCGGCCTGCTGAAGAAGATTCGCCTGACCGGTTCAGATCGCAAGGTGGCAGGTGATTTACTGGAAGAAGCCCGCAGCCGATTGTCCTTCCTGGTCGAGGTCGGCCTGGAATACCTGACGCTGTCGCGGTCTCTGCCCACACTGTCTGGCGGTGAGACACAGCGTATCCGTCTGGCCGGTCAGATCGGGCGCGCGCTGACCGGTGTTCTGTACGTTCTTGACGAACCGACAATCGGTCTGCATCCGCGTGACAACACCCGACTGATCGGTGCGCTCAGGCGACTGCGCGATCTGGGAAACACACTGATCCTGGTCGAACACGATCGCGAAGTGATCAAGGCAGCCGACCGGGTCTACGACTTTGGTCCCGGCGCGGGCCGATTCGGCGGAACGATCACCGAACAGGGCACACCCGCCCAGATCACGCGACGCATGAAATCGCTGACCGGCGAGTTCCTTGGTGGCAAACGACAAATCGTGATTCCCGAACAAAGAAGGTTGGGGAGCACGGAAAGTGGCGCGAACGGAAGTCAGTCAAAAAAGAAGAGAGCGAGTCGAAAGGCGACTCCCCCTCTCCCCGTCTCCCCCACTCCTCACCTCTCCCTCCCTCCCGGCGGCGGCTGGCTGGAGCTGATCGGCGCGCGGCGAAACAACCTGCGTAACGTCGATCTGCGGATCCCGCTGGGGACGTTCACGGTCGTCACCGGCGTATCGGGCTCGGGCAAGAGTTCGCTGGTAGAAGACACTCTGGCGAAGGCACTTGTCCGGCAGCTTCATCGGGCGAGCGAGAAACCGGGGCCGTACGACGAGCTGCGCGGGTTGGAGCTGGTCAACAAGGCGATCGTCGTTGACCAGCAGCCGCTGGGAAATACGCCCAAATCGAATCCCGGAACGTACACGGGTGTCTTCGATCAGATTCGCGAACTGTTCGCTCGACTGCCGGACGCCAAGGTCCGCGGCTATCGTCCGGGACGATTCAGCTTTAACCGACCCGGTGGGCGCTGCGATGCCTGTGACGGGGACGGGCAGAAGCGAATCGAAATGCACTTCCTGCCCGACGTGTGGGTTGAGTGCGATGAGTGCAACGGGCAGCGGTACAACAGTGAAACACTCGGTGTGAAGTACCGCGGACATTCGGTGGCCGACGTGCTGCAGATGTCGATCGGTGCATGTCTGGAGCTGTTCGAGAACATCCCGCGCATCCGCAGGACACTGTCGACCCTATGCGCGATCGGACTCGACTACCTCACACTGGGGCAGTCGGCCACAACGCTTTCCGGGGGCGAGGCACAGCGCGTCAAACTGGCCGCCGAACTCGCGCGGCCCAGCACGGGACAGACGATCTTCATTCTGGACGAACCGACCACCGGCCTGCACTTTGACGACATCGACAAGCTGCTGAAGGTGCTCAACAGTCTGGTTGAGGCCGGCAACACCGTTGTTGTGATCGAACACAACCTGGACGTAATTAAAACAGCCGACTGGGTGATCGACCTTGGGCCGGACGCGGGTAGTGGCGGCGGCTGGATCGTGGCTCAGGGAACACCGGAAGACGTTGTCGCTGCTGCAGAGAGCGGCAGGTCCGGAGCGGAAAACGCACAACGATCACACACCGCTGAGCAACTGGCGTCCGTGCTGGCTGACGGCACGCGAGGTGAACGTGCGGCATTTGATGCCCAGGCGGAAGGCAAGAAGCGGTCCGGTGACCTGACGCTCGCGGATGTCGGCAAAGAAACAAAGATGCCGTGGGAAGTCGACGGGCGGCAATGGCACATTCAGGGACGCATCGCACACAGTGGCAAACCCTGCCGCTGGGAAGGTGCGGCGCTGGAGCGAATCGTCGAGTTCCTTGAAAACAACGAGGGCGGACTGACGGCCGTCGAGCAGACAACACCGAAGGGTCGTAAGAAGACGGCACGCAAGAAGGCGGCCGGCAGAAAGCGAGCCACAAAGAAAGCCGCCCTCATGCGGGGTAGTGACCTGTTGAAGCAGGTCGGCACAGAAGCCCTCAGCCCTCAGCTCTCGGCCCTCAGCCTCAAAACCATCTGGAATGATCCCTCAACCGTCGAAGTCACCGGCGAAGATCAGCGACTCGGCTGGTTCCTGCACGCTCTCACTCGGGACGAGTGGCTTCTCAAGCTGAACTTCCGCGTCGAAAAGAAGCGATTTGATGCGGCCGACCTGGCAGCGCGACTGGCCCTGAAGTCGATTGACGACATCGACGAGATTCCGGTTTACGGACGGTCGGAACGTGTCCGCGTGAAGAACAAACCGGCCGGGTTCCAGGACATCACGATTTCAGTTCATTGGCTCAGGGAAATCGACACGCCCGAGTTCTGGCAGTTCCTCAGCGAAGCTCGCGAGTCGTATCAGAATCGAGTGGAACAGGCCTCGACCGATCCGAAGGATGTTTCACCGTGGAAGGTGCTCGGTCGTCAGTGGCATCTGAAGTCGAAGGGTTTTCCGGCCGAAAAGCGTCCCAAGTGGAAAATGGAAGTACTCGAATCGCTGTTCAAGCTGCTGGACGAACTGCTGCCCGGTGCCGACGTGGTGTGGAACGAGCGTCAGTTCGTGCGCTACCGACGACCGTCGTCAAAGGTCGACCGCATAGTCATTGTGACCAAGCGACGTGTCGGAGTTGACATGACAATCGTGCCCGATACGGATCAGACGGGCATCGGCAGAATGGCCGAGATTGCGACGGAACACGAAACGACACAGACAAAAGATGGACGAACGGCGATCCGGCTACGATTTGTGAAACTGGCACAGGTAGGCGCGCCGGAACTACGCGGCTTTCTACAGCGATGTCTGAATCTGGATTCCGAGAGTTGACGACAGCGGCTATTTGCACTTTGCAGTGACGGCCATCGTTCCGCCTCGCCGAGCCAGCGACTCGACCACACTGAGTCCCAATGCAATTGGAAGACCTAACAAGTAAGCCAGGCGTAATCCCATGCGCTGCCGCCGCGTCATAGTCTTGACATCCGGATGCTGCCCGCCGCGGTGCAGGAGCGAGTAAAGCGAATTCCGCGGGCATCGAGTAGCCATGTTCAAAACGCTCTGCAGCCACCCAAATGGATTCTGAAGCAGAGCGAAATGACGGATCTTCACACTGTTGAATCCGTGTCGGCTTAGCATTCCCGAGAGGGATTCCGGTGAGAAATGATAGAGGTGTCTGGGCAGGTCCAGATGGAACCAGGATTCTCCCGTCCACTGCGCCTGCCAGCTTCCCAGATTAGGAACTGCGAGGACAAGCCGGCCGCCAGGTCGAAGAATCCGCTGGACTTCAGCGAGCGTGCGGTCCGGAGCCGTCACATGTTCCAACACGTGCCAGATGACGACGGCGTCAAACGAATTCTCTTCGTATCCTGCCTCGACGAGATCCGGCGCGATGCGAATGACAGCGCGAGGATCAACACCCGCCGTCGCATCCTCGCAAAGTTCGACACCATGCGCTTCATATCCAAGATCCAGCAGCGCCCGCAGCGTGGTCCCTCGCCCACAACCAATGTCGAGTACTCTGGCGCCGCGCGGCAGTTGAAACCTCAGCGACTGAATCCGAGCCCACGCCCCGACCCGGACACCCAATTCGACCAGGAATTCAAATTTTGCGGTTACCGCCCCGTAGTATTCGCTGGGGTAGAACTCGGCGACACGATCATGGCCCGGCAATGGGTGGAGGGACCCCAGCCCACACCCCACACAAACGATCATTCGTTCGGGGATGCCGGCAATGGAGTACTGCGCGCGGGCGCCCGTTGCCCGGCAATTGTGACATGGCCCAGTTACAACGACATCTAAGGAATCGAGTTTCGAGACAATTGGGTGTTCCGCGGTCGGTACATCGGACTGTGGTACCAGTGTGGGAATAGGCGGTGCGTCTGCGGGCGAGCGCAGACCAGTCAACGGCCTGTCGGCGTGATCGAGATGTACCTGTCGCCGTTTCGGAGAGATGACTGGCGGTCGATTCTCGGGCGGCGTTTCGGCATTGATATTCGCGCGTTGAACCGGCACTTTGGCTACATCCGGTTCTGAATCCGATGAGTTACCTTGTGTGGAATCCATGGTCTGTTCCGGCTGGGAAACAACGGTAGCCAATGCTAGTCAGGTAACTCACCCAGCGCTGTACGCGACACAGGTAATGTGTACCGACGGTGTCGAATCCGAGTGCGGTTGTATTGATTTGTCCGGTAGACGCCCGCAGTAACGCTCATGCACTAAAGCTGCTCTTCATCGTGTCGCGGCCATGTGCCAAATAAAAAAGCCCCGAACCGACGGGCAGATCGGGTCGAGGCTTACTCCTGACGATTCACTGGCCGAAACCAGTGAACCGCTTCGCCAGTTATTCATTGCGTCCATTGCTGGGGTCGTTCTTGCCACAGACGTCTACCAGGCGAATGATCTTGCAGTCGCATTCGTCAGCGTTGTCGTTGAAGCCAAAACCCTCGATATACGCATGCCAGTCGCGATTCTTATCTTTTTCCAGTCCTACAACGTTGTAGCTCTGAGACACAGCACCGAAGGCATGGGAGATATCATTCATCTCGTGTGTGACGGCATCGCGGACGGCTGTCAGACCAACCACCATCGCCAGGACGGCGATCGTCATCACGAGCACGAGTTCAGCGGAAATTACAAAACCTGCTTCATCGTTGAAGAAACGTGTCATCTCGGGAGTCCCTTGTGTGAACTGATATTGTGAGAGAGAGAACGTAGGGACGTCCTTGCAGAGTGACCTGAAAAAGACAGCAGTCATCCGGGACCACTAACTGGCGCAGTTAACTTTGGCGTGGCGTTACGGAGCGACAAGTTCAATGCGAGTTTGTCTGGTCGAGCAGCTTCAGGTCGATTCGAGTCTGTTGCCCAGGTGAGCTTCGTTGTCCGGTACTGCCCACCGGACCGATTGGTTCACTCTCAATACAGATTCGAACTGCCCATCCAACCATCACGCTTGAGGCGGGACCTCCGGGGAGTGGTTCACACTCCCCGGAGGCGTAGCGAAGCAGAAGCACAACGAGGTGAGTAAATGCAAGGTGAACAGGTCACGTTCAGACTATTCGGACTTGCCGTTGCTCGGGTCTTCCTTGCCACAGACGTCCACGAGTTGAATGATCTTGCAATCGCACTCGTCTGTGTTGTCGTTGAACCCGAAGCCGTCGATAGAAGCATGCGGCTTGCCGTTCTTCTTGTCCTTTTCCAGACCAACAACGTTGTAGCTCTGGGAGACCGCACCGAATGCATGTGAGATGTCGTTGAGTTCGTGTGTGACGGCGTCACGCACGGCGGTCAAACCGACAACCATGGCCAGAACGGCAATGGTCATGACCAGGACCAGCTCGGCGGAAATCACAAAACCTGCTTCGTCGTTGAAAAGCTGTTTCATCTGAGAGTCCTTTACGCGAGTGAGAGAGAGACATGACGAGCTGCCAAATGCAGCTCAACTGATAAAGATCCGTCAGCCCGGGATCCGACGGAGAAAGCCGTGAGAATGAAACGCGACAGATAGCTCGTTCGGCCCGTTGTGCGCGGGGCTCTTTGAATGTGGTGGGCACAACAGGCGCGAGTGTTTCGAATGCAGTCGCACTAGCGATCGACACACATCGTGTTGGTTATTCGGCGCGGCCGTTACTTGGGTCATCTTTGCCGCAGACATCAACCAGGCGAATGGCTTTGCAGTCGCATTCGTCGGCGTTGTCATTGAAGCCGAAGCCTGCAATGCAACTGTGTCCTGGCTTGTTGAGATGAACGACGTTGTAGCTTTGTGATGCGGCACCGACGGCGTGCGAGACGTCGTTGAGTTCGTGTGTAATGGCATCACGAACAGCCGTCAGACCGACGACCATGGCGAGTACGGCGATGGTCATCACCAGGATGAGTTCGCTTGAGATGACAAATCCAGCCTCGTCGGCAGTCAATTGCTGCGCGAGGCGGATTGTTTTCGAACGTGCGTGATCTGTTCGGCTAGCTGGCAGCCGAACAGCCGCAGTCCGTCGCAAAGAAAGCGACACGACAAAGTCCCCAGTGTGTGTGAGAGTGTGAGAGAGAAGCGACCGGGCTGGGACCCTGCCGCGAAAGTCTGTACTCGCACTCACCGTGCCGGACTCAATTGATGTGGCTCACTGAGTCGTGTCGCGTTGGCCTTGAAACGTCGATAACTCCCGTGTGGCCAACGAGTTTGCGCTTTGTCAATCAGGCGTGACCGCCGGTCTGGTCGCCCTCAGACGGGACGCAGATGTGATAAGCAGGCTTTATGCGCTGCTGCGCGGTCTGTTAAGTCAGGTGAACGCCTCATTCCAGGATCACACGTGGGGCGACATAAATGCCGCGGCGCAGGATGAGTTCAGCATTCGGTAGCGATCCTGAAGCGGCGTGCGATGGTACATCGCCGCACCACAGACGCTGTCTGACAGGCCGCAGCCGATTGACCGGTCCCGATGGTCTGGTCTGTCATCCGTTTGAAGTGGCTGTGGCACTCGCTCGTAGCCGTTTTTGTCAACAGCGCGTCAATCGACGGGCAGCCCCTGCTGAATCTGAGTCAGAAACCTGCGTGCGGGACCGTATGTGGGATCCGCTTTGAGCGCGCGCTCAAAGAACTCAGTTGCAGGTTTCGTCAATCCCTGTTCCAGCCGAATGCGGCCCAGGTAGTAATACGCACGTACTCCTCGCGGTTCGTGCTCAATGGCCTTGTGCAGTATCACCTCTGCTTCGTCGAGTGTTCCCGTCTTCCAGAGGACAAAACCCAGCAGTGCTTCTGCCGTCCCGTTATCGGGTTCAAGTTCAACCGACTTGCGCACGTAAGGTAGAGCCATTTCGTACTCTTGTCGTTTGACGAAATAGAGTCCGTAGTTTGCATTCAGGATATTGTCGTTCGGCCATTCCTCAAGACCTTCACGGAAGAGCACGGCCGCCCGTTCGCCCAGTCCCGCATCGTTGAAGGCACTTGCCAACTGAGTGTGCGCCAACAGATTCCGTTCCGTGACGCGCACTGTGTGACTCCATAGGTAGATACTGTTCTGCCAACGACGAACCTGCCAGAACGTCGCCATTGTGAGTATCAGCAGAACGGCGCCAACAGTCGTGACACGTACTCGATGCAACGGACAAACTCTTGCCAGCAACGGCCCCAGCGTCCAGACGGCCATGATGTATATGCCGATGCCTGGCATGTAGAGGTACCGATCCGCTCGCTGTTGAATACCGACCTGCACAAGTCCGATCACAGGTACGAGTGTCCCAAGAAACCAGAACCAGCCGGTCGCGACAAACGGAGCCCGTTTCCAGAGACAAACTGCAAGCAGTGTTACGACGCCGAGCACGCCGCCACTGATGGCAAGTGTGAGTCCGGAAAGGCCGTGCTCCGGATGCGGGTAAAAGATGGCCAGCCCTGAAGGCCAGAACACCGTTCTCACGTACTCAACATAGGCGACTGCGGCGTTCGCCATCCGTACGTCAAGTGTCAGGTGTTTGAGCCCCTCCATGGCACCACCCGCCTTCTGCACTTGAAGGGCAATGACACTGAAGATCACCGAAAGCAATAGGAATGGAGCTTTCTCGAGGAGCAGTCGCCCGGGCCGGACCGGTGGCGGGACCGAGGTGGAAACTGGCGGATCGTGCGGTGTGTCTGCCGCGTCGAGACCGGGGTTGATCTTGGAACGACCTGCAGACCCAATGCGTTGCAGCGGCCATACATCCAACAGCAGCAGCAAACACGGGAGCGTCACCAGCATCTGTTTGGACAGCAGACTGCACACGAACGCGAACAGCGCGAATGCATACCACCATCGGCCGCGACTGATGCTGCCGGGCCTTACGTAATGAGTATAGGCCAGCATCGCAATCAAACCGAAAAACATGGACAAGACGTCCTTGCGCTCAGCGATCCACGCTACAGACTCGACGTGTACGGGGTGCACCGCGAAGATCAGGGCCACGCATCCGCTTAACGCTGTTCGTGCCGTCATGCACCGCAGTACCTGGAACAGAAGCAGTGCGTTGGCAACGTGCAGCAGAAGATTTGTGATGTGAAAACCGCGCGGACCGGGCGGATAGATAGTCGCATCCAGCATCAGGGACATCCACGTCAGCGGAGACCAGTTGGCAAGCAATGTCGATGTCCATGCCCATCGGATGTTTTCCGCAGACAGCCCCGTTTTCACGTTCACGTTGTCTGGGACGTAAGCAGGATCGTCGAAGTTGACGAACCCGCAGTTCCAGACGAGCGCGTAGGCGGACAGTGTGAGAATGATGATTCCCGCCCGAAAACGGTTCTCTGTGCTCAACATGACATTCTGCTCCCGTAAGCGAATTGGATGACGCGTCTCGCGGAATGCAACAATCCAGGCCGGCGCGAAGCACCGGCCTGGATTCAACCAAGTTCATCAGGTCGTTCGAGTGTTGTTACTCGGCCTTGCCGGTGCTCGGATCGTCTTTTCCACACGTGTCGACGTACTCGATGATCTTGCAATCGCACTCATCGGCGTCATCGTTGAATCCGAAGCCAGAGCACTCGGCATGTGGCTTGCCGGTGTACTTTGCCTTCGTGAGTCCAGTCACGTTGTAGGATTGACTGACAGCACCAATAGCGTGCGACACGTCGTTCAGTTCGTTGACCAGTGCGTCCCGAACGGCAGCCCAGCCAACGGCGGCCATGCAGAAGGACAGAGTCATAACCAGCATGAGTTCAGCGGAGATCAGAAAACCATTTTCGTCGCGAAGGAGTGTGCGGAGCATGTGTGAGTCCCTGTGAAATCTGGTGGGTGAGATGGGGTAGGAAGCGATGACCAGAGTGGTCGAAGAGCCCGGACGGGCGGAAGTGAGGCGGAGATTGCGAAATGGGAGTGAGAGGGCAGTTCCGCGTCGCATCTGTCAGCCAACGGAGAAAGAGTGACTGACGGGTGGAAGAATCAGCGAGCGGAGTCTCCGGGGAGCCTTGCGGCTCCCCGGAACACTGTCCGTCAGTTTGCACTGTTCTGCATCAGGTCAGTCGACCTGAGACAGATGCGTGTACCGAGTGGGGCTTAGTACCCGGAGGACTGGCCTTCTTCCGGGCCGGTGCTCGGATCGTCTTTTCCGCAGGTGTCGACGTACTCGATGATCTTGCAGTCGCACTCGTCAGCGTCGTCATTGAAACCGAAGCCCGAGCATTCGCCGTGCGGCTTGCCGGTCAACTTGTTCTTCTGAAAACCGGTGACGTTGTAAGACTGGCTGACGGCACCAATGGCGTGTGAAACGTCGTTGAGTTCGTTGACCAGAGCGTCGCGGACGGCAGCCCAACCGACGGCGGCCATGCAGAAGGCCAGCGTCATGACGAGCATCAGCTCGGCGGAGATCAGGAATCCGTTTTCGTCGTTCAGGAGGTTGCGCAGCATGTCTGTGTGTCCTTGATGAGAGTCGTGTGTAGAGAGAAATTACCGCGTTTAAAGTCCGATTAGCCGTCGGACTGTCACCTCTGACCGATGCTGCTGACCGTCGACTGACAGCGGCGAACCAGAGGTGTTTGACTCTGCAATTGCAGAGTCCCGCATGCCTGGCTGTTGCATTCCAGGCACTCAATTCCTGCAGGAAAGACTCGGGTGGCCGAATGGTTCCGGCCGGTGTACTCGCGGGTCGCCGCCGTTTCGGGCGACGACCCAGGGGACATCGCAATTCTCACCATGAACCGGTTGTGACCGGAACACCCAGGTGCTCTCTCACCTTCACCTGAGCAATGAGAACTTCGAATGTTGGATTGGTCGGTTGGAGTATGTTGACGGGGCTTTTCGCTGCCCGAAGGGAGAATCGAACTTGTGATGTCAGCCGGCAGCGACCCGTCAGGACTGGTCTTTTGAATGGATTCGGGAGAGGAGTGTCTGTTTCTGACGGCCTTAGTCCCGATGAGATGACTTCTTGCAGCGGGTGTGCCAGCGGGATGTGGCAGGCGAGCAACAAGCCATGTTGCGGCACGTCAACAGCGGGCCCCGCATTGCGCGCAAGTGCCTGCGCCGCAAGGGATCAAAGCATGTTGCAGAAAAAGTTCGACACGTGTTGCGACGCGGCAACATGGGGCACTGCGGCGACAATGGCTGTCAAGTTTGCATGACAGATCGCGTTGACACTGCGTTTCAACCATTGAATGGTTGAGTGATCTGGCCGCGAGAGAGGCCGAATCACAGCGGAATTCAGCCCATTGATGTGAAGCATCACTTGCACTTTGCCAGGCCAGCTTGACAGCTCCTGCGGCCCGTAACGTCTCTCGGGCATCTGCAGCCTTTGGCGACTAAGGAATAGTCCCGAAATAGCTTCCCGGAATTGTGAGCCGTAGGCGCTAGCGTCTGCCGAGGCTGTGCACTGGTCCGGAGCTGAGCCGTAGGCGGATTTCTCCGAAATCCGCTGCCCTGGGCCTGGCAAGGCTGAGCGGCGGTCGATGTATGTGCCGGCAGGTTGCGATGTCGTCTGGTCCCGATTTCGGAGAAATCGGGCTACGGCTCAGAGGTCTCGCGGATTCCAGATCGCGAACTTATTTGAGACCCGTTCCTAAACCTGTTCGCGCCGTCTTACTCGGACAAGCGCGTCGGCCGTTTGCCGGACGACAGTCGCATGACACTGATAATCCCATTCGGCCCGACCACAGGCTCGGCGAAACCAACCGTTGCTCCCGTGTATGAATAGAGAAAAGCCCCCACAGGACAAAGAGTCCTGTGGGGGCCAGGCTGTTACATCAGGCGAAAACAATCGCCCGGTGTTCGTCAGATACCGACTGTCGCTTAGTTTCCGTCCGTTCCACCAGTGACAGTATCGGTTGTGCCGGCAGACTGCGTCTTGCCACACGTTGAGAGGCGAACCAGTGCTTTGCAGTCACAGTCATCAGTAATGTCGTTGAAGCCGGAAGGCGTGCAACGGCCGTGGTCGCCGGTACTGGCGGGAGCCGCGTGCCCACCGTAACTGTAACTCTGATCCACAGAACCGACCATTTCGGAAATGTCGTTGAGTTCCGTGACAACGGCGCTTGAGATCGTGGACCAGCCAACGGCCGCGGCGCAGAAGGTAATCGTGAGGATGAGGATCAGTTCGGCGGATACGACAGCACCCGTTTCGTCATTAAAGAGTTTACGCAGCATGTTTTGAGTTCCTTTTGTGCAACAGAATCTGAGAGAGGTGATGATGGGGAATTCCGTATGAAAGACCCCTGATAATGTGTGGAACGCAACTGGCCGGTTGATCCCACAGTCATGCACCGCTCACTCGCAACAAGTGAGTTGGTCGGTCCATGTTGACAGCCCACTGGCCGGCGGGCTGTCTCCTCAGCGCTAAGTATCCAGGCAAAGCGGCTCGCAGCCGCGTTGATGGCGAGACCTGAGACGTGCCCTAACACATCTCAGGCTCTCTCACACACACGCACTGTGACACACACAGAGCGCAGCTTCTCCTCTGCAGACGGACTCTCACCTCCGCCTGCAAAGTCTGATAATCGAGCGTTTTGAATCAGTTGGACCCGACCGCGCATCCGACTCACTCGCGGTAATTGCGAGCGTCGGTGCTTCGATTCGGGTCCGATGTATGCGGAATCTGCTTGTAACCGGAATGACGGACACGAGCGTTGGAACTGCTACTCGCTGTCAGCCAGGTTGACAGGCGCAATTGCAGAGCATGTGCCAATTGCGGCAAGACCCTCGACACGGTGGCAGCGGCCAACGTGCTTTCAGCTGTCACAACTGTCCGAAGTCATGGAGTTCTGGTATGTTAGGGCGTTTGAGCGTGCCCTGTAGCATTCGATCGGGCAGCCTTGTCCGGATTGTCAGACGGCGCAGGTGTTAGCAGTTCGAATCAGAATGCCTGTGCAGACTGTTAAGCCAGCGTGTCACTTCGTGGCGCATGAAGTGACTGGGTCGAGAGCGGCGAAACACCTGTCAGCAGCAAGCCTTGTCGGTCGCCAGTGTTACGCGCGTCTGAATATGCGGTGACAAGTTGGGCGTGCGCAAGCAGATTGAATTCTGTCACCCTGACGGTGTGTTGCCACAGGTGAACACTGCTTCGTCATCGTCCGACCTGTAGAAATGTCGCCACTGTCAGGAGCAGGACCGCGACGCTCATCAGAGCAATGGGCAGACGCGTCATTCCCGTGAGTTTCGACAGCAGCCGGTGGCGACTATGCCAGTTCGCGCTGTCGCAGCAGAACTGTGAACGGGGCAGCCGGTGTGAAACACATAAGAAAAGGCCCCACAGGACACAGAGTCCTGTGGGGCCCGAGTTGTTCCATCAGGCGATCATCGCCCGGTGTTCAGACACCGACTGCAGATCAGGTGTCGCCGTCCGATCCACCATCGTCTGGAGCGGTTGTGCCTGAACTCTGGGTCTTGCCACACGTGAAGGTGCGAACCAGAGGTTTGCAGTCACAATCATCAGCAATGTCATTGAAACCAAATGGTGAGCATCTGCCGTGATTGCCGGTATTGGCGGGAGCCTTATGCCCAGTGACGGAGTAACTCTGGTCGACAGCGCCGATCATTTCAGAAATGTCGTTGAGTTCTGTCACGACGGCGCTGGAGATCGTGGACATACCAACGGCGACGGCACAGAAGGTGATCGTCAGAATCAGAATAAGTTCAGCGGAAACGACAGCACCGGTTTCATCACTGAAGAGTTTACGCAGCATTTGAAATTTCCTTTGTGCAACAAAGTATGAGAGACAGTCAAAGAGGGAGTCGAACCAGTATTTGGCAAATGACCCGTAACAAGCAGCATGTCCAGAGCAGCAGGTCGGCTGCTCCAGCACGCATGAACCGCTCACGCGCAACCAGTGAGTTGACCGGTTCATGTCGACATCACGCTGGCCAGCGCGATGTCACCTCGGCTGAGTATCCAGCCACCACAGCATGGCGGCGTGCTTCACGACGGCAGGAACCTCGCCGCGGACACAGGCGGTAGAAGCTCTCAATTGCTCGTCAGTTATCCGGCGGACGGCCCGGAATCGGCCGTGGTCGAAGCGCTCTGGGTCTTTCCGCATGTCGTCAGAAACGTGATGCCCCGGCAGTCGCAATTGTCTGCATGGTCATTGAAGCCCGCTCCGGAGCAACGACCATGAAACGTGTCCGGCGAATTGCGTCTCTTGACAATGCCTGGATAGTTGTACGACTGACTGACGACTCCAACCATCTCCGACACATCATTGAGTTCAGTCACTGCTGCGCTACTGATTGCGGCCCATCCGACAGCGGCAGCACAAAAGGCAATGGTAATAATCAGGATCAGCTCCGCTGAAACGACAACACCGGTCTCATCATTCATGAATTCTTCAAACATGTGATCACTCCTGTGTGCAAGAGAAAGTGTGTGTGTTAGAGAAGTTGTCTACGACCGACAGGACGCGACTGAAACACGACTGCGTCAGACGGCTCAAGACAGCATTGCGAGAGTCGCTCTGGCCGGTTTCCGGTTTCTGTCGGAGCGCAGGGCGCACCTGACTGAAGCCGGGCACAGAGTCGTAGAAGTCAGAACGCGTTCCAGCAAATGCAGGCTGGAACTCTCGAAGGACAATTCGCTCGCGACGACACATCGGGGAAGGATGATGCGTTCCCGAGTTGCAATACCGTCAGCCGTTAGCGAGGCGACAGTTGTATTGCCTTGATATTGCCATTCCGCACGGCCGACGTGACGGCTGTGGTACATGGTCGATTGCTGGCTGCTTGTGCATGGGAGACTGCTCCGTGTATGAGTCAGAGATACGTGTGTGTGTGAAGAGATTGAGAGAGAAAGGCCCCACAGGACAAAGAGTCCTGTGGGGGCCAGGCTGTTACATCAGGCGAAACAATCGCCCGGTGTTCGTCAGATACCGACTGTCGCTTAGTTTCCGTCCGTTCCACCAGTGACAGTATCGGTTGTGCCGGAAGTCTGCGTCTTGCCACACGTTGAGAGGCGAACCAGTGCTTTGCAGTCACAGTCATCAGTAATGTCGTTGAAGCCGGAAGGCGAGCAACTGCCGTGGCTGCCGGTACTGGCGGGAGCCCGGTGCGCACCGTAACTGTAACTCTGATCCACAGAACCGATCATCTCCGAAACGTCGTTGAGTTCGGTGACGACTGCGCTGGAGATCGTGGACCAGCCAACGGCCGCGGCGCAGAAGGTAATCGTGAGGATGAGGATCAGCTCGGCAGAAACGACAGCACCCGTTTCATCTGAGAAAAGTTTACGCAGCATGTTTTGAGTTCCTTTTACGGAAGAGAAGTTGAGAGACGTGATGACGGGGAATTCCGTATGAAAGACCCCTGATAATCTGTGTGGAATACAACTGGCCGGTTGGTCCCACAGTCATGAACCACTCACTCGCAACAAGTGAGGTGGCCGGTCCATGTTGACAGTCCACTGGCCGGCGGGCTGTCTCCTCAGCGCTGAGTATCCAGGCAAAGCGGCTCGCGGCCGCGTTGATGGCGTGAAACCCGGGAGGTGCGGCTAACACGTCCCGGGCTCTCTCACACACACGCACTGTGACACACACAGAGCGCATCTTTTTCCTTTGCAGACGGACTCTCACTTCCGTCTGCAAAGGTTGATAATTGGCAGGAATGATCGAAACAGACCAGAACGCGCCACTGCCCCGGAAAGGAGAATGGGGACAGTTGTCAGCCCGGGGCACGCCGTGAGAATCGGGCGTGCGGTATTGATCCGGGTGATTGGTTGAACCAGCACGGTGGTCAGAAATGTGTCTCGCTGTCAGCGAGGCGGACACAGGAAAATGCAGTGCGCGTGCCAATCGCCGCGAGTCGGCGCAGACGGGGGATCGTCGCAGCCGGCGCTGGCGTCACAATCGACGATACCGATCGTGTTTTGCAGAGGTTGTACGGATTCTGAGCGTCCTGAGCGGTCCGTGTATTCGGGTCGTACGGACAGCGCAGGTGTTAACGATCCGTGGCAGAATGCGAATACAGAGTGTTAATACGGCCTTTCACATGGCGACGATCAAGCCGCCAGAATCAGTTGTGCTTACGCGGGAACTTGTGTCGGAAGCACTGAAATACCGGTCCGAATCGATCACTTCGATATCAAGTACAGTCATGACATCATCGATGTTCATGAATCATCCGCAATTCGTGTTCCAGACGAATGACCTGTCGCTCGGAATCAGCAGGAACGGCACGTCTTGTCTGAAGTCAGCAGCACAGCAATTTGACAGGATTGGACTCGGACGGCCGGTTGATTGTCTGCCGCTGCACTGCAGGAAAACCCCTGCGGCGCGAACGAGCCGTCTTATGCACCAACGGCCGTGCCATTCTCGGAGTCACCTGCGCCAGTCTGAATCTTGCCGGCGGTTTCGATGAGCACGACTCCCTGACAATCGCAGTCGTCCTCTTGATCGTTGAATCCGAACGGCGAGCAGGAGCCATGATTGGTCGTTTCGTTGATCGGCGCCGCGTGGGCAGTCACGTTGTAGGTCTGATCGATGACGCCGACCATTTCGGAGATGTCATCCAGTTCCGATACGATCGCGGAACCGATGGTCGACCAGCCGACCGCCGCGCCGCAGAAACTGATTGTCAGGATCAGAATCAGTTCGGCCGAAACGACCGTAGCCGTTTCATCGTTCAGGATCTGAGTGAGCATGGAGGCTGTTCCTTTCGCAGGTGTTTGAGAGACTCAGGATTGGTGCGTCCACAACAATTCGCCAATCCCGTCAAAAGCAGCGACCGGTCTGACAGGCGACGGTGAGAGTCGTCGCGTTTCTTCGTCATGCCGTGTATGAAAAGCGGCGCCTGCAATGGCGGTCCGCATGATGGCAAACCCATGTCGCGCCGTTGCGAAGCGCGACCGGGCTCTCTCATTCGCACCACTACGGACGCCGCTGCGTAAACAGCGTCCGGCGGTACGAGACTCTGTCGAACCGTCAGACTCGATAGACGAGTCATAAACGGCTCTACACTCAAAGGTGTTTTTATTGTTATCAGTCAGATAACCGTTGCTTTGCAGACGTCATGCCAATCCCACGGAAACCGGAAAGTCGGTCCAGTCGGAATAATCGATACAACACGACACGCAGGCCCTAACAGCTTATGGGCTGGTCAGTTGCAGAAGTCGAACGGATGCGGTCACGGTCCGATTGCACGGGTTGGACGGGTTATCGCCGTTCTACCGACTGTTCGGTTTGCATGACATTGCGTGTAAACACGTGATAAGTCCACTTGACAGCCTGTCTGCACTCCGTCCGAGAGTCTCAAGGAGACTGGAACGAGTCCATGTTCCAGTGCTCCTTTCAGCTCTCCCTCACCAGAAGTGATGATCGTTGCGGTCGACCTTGTCGGGACCAGCATCGACATCACACGCGGGTGAATCGATTAAGGCGAGCGGCAGATGAGTTCTTACCCGTAGCTGGATTCGCAAGAATTCAGGCACGCAGGGAAACTGAATTCTTGCGAATCCAGCTACCGACACTGGCAGGTAAGGAATAGTCCCGAATTAACTTCCGTAGCGAAACTCGCCAAGAGTTTCGGCAACATCCGACACCGAAAGTCTTGGCGACTTTCGCTACTACGAAATCGGGAATCTATTTTGGGCCCCATTCCCAAAGCGGCAGAGCCGCAACCAAAAGTAGGATGGGCACTCTTGCCCGTCCATTGCCAGTGCCGGGACGGGCAGGAGTGCCCATCCTACGATGCGCGCGCACGGTGTGCATGTCTGACGACGGAAGACTCTAAATTCTCATCTGCCGCTCGCCTAATGAGCCAATACACCGTTACTGGTTCTCGGCTGAGCCGCCACTGGCATCGACCTTCGGCGTGGCGGCAATGATGGTGATGACTTGGCAATCACATTCATCCTCGGCGTCCTGGAAGCCAAATGCCGCGCACGTGCCGTGGAAAACGCCATCGGTACCGGTCGGTGCCTGGTGACCACTGACGGTGTAGGATTGATCGACGGCTCCGATAGCGTCCGAGATGTCGTTCAATTCAGTAGCGATCGCGTCCTTGACAACACCAAATCCGACGGCGACGGCACAGATAAACATTGTCAGGATCAGGATGAGTTCCGCACTTACGATGAATCCCGATTCATCGTGAAGGAGGTTGCGTTGGGTTCTGCACACGTGTCTGTTGCTGTAATTAGTCATGGTCTGAGCCTTTTCGATCGGGAGAGAGACAAAGAGATTCACTCGGCGCGAGACGGTCGCGTTGAGGGAAGTGGTTGAGCGGGGACTGCCTTTCCACGCTCGAAGCTGTTCGGTCGAATGGTCTCGCCGGCGGGCGGAGACACCTCGGATGGCGCTGCCGTTGCGGCTGGACGATTGGTGGCAGAGTCCTCGATCGCCGAATTGACCAGCACGGGAACCAGTGCATCAGTCGCCTGGACGGCGGATGCGGTTGGAGCGGGTATCAGTGTCTGTGCTGCGAAAGACGCTGGAGCGGGGGACGCCGCGACGGCCTGTGCCTGAGCTGCAAACGCTCCTCCACCACCACCTCCTCCTCCACCACCACCGCCGCCTGCGATCTGGGCGCCGCCACCGAGGATCGAGACGTTCCCGGCGACAATCGAAATGACCTGGCAATCACACTGATCCTGACTGTCGGTGAAGCCAAAGCCGGCGCACTCTGAGTGAAAATCAGCGCCTCCTTCGCTGCCACCTTCGATCTCCGCCTGCAGGCCGTTGATCGTGAAGCTCTGATCGAAGGTGCCGATGGCGTCTGAGATGTCATTCAGCTCCGTGGCAACAGCGTCTTTGACGACGGCGACCCCGACGCCGACCGAGCAGATGAGGAGCGTGAGGACCAGAATGAGCTCCGCGGTCACAATGAATCCGGAGTCATCCCTTAGAAGGTGACGCAGGCGACGAGGTGGTCGTCTGCTGGCAGTTCGTGTCATGGAACACCTCGCCAGTTGAAGGATTGAGGGGCGGAACCCCGCCGAGCGGCTCGCACTGGGAGCGCAGACGACGACGGCAAACTTTTTGAAAGGCACTCTGGAACTCATTCGCCGTGCGATCGGGTGCTCTCCGATCGACTCGTGCGAGTTCCTGAACTCGAAATGGGAGCCCAGCTCATGGGGCGTGGGCAGTGTTTCCAGTGCGGCTGCTGCCAGCCGCACGTTGCCGAAGTCATCACCGAAGTGACCACAGGCCCGAGCGTGGTTGCGGGCACGCCCGGGCGACTTCAGCCATCAAGCAGCGGTCTCTCAAACTGCTGCGGAACTGTGCTGTTTCACTGTGGCGGATTACGGGCGGCGGCAGGAATCAACCGCTGCGGCTGTGTGTCTCACCGTTCAAACGACTGAACGGGATGACTTCGGAGCCGGCCTCATAACTGTCACAGTCAGTGTTTTGTGTTGATCAGGTATAATCGCACTAACCGTGCCAGACAGTACCACCGGTACGATCGGAATTCCCGGAATAATCGGTACAACCGGAAGACACGAGTGTAAGCCACGGCGCCGCAAGCAGTTGCGGCTGAGCATCCAGTGGCAAAGCACACTAAGACAGCGCGCTGCCGGTCCGCGAAACGAGTCGCACCCGGGAGCGGCGTTCAGGAACTAAGGCATTTCGAGTTATCAATTCGTCAGAGCAGAGAGACATGGCCTGTCTCTCTGCCCTAAGTCCGACATTGCTGCGGCGCGGAATCACGGTTTGTTGTCTTCGCACTGCTTGCGGCGAATTTCCCGCAGTGCCTGGACGCGAGCCTGAAAGGCGGACAGGTCACGCTCCAGAGCCTCGAGCTGTCGGACATCTGCACAATCGTCTCGGACTGATTCCACCTGCACGTTGTCAGTGCGGACCGCGCTTTAGGGGTTGACTCCCAGAATCTCGTCGATGAAGACCGGCACCTGGTTGTCCAGCGGGACCACCGCCTGAGGCAACGGGATGTCCTCGATCTGATCGATCGGGATTGCCGGCGGGGTCGGCAGTGGCGCGAACTGCGGTGGCGGCGGTGGAATGAACGGCGGAGTCGCAGTCACAACTGGCGGAATATCGATGTCGACGTATCCGCTGCCACTGCACGTCGCGTGGCCGGGAGCATTCAACCCGTTGTACGAGAAGGATTGATCGAGCTGGATGGCCTGAGCAATGTCGCCCAGTTCTCCGTTGACGGAACCGGCGATCGCATTCAGACCCGCGGCCAGTCCGAAGACAAGGACGGTCATCAGGATGATCAGCTCGGTGGTCAGGTAGGCGCCTGTTTCGTCGTGAATCAGGCAACGTCCCAGTCGGCTTGTGTACGAAAACAGTCGGCTCGTGCAGGTCGTGATCATTGGTCTCTCTCCCCCTGGTGCTTCGGATGAAGTGGGAGGCAGATCAAGACCTTGTCGCGCCGATCGAATGCGCTGAGTTCTCGCTCGCAACGGAAATGGCGACTGCAGGGGACTGGCCGGAAATCAGCGACTTCCGACAAGAGCATCACCGTGCTGAATCGATCCAGCACAGAGACACTCCGTAATCACAGCCCCACAGCAGTCATCACGCGGAGTTCTCCGGCAAAGCCGGATGGCTCCACATGTCCGGTGGTCTCTCAGGTCACCGGACGCGTTGCGGCAATCAGTCTCTCTCTCCCTCGCCACACTCGCTGTATGGTTGGGGCTCCGGGTCTCAACCGGAGTCACGTGACAAACCGGCACAATCCATACCACTGGTATTGCCGGTACAACCGTCATGACCCGACTACTCGTCGGAACAGGGGAAGCCACAACGAGTTACGATTCGAGCGAGAACCGGGTGGCGAATTCTGACAGCCGACAGGGGGGAACGCGGTGTCAACACAGCGGAACATTCCAACTGGTGCGTGTTCAGAGATTTGAACAAGCGGATGCGCGATCCAATGCATGGATCAACGCATCACATGGAGCTTCCCAACTGGTGGCTGCCCGGGCATTGCAGAGATCCATCCGGGGGGCGAAGCGATATCGAATGCGTCGGACCTTGATTCCGTTCAGGTGACGGGGCACCGAGAATGACGATTGGCACCTTGCGAGCAGCTTGTTCAAATGACTGAAGGCCCTGGCCTCGTTGTGGCCGGACCCGAGTCTGAAGCAATCGCCCGCCGAGACGCGGGAAGCTACTCGTCAGTGCCAGCCAACTTCGTTTCCGCGTTCAAGTCGGCAAGCGAGCGAGACGCCATAAACGCCACGTAGTCGAGCCGCAAGCGTTCCTCGCGGGAGCTGGGAGGGGCATCCGGCTGTCGAATTAACAGATTCCATTCGCGTATGGCATCGTCTATAGCCAGTTCGAATTGCGCCTTGGCTCCGGCGTGATCTTTCTGATCGAGCAGGGCCTGGCCCATCAGGAGTCGCCCGGGTGCGTCTGTTTCTGAACGGGTCGCGATCTCGCGCAGGGCAGTCATTCCTGCCTCGACTCCATGAACCCGTGCGGTCTTAAGTGCGGTATGCCGTTCAGCCGCACGGTTCCAGTCCGCGAGTCGGGGAGAAACCGCGGAACGAGTCAGATCAAACACAACAATCCGGCTGTCGCGAAAGACCGGTGCGCCGTAAACCTGACGGCAACGGATCGCCGTATCGGCCAGAAAGTGGTGATCCAGTTCTGGAATGATCTCCAACGGAGTCAATGACTCGGCTCCGACGGCTTCCGACACAGGCCGGATGTGAATGACCAGATAGCGCGCACCGTTTTCCACAGCCGGGGCAAGGTTCTCCAGATTCACCAGGTTTCTCCAGCGATTCGCCTCCGGTGGAAGTCGACTGAGCACATTACCGGCCGTGTGGAATGACCGAATAACAATCAGGTTTGGGACGTTTCGCATCCAACTCGGTCGCCACACGTATCCTCCGAATACCCGTTTCCCATGGACCGTCTGATAGAAAGCCGATGTCTGAAAACTGTGACCGAGCATGAAGGGGAATTCGACGATTGCTGTGTCATCGGGGGCGTCTTTCAGTTCCCGGTAGAAGTCAGGAACATCGTCCAACGTCACGACTGACAGGAGCCGCATTGGACTCGAATACATCCTGGTCAGATCGACTCGCGCGGTTTCCTGAAACTGCGCATGGTTGGTGAAATTTCTGCTGGCGGTGTAGCTGTGTGGAACTGGTCCCACGGCGATGACAATCACCAGGACCAACAGACCTGCAGGCTGCAGTGCTGGTCGGCCAAAACGGTGAATGAATGCCTCCATCAGGTCGGCCAGTCCTTTGCCAGCACAGACCAGGAAAAGCGGGATCATCGCAGTTGTATAGCGGACAAGCACGATTGGTGTGGACAACTCCGGAGCACCGTGGGCATACAGAAACACCACGTGTGCCGCGAGGCCCAGTATCACAAGCAGGCCTGAAAACCGGCTGCAGCGAATCAGTCCGATCAACCCGAACAGACATAGTCCCCACCAGGCAAACGCGAACATAAGACTTTCGCTGCCTGCCATCAGTTGCCCGGTCCCCAGTAGCGTTGTGGCACCGAACCGGTCACCGTCACTGTAGTAGTTCGACAGACTACCAAGTGAATTCAGAATAGCCGGTCCGATCAGGAGGCACAGCAGGAGACTGTGCATGTACCCCGCCAGCAGGATGTCTTTCCAGGGAGGGGCAGGCCAGCGCAGTTGGCTCTTTTCGCTCGATTGATGGACGAGGCGTGAAATGCACACGGCGGCAAACGTGGGGAACGTTGCCAACACACCCAACTGATGCACATAAACGAGCAGTGCCCCCCAAATAGCGGTTAGATAGCCGTATCGACGACGTCCGTCTGTGACCCACATGTAGGCAGCGTGCGCCAACAGACAGGAAAGCAACATGTATGGGCCGTACGAGCGACAGATTCTGGAGTAGTAAATGAGGAGTGGCGAGGCAGCAGCCAGTGCCGCGGCGAAAACGGTCGTCGAAGGACCTCCCATCCTGCCGGCAAGACGTGGAATCAGACACAGGAGCAGCAGACCGCAGGCCACCGACGGAAGTACCAGTCCGAATTCACTCCAACCGACAGTGACGAACAGTATTCGTATATACACATTGATGGGAATACTGTTGGAGCCTGGGTAGTAATTTGTCAGCAGTTCGGACAGTGGAGTACGACACGTCAGTTCGAGCTTGTGCCATTCGTCATCCAGCAGCAACTGGTCATGAATGGAATAGAGTCTCAGCCCGGCCCCGACCAGAATAATCACAGCCAGAATCCACACGGTCGGTTTCCCAAGGCTACGACGACGCGTCTGGGACCCCTCTAATTCTAGACCTGTAACTATGTTCATTTCAGTACTCGAAACGCACCGGTAACGGTCCAGAAAAGACTGGCTGTGTTTCTTTGCTTCCCAATTCCTGTGCCAAACGGCGCTGGAGCACACCCTGGCTCGTCGAAACCGGTGCGTGGCTGCCGTCAGCTACTGCTTTCTGTCGAAATTCGCACTCGCGCGGATACGACACTTTCCGCTGCTTCAGGATCGAATTGGACGCGTCATCCGCCTCAAATCGGTCCATCTTGCGAGTATGTCACGTTATGCAATTTGTCGCGGAGACTTCGAAGTGAGCTGACTCTTCACGCCGCCTGCGGATTCATTGTCATCTAACGGTCTTGACCAATTGTCAATCATTGTGGCTCATCGATTGAACACACGCCGGTTGACATGTTCGGTCGCGGCGGGCCGCGGCTGCGTGCCTGCCTTGAGTGGCGGCGACCGTCCCGTATAGTCCGCGACAGCGGTGCGTCCTGGGCCGAACATCAATAGACAGGAATCAATACATTGGATGCGACAATTGTGCTTCTGCCGGGCGACGGGATCGGCCCGGAGGTCGTGGACCAGGCCGAGCGGGTTCTCACGGACATCGCGACGCAGTTCGGTCATTCGTTCGAGCTGCCGCGACATCCGATGGGCGGCAATGCGATTGACAGTCATGGCGACCCACTGCCGGATGAGACTCTGGAAGCCTGCCGCCGGTCTCAGGCGATTCTGCTCGGAGCCGTGGGCGGACCAAAGTGGGATGACCCGAACGCGAAGACCCGTCCGGAAGCCGGTCTGCTGAAGATCCGCAAGGAATTACGACTGTTCGCAAATCTGCGTCCGATTAAGACATACGCCGCTTTGCTGGAATCGTCGCCGTTGCGTCGTGACATCGTTGAAGGCGTCGACATCCTGTTCTTTCGCGAGCTGACGGGCGGCATCTACTTTGGTGGCTCTGAGCGCGGCCCGCACGAAAGCGGCGAGGTGGCGTCGAGTGTGATGACCTACTCAACCGGCGAAGTCGAACGCATTGTGCGTCTGGCTGCTGAGGCTGCCGGCAAGCGTGGCAATAAACTGACGTCTGTCGATAAAGCCAACGTGCTGGAAGTCTCGCGGCTGTGGCGACAGGCAGCTCAGAACGTCGTCCAGTCGGAATACCCGCATCTGAAATACGAACACGTGCTTGTCGATGCGATGGCGATGCACCTGATCTCGCGACCGACTGATTTCGACGTCGTCGTCACCGGCAACATGTTCGGAGACATCCTCACGGATGAAGGCTCGATGCTGACTGGATCACTGGGCATGCTGCCGTCAGCGTCGCTGGGCGAATCCGGACCCGGACTTTACGAGCCGATTCACGGCTCAGCTCCGGACATCGCCGGACAGGGAATCGCCAATCCGCTGGCCACGATCCTCGCCACAGCCATGCTGCTGCGACATTCGCTCAACCTGGAAGAGGAAGCGGCACTGATCGAGTCGGCCGTTGATGCAGTTCTGGCGGCGGGACACCGTACAAAAGACCTGGCGCGGGGCGGAGCATCGATCAGCACCAGCGAGATGGGCGACCAGGTCCTCACTGCGATTGGTTCGTAGTAACCCGATTTATCGGGTGCGGTGTGGTGCTCGCAGGTGTTTGAGATAATGAACTGAATTCGCCAGCCGTCACTAAATCGTGCCGGCGGGCTGACGCCCACCGCTCGCCACAAACGGTAAATCCAATGACTTCCGGCGCCGTACAACCTGCCAGGTGCATTCGTGTCTGAATTCGATCGTGATGTCATTCGTATTGCCACGCGGACCAGTCAGCTTGCGATGTGGCAGGCGAACCATGTGTCCGATCTGCTTCGCGCGGCCGTTTCCGACTGCGAGATCGAGCTGGTCGACGTTTCGACGGTGGGCGATCGTGACCGGTTCAGCACACTGGCGTCGATGGGTGGGCAAGGCGTGTTCACGCGCGAAGTGCAGTTTGCCGTGCTGGATGGCCGTGCGGACCTGGCGGTTCACAGCCTGAAAGATCTGCCTACCGAAGCGGCCGAGGGACTCGCACTTGCCGCCGTGCCGGAACGCGCTTCCGTTCACGATGCTCTGATTCTTCCGATCAGTCACGAGGGCACCGCCGAGGGAGCTGAACTGCTGCAGTCGCTGGTGCCTGGCAGTCGCATTGGCACTGGCAGCCTGCGACGGCAGGCCCAGATCCGATTTGCACGCAAAGATGTCGAGCTGCTCGACATTCGCGGCAACGTCGAGACGCGACTCCGCAAACTGGACGAAGGTGAGTTCGACGCGATTGTGCTCGCCGAAGCCGGACTGCGCCGTCTGGGCCTGGCGGATCGGATCAGCGGGCTGCTCACACCGCCGCTGATGCTGCATGCGGTCGGCCAGGGAGCACTCGGTATCGAATGCCGTGCGGATGACGATTCGTTGATTGCAGTGCTTGGACAAATCTCGTGCGGTCCGGTCATGGCTGCGGTGACGGCCGAGCGGAGTCTGCTGCGAGAGCTACGGGCCGGCTGCCATGCACCGGTTGGAGTCCGTAGCCAGGTCGAAGATTCCGGCGCGGTCCAACTCGAAGGCGTCGTGCTGACCCCGGACGGAGAGCGGCGCATCGCGGCCGAAGCATCCGGCACAGCAGATGGGGCTGCGGCAGTCGGGATCGAAGTGGCGTCCCAATTGAAGGCCGACGGTGCGGGCGAAATTCTCTCGGCCTGAGCACGTTCGGCCGGAGAGACCTTTGGTCACATGTCCGGCAAGGTCGGGAGACCTGCGCCGAACATGGACCGGCCCAGCGAACCTGACCGGCATGCCAGGTCGTACGAGCAGTCCATCCGGCGATCTACATTGCATTAGCGTGGATCAACGAACCGACATATGTCACAGTGTGTATCCCGCCGCTTGCGTTCCACGCCGGCAAATACCCTCCCAAATTGATCAACCCAGTGACTGCCAGGTAAAGCCCATGCTGACGATTTCCGGTTCCGGCCCTCGATTGTGTGACGGCGTTTCCCGCCGAGACGTGCTGCGTATCGGTGCTCTTGGAATGGGCGGGTTGTCTCTGCCGGGACTGCTGCGAGCCGAGCAGACTGCTGGTGTCGGACAGTCACACAAGTCCGTAATCATGATCTACATGGTCGGCGCTCCGCCGCATCAGGACATGTACGACCTGAAAATGGACGCACCTGCCGAAATCCGCGGTGAATTCACGCCGATCGACACCAGCGCCCCCGGAATCCAGATTTGCGAGCACATGCCGGGTATGGCTGCGGTCATGGATAAGTGTGTTCCACTTCGCAGTGTGTATGGATCGCCGAGTGGATCGCACGACTCGTTTATCTGCTACACGGGTCGGTCAGTGCGGAATCAGCCGCTGGGTGGCTGGCCGGCGATCGGCCCCGTCGTATCGAAAGTGCAGGGGCCAACGAACGCGTCTGTTCCGCCATTCGTCGGGCTCGCTCCCGACGCTGGCCACCCTCCGTACGGATCGCCGGGACATCCGGGATATCTGGGAATCGGGCATGCCGCATTCCGACCGTCCGGACCCGCTCGAGACGACATGGTGCTGAAGGGCATCTCCGAAGACCGACTCAAGGATCGGCGCAGTCTGCTCAAGGCCGTGGATCGCATCCGCCGGGACGCCGATGCCAGCGGCACGTTCGACGGTCTCGACATGATCAACCAGCAGGCTCTCAATATCCTGACATCCAGTCGGTTGGCCGACGCACTCGATCTGTCCCGCGAAGATCCCAAAGTCCGCGCGCGGTACGGCAAGGGGAGTCCCGATCGCTACGGCGACGGAGCTCCGCGAAACCTCGAACATTTTCTGACAGCACGTCGCCTGGTCGAAGCCGGTGCTCGAGTTGTGACGCTGAACTTTGGACGTTGGGACTTTCACAGCAACAACTTCAGTGAGGCTAAGAACACTCACCTGCCGTGGTTCGATCAGGGACTGTCTGCCTTGATCGCGGACATCTATGAACGAGGCATGGAGAACGATGTTGCCGTCGTCGCCTGGGGCGAATTTGGTCGGACGCCGCGCATCAACCCGAATGCCGGACGCGACCACTGGCCGCAGGTGGGTGGCGGAGTCATCGCTGGCGGTGGATTCCGGACGGGTCAGGTCATCGGATCGACCGACCGACTGGGAGCGAAGCCTGTCGACCGACCAGTGCATTTCGGCGAAGTGCATGCCTCACTGCACCGTTTTCTCGGAATTGACTCCGAGACGAAACTCAATGACCTCGCCGGTCGCCCGCAGTACATCGTCGAACACTCGCCCATGCCCGAGTTGTTCTGAAATCGACTGTGCGCTGAAGTCCATTGTTGTCATCGCAATCCGTCACCGACGCGTGCGGGATACGAACGCACGTGGTAGCCACCCGGAACGCACTCGCCGTCGTGCAGCCGAAACTTCCAGTTGTGCCAGTGTTGCAGGTCAGAACGCAGTCGTCGTCCACGGAACCTTCGGCCAGCCTTCATGGGGGCAACGGTTATCGATCGCAAACACGTCACCGTTAGCTTTGAAGACAGCCAGTTGCCGCGACCCGCTACGGACAACTCGTGGCTTGACTTCGACATCGGCGACAGAGACGAGGCGTTCCCAGGACATGTTGGCCCCCAAACCGATTGGTGCTGATTCCGGCAATTCGAGAAGATGCCGCCGACGGAATCGTGCCATCTCCGGCTGCCACGATCCAGTCAGGTAACGGATACGTTTTACTCATCGACGTACGAGACCAGGACTGAGAAAATGAATCTTCGCCAGGAACTCGACGACGTTATTGATGCGCTCACGACTGGCGCCATCGAGTACGCAGTCTGTGGCGGAATGGCTCTCGCGGTCCATGGTCATCCACGATTCACAGAAGATCTTGATCTGTTGATTCGATCGTCGGACCTTGAACGCGTGAAAGACGCAGTCGCCAATCTGGGATTTGTGATCGACACTGGCTGGCTGCGGTTCGGAGTGGACACGCCAGACGAGATCCACCTTTACCGATTGGTTAAACCGGAGGTGAAAGAACACCTCATCCTGGATCTCATCTGCGTCACACCGGTTCTCGAAAGCGTTTGGGACTCGCGATCGACATACCAGCTTCCAGGTGGAATCGTGTCTGTCGTTTCACGCGAGGGACTGATTACGATGAAACAGATCAGTGGTCGTGACCAGGATCACGTCGATATCAGGAAACTTCGCGAGGCCAGTGATGATTGAGCCGACACCTGACGAATCCAGTCCCTCCGTCGACATGTCCGGAGCAGCGATCAGCGCACGTCTCGACATGGTGAGCGCTCTGCGCGAGTTGGGTGACTATCTGGGCCAGGCTCGACCCATCAACGCGGCTCCGCAGCCGGAAACATCCGCCGAAGAAGACAGTCACTGAGCGACATGCTCGCGCTGCATGATGGACGCCATTTCTTTGACGATGTCCGGATGCGATTCTGCAACATTGGTCATTTCGCCCGGATCTCTCGACAAATCGTAGAGTTCCAGTGGCCCGTTGGGATTCTTCGTCTGGTTCAAACGAATCGCTTTCCAGTCGCCTTTCAGCACGGCCTGCTTGCCGCCCTGTTCGAGGAACTCCCAGTACAGGTGCGCGTGTGATGGCTGCGCATCCGCATACGCGAGGAGAGTCGGGGCCAGCGAGATTCCGTCTTCTGTTTCGACAGACAGACCAGCGATGGCTCCGAAGGTTTCGAACCAGTCCTGGAATCCGGAAATATGATCACTCTGCGAGTTGGCAACGACATGTCCAGGCCAGCGGACGATTGTGGGCGATCGAATGCCGCCTTCGTAGAGGTCACGTTTCTTACCTCGCAACGGACCATTCGAGTCGAAGAAGTCGGCTTTGTGACCTCCTTCCTGGTGAGGTCCGTTGTCACTTGTGAAAACGACCAGAGTGTTTTCATCCAGATTGAGTTCTTTGAGCTTTGCAAACAGACGACCCATGTCGCGATCAATGTTGCGCAGCATGGCCGCGAAACCATTTTCTGGCTCAGGCCAGTCTTTCTC
Source organism: Planctomycetota bacterium (assembly GCA_963579025.1). GTDB lineage: Bacteria > Planctomycetota > Planctomycetia > Planctomycetales > Planctomycetaceae > CAUZFZ01. The sequence continues at coordinate 7,878 of CAUZFZ010000073.1, read as the reverse complement.
GGCGAACTCGTACCAGTCGGGGACCTCCATGCCTTTGTCTCGGGCCTCGTTGTTGGCATGCGGAACGTTCAGCGCCCAGTACAGGAAGAACGGCTGTTTCTGGTTGGCTTCGATGAACTGCAGTGCTTCGTTCGCGACAAGATCCGGGACGTAATCGACTTTCTTTGTTGCCACGCCACGGCCGTCATTGACTTTCCATTTGCCCGGCACAACGTTGCGAAGCGCGGACTTCTTTCCATTGAGAATCAAGAACTCCGGATAGAAGTTGTGCGCGTGCCACATGCTGATGTAGCCATAGAAGTGATCGAACCCGCGTAGCGCCGGATCATTCAGCGGTGGCGGATTACCCACTCCCCATTTACCCACGCAGCCAGTCCGATATCCGGTTTTCTGCAGCATGTGCGCGAGTGTGCGGTCGGAATCGGTCAGCACACCCGGGCCGTTCCCGCGAACCGTGCAGTGTCCCGTGTGCTTTCCCGTCAGAAACACACACCGCGAGGGAGCGCAAACTGTCGACCCCGCATAGTGCCGCGTGAGTTTCATACCTTCCGCCGCCATGCGGTCCAGATGCGGCGTCTTCAGGATCTTCTGCCCGAAGCAGCTCAAGTCGCCGTAGCCGAGATCGTCGGCCAGCACGAACACGATGTTCGGGGGCGAAGCTCTGACTGCAGGTACGCACGTGAGGATGATCAGAAACAACAATGCGCAACGGATCACAGAATCGCCTCTTCCCAGAATCGGTCCGGGTCCGCCGGATTTCGAATTGCGACTGTGACGTGTACGGCGCCCATCAGACAAACCTCGTCGGAAGTATCGCGACAGCGAATACCGCTCGCGGGCCAATCGTCAGGCAATCAACTCTTCAACAACATCACCGTGAACGTCAGTCAGGCGATAATCGCGGCCCTGAAAACGGAAGGTGAGACGTTCGTGGTCGAGGCCCAGTTGGTGCAGGATCGTGGCCTGGAGGTCGTGAATGTGGACTTTGTTCTCAACGACGCCAAAACCGAGTTCGTCGGTCTGACCGTATTCGAAGCCGCCCTTCACTCCACCACCGGCCATCCACATGGAGAAGCAATCCGGGTAATGGTCGCGGCCGAGCACTTTGCCCTTGGCCGTCCGACCTTCGCGGAATGGAGTGCGGCCGAACTCGCCGCCCCACACGATGAGGGTATCTTCGAGCAGTCCGCGCTGTTTCAGATCCTTGATCAACGCCGCGACAGGTTTATCCATCGTCGCGCACTTGTTCGTCAGGCCGCTAGTGAGACCCGTGCCTGCACCGGTCCCGTGGAAGTCCCAGCCCCAGTCAAAAAGCTGCACGAAGCGCACGCCCTGTTCGACCAGACGTCGGGCCAGCAGGCAGTTGTTTGCCAGACTCGATCCGCCCGGCTGCGCACCGTATGCCTCCAGCACGTGTTTCGGTTCTTTGGTGATATCCATCACCTCGGGCACGGACACCTGCATGCGGTAGGCCAGTTCGTACTGCGAGATCCGCGTCAGCGTTTCCGGATGACCCAACTCGTCAGCCTGCAGTTGATTGAGGTCTTTCAGGGCATCGAGGCTGATGCGCCGCAGTTCACGATTCATTCCGGCGGGGTCGGATGCGTACAGAACCGGGTCGCCTTTGGAGCGGCACTGGACTCCCTGATACACCGACGGCAGAAATCCACTGCCAAACGATTTGCGTCCACCATTCGGTTGCGTGCCACTGGAAATCAGGACCACAAATCCAGGCAGGTCGTTGTTCTCTGAACCGAGTCCGTAATTGACCCACGAGCCCATCGACGGGCGACCCGAACGCGGCGAGCCTGTGTAGATCAACAGTTCGGCTGGGGCATGGTTGAACTGGTCTGTGTTCATCGAATGAATAACACACATCTCGTCGGCGACTTCGTGCAGATGCGGCACGGCGTCCGACATCCACACACCGCCTTCACCGTGCTGAGCGAACTTGCGTGGCGTGCCCATCAACTTCGGCACGCCAGACGTGAACGCGAAGCGGCGGCCCTTGATGAATTCGTCCGGCGAATTCTCGCCGTCACGTTTGACAAGCTCTGGCTTGTGGTCCCACAAGTCGAGGTTCGGCGGCGAGCCAGTCATATGCAGGTAGATCACCCGCTTCGCCTTCGCTTCCAGCGGCGGTTGTTTTGGCGCCAACGGATTAACGACCTGAGGTGCCGCGGCACTGTCGCCGGCCAGCATGGAAGCCAGAGCCATGCCACCCAGGCCGACCGAACTGTCCTTCAGAAAATGCCGGCGAGTGATGTGCTGAAGTCGTTGCAACTGGAGATTCATCATCGGAACTCCGGGAATGTGTCGGACGCATCAAAGAGGCCGCTACTACTTTACCAGACACGGGCCGACAGGGAGAGAAGACAGATCAATTCATCGAATTGACGGGCCTGCGTCGTTCGCATCCGTCGTAGTCATCAGTCGGGAGACCGTTGCCAGATCGAACCCAGAAAATTCCGCAACTGGGCTCCATAGCGGCCACGTTCTCGACCATGCGGCGACTCACGGACATGGTCGTCACAGCGACGCTTCAACTCCACCGCCACGCGCCGTACGTTGTCGTAGTACTTGCCGAATCGAGCCTTCAGGCTGACGAATTCCTGATTCGCATCGGTCGCTTTTTTCATGTCCTCGTGTTCGCCGAGGTAGGCATCGAACACTGGTGGCAGCTCGAACTCGTCTGAGCCCTGAAAAAACGGCCGCAGGTTCGACGCGTACTGCTGAGTGCGGCGGTCGGTCTTGTTGCCGACAAGCCCGATGATCTCGGGACGTCCCTCATGACTGATCTGCTGCGCGTGCTGGATCATGTCGAACGTGCGCGGCAGTGTGGCCATTGAGATCTGCGATGGCTCGACCGGGATCAGTACGAAGTCGCTCATGGTCAAACCGTTGACGACCAGACGGTGTCGACGGTCGGCGTTTCCCTGGACGTCGATCAGGACGAAATCAAACTGATCGACCAGAGCCGGTTTCAGGAAGTAATGAAACAGCAGCCCATCGCGGCGACCTGAGATTTGCTCCTCGAGGTTTTCGTGTCCGCGGTAGTCGGGAGCCAGGACCGCGATCTCTGAAAGTGCCGTTCCGCGTGCTTCGATGGCCTGCCGGCGGACGAAGTAGTCGTCGGGCGATGCGAGCTTGCGGCGTGTGCGGCGAATCTTCTCCGCCAGGTCGACGACGCTGCGCCCGCCGTGCACGGCTTCGCTCAGCAATCCGTCGCCTAGAATTGAGCGGGAACTGGCGGCGTTCGGGTCGATGTCTATAACCAGTACCGAGTGCTTCTGGGCAAGGAACTCTGCCAGTCCGACCGTCAGCGTTGACTTGCCGACTCCGCCTTTGACGTTAAACACCGATACGACGTGCATCACGGATCCCGCCTGAGTAATAGGATTAGCGATCGTGTGGATTTGCCGTCGAGGAATCAACTCAGCGTGAAGCTTTCGATTATCATCCCGGCGCTGAATGAAGCCGCAAGTATCGGCGCCACGATCGAGTCGGCGTGGGCATTGAATCCCCATGAGATCATCGTTGCGGATGGTGGCAGTCAGGATGCTACGGCCGACATCGCCGCGTCATCTGAGTGTCGAGTCATCGCCACGCCGCGCGGTCGAGCCATTCAGCAGAACACGGCAGCGGCAGCGGCCACTGGCGATGTGCTGCTTTTTCTGCACGCCGATTGCCGTCTGGTGCCCGAGGCTCGGGGTCAAATGGAACGAACGCTGTGCTCACCGAGGATTCCAGGCGGTGTGTTCCGGCATCGCCTGGACGCGCCTGGATTCGTGTACCGCATCATCGAAGTCGGTGACGACCTGCGCGTGTGCTGCACTCGAATTGCATACGGCGATCAGGGCTTCTTCCTGCGACGCGAGGTGTTCGAAAGACTTGGAGGTTTCCCCGACGTGCGACTCATGGAGGACGTGCGGCTCTCTCGCCGCCTGCGCGACGAGGGTCGACTGTCTCTGCTGCCTGGTCCGCTGATGTGCAGCGCACGCCGCTGGCAGAAACACGGCCCGTTGAGTCAAACGCTCAGAAATATGATTCTGCGGGCGGCGGAGAGTCTGGGCGTTCACCCGGATCGGTTGGCGGACCTTTACGCCCCGCACTGACCGACGTCTTGAAAAGTAGTGCGTTTCGTGTCTTCCGATCGCCTGTCGCCCATCCATTGAGCAGGTCCACGGACTGCTCGAGGACTACGAACCACTGATCGACGTAATGAATGTTCGGGTTGCGCTGGTTCGTTGTCAGACGTCACAGGCGGAACGTGGTGATTCCGGCGGGTACTGATCGGGCTGGTATGCGCGTAAGCAAGAGTTGCAGACGGCAAGTTGTTTGTCGCGAAGCCACCTGAGATTGCCTGTCCCGTGCCTGCACTGAACCGCATCACTGCGGTGACCACGATCATGAACAATCGGTTGACACTCCGCTATATGCCCGCGCTCGACGGACTCAGGGCAATCGCCATCGTGGCAGTGATGGTCTATCACGCCAGTCCGAGCCTGATGCCTGGCGGATTTGCCGGCGTTGAGCTGTTCTTCGTTCTCAGCGGATTTCTGATCACCGGTCTGCTACTAAAGGAACAGCAGTGTCACGGTGGAATTCACCTGGGTTACTTCTATGCCCGACGACTTCTGCGGTTGCTGCCCGCGCTGCTGCTGCTGCTCACAGTTGTCACGACGTTTGCTTACTGCGTTCTGCCGGGCGGGTTCGGATCGCGGACACTGACGGATTCCCTGCTGGCCCTGGGCTATTGCGTCAACTGGGCCCGCGCCTTTGACCTGCGCGGCCCCAGCCTGCTCGGACACACCTGGTCACTGTCGATCGAAGAGCAGTTCTATCTACTGTGGCCGATCACGCTGATCCTGCTTGTGAAACGGACGGGTGACAGTCGGTCTTTGACGCGGGTCCTGGGTCTGTCCGCCGCAGTGGCCGTGATTTATCGGATACTGATGCTGATTGGCGGAGCATCCGCCGTGCGACTCTATAACGGACTCGACACTCGGGCCGACGGATTGCTGCTGGGCTGTGCTCTGGCGGCGGCACTGTCCAGCGGAATGATCGACCTGTCACGACCGTCCGTTCGGCGAGTGATCCAGCGTGCGACACCTTGGGCGATGATCGGATGCTGCTGGGCGATCTGGTCACTGAGCTGGCTGCAGGTCGGAACGTACATCTGGGGCTTGCCGCTGGTCAGCCTCTGCACTGCCGTGTTGATCTGCTCGGTTCTGCTTACACCGGACGGTCGCCTGAGTCGAGTTCTGACATCCCGGCCTCTGGTCTGGATCGGCCAGCTTTCGTACGGGCTGTATCTTTGGCACTACCCTGTGTACCGCATCATGGGCCACATGGGTGCCAGCGAGTTTCAGTGCCTGACTCTGGGAACGGTCATTACCGTGCTGGCGGCTGCTCTGTCGTGGCATCTGATGGAAAAGCCACTGCTGCGTCTGAAGAAGCACTTCCAGCCCGGGACCTCAAGCACTCAACACGACCGGACCCCGACTCCGGCCATCGCGCCGGCAACGTGATCAATCACCGTTCGGGATTTCGCGCGAGGAGGCTGGCTACCGAATCTTGAGATCGGGACGTTTCTGCTGCAGCCATTGGATCCCAGATTCGGTGACGCGCGAATCGTTGAGCGACAGCCTCTTCAACTTTGGAAGGGCTGCCAGAATCGGCAGCGCCCGGTCGTCTACGAGCGTGTCGTAAAGGGACAGGTCGCGCAATTCTGTCAGGCCCTTGAGATTGGCAACTCCCTCGGTCGTGATTTTCGTGAAACCCAGATTGAGAAACGTGAGCTGCTTCAACTCGTTGAGTTCCTTCAGACTGGCATCCGTGACAGGCAGGCCGATCAGCAACAGGCGATCCAGTTTCTTCAGTGTGCGGAGATACTTCAGGCCATCACCGGTGACCTGCGAGTCCTGCAACGGAAGGATTCTCAATTCCTCAAGGCCGGCCAGATGCTGCAGCGACGCATCGTTGGCTTCCCGCGGAAGACAGACGTAGGTGAGGTTTCTGAACCGACCCAGGAGGTACAGGTCCTCGGGTCCTATTCCGGTCTTGCGGATGTCGAGTGATGTGATGCGATCCGCTGGCATCTGTCGCAGGAACTCAGCCGAGATCGAAGTGCCGTACAGATTCAGGTGTGTGAGATGCGACATTCGACTGAAGTGCTTGACCGAGTTGTCAGTGATCCCCGTGCAGCGGTACAGACCCAGCCGCTCGATGGGCATCTGCGAGATGCGTTGCAGATCGGCGTCCTTGAATTTGGCGTCCCACAGGTCGAGCACCTTCAGCTTGCGCGCTCCCGCAAGGTGCTGCAGCCCGTCCGGACTCATGCGATCGGCATAGCATTCGAAGAACCGCAGATTCGGGATCGAGGCGAGGACCTGCACGTCGTCGTCCGTGACGCGAGCATCACGATCCATCAGCGACACACCATGAAACTTGCGATTGTCCAGTTGGGCGGAATGGCGAAAACGACCGCCCAGGCCCGATACGAGTTTGCGAGCCTCCGGCGACACCGGGCCGGCCTTCTCGCCGTCTGACGCACGCCACTTCGGCGACGAGTCAGCCGCACGATCCGCATCGGCGACATCACCGCCGAACAGCACGGATTCCGAATGCATCAGAACGAACGCGATCGATGCGCAGGCCAACAGATAACGGACACCAGTTCTTGAATCACTCATAACGACTGCTCCACATGGTCAGGGTCAGTGGAGCTTACGACGACCGCATGTCCGCGATAACCCCGATGCTGCACGATGTGCCGATCAGAGTGACAGCGATACGGCACGGACCAGGTCCCATTCAAGGCGGAAGACCTCGGCCTGCCATTCCTGCAATGTGCGTTTACCGGCGGGATCGTTCTGCACATAGACCTCGTGAAACTCATCCCGCAGCTTTTGAACCTGTGGCTTCCTGCTGTTCCTCAGGCGGTCGAGAGCCTGCCGTACCAGTTCACGATCGTTGAGTTCCCCCAGTGCATGAGCCCGGAACAGGTCCGATAACTCATCCGACGCGTCCTGCAGTAATTCCACGGCTTCACGATGCTGCCGGCCGCGCAAATAGCTGCTGGCCAGTGCGTGTCGATAATAAACGGTGTCCTTTTTTGTCCGGCACAGGCCAAGCCCGATTCTGAACGTGTTGACCGCCGCAATCGTGTCCCCCTGGCGTAGATACACCATGCCACGAATGTGCCAGCCCGTCAGGCCATGACGTTGACGCGAGGCCCGTGTCGGCAGCAGGTCCAGGGCCTCCTCAAACTGGTCCCGCTGCATCAGCACTCCTGCCAGTCCGTTTCGGGCGACAACAGACTGCGGAAACTTCTGGATGGACTGTCGGTAGATGTCGATCGCTTCGTCGGTCTGTCCGTCTTCTCGGAACGCCTCGGCCAGTCCGCAGGAAGCGACAACATCCTGCGGAAACTTCTGGATGGACTGTCGGTAGATGTCGATGGCTGCGTCGGTCTGTCCGTCTTCCCGCAACGCCTCGGCCAGTCCGCAGGAAGCGACAACAGACTGCGGAAACTTCTGGATGGACTGTCGGTAGATGTCGATGGCTTCGTCGGTCTGTCCGTCTTCCCGCAACGCCTCGGCCAGTCCGCAGGAAGCGACAACATCCTGCGGAAACTTCTGGATGGACTGTCGGTAGATGTCGATCGCTTCGTCGGTCTGTCCGTCTTCCCGCAACGCCTCGGCCAGGCCGTTTCGGGCGACAACAGACTGCGGAAACTTCTGGATGGACTGTCGGTAGATGTCGATGGCTTCGTCGGTCTGTCCGTCTTCCCGCAACGCCTCGGCCAGTCCGCAGGAAGCGACAACATCCTGCGGAAACTTCTGGATGGACTGTCGGTAGATGTCGATCGCTTCG
>CAUZFZ010000072.1:0-46381 GCA_963579025.1 Planctomycetota bacterium | reverse complement strand
TGACACTGGGCGCACTGCAGATCCACTCCCAGAAACAATCGTCCCACATCGCGTGTGAGGAGATCGGGCTTCACGTCACGTGACAGGTAGAACCTGGCAGCCGGACCTGTCACTGGGTCGGTGCCATCGGTCGAAAGAATTTCGAGGACAAGCTGATCCCAAGGTTTGTTTTCGGCAAATGACGACGTGAGAAAGTCGAGCCACTCGCTGCTGGGAACGTTATAGGAGCGGATTGTCGCAATGCGACGTTCGTTCAGCATGACGTCCATGACGCGTGCCATGTGCAGCGAGTATTCTGGGCTGTCGAGCAACCGGTCGATCAATCTCGCCCGTTTCTCCGGTGAGTCATCATCCAGAAACTTCCGAGCAATATCTGCTGCCGGAATAATTCCGGTCAGATCGAGAAAGACTCGACGTAGAAACTCAGCGTCTGAAGCAAGCACTGCGGGGCGTAGATTGTCCTCTTTCCAACCCGCTTCGATGTGCTCGTCAATCAACTCATGCAGCGGTCGTTCGTTGCGAACAACGGATTCCTCGCCCGCTCCCAGCACGCCCGTGACATAAAACCACAAGCACGCGGTCAGCGTTATCAGACCAAAGCGGCGACAGACATCAGACGAGTTCACGAATTGGTTGCCCTTCCGGTAACGCCATAGTTGGGCGTCCGTCTTTGTCAATGTTAGCCCAGCCATCAAGGGCCGCAAGCAGAATGCGGCAGGGCTGGAGCATGATCTGCTTTGGAAACTCGGTCGTGCGAAGGATAAGCGACCAGCTTCCGCGTCGAGTCACGTGAATTCAAGCGGCTGAAATCGGAGACTCCATTGGAACGCAACTCCAGTGCCGAAAACAGTGTGGAGTTCGGCTGAGTTCCTGTGGCCCTACGCGCTAGCGATTACGGATGACGGCGTGAGGTGCGTGTAAGGGCGAACGCTGTGACGGTATGCTCTCAGCACTCGGAACATATTTCCGGTGTTGATTTCCAATCCTCTCTCAAAAGGAACCATCTCATGCGCCAATGTATTTCAGTGTGGACTCTGACATTTGTGGTCGGAAGTCTTGTCTTCGCTGGTGGCAGGACCGCCTCAGCAGCTGACGAATATGACTACGACCTGGTGCATTCCTCGGTCAGCTTCAAGGCCCGGCATCTTGGTATCAGCTGGATTCATGGCCGCTTCAATGAGGTCTCCGGGAAGTTTTCGATCGATCGGGAGAATCCGGAGAAATCGACGTTCGCGCTGTCGATTAAAACCGACAGCGTTGATACGGCAAACAAAGCGCGCGACGCACACCTCAGGCAACCGGACTACTTCGATACGAAGCAGTTCCCGACGATCGAATTCAAAAGCACAAGCACCAAGGTCATCAAGGGCGGGTTCGAAGTGACGGGCAACTTCACGATGCACGGCACGACCAGGAAGGTCAAACTGGTGTTGATGGGCGGCAAGGAGCATGACTTCGGGAAAGTGAAACGCGTTGCATTCTCGACCGAGCATTCCCTCAAACGCAGTGATTATGGTTTCGACAAGAACGCAATCGGCCCGATCGGTGATGAGGCTCTGATCATGATCGACTGTGAAGGCGTGCGAAAATAGCCGATGCCCGACCCGCTGCTGTATTATAAAGCGATGGCCACAGCCGCCATCGTCAGTGCGATGTCCGTGCTGGCGATGGCGGGTTTGCGACGATCCTCAGGCACGACGTGGCTGAATTCCGCGTGTGTCCTGGGAATCGGCTTCGGTCTTACGGCGGGCTACTACGTGTTGTCATTGCGATTGGCATGGCCCCCCGTGAATGCGCTCGATCGGTTTCTGGAAATCGTCATTCCAGTGGCATTGGTCATCGAGCTGGTCGCAGGATTTCTCCGTGTGCCGAATTGGGTTGCATCGTTCCTGCGACTGAGCCTCGTTGCAGCGATCCCGAGAATTCTGCTACACCGCTCCGTTTACCTGAACGGCACCGACAACGAGTGGACCTTGTGGCAGGTCGGCACGGCAATGGTCGTGTCGAGCGTCGCGTTGGCAGGATTGTGGAGTCTGTTGTCCTGGCTGTTGCGGCGTTCTCCCGGAGTCTCAATTCCATTCGCTTTGAGTCTGTCATCACTGTGCGGTGGCTTGACTGTGATGATGGCGGGATACATCAAAGGCGGAGCGGCGGCTTTCCCATTGGCCGCGACAGTTGCGGCTACGACCGTGGGAGCCTGGCTGATCTCGAAGCGTTCCAGCATGCCGGTAGACTGCGGCGGACAAGCGATCCTTGGAATCGGAGTGGCAGGTCTGTTCGGTCAGTTGTTCATTGGTCATTTCTTTGGCGAGCTTTCGGCCGTCAGTGCGCTGGCCATACTACTGGCCCCACTCCTCTGCTGGGCGACCGAGATCCGGTTACTGCGACACCGAAAGCCGTGGATTGTGGGATCCGTTCGGTTGGTGCTGGTTGCGATTCCATTGATGTTGGTCCTGACAGAGGCGAAGTCTGACTTTGACCGGGACATGGCCCCACTGCTTGTTCCGACATCTGCTCTACTACCAGGGTCATGAAGTCCGTGCCTTACCTGGGAAAGCGGAGTGACCGCTCAGGGCGTCGACTACTTTCAGATGGACTCGTTGACATGTCGGATACTCCTGAAACAGTCAGCCGGACGTGGAGCATTCCACTACGTGCTGCCGTGGACGTCGCCGTGATCGGCGGTGGGTCAGCGGGGATTGCCGCAGCGTCTGCTGCGGCCCGGAACGGTGCGTCGACCGTAGTGGTCGAGAGATATGGCTTTCTGGGAGGCACTTCTACGGCTGGCATGGTCGGACCTTTCATGACGTCCTACACCGCAGACGGCAAACGGCAACTGGTCGCCGGCATCTTCCAGGAGGTCATCGACCGAATGGTCGCGATGGGTGGCGCTGTGGATCCCTCGACGACTGAACCCGGCACGGCGTGGTCATCGTTCATCAAGCTGGGCCATGCCAACGTGACTCCGTTTCATGTGGAATCGCTCAAGATGGCGGCCCTGGAAATGGTCTGCGACTCGGGCGCACAAATACGATTTCACACATCCTTTGTGGACGTCGTGATGCAGGGCGAACGGATTACCGAAGTCGTCATTCTCGATAAGGCCGGTCTCGGTCTGCTGCGGCCGAAAGTCGTGATTGACACTTCAGGTGATGGCGACATTTCCGTCAAAGCGGGCGCACCATTTGAAATGGGCCGGCGCCAAGACGGCAGGATGATGCCCGTCACGCTGTTCTTGTCCATTGGTAATGTGAATGACGACGAGGTAGCAAACTGGATGCGGGAACACGAGATCCTGCACCCGGGAGAGCGTCTGTTTGAGTGCATTGTCAAGAAGGCGAGAGCTCGCGGCGAGTGGACACTGGAGAGAGAGTTTCTGAATCTCTATCGTGAACCGACTCCGGGGCAATGGCGAATCAACACGACTCGCGTTCAGAATATCGATGGAACCAACCCGGATGACTTGTCTCGTGCCGAGATCGAGAGTCGACGGCAGGCCTGGGACTTAGTGCGTTTCCTGCGATCTCATTGCCCGGGCCTGGAAGACGCACAGTTGATTGCGACCGCGAGTCAGGTTGGCATACGCGAAACGCGACACATTCTGGGAGACTATGTGCTCAACGGACAGGACGTGCTCGAAGGACGCAGGTTCGATGACGGTGTCGCCCAGTGTTCGTATCCCATCGACATCCACGACCCTGAAGGGCCGCGCGGTCGTTTGGAGGGGATTCGTTCCGATCACTACGAAATCCCGTACCGTTGTCTCGTACCACGTCAGGTCAGCAATCTACTGGTCGCCGGTCGGCCAATTTCCGCCGACCACGAAGGAGCGGCATCGGCCCGCGTGATTCCTCCGTGTTACGCGACCGGCGAAGCCGCGGGCACCGCAGCAGCCCTCTCGATCAAGCAGGATGTCACACCGCGGACACTTGATATTGAGTTGCTGCGTGCGACTCTGCGTGGTCAAGGTGCAGTTGTATAAGATCAGCTTGCTGATGAGACGTCTAGCTTCTTGATGGAAACTCCACCACACCGTCGGAAGAACGGACCTGGCAGTTGCACGCCAGGGGACCAACCGAGAAGCGCATGAGTGTCCGGTAAGGTCAAACAACTGAGGTAACCGTTCACGGTGTGACGACTGGTCTTCGTGTGTTTGGCGTCGTCTTGTAAAGTTCGCTTGCTATGACGCCGTCAGGGAAGACCGCCACCAACTGCCCGCAGTGTTTCGAACTGAGCCAGCAACTGGCTCGGTTGCAGGAGCGCCTCGCCGTGCTCGAAGCGGAACTCGCCGCTGCAAAGAAGAACTCCCGAAACTCGTCGAAGCCTCCGTCCAGCGATATTACCAATCCGCCGCCCGATAAGTCGGCGAATGGGAAGCGTGGGAAGAAGCGGGACGGATCAAAACGAAAACCCGGCGGGCAGCCGGGACACGACCGTCATCTGCGGCCCCTGGTCCCGGAGGACGATCTCGACGGCGCGTTCGAGTACCACGCTCAGGAGTGTCCTCATTGTGGCGGAGACGTCGTGCCCACTGACGAACCGCCGCGGATCACGCAACAGATCGAACTCGTGATCAGTCCTGTGGTCACTGAGCACCGGGCGATGGCCGTGTGGTGTCACGCCTGCCAGTTGACGCATTACACCCCGCTGCCGGAAGACGTCCGGAAGGCCGGCCTGTGTGGGCCGCTTCTGAGGTCAATGATTGCGTATCTCAAGGGACCGATGCACGCGTCGTACACAATGGTTCGGGACTTCCTCCGGGATGTGTGTGGCATCGGACTGAGCACCGGTTACCTGGCCAAAGTGTGTCGCAGTGTGAGTGGCATACTGGAGGGAACGTATGAGGAACTCCTGCAGAGCCTGCGCGAGCAGCCGATCCTCAATATCGACGAAACCGGACACAAGGAGAAGGGCCGACGACTGTGGACCTGGGTGTTCCGGTCGGCACTGTTCAGTCTGTTCCGCATTGATGAATCCCGTGGCTCGCAGGTTCTGGTAGACGTCCTGGGAAAAGCGTTCGCAGGTGTCATCGGGTGTGACTACTTCAGTGCCTACCGCAAGTTCATGGGTGATTTTGACGTGCTGCTGCAGTTCTGCCTGGCGCACCTGATCCGCGACCTGAAGTTTCTGGCCGAACACCCGGACAAACGCAACCGACGTTATGGGAAGCGGGTTCTGAAGGCGGTGCGTGAGCTGTTTTCATTGTTCCACCGTCGAGATGATTATCCGGCGGACGAGTTTGCAGGCAAACTCGAGGATTCCGGCAACCTGGTGCTGGGGGAAGCGATTACGCGTGTTCCGAACATCCGGGAATCTCAGAACCTCGCGAATCGGTTTCGTCTGCATGGAGACAGCTACCTGAGGTTTATTACCACTCCGGGCATTGATCCGACGAACAATGTGGCGGAGCAGCCGATTCGCTTTGTCGTGATCGACCGGAAAATGACTCAAGGAACGCGGAGCGAATGGGGTCGCCGCTGGCTGGAGCGCATCTGGACAGTCATCGCGACGTGCCGCCAGCGGGGTCGTTCGCCCTTCGAATTCCTGTCGAGCGCGGTATCCGCCTGGCTTGGTGGCTTATCGCCTCCCACACTGCTCCCATTATCGCAGTAACGGCTCCCGATAGCACTCCCCGCCGATCGACGTGCGCGCCTTCCTGGAGACCGTGAACGGTTACTGCCGGGAAGTGGTACTGCGATAAATGGCCCCCTCCTGCCGAGCCGATCGCTGAGTGTGGATGTTTCACAATACTTCCCTTTGTAATTCGGGTCAGACTGGACGTCGGCAGAAATGAGCGCGGCGTTGTCGTGGAAGACCGTCCCTGTGACACCTTCGCCAGGGGCATATGTAATGTCATCGAACGGGAGGGCGTTGTGAGGGTGTTCAAGACCAGTTGTCGCGCAGCACCGAAGTCTTTGCCCAGAGTCATCGGCCTCAAATATGGACACTGCATGCGCATTTGTGCGTTCGCATACGAGGTCTTTGACAGCATTCAAGAACTCTGCCTTCATCGCGATCGGACTTCGCAATGACGACGCGTCTGGTGCGATTAGGCCCAAGGCGATTCCGTTGATTGTTTCCACTGCCTCGCGGCGATCGGAAGACCGGGAACGCTGAATGGCAGCCGCAGTATGTTGGCCCAATAGAAGTAGACTTTCGGGCGGGTGATCGATCACGCCGACATCTGTGACGTGCATGTCGATTGTTCCGATACAAGTCCCGTCGGTGCCGCCTTCTGAGAACGGGTTAGTCATTAGGGGAATGCAGACTAGGCCGAGTGCTTTGTCTGCTAATCGGTCGAATTCGGGGTCTGGGTACCAGTCGGGAAGCGTACGCGGGTCGCGAAGAATTTGGACTTGGCCCGTGCTGAGAGCGTGTCCTGCCACAGACTTGACTGGAAGTGTGTTACAGAGGTTTCGTTTCAACTCTCTGTATCCCTCTTTGAACGACTCTTCAAATAGATCAAGTGTGCCGATGCTTGAATTATGCAGCCACATTCTGGCAGCGAGAGCGCCAGTCAGATGTTGCCAGATCACACAGAGTTCGCGAGCAACCGATTGTGGAGGCCCAGTCAGAGTAGCAATCTGCTGGGTTGCCCGGCGTCGTTGTGAGTGTTGGCGCGATGTGTTTTCTTGCTCATTGGTTCCGAGGAGCAGCGCAACCATGCTCAAGTAGTCCAGCGCGGACTCTGGGTCGTCCGATAGGGTAGCACGTAACCCCGGATAGTTGGGCATTGCCAATGCTAGTTGGGCATTGCCAATGCAACCTGCGGTTCGGCGAGTGACAACACCACGTGTTCCGCACCTGACGGGTCAGTTCTCAGATCGAAGATCAATTGAGCATCGCGGCTTAGATTCTGGAATACGGTTTCGCTTAGCGGCGGATACGAAGTCTCCTCGGTACTTGAGATGGACACGACTGCCAACCGATTCGCCGTTGATCTCTGCACTGGGCGATAGAGCGTGACGGTTTCGCGCTCCGCTCGTGTCAGGAGAGAACGCATGGATTTCTCTAAGGCGACCAGTGGCTCTGACGCCTCACGGCAGATTTTCGGCAAATTCGATAAGAGCGTCGCCCACATGGAAGGCTGTGAATAAGTGCTCATGTTCACTCCCCTTCGGCGTCTCGACTTGACGGCAGTGCAAGAATCACGTTACGTAAGCAGTGGCACATTTACATATCCATGCATAGCTTGCAAGGATCACGTCATATACGTACAGAATGAGTTTGGCGGCGCAGTGAGTTTTCGAGAGCGTTGATTGCCGTCTCACACTCACTTTCATTCTGAGAGACGCTGGACGCGAGGGCACCGTCTTTCGACCAGTATTCTGACGCGGACTTGTTGGTGGTTTTGTTACCGTCAGCACCGAGCTAACAGGTTGCAATCGGTGGTGAGCCGCGAAGGGGTTCTCCAGCTTCACCGCCTGGCGACCCTGAGCGTGAGCGTATCCGGCCGATACTGTGAACAGACAAGACAGTAGCAGCGCCGACCCAATAGCATGCTTCATGGCATGAGTTCCCGAAATAGTCTGCCGAGTTAGAAACGTCTCACCAACACTATTCTTCGGGACTCTTGCCCAGGTAGTCTTTTCGTTTGGACCAGGCGAAGTGCGAGCCAGGCGGGATTCGTGCGAAGCCGGATCCTGGCGGCGCAAGTTGAAAGGATACGCCAACGGTAATTCGGCCGAAGTTCTTCGCAAATAACTCTGCGAATGCCGGATCACTGCTCGGTTCGTTCCACCAGCTTTCGCCGAGTGCCAGGACATCGAAGCGGGTGAACTGCTGTTTGTCGCGGTCATACTCCAGCCAGCCCAGCAGGCTTCCGTCATAACCATTGGTCGCCATCCTGGTGTCAGCGTCCGAAGCAATGCTGGCAAAACCATCGAAGCGCAAGCGCACGCGGGTTTTCGAAACCTCATTGACGGTGACAGAAATTTTTCCACCGCGCAACTCGTCCGGTTTCCACGGTCGATCGTAAGTGCGAAAGCGTTCGTTCAAACAAAATCGAAAGACCCTCTGCCTCAACGTATCCGGCACATTCACGACATCGCCGGACTGCGGATTCTTCGGCACGAGCGCCTGCCACTCGGAACGGGTAATCCAAAGAGAGTCGCGATAAGCGTCTTTGCTCGGCCACGACTTGGGGTACAGATAATCGCCACGAACAAGGTGTGCGTCCCCGTCCCGTTTCAGATTGCGCGCAAAGACCTTCAGGACGATGCTTCCGGCGGGTGGGTCCGCCCATGCCCAACGCGCATCACGTCCGCGCAACTCGGGGACTTTTATCGCACCTGGCTGACGTTGCTCGGCTGGTAACGCGTTCCACTTTTCAAGCAGACTGGCAAGCGATTCACGCAAACAGCTTCCCAGCACCTTTCCGTCGGCTGTCACGAGCGTGAAATTATTTGTTGCATTTTCCGATACGCGCTCGCCGAATTCAGCCTCGGCGTCCGTCGCGCGACCAGCTCGATATGTGTCGATCGCCACCGGCACACAGTGATTTGTGATCAACGCCGCATTTTCAGGATTCTTGAAGAAACCGGACCGGTTTCCGCCACCCATTCCTCAGCAAACCCCCAGTGGATGATATCCGGTGGCAAATACAAATATCGGTTTCCCATCGGCCGCCGCTTTCTGTCGCGCTTCCCACAGCGTTGCTACCCATGGCACGTCGTCCAGATGCCTGGACTCGCCTTCCTGCGGTGCGATCTGAGCGCGGATATGATCGAACTCGTCGTTTGGAATCGCTTCAGCGGCGTGCGACGCGCCGCAGGCATAAGCAACTGACAATACGAAGGCAGAAAACCGAGTCGGCATGACTTCTCCTTCCGCAGGTCGATGGCAACGGATGAGGACGAGCACGGAGATGGCTCCGACCCGGATCATTGAGGATCCGCGCGTACGATGCGAGCATCGGCGTGTAATCCTGGCAGAGGAAACGATGCGACGACCGGGAACGGTCGTCGGATATGTCTTGATGGCACTCAAGCGGTGAAGCTTGTGTTGCAACCACTGGAGTCACGCGGCGTCCGTTTTCTTGACCACGCGGCTGCGACGGGGGACGATCTGCATGCAGGTCAGGGCCGTGTTCAATCCGCGGGATCCGACGTCCACGGCCCTTGACGTCATTCGGGTCTCGCCGAGTCCGTAAAGGATGGCTGGATGAGCTTTATCGACCGGAGTCTCGGGAGCTGGGACCGCATCGTCGAAGAGTTTCGGTGGGACGTCCCAGAAACGTTCAATATGGCCGAGGCGGTTTGCGACCGGCACGTGTCAGACCCCGACCGAATTGCGCTGTACTACGAAGACGATTCCGGACGCGAGGAAAGACATACCTTCCGCGACATTCAGCAGAACGCCAATCGGTTTGCCAATGCGCTTGCGGCGCTGGGAATTCAACGTGGTGACCGGATTGGCATTGTGCTGCCCCAACGACCGGAAACGGCCGTTGCGCACATCGCCATTTACAAGCTCGGCGCAATTGCCGTCCCACTGGCGAACCTGTTCGGCCCGGAGGCGCTCGAGTATCGGCTTTCTGATTCCGGTACGAAGGCCGTCGTGACGGACACCGAAAATCGGCCGAAGATCCACGCAATCCGTGACGCCTTGCCGGCGCTCGAGCAGGTCTTCCTGGTGGACGGATCACCTGAGCATGATGAGGTCGATTTTCATCAGGCGTTGCGGCGATCATCATCTGAATTCGAAACGGTCAGGACGTCGGCCGACCATCCTGCGATCATCATTTACACGTCGGGGACGACGGGGCCTCCCAAAGGCGCGCTGCACGCCCACCGATATCTGCTCGGCCATCTGCCAGGATTTATCCTGTCGCACAACTTCTACCCGCAGCCTGGCGATGTGGCATGGACTCCGGCGGACTGGGCATGGATTGGCGGCTTGATGGATATCCTCATGCCCAGTTGGTTTTTCGGACTGCCTGTCCTGGCCAGTCGATCGCGGAAGTTTGATCCGGAACACGCACTGCACCTGATCGAGAAGTATCAGATCCGAAATGCATTCCTGCCGCCGACTGTGCTCAAGATGATGCGAGAAGTCTCGAACATCCGGGAGCGATTCCAGCTCAATCTGCGTACGGTGATGAGTGGCGGCGAAGCCCTGGGGGCAGAGACACTCGCATGGGCTACGCAGGAGCTGGGGGCGTCGATCAACGAAATTTATGGGCAGACGGAAGCCAACTACGTTATTGGCAATTGTCAGGAAATCCTGGATGTCATCCCCGGATCCATGGGCCGGGCTTATCCCGGTCACACGGTGGAGGTCATCGACGACGACGGAAATGTCTTGCCGCCCGGCTCAATGGGAGAGATCGCCTTCCAGCGCGGCGACGATCCAGTGTTCTTTCTGGAGTACTGGAACAACCCCGCGGCGACAGAGGCGAAATTCAAAGGCGACTGGGCGTGCAGCAGTGACCTGGGTGTCAAGGATGAGGACGGGCGATTCTGGTTCAAGGGCCGCAAAGACGATGTGATCATCAGTGCCGGCTATCGCATTGGCCCAACTGAGATTGAAGAGAGTCTCATTAAACACCCGGCGGTTGCACTGGCGGCCGTTGTGCCGGCACCGGACGAGCTGAGAGGCCAGATCGTGAAAGCCTTTGTGCAACTTGCCGAGGGCTTCGCAGCCTCCACTGAATTGAGCCGTGAGATTCAGGATTTCGTCAAACACAACCTGGCGGCACACGAGTATCCACGAGAAATTGAATTCATGGATGCGCTTCCCATGACAACAACGGGCAAAATTCGACGTCGGGACCTGCGCTGATCTCTCGTCGAAACTGACTCTATCACCGTTACCAGTTCGCCTCGCGTTTCTCGATGAAGGCTGCCAGTCCCTCACGGGCTTCCTTGCTGTTCCGTGCGGCGAGGTGCGTTTCAATCAGAGACTCGTTCGCATTCTCATTGCCGACGTGGAATGTCTGGTTGATGAGCGATTTCGTTTGTCGAATGGTCTCGGGACCACCAGCCACAACAGACCGGGCGACACCAACAGCCTCGTCCAGTAATTGGTCGGCCGGCACGACTCGCTGGACGAGACCGACCTGTTGGGCTCGGCTCGCGTCAATAACGTCACCCGCGAGTAACAGGTCACGCAGGTCGCCCTCGCGGACTTTGTGTTTCAGTACGCCGCAGATCAACGCCGGAAGCAGACCGCGGCGGGCTTCCGGAAAACCGACTTTCGCATCGGCGGCGGCGACCACAATGTCGCAGGCTGCCATCACTCCCGCTCCACCTGCGAACGCTCCACCCTGCACGGCGGCGATGACGATCAGCGGCGTTTCGCGCAACGTGTTGAGTCCCCGCTGGACCGCCTTCGCCGAACGCTCGACGACGGAACTATCGGCCGCTTCGAGCAGATCGAGCCCGGCTGAGAACACGGGTCCGGCACCTCGCAGGATCACCACACGGTTCGTCCGATCGTCTGTCAGGCGTCCGATCTCAACACAAAGCTGGTCAAGCAGATCAATGCTGAGTGCGTTCCGTCGATCAGGCCGGTTCATTGTCACTGACACGATTCCCGGCTCAATCGTCTGAGTAAGAATCAGCGCGGTCATAGGCTCCCCTGTGAGTGCTCGTCTCAGGAATCACGAGTCAAAGGCACGGCATCTTTCGGCAGCGGCATTTCGAGAAGAAGCTGGGCGAGAGTCTTACCCTGTGCGTCAGTCCGCAAACTGTTTCGAAGAACACCCTGCAGGGTGAAATTCAGTACGCCGAGATTGGGCAACTCAAACCGCTTGACGGAATCGACTCCCAGTGGTGAAAAGAATGCATCCACGCGGTCGGTTGTCAGCCATGTGCGGAGGAACTCCCAATGGTCCGGGTTTCGACAAATGACACCGACGTTGGCGTTTGCCCCTTTGTCCCCGCTGCGAGCACAGGCGATGTCGTACAGCGTCGCCGTTTGTTCGCGAACCGACATCGTGGAAGCCGGAAAGTCGGGTGACGGTGGGCGTGCCGCATTCGACCCCGGCCACTCGACGCTGTTTGAGGTTTCAGAACTTGAGAATACCTCGACGCGCGGCGTGACTTCGTTCCGGGAAATCAGGCAAGGCCAGTGGCGGATCACTGGATGGACTCGCGGGCGGCCTTCGGCGTAACCCGTTGTCCCCTGCGGACCACTCGTGATGAGCGGCATGAGTTCTCGCGAGAATCGTTCGACAGCGTCGTGCGAGTCCGCTTCAACGGCGACTCTTAATACGGTTTCGCGCACGTTTGAAGAGTCGAGCATCCCAGCGGCGCATGCGCCGCTGCCAAGACATTCGATGACGCTGCCCCGTAAATCGAAACCCGCCTCGCGGACACGTTGTAGAACCAGCTCACCACACCGCTGTGCTTTCTCGACTGCGTTTCGGCCGACAATCGTCAGCATTCCGGCTGACCGGAATCCGTCGCGAAACGTGGCGCTGACCTTGTACGTTGGTGTGTGTGGTGTCCCGCTCGCGCCGCTGACTCGCACGCGATCGCTGCCGAGGTCTTCCACCAGCAGCGTCAGGAACGAAACCCTTACGTCCGGACTGAGATAATTTGACGGGTCGCCAGTTTCGTAGACAAGTTGTTCTTTGACGGTCAGTTCTGTGACACAGCCGCCAGTGCCGCGTGGCTTGGTAACAACGCAACTGCCGTCGCTGGACACTTCAACGATGGGAAACCCGAGATGCGCCGGATCGGGCACGTTGAGCCAGTCGGTGTTGATCCCGCCGGTGACCTGAGTTCCGCATTCGATCAAATGTCCCGCGACAGTCGCACCGGCCAGTTGATCGAAATCGTCATCAGTCCAACCGAAATGATGGATGCACGCCGCCACGACCAGCGAGGGATCGGCGACGCGGCCAGTAATCACGATGTCGGCCCCTCCGGCGAGCGCTTCAACAATCGACGCGGCGCCAAGGTACGCGTTCGCCGTGACGAATCGTTCCCTCACCTCGTTGATTGAAGCTCCGGTATCGAGATTGTTGAACTGTTGCGAAGCAGGATCATCGGTCGTGTCATGCACGAGTTCCAGAACATCATCACCCGACACGACACCCAGACGCAGCGATCGGCATCCGATCTCTTCGAGAGCTGTTCGGCACGCTTCCGCACAACCGATAGGGTTCAGTCCGCCGGCGTTGACGATCAGCCGGCAGCGTCCTCCGGACGACCAGTACGGCGCAAGCGACCGCACGACATCGACGAAGTCACGGGCAAACCCGGCGTCCGGGTCTCGCTCGCGTTGGACAGCGAGAATCGCCATCGACACTTCGGCCAGATAATCCAGCGTGAGGTAATCAAGGTTCGGCTCGCACGTCAGCATCTCTGCCGCCGCATCTCCGCGGTCGCCCCAGAAGGCCTGCGCATTCCCGATTCGAACCGGTTGCGTCATGCGTGTGACCTCATACCTGTAGCACTCCTGTCTGGAAGCTACCGTCCGTCACCGGCGGCAGAATGTCGAGTGCCGTCTTCAGCCAGAGACGCGTTTCGTCCGGAGCAATAATGGCGTCGACCCAACCACGAGCCGCTCCGAAGCGGATATCTGTTTGAGCTGTATAACTCTCACTGATGGACTGTCGCAGTTCGGCCGTTTCTTCTTCGGAGAGTGTCCGACCTGAGCGTTCGGCGTCGCGAAGCTGCAGGGCCAGCAGGGTTTCCGCCGCCTGTGCTGCGCCCATAACGGCATACTTCGCCGACGGCCACGCGACAATGAGTGCGGGGTCGTAGGCTTTTCCACACAGGGAATAGTGGCCCGCACCGAACGAACCACCAATGATTACCGTCAGCTTCGGCACAATTGAATTACTCACGACGTTAACCAGTTTTGCTCCAGCTCGAATGATGCCTGCCTGCTCGGCCTGTTTGCCGACCATGAAGCCCAGCACATCCTGTAGAAAGACAATTGGTACGCGCGTCTGATTGCAATTCATCACGAAACGCGCGGCTTTGTCAGCCGCTTCGGGATACAGCACGCCGCCAATCTGTAATTCTCCGCTGGCCGTTTTGCAGGCGTGTTTCTGGTTGGCGACGATCCCCACGGGATGTCCACCGATTCTGGCAAATGCGGTAACAAGAGTCTGACCGAATTCGGCTTTGTATTCCTGCAACGTGTCGCCATCGACAATGCAGGCGATCACGTCACGCATGTCGTACTCACCGTGACCGTCAGCCGACACGAGGTCGTAGAGGCGGTCGGAAGAGCTGGAAGGAGAGTATGGGAGATCGGGAGCGTCGTCATTGGTCCCTCCTGTCTCCCCATCTCCCTGTCGCTCCATCTCCGTGTCTCGAAGACGTGGCAGGAGATCGACAAGTGACCGCAGTCGTTTGAGGCACGACTCATCATCTGGCTCATGAAAGTCGACAGTGCCACTGATCGCCGCATGCATGGCAGCACCGCCGAGCTCTTCCGGATCGACTGTCTGTCCGATGGCCGCCTTAACCAGCGCGGGGCCGGCCAGGCAGAGCTGGCTGCCGTCCGTCATGAGCACTTCGTCGCACAGCACAGGCAGGTACGCTCCGCCGGCGATGCAGTTGCCCATCACGGCGGCGTATTGGGGAATGCCGGCCGCCGACAACACGGCGTTGTTGCGAAAGATGCGGCCGAAGTCGTCTTCGTCGGGAAAGACGTCCGCCTGCAGCGGTAAGAACACTCCCGCCGAGTCCACCAGGTAAATCAGGGGCAGACGAAACCGGGACGCGATCCGCTGCGCTCGCAACAGTTTCTTGACCGACTGCGGAAACATCGCTCCCGCCTTGACCGTCGCGTCGCTGGCGGCAATCAGACAGGGTCGCCCGCTGACGAAACCGATCCCGGTGACAATACCGGCCGCCGGCACATCACCCCATTCTGAATACATCCCGTGGGCCGCCCACAGACCGAATTCCAGGAATGGCTGTCCCGGGTCGAGCAGTAGCGCAAGCCGCTCACGAACCGGCAGGCGACCATGCCGACGCTGCCGCTGTTGTCCCTCCGCACCGCCGCCCTGGCGGATCGCGTCTTCCTGTCGCAGTAGTTCGTCGGTCAGTTCACGCAGTGTGGGCACAGAGCATGGTCCATAATGAGTTTACCGGCAGTTGATACGTCACGTCCGTGTTGCCGAGTTGCCTGGCACGCGCGACCACTCTGATCGTCGCGAAAAGCTGACCAGTCTCGATACTGAATCGCCGGGCCAGAATAACCAATTCGCCTGCTGTTTATTCAACCGATGACGAATCGCAGGCCGGTCTGAGAGACGCCCGTCGAGTTTTCATAATCTTGCTCTCCTGTCGAACGCCTGTTTCACCGGAACTGAACTCCAGAGGTCCTCACCTCCAGAGTGACGCACATTGATGCAGGCCGTGCAATCGCGATACAGTGACTCCTGCAATCGTCGTCACGCTTCTGAGCACAGTCGGAAATACCATGCCCTCGCATGAATGCGTAAATAACACAGACCGTTGCGCGGGACCTGTCTCGCGCCGCGACGTGATTCGCCTGGGTGGGGCGACGGGACTGAGTTTGACGCTGCCAGCGCTGCTTCGTCAGCAGTCTCGGGCCGTCGAATCGAATGGGACTTTCGGTCGTGCCCGTCGCATGATCATGCTCTACCTGCATGGAGGTCATCCGCAACAAGAGACGTTCGATCCAAAACCGCATGGCCCGTCCGCCGTGCGAGGCGAGTTCGGAGCGATCTCCACCAGTCTACCCGGTGTCCTGTTTTCAGAGATGCTGCCGAAGTGCGCGACGCTGGCGGATCGCATGGCGGTCGTGCGTTCGATGTCACATTCGAACCCGAACCATGTCACAGCCTGCCTGCCCGCTCAGACGGGACACACTCATCCACCGGGATTCAAGCAGACCGACTTTCCGCCGGCCGACTCAGACTTCCCGCCCATTGGAGCCGTCGTCGATTCTCTGCGTCCGGCTCCGGCGCACCTTCCCAGTTGGGTCCGGATCGGCCCGCTGATGACACGCAGCAATGGCACAGTGCTGCATGGTCAATTGCCGGGATTCCTGGGAGCCCGGCACGGTCACTTCGCCGTGGATCAGAAACTGCGCGGCGACGATGTTCAGATCAACGCCGTCCAACCGGCGACGGAACTGTCGACCATCCGCATCAGCGACCGGCAGAATCTACTGCGGCAGTTCGATGAACAGCGGCGGGCGATCGACGAGTTCGCCGGGGCCGCGGATCTCGATTCGTATTATCAGCGGGCGTTCTCGTTGCTGAGTTCACCGGCCACACGGCAGGCATTTGATCTGGCCGCCGAACCAAAGCCGTTGCGTGAGACATACGGCTCGACGGAGTTCGGACAGCGCTGTGTGCTTGCCCGACGATTGATCGAAGCTGGTGTCCCCATCGTGAATGTCAGTTACTGCCACACGCCACGAGGCTCGTGGGACACTCACAGCAACAACTTCAAGTCGATGAAGAACTCGCTCGGCCCGACGCTTGATACGGCAGTGTATGGCCTGCTCACCGACCTGGAGTACCGCGGACTGCTGTCCGACACGCTGGTGGTCATCAACGCTGAGTTCGGTCGCACCCCGGCAATTAACAAACGAGCTGGCCGCGATCACTGGCCGTGGGTGTATTCACTGGCCGTTGCCGGAGCGGGCATTCGTCCCGGCACAATTTACGGAGCGTCTGACAACTCCGCCGCCTATCCCGCCGAATCGCCACGCACTCAAGGCGACTTCGCTGCGACGCTGTATCACCTGCTGGGCGTCGCCCCGGACACGGACATTCACGACCAGCTCAATCGTCCGCACCATCTGATCGCAGGCACGCCGATCCGCGAGATTCTGGCCTGAAGAGCCGCCGTCGCCTCTCTCCCTAACCCTCGCCACACCGGGAGAGGGAACTGCGTCAGCCGCGGCGGATTGCATCCATCGGCATCATTCGCGTGGCCCACACGGCCGGGTAGAGACCGCCGACCACTCCCAGCAATGTGGCGAAGCTCAGACTGAACAGCAGCAACCCGGGGCTCGCGTACAAAGAAACGCGGTCGGGGTAATTCCAGTTGATCAGCAGCGTTCCAGCCCAGCCACACAGACTACCCGCGATTCCGCCGGCGAATCCCAGAATTGCGCTCTCGAACGTAATCAGCCGCATCACGTCAGAACGCGACCAGCCGTTCGCTTTGAGGATTCCAAACTCAATGATGCGTTCCGAAACGCTCATCAACATTGTGTTAATGACGCTCAGGATGGCGATCGTCAGACCGATGCTCGTAATGACTGCGAGGAAGATGTCGAGGTCCTCGCTGAACTCGTCGAATCGATCGGCCCAGTCGGCCGCACTGCGAATTTCGAGTGGTCCGTCCTTCAGGCTCTCGTCGGACGCTTCTGGCTCCGCCAGGTCATCATCCGCGTCTGTCACTGGTTCCTCTGCTTCGGCCAGCTCCGGATGGGTCAGTGATTTGATCCGACGGTCCGTCTTCCGCACCCAGTCAATAATCGGATTGCCCGTTGGCCCGGATATCGTCGGCGCGGCCGGTTGCTCCGCACTCGCCTGGCCAAAGATCGAAGACGGCTGCCACGTGGACAGGTCGCGACCGTGAAACAGTTCCTGCATCCAATCGACCAACTCGTCGTTCGAAATCTCACCAGTCGGCTCGACATAGAACGAACACACGATCGCCGGATCGAACAGCGACATGCGTCGCACGAGCGTCTGATCGGCAATGATCGCGACATCCAGCAGCAACGATCCGCAGTGGTACAGACCCACGATTTCAAACGTGACTCCGTTCACAACAAAGCTGTCACCAACGTCGACTTCGAACTCGTCGGCAATCTGCCGGCTGATCACTGTTCGCGCTTTGTCGGCGTCTGAGTCATTCAGATAACGGCCCTTGTAAATCGCATCCTTATAAACGCTGTACTTGAGCCGGTAATGAGCCGGAATATCCGCACCGAACAGGAAGCGCGGCGGTGAGATGATGTCCTTGCTGTTCACACGGTTCACACGCACCCAGATCTCTGCACTGACCGCGTTGATACCCGGCAGTTCCTCGATCTCTTTGGCCCACGCTTTAGGCACGCGAGAGAACAGCGGGATCGGAGCTCCCTTCTGCATGACCAGCAGTCCGGGGAATCGGCCGAACGTCTCGCCGACCATCGCGTCAATGCCTTCGGCCACCGAGAACAGCCCGACCATTCCGGCGATCGCGACTGTCAGCCCCAGAAGGGACAGCAGTGAACGCGCCGGGCGACTGAGCAGATTCCGGAATGCGAATCGGAGCATGTGTGTCCAAAGTGCGTTTGGCTCGATTACTGGTGAGGTTGTAGCGACGTGAGCCTAAGCATACTCCTCGCGATCCAGTCTGACAGCATCGCGCAATTCCTCGGGAGCCTCAGGAGACACGGCCAGCACTCGACTCCAGTTTGGAATGGCTTCGCTGCCCGACGGGTCTGACAGGAACGATTCTCCAGCCGCTCCAAGTTGTTTCGCAAAGCCGTCAACCGCCTGCTCCTCGGCATGACGGTCGAACTCAAGTCCGTTGACCATCGCGTCCGCATGATACTGACGGACGGCGTCCTGCGCCGTACGCAGATACGCGGCGCGGAGCGTGACAAAGTGCTCGGCCTGAAAAACGGTGCCGCGGCTCGCCAGCGTACGGAAGATCGACGCGCAGATGTCTGTGGACATCTTCATCAGGCCTTTGCCCGGATCGTCCAGCGACAGGCTCTGATGTTTGTGCTCGTAGAACCGACACAGGTCCACCTGGCAGACACGCTTTTGCGATGTGTTGCGGAAGACCTCGGCCAATGTGCCAACCTCCAGACCCCAGTCGCTGGGAATGCGGTTTGATCGAGCCAGCCACGATGTGACTGCAAACTCGCCGGACAGCGGGTAGCGGAAGCTGTCGAGGTAACTCAGAAATCGATCGGGTCCGAGTACGGTCATCAGCGATTTCAGCAGGGGCGCGACCAGCAGACGAACGACGCGACCATGCATGCGATCGGTCACGCGAGCGTAATACGCTTTGCAGAAATCGAAGTCGAGACTCGGGTGCGCCATCGGCAGACACAGTCGTGTCAGCAGCAGCCGGTCGTAATCGACAATGTCGCAGTCGTGCAGGACAAACGCTTTGAGATTCGGATCGGCGAGCAGGTAACCGAACGCTGTCCAGACCGAACGCCCTTTACCGGGCGTCGACAAGCCGAAGCCGTCGTCGATCAGCCGCTTGTACATTCCGGAGATGCGCGGACCGTCCGTCCACAGCACCTGAGCACGCGGGCCGAGCTTCTCGATCTTCGACACGGTTTCACGAAACTCGGCCGGTTCCGGTGCCAGGCCCAGGGTCACGATGATGGAATCGATGTAATCCGCGTCGACAAGCTGATCGACGATTTCGTCAAACGGTTCGGCCTGCATGTCGGAAGCCGTGACGGGTAATACCAGTCCGATCGCCCGTTTGCGCGTGGCCTTGCGCAGCGTTTCCTCCAGCACATCGAGTCCGGCGTGTGACAGGTCGTGCAGGGTTGTGATCGTGCCGTTTTGTGTGAAGTCAGGCATCGGGGTCTCTCTATTTGTTGACTCATTAGCGTCTATCGAGGCGGCGCCAGTTCCAGCCACATGATCTGGCATGGTTGCAGAACCACTTGATCTCGATCCAGGGTGGTGCCCTCAATGAGATCACACGCACCAGGAAGTTCTGCAACAACGTCTCCTGACAGGTCTCTGGGATTCTCCGCAAAATTGGCCGCGACCAGAATCCGTTGCTGCCCGTCCGGGCTCGTGCGTTCGAACGCCACAATTGCCGCGTCACCGGATTCAATCGCTCTTTGATTGCCGTCGGGATGAAATGCCGGCTGCTGCTTTCTCAATGAGAGCAGCTTGCGATACCCCTCAAAGATTTCGGACTGCTCAGGGTCGCTGGTCAGCAACTCGCAGAGATCATCCAGATCGTACTTCCTGCGGTTGATGCGCCGGGCATGCCCACTGTCTTCCACTCCCTGCGTGTCGTTCGGTGTGCCGACCAGCGAGTGAAAGTACACGGCCGGAACTCCCTGCAACGCCAGCATGAATGCCTGAGATGCCAGCACACGACGGACGTGATGCGGGTCGTTCGGGCCGGGCGTGCGCATCGCATCGCACCACGTGATATTCAGTTCGTACGGCCGCTGATCGCCGGATGGCATCTGCCGCATGCTGACCCGGCCGCCTCGCTCACGCGTGGCTTCAACGATGCGTTCAAAACGCTCACCTTCGACCAGACCTTCCAGCGGACGCACCCCGATACCGTCGTGCGATGCCGTGAAGTTGAACCAGGTTGTTCCGTCTGGCGGAGCATCCAGGCCACTCAACCATGTGTGCAATGGTGTCGCGTCACCGTGCAGATACGCATCGAACAGCAGCGGTGGCAGGCTGAAGTTGTAGACCATGTGAGCTTCGTCGCCGTTCCCGAAGTAGCTCACGTTCTCTGCATGTGGGACGTTGGTTTCGGTCAGCAGGATGGCGTGCGGAGCGACCGCGTCCAGGACGTCTCGAAACAGCTTCACGACGGAGTGGGTCTGTTCCAGGTGCAGGCACGTCGTGCCAATCTCCTTCCACAGAAATGCGATGGCATCCAGCCGGATAACGCGAGCACCGTTCGCCACATACATCAGCAGGATGTCGAGCATCTCCAGCAGCAAAGCCGGTTCGGAGTAATTGAGGTCGATCTGATCGTCGCTGAACGTTGTCCAGATGTGACGCTCGCCATTGGCCGTCTGGAAGGGTGTCAGCAGCGGATGGCTGCGCGGTCGAGTGACCAGAGAAAGATCCAGCGACGGGTCAACGTCGTGAAACCAGTTGTCGTAGATCGCGTCACCGCGCAGATAACCTTGAAACCACTCGCTGTGCTGCGAAACGTGATTCAGCACGAGGTCGTACATCAGGTCTGTGCGCTGCGCGAGTTGCTGAAGTTGCGGCCAGTCTCCCAGTCGTGCGTCGATCTGGCGAAAATCAATGACCGAGAACCCGTCGTCGGATGAATACGGGCAGAACGGCAGGATATGCACGATCGAGAACGCTTGGTCGAGTTGATAGCGCGCGAGGAATCGTTCCAGCGTGGCAAGCGTCGGGCGATCGACTTCGGCAACCTGGTCGCCGTAAGTAATCAGCGTGATGTCGCGCTCGGTCCAGAGTGATTCCGGTGCGGACGGAAATCGATCGGCGTATCGTTCTGCCAGTTCGATGACGCTCGGCAGAACTTCAGTGGAACGCTCGCCGTAGATCGTCTGCAGACGTTGTTCGATCCGCGACGCCGACTCAACAGGCAGCATAGTTTCCTCATTCCGTTCAGATTGAGCGTTGTCCGGCGCAGGACAGGGCGGAGGATACGTAACCTGCCAGGCGAAAAAAACCGGCCCGCGCACCTCAGGACCTGCACCTGATTGACCTCAACGAGAAAAGCAGGATCATCCTGCACTGCCGATCTCACCTCGGAGTCGTCACGACCATGAAGCTGGCAATCCTGCACTACCACCTGAATCGCGGCGGCGTCACGCAGGTCGTGCTGAATCAGTTGCGGGCATTGCAGAGTGTCGCGGGCCAACTCCAGCTCTCGGATGTCCTAGTCCTGCATGGCGGCCGAGCCGACGGCTGGCCAGATACGGAATGGCCTGGTGCGTTCCGCGTTCGAGTCGAATCGGTCGATGGTCTGGACTACGAGGCCAGTGACGAACTCCGTGACGCCACGCTGACGGACAGCATCGTTCTCAAACTGGATCAATTCGGTTTCGCTCCACATGAGACGATTCTGCACATCCACAATCACTCGCTGGGCAAGAACGTCTCGCTTCCCGGCACGGTACGAAATCTGGCGGAACGCGAATTCCGCATCCTGCTGCAGATTCACGATTTCGCTGAGGATCTGCGGCCGGCCAATTACGCGAAGTTCCCTCGGGCGCTGGAGGCGTCGGACACGGCGGCTGTCGGACGCTACGTCTATCCCATCGCGGAACACATCCACTACGCACTCCTCAACAGCAGGGATCGCCGCATCATTCTGGATGCAGGGGCGGAAGACGAACGCGTCCATTGCCTGCCGAATCCGGTGACCGCGGCGGGTTCACTGCCGGCGCATGAGCAGTCATCACGTCACTTTCAGCAGATACACAACCTGGCCGAATCGCAGCGAGTTGTGCTGTATCCCGTCCGTGGAATCCGTCGCAAGAACATTGGCGAACTGTTGTTGTGGGCCGCCGCAACAGACGAGGACACCGTTTTCTCCCTGACATTGCCGGCAACAAGCGCAGCAGAGATTCCAGCGTTTCAGCGATTTCAGGAACTTGCGCGGCGTCTGAAGCTGCGCGTGCTGTTCGATGTCGGTCTGAAAGAAGGAATCTCATTCGAGGAGAATCTGGCTGCGGCGAGTTGCATCATCACGACCAGTGTGGCGGAAGGATTTGGTCTGGTGTTTCTGGAAGCATGGTTGCATCAACGCCCGTTGATCGGACGCAATCTGCCCGAGATCACCGCGGACTTCGCCCATCGCGACGTGAATCTCGATCACCTCGGTGAATCCGTGCAGATACCGATCGACTGGATCGACGCGGATCAGTTCGTCGCACAGGTTCTGACTTTGCAAGCGGATGTCAGCGCGGGTTACGGCCAGCCAATGCCGGCCAACACCGAGTTGATTATTCGTGAACGAATTGCGTCCGGCCTGGTCGACTTCGCCACACTGCCGACTGACTGGCAGGCCGTTGTCATCGAACGCGTCGCTACCGATGGCCACTCAGCCAAAGTCCTGTTCGATTTGAATCCGTGGATGCGCGATTCGCTGGACCGGGCCGCCAAGCACTGGCAATCTCTGATTGAATCCAATGCGACGGCCGTGCGGAGTGGTTTTTCGCTCGATGCTGCGGCCCGGGACCTTGAGCGTGTTTATCAGGCTCTGCTGGACGCTCGGACCGATCAGCCGGTTGTTGCGTTGCCTCGCCCGGAGAACATCCTCAACGCATTTCTAGACGTCACACGTCTTGCTCCCGTGCGGGTCGAAACATGAGTCCAGATTTCTCAGAGATCATTCGGCGCCACTGTCAGCCGATGACACCACAGCCGACCGAAACCGAAGCCGTTCTGAATCCGCTGCCCGGAATCCGGGCGGTGCTGTTCGACATTTATGGCACGCTGCTCGTCAGCGGAGCCGGTGACATCACGTTGCAGACCGGCACATCGAGTGACGACGCTTTTCGCACGGCTCTCGTCGCGTGTGGAGTATCGCCCGACGCGGTCGCACCGTTGTCGGCAGACTTACTGCAGGACACGATTGCCGAGCACCACGTGGCCGCTCGTGGGCGCGGTATCGAGTTTCCGGAAGTCGATATCGTCGCCGTCTGGAGAGACGTGCTCACGAAGATTGCAGCCGTGGCTGAGTTACCAGACGCAACGCGCGAAAGTGTTGATCCAGATCGGCTGGCTCTGGAGTACGAGGTTCGGACGAACGCAGTCTGGCCAATGCCAGACACCCTGGATTGTCTGAGCGAGCTACGCGGCCGTGGGCTGTCACTCGGCATCGTCAGCAACGCCCAGGCCATGACACCGGAACTGTTTCCCGCTCTGCTCGGTCAGAATCTGAATGAACTCGGCTTCCAGTCTGAACTGCAGTTTTTCTCCTACCGATACGGAGAATCCAAACCCGGGCGGACACTGTTCGAAGCGGCCGTCACTGCCCTCCGGCAGCAAGGCATTGAGCCGCATGAGGCCGTTTTCGTCGGAAACGACATGCTGAAAGACGTGTGGGCAGCCGCGCAGCTTGGATTCCGGACGATTCTGTTTGCCGGAGATGCACGCAGTTTGCGATTGCGTGCGGACGACCCGCGACTCCGGAACTGCCAGCCGGATGCTGTTGTGACAGACCTCCGTTCAGTCAGCAGTTGCCTTGACGTCGTTTAAGTGGTGCTCTGGCAGATCGCCCGGTATCGCGATTTCCGCTGGCTGATCCGGCGGCAACTGTGGACTGCCGCCATCGTGGTCTATCTGTGTGTTCCGCTGAGCGTCGATGCCTGGGGCATGTGCTTATCAGTGGTATTGAGAAAGCGAGCCCTACCACAGTCCCGGTATCGGACGGCCGTGGTAGATGTAGTGCGGTCGTCCGTCGGTGTCCGGCCATGAAGCTGTTGGCGGGAGCCCCAGCGCGTTGTAAATCGTTGCGGCAAAGTCTTCCGGTCGTTGCGGCGATGAGTCTGGATGCGCTCCGATCCTGTCGGACGAACCGATGACGTTACCACCCTGCACGCCCGCGCCCGCGAATAGGACTGTCTGCACGGCGCCCCAGTGATCTCGACCGGCCGTCTTGTAGACGCGAGGCAACCGGAAGATGCGCGGCGTACGGCCGAACTCGCTGGCGATGACCACCAGTGTTTCGTCCAGCAGGCCGCTCTCGGACAGATCGTCGAGCAATGCACCAATCGCTTGATCGGCCGGTGGGTACAGCAGGTCACGCGACATCGGGAAGATGCCGCCGTGCAGGTCCCAGGTGTTGAAGTTGCCCAGATTGGCCTGAACGAGCGGGACTCCACTCTCCACCAGGCGCTTCGCCATCAGCAGAGTCCAACCAAACAGATTGCGTCCATATCTCTCTGTCGTGGCGTCGTCGGCCTGCACGACATCGAAGGCATGCTGGACTTTCGGGTCGGTCAGGAGAGACACCGCCGACTGGCGGAACCGGTCCAATCGGCGAATGCTGGCATGCTGCTCAAGTTCACGCCGCTGGCTCTCGATCGACGCCAGCATTTGAGCACGACGTGTCATGCGCTCGTTGGTGAGGCCTTCCGGGAGTGTCAGAACGGGAGCTCGAAACTGTGACTTGTCGACGACTCGCTTCTCGTCACGGCGCCGGTAGGCGAAGTCGGGATACGCACCCTTTACGTCGTTGCCGCGGTACGGCGACGCTTCGACAAACCACGGATCGAATCTCGGTCCCATCTGTCCGCCGAATTGACCAGGAATGACGACTCCGCCCTGGTTCATGTTCAGCAGCCGCTGAGGTACGACGACACCCGTTGGCAGTCCTTTGCTGCGAGACCCCGTCAGGCGACCCGCGATGGACGCGATCGCCGGCCAGTCGGTGGGCTGTGGTTTCTTCTCGTTGTAACCGGGCGGCAGTTGCGTCCGTCCGGTGAGCATGATCGTGTGCGCTGCGTTGTGCTCATTCGATCCATGCGTCACCGACCGCACCAGCGCGAGTTTGTCACTGTGTTGGGCGATCTTCGGCAGGTGTTCGCAGTAGAAAACTCCAGGCGTCTTCGTGGCGACCGGCTTGAACTCGCCGCGAATCGAGGCCGGCGCTTCCGGTTTCATATCGAAGCTGTCGAGCTGCGATAATCCTCCGGATAAGAAGATGAACAGAACGGACTTTGCGTGACCTGAAGCCGATTCCAGATTCGCCTGCGATCGCATGCTGTGGACCGTCGCGAGGTCCAGTCCGAGCGCACCAATCGCACCAGCCCGGAGAATGGCTCGTCGGTTGAGACGTGGATTGGGATGCAGCTCGTCGTGCATGGCAGACAGATTCAGGATTGATCGCTCAGGAAAGTTGCGAGGTGGCCCGGCAGATCGGGCGAATTCAACCCCGACTTGCCGAAGCCGGGAGCGGCCCCCAGTGCGACCGCTTGTGCCTGGTAGTCAGGGTAATTCGAGACCAGCATGACGGGGATATCCCCGATCGAGTCGTCCTGGCAAACCTGCTGAATCAGCCCCATCCCGTCACCACCGTGCTGATCAAACACACGATTCACCAGAACCAGATTGAATAAGTCATTGCGCAGCTTGTCGAGCGCCTGATCCGTCCCGTGAGCCTGTTCGACCGACACGTCGAAGTGCTGATTCAGAAACCGACTGATCGATCCGTGATCCATGCCGCACTGCCCAACGCTCAATACGCGATGTGTCATTGCGTCCTTTCAAAGAAGAAACCCCGGCTGTCGGAGACAACCGGGGCATTCTGTCGGTTCGTTGGCTGGAATGAAACGAGCCTGGGTGACACGAGTCACAGCAGTTCCGAGATCGCTTCGCCTTCGTTCAGAATCGGAATTGGACGACCGGCTCGATTCAGATGAGAGATTGACGTGTCGATGCCCAACTGGTGGTAGACGGTGTGCAGAATATGAGCCGGCTTGACCGCTCGCTGAATCGGTCGTGTGCCTTTTGCGTCGGTCGCGCCGACGATCTGTCCAGGCCGAATCCCGCCGCCAGCCAGCAGCACGGACATCGAGTTGCCCCAGTGATCGCGTCCTGCGCCGCCATTGACCTTTGGCGTTCGGCCGAATTCGCCCATCACCATCACGATGACGTCGTCCAGCAATCCTCGCTGTTCGAGATCCTCAATCAACGACGGCACTGCGTTGTCCATGCGGGGAGCGTGCCCGTTCTTCATGGCGTTCTCGATGCCGCTGTGATTGTCCCAGCCGCCGGAATGCACGGTGACGAACGACACGCCCGCCTCAACCAGACGACGGGCGAGTAATGCTCCCTGTCCGACCGAGTTCCGACCGTAGCGGTCGCGGAGTCGGGGATCTTCGCTTTGAATGTCGAAGGCCTGACGAGCCCCGGCACTCGTCATCAGTTCGAAAGCGTCCTGATTAAACGAGTCCATGCCGTCCATCAGACCAGAGGAATCGATGTCCTTCCGAACGCGGTCGATGCGACTCAACAACGTCTTTCGATCGTCGATGCGCCCGGCATTGATGCCCGTTGGAATTGCCAGGTTCTGCACTTTGAAGTTGGCAGAATTCGGATCGGCCCCGGTGTCAAACGGATTGGCGGCGACACCCAGAAAGGCACCACTCTGGTATCCAGGACGGATGCCGACGGTCATCGCATACGGAATCGCCACGGAGGCCGGGACGCCCGGACGGTTCGAGCCGTTGTGCTTTGCCGTGACAGCTCCGATGCCTGGAAACTGCGGCTCGCGATTGGCCGCGTTGCTGCCGTGGTAGCCGGTCCACATCCAGTGCGCGGCCGCAAAGTGATCGCCGTTGTTGTGGTACACCGAACGGACAATGCTCATCCTGTCCATCACGGCGGCATGGTTCGGAAACTGGTCGCTCAAATACACACCGGGCACGCTCGTGGCGATCGCACCAAACGGGCCTTTATATTCGGCAGGGGCTTCCGGTTTTGGATCGTAGGTGTCCATATGCGTTGGACCGCCATCGAGCCAGAAGCAGATCACGGACTTGCCGGATGATTTGGCCTGTGCAGCAATCGATCGCGAGTACATCGCATCGGTCATCGAGAGGCCGCCCAGACTGAGCGTTCCCACGCGAATCGCGTCCCGCCGCGTAACCCCTGCGCAATTCCGACTGCGACCACCAAGCGTGAAATCGAACATGCCCTTGTCCTTCCTGGATTGCTGAGACTTCTTTGGATATCGACACCAAATTGTCTTCAGCAGCAACCTTCGATCGTAAATCTCAGCAGCGCACGACACAACGTCGAATCAGCGAGCGCTTATGGGACCGATCGGGCGGAAGAGCCGCGACACAGGCCAACTATCGCGTGGACGGCATGCGTGCCACGCGGTGGAAGTGCAGTTCGACGACGCGTTCGACGACACGGCGGACACCCTCGACCAGGCAGGCCGGTTCGTTGTCCTGTTCGCCCTTGCGTTTGACCTCTTCCAGCGGAGTACCAGGGAACACGGTGAAGGTGTCCTGATTGATAATCTGATTTCCGGCGTCCAGTTCCGGCACGATGAAGTGGATGGTCGCTCCGTAGGTCAGCATGTGGTGGCTGTAGGCGTCTTCGTAGGGTCGTGGACCCGGGAAGGACGGCAGGATGCCGTGATGCAGATTGACGATCCGACCGCCCGCGAATCGCCAGCAGGTGCTGGCCGGAATCATTCGCATGTAGCGGGCCAAAAGGATGTAGTCGACGTCGTACTCGTCAAACAGCGCGACCATCCGATCGTTGTCGGGATTGCCCTTCTCGTCGCCGATCATCTGCCAGTCGACATCGAACTGCTCGGCCACGCCTCGGCAGTTGGGCCGGTTTCCCAGCATCACTGTCGCTTCCGCATTCAATCGCTTGTCCCGGATCGCTCGCAGCACAGCGAGTGCCGGTTCTGGCCGGTAGGTCGTACAGATTGCGATTCGTGCCGGCCGCTGGTGTTCGTCGCGCGACCAGGTCCGTATCTCCAGGCCCTTCTCGCGACCGATCTGATTCATCATCTCACGCAGCTTCCCGACCGACGACTCCGACTCTGGCCATTCGATCCGCAGCAGCATCGCAAAGACGTGCGCATCATCGCGGTCATACATCTGAATCTCGTGGATATTCGCGCCGTGGGACGTCACGAAATGCACGATCGGATCAGCCAGCCCGCGGTTATCGGGACCAACAGCAGTCAGGGTTACCTGCATGAAATCAAGCTCCGCCTTGTCTCAGGAATCTCTCTCTGCCGGAAATCTAGCCCGCAGCAGACCGCCTGTCAGGCAGGAATTACTGACCGTTCGCATCGACGCCGCGGATTATGGGAATGAAACGGAATACTCAGGATCATCCACGGGAACTACAGTTCCGTGCGGAGTGCCACAATGGTGAAACTTATGAGCGGCGACGTTGAAGACTACATTCGCGAAAAGCTTGTGCAGGGCGAGTTTCAGACTCGCGAAGCTTTCTTTGAAGTGGCGGTCAGACTCTACTGTGAGCTCGAAATCCGCAGATCAGCCCACCGTAAACTGCGGAAGCGAGTGAAGAACATCGCTGGTATCAAAGCTCAGCTGGGATCAGAGTTCTCGGATTCGTGCTAATGCGGCTACTCGCCCCAGTCGAGCACGACTTTGCCGGATTCGCCGCTGAGCATCGCCTGGAAGCCCTGTTCGAATTCGGTGTAGTGGAAACGGTGTGTGATGATCGGCGCGACGTCCAGACCGCCCTGCAGCATGACGGTCATCTTGTACCAGGTCTCGTACATCTCGCGGCCGTAGATTCCTTTGATCGTCAGCATGTTGAAGACGACCTTATTCCAGTCGATCGCCGTCTCGGCTTCGGGAATGCCCAGCATCGCGATTTTTCCGCCGTGACACATGTTGTCGAGCATGTCGCGGAAGGCTGACGGATTGCCGGACATCTCCAGGCCCACGTCAAAGCCCTCCTTCATGTCCAGCAGTTGCTGCACGTCCGAGAGAGGCTTCTCGCTGACGTTGAGCGCGACTGTCACTCCGAGTGTTTTCGCCAGTTCCAGTCGATACTGATTCACGTCTGTGATCACGACATACCGCGCCCCGGCATGCTTGACGACGGCCGCCGCCATCAGGCCAATCGGTCCGGCTCCCGTAATCAGCACGTCTTCGCCGAGCAGCGGAAACGAAAGAGCCGTGTGCACGGCATTTCCCAGCGGATCGAAGATGGACGCCACATCGTGGTCAATGGCCGGGTCGTGGTGCCAGACGTTGGTCATCGGCAGCGAGATGTACTCGGCAAACGCGCCCGGACGGTTGACTCCTATGCCGACAGTATGAGCACACAGATGACGTCGTCCGGCCAGGCAGTTTCTGCAGCGGCCACAGACGACGTGCCCTTCTCCGCTGACAAGCTCGCCCGGGTGAAAGTCAGACACGTTCGGGCCGACTTCGACGACCTCGCCAACGAATTCGTGTCCGACCACCATCGGCACGGGGATGGTCTTCTGAGCCCAGGCATCCCACTTGTAGATATGCACGTCGGTGCCGCAAATGCCCGTCTTATGCACGCGGATCAGGACGTCGTTGATGCCGATTTCCGGCTCCGGCACATCTTTGAGCCAGAGTCCGGTGGTCGATTCCTGTTTAACAAGCGCTTTCATCAGTGGGTATCCCTCGACACGCTCCAAACCGTTGTCAGTGGTTCGTAGTGTCGAGGCTGCCGAAAGCGTCGGCAAGCAAGAGAGGTATCACTTCCTGCAAAGGGAGAAAGCTCCGTCCCAGTCCTCGGGCGCACGATTGCCAAGCGTTTCCATTTGACGCAGGAGGAACGCTGACGCTCCGTCGGTTTCGCGGAACAGTTCCAGCAGGCACCGGGCCTCGGACCATGCCCCATCGACGACGGCCTCAAGGCCGTCCTGGTAACCCCGCAGCAGATTGTCGGACACGCTCGACTCGCGTTCGTCGGGGAACAGAAGCTGATGCACGGTGACGGGGGTCTCCATCCCGGCGGGGCGGACGCGCACAAGACGCCTCGTCCGGGCCTCGGATTCAGGCACAAACCGCCTGACGAATGTCGCTGTCGCGTCGTCCATGCAGATGCTCGCGCCCAGTTGCTTACTGAGCCCTTCCAGCCGTGCTCCCTGGTTCACCACAGGACCAAACACTCCGATTTTTGCCTGTTTCTCTGTCCCGATTTCTCCGGCAATGGCTTCTCCATGAGCGATGCCGATTCCCACGGAAAACCCGTCCAGCAGGCCGCCGTGTTGTGATTCGTTACTGAAGTTGCGAAGGATATTCAGCGCTGCCCGACAGGCCGACACTGGCCCCTCTTCCAACGACATGGGCCAGCCCCAGAAACCCAAAGCTGCGTCACCCTGAAAGTCGGCGATGGCGCCGTCATGCTCCAGGATGCCGTTCGCCATAACTCCCAGAGCCTGCTTTACGCTGGCCAGAAGCTGCAACAGGTCATGCTGCAGAAGTTCGGACTTACGAGAGAATCCTCGTACATCACAAAACAGCACAGAGATCTGCTGTTGAGAAGGCTCAAGCGATCCGGACCGCTGGCCCATCAGGCTATCCATGACGCTCGGCGAGAAAAACGAACTCAGCTGTGTTTTCTGTTCTTCCAACACGCGGACCTGGCGGATCGAGCCGATGAATCTCGCTACGAGTTCGGTGAATCGCAGGTCACCTTTGAGAACATCTTCGCTGACGAGGGCTCCCTCACCACTTTCTCCTGAAACGTACAGACACCAGCCGTCGCACGATTTCAATCGCACCGGTGTGCAGAACGCCCAGTCCAGACTTCCGCTGATCGTGAACTGACCAGCATCCTCGCTGCCAGCGTCGTCACCCCAAAGGTGCATCACACTTTGGCCAGTCCGCAGACCTCGGCTGATCATGCGACGACTGGGCCGAAATCGCCCCTCGAAATCTTCGCGAGTTGCCACGCGCATCATGGCCGGACGTGTTGCATCAAATCCTGAGACCTCTGGCGTTTTCAGGCTCACCAACTGGTCATCGTCGTACCGGATGACCGCTGTCGCCACGGCCGACGGAATCGTCTCCAGAAGCAGGTCGACCAGCAGCGAACCCAGGTCCTCATCCGTCGTGGATGCCGAGATCAGGTCAGGCAAACGTGCCAGCATCTCCATTTGACGCACGGGATCACTGAACTCGACCTGCCGTAGTTCTTCCGAGCGGAATGACTGCAAGTCATCGGCTCGGTCATTCGCATCGTCTCGTAGATCAAGCTGCGCCGATGCGCTGGCTCCGGATGGTCTTTTGGCGGGAGTTTCCCGGCTCTTCTTTTCGCCTACCAACCGGAATACCGTTTCGCCAATGCGGAATTCGCCTCCGATTCCGATCACGGCGTTTCGAGCTGCC
This sequence comes from Planctomycetota bacterium, assembly GCA_963579025.1. GTDB lineage: Bacteria > Planctomycetota > Planctomycetia > Planctomycetales > Planctomycetaceae > CAUZFZ01. Next base: position 14,902 of record CAUZFZ010000072.1, on the reverse strand, counting down.
TCGCCGCCCACGAGCAGCGGGTTGGTTGCGCGTTCCAGACATCGAACGGTCAGGCGTTCGCCGCTCCATTCGAGGTCCGCGTGTTCGCGAGAGATCTGGCGGTCCCATCCAACGGTCCAGCCGGATACTGGATTGCGGCCAAGCCGCAACATTAGCTCGTCACCCAGCGGCAGACGTGCCTGCTGACCCTGATCCAGACCGCTTGCCTGCAATTCGACAGCCATCATGAGTCCCCCCCGAGCTGCGAAGTCGCGGTTGTTGAGAGGAAAACTCCAACAGAGCCACGAGAATCGGGGGCGTCAGAATGATGTCAACAGCTTCGCCCCTGGAATTGACGGTAGGTCGAATCCAGGGGTCGCGTCGGATTGAGTTTCACCGGGAGGTGGGATACTGCGGGTAGCGGATCGGCACGTACCGCAGGACCGGCAGAATCGGCCGGTTCGTTCGTCGAAATCTCGTTGATCCGTTGGAGAACACCGGCCACTGCGGCCGGTTGATCCACCCACGGAGCGAGTCCCGACGAAGGGGGGAATCCGCGCTGTAGTGTCCGGCTCACCGACTCGCGAGAATTCGTCGTCAGTGCGCCTCAGTCAAATTTCATTCGGCCGTAACCGATCGAGCCGGACTTCCTGCTACCGGTAGGTCGGCAGCGACTCAAGCGCCATCGTCGGGTAGGCCTGCTGCGGATACGCAATCGGTTGAGCTGCAATGGGGACACCTACCGTATTCGGAACTCCGGTTTGGACTGGAGCGTACGAGGCGTCCCAACTGGTCGGGCCGACTTGAGCTCCTGGATAAGCACCCGGATACCCGCCTGGTGCACACGCGCCTACACCACAGCCACCACCACCGTAGCAGAAGGGCCACAGCCCTCCGGTGCAGCAGCAGCCACTCAAGGACAATACGCAAAGACTCAGCAGGCAGAAGGTCAGTCGCTTCATGGGATTCCTTTCCTGGGATTCTCTTGTGGGATGGCTGCCACCGGACGTGAATCGCATGGAAATGCGTCGCGCATGGTGTCGGCTACGAAGGCTGAATTGAGGGGGTGTCGAATCGTCCCGGATGAGACTCAGAAGGGCTGTATGGCCGATCGGAAGGAAACCGCGGCCGGGGGGTGAGGCGGGAAACTACGCCGTGCCCAGAAACAGGTCAATATGAGCTGAATCGAGCCTGCGGCTCCGCGGGTCCGTATCCAACTTCAGTTTATGCGCGAGACTCTTCTCGTTTCCTTGCGTCGCCGCACAACGTGTGAATGTCGTTTTATCCGCAAAACCAGAAGAACCGCTTGCATACCGGATTGGCCGAGTTAGGATTCCCGCCTGACGTGGGCTATCGGCCCAAATGATCTTTGAAAACTGATTGATTGTGGGATTCAAGCCCAATACATTGGCAGATTCCGGTTTCCACCGTGTTGCTGCCCATCGAGCTCTGGTATGCCGACTCCTGCGAATTTCATTCAGGGCGAAGTTAAGCGGACGATCGATGATCGCTTCCGTTTGACGCTACCGCCTGAGATGGCGCAGGCAGTCACCGACGAAGAAGGTCACACGATCGTGACCAAAGAGCGTTACGGCTGCCTGAGTCTCTGGAAGCAGGAAGAATGGCAGTCCCGTCTGGACCGTGGCGTCGAAGTGATTCGCAGCAAGATCGATGCTGGCGCGATGGACCAGCGCTGGAACGAGGTTCAGAGGCTGGGTCGATTGCTCTCGACCCGGTCACGCACCGTGCAGATTGCCAATCGCTCCCGACTGGTTGTACCTGAGGGGTTCCGCGAATTTCTGGATGTCCCGGCCGGCAGCGAGGTCATGGTTGTCGGTGCTGTCATTTGCGTCGAAATCTGGAATCCGCGTGCGTGGCTTGAAACCCTGCGGGAAGACATGCCGGACTTCGGCAGCATGTTCAAGGATTTGGTCGTGTGAGTGGGTCGAGTGAACTCGATTCAACGGCCATAACGAACCGGCAGAGCCACTTGGCCAGGGAGGGCTTTTTTCGGGTCTTGCAATTTGCGAGGCGCCGCAACCGGGCCGAGACGCAACGCGGCATGTCGAGCATCCACCTTTGCTGGCCCGTTCCGACGTAGATTTCATGGCATCGCTTACTCAGTGCCTCCTCACAACTCTGACAGAGCCATTAGGCACCACATTCGGCTCACCAGAGAATTGGAATCTACACGGAACGGGCCGCGTTTATGCGCGCGTGCTTGCTGTCCGCGCACAAAAAAGCCCCGCAGGTCGGGCCAGAGCCTGCGGGGCCGGCGACCGGTTCGATACCGAACCAGTCAAGTTCCGCGATGCGAATCGGCGATTGCTTTTTCAGCCTCCAGTTTCGATTGAGACGGAAATCGCGCTCCCCGGTTTCAGATTCAGTGTCAGCTTCCCGATGTGTGGAATGGTGATGTCGAACGTCTGCTGTCGTACGGGTGTTGCGCTGGAATGTTGCACGTCGAGTTTATTAATTGTCGTCGGGCCGTCCTGGGCGGACGCTTGCCGTCCCGATTCCTGGAGACATTCCGTCAAAGACTGCCATGCCTCCTGACTGGCCGGCGATGGAAGAGACCGAGCCACATGACGCAGCAAAGCAATCGCTTCGTCGTATCGACCTTGGGCCTTGAGTGCTTCTCCGGTCATCCACAAATGCGGGACCACGAATGGTCCCGGGTCTTCCACCGATTTCAGTTCTTCCAAAGCGAATCCGGGAAGTTCAAGTTCCAGGTATCCCTGCGCCGCAGTCAGGCATCGAGTCGTTCGGTTGGCGATGTCTGTAAACATGGTTCCTCCCTTTGCTCGAAGAGGTCGTAATCACGCGACTCTTCAGTGAAGCAAGACTTGTGCCCATTAAGGAACTGCAACGTATCCCCAATAGTGACACGGACTTGCCTGCATCAGGTTCGCCGTTCTCGCCGTCCAGCCGTCTGCCGATATGACACAGACGCCGCATCCTTACGGGTAGTTCCTGCGTTTCGCGCGAATGCGCCGCAGGGAGTGCGTCCCGTCAGATGCCCATAGCAGCCGCGTTCGCTAAGCTGCCACGCCAAGGTCATCCCAGCCACTGGCGATCCGTCAAACCTTCATACGTTGGTTTGGTCCAGGTTCATGGGAGAAGCCCGCCACCGGAGTCGAATTTCTCATGTGCAGTCGGAAGAACGTGACGCGCTTGTGCGGATTATTGGCGCTGTTGACGATCGTTACATCGCGCGTACCGACGCTGTTCGCCGCCAGCAAGCGGCCGAATATTCTCTTCATCTTTACCGACGATCATGCGTCTCACTCGCTGAGTTGTTACGGATCGAAGATCAACAAGACGCCGAACCTCGACCGGATCGCCAGCGAGGGCATGCTGTTCGAGAACTGCTTCTGTACGAATTCGATCTGTGGACCGAGTCGGGCCGTCATACTGACCGGCAAGCACAGTCACCTGAATGGCTTTCTGCAGAACGGCAACAAGTTTGACGCCAGCCAGCAAAGCTTCCCGCGGCTTCTTCAGAGTGCCGGTTACACGACGGCGGTAATCGGCAAATGGCATCTCGGTCACGGTGCGAAAAGTGATCCGCAGGGCTTCGACTACTGGGAAATCCTGCGAGGGCAGGGGCCGTACTACAACCCGCCGATGATCCGCAACGGTGAGCCCGCGAAGCACGTGGGTTACACGACCGACATCATTACCGACCTGGCTCTCGACTGGCTGAAGAACGAGCGCGGTAAAGACAAGCCGTTCATGCTCATGTTCCAGCACAAGGCGCCTCATCGGAACTGGCAACCGAGTCCGAAACATCTCGCGATGTACGACGACGTCGAAATTCCCGAGCCCGATAATCTGTTCGACGACTATTCAGGTCGCGGGCGCGCGGCTCATGAGCAGGATATGTCGATCGCAAAGACGCTGACTGCGTCCGACCTTAAACTTGTCCCGCCGCGAAACCTGACCCCGGAACAACTGGAAACATGGAATGCCGCTTACGAACCAAAGAACAAGGTATTCCGCGATGCCAACCTGACCGGCAAGGACCTTGTTCGCTGGAAGTACCAGCGATACATCAAGGACTACCTGCGCTGCATCGCGTCGGTGGATGACAATGTCGGCCGCGTACTCGATTGGCTGGATGAGTCCGGGCTCGCCGAAAACACGATCGTCATCTACTCATCAGATCAGGGTTTTTACCTGGGTGACCATGGCTGGTTCGACAAGCGGTTCATGTACGAGGAATCGTATCGGATGCCGCTGATGGCTCGCTGGCCCGGCAGAATCCCGGCTGGTTCTCGTTGCAGTGCCCTGACAACCAATCTCGACTTCGCAGAGACGTTCCTGGACATCGCTGGCGTCGACGTACCATCCGACATGCAGGGTGACAGCCTGATGCCGTTGTTTGGAGACTCTGTTCCCGACGACTGGCGCGACAGTCTCTACTACCACTACTATGAGTTTTATGAGAACCGCCGATCGGCCCACATGGTGCGTCGCCACTACGGCGTTCGCACCGACCGCTACAAGTTGATCCATTTCTATAACGTCGGCGAATGGGAATTGTACGACCTTGAGAAAGATCCCCGCGAGATGACCAGTGTCTATGGCCATGCCGACTATGCCGGAGTGGCTAAGGACCTGACTGCCGAAGTGCAGCGACTGCAGAAACACTATCAGGTACCTGACGATGCCGGCTCGGTCTCCGCGAATCCCCCCAGTGCGGGCGGCAGGAAACCGGCGGGCGGTAAGAAGAACAGTGCCAAGTAACACGACTCCCGTTCCGACACTCCGCAGACCGTCAGAGAGACTTCCCGGTGCGGCGAAGTCGAACTGATACCAACGCGGAACTGTGGAACAAATACGGGAAAACCATGAGCGACCTTCACGACCTGACACGTAAGCTGCAGCGACAGAATGACCAGAAAATCGTCCTGCTGGTTGCCGACGGACTCGGTGGACTTCCGATCGAACCAGGCGGCGGTACGGAGCTGGAAACAGCCTCAACTCCAAATATGGATGCACTGGCGGCTGCCGGTACTCTGGGGTTGAGCACTCCGGTCATTCCCGGCATTGCACCGGGCAGCGGACCTGGACATCTGGGTCTATTTGGATATGACCCCTTGGAATACCAGATTGGTCGAGGTGTCCTGGAAGCGCTGGGTATCGATTTCGAACTGGGCTCCAGTGATGTCGCGATTCGAGGCAACTTCTGCACGCTTGATGACAATGGAAACATTGAAGACCGGCGTGCCGGCCGCGTTGCTTCGGAGATCGCTTCGAAGTTGTGCGAGAAGCTCGATACGATTGAGATTCCTGGTGTCGAAGTGTTCGTGCGGCACGTCAAAGAGTATCGACTGGTCATCGTCTTCCGCGGAGAAGGACTGGGTGGCGACGTCAACGATACGGATCCACAGAAGACCGGTGTCACGCCGCTTGATCCGGTTGGTGGAGACGGTCCGTCACAAGAGACCGCAGAGATTTGCACACAGTTTCTGGCTCAAGCTCGAGAGATACTGAAAGATGACCTGCCGGCCAACTTCCTGACCATGCGAGGCATCGACACAAAGCCGGATGTGCCGCCCATGTCAGAAGTCTATGGCGTGCGTGCTGGAGCAATAGCTGTCTACCCGATGTATCGAGGCCTGGCTCGACTTGTGGGCATGGACGTGCTGGACGCCGGGCAGACCCTCGACAGCCAGATGGATCGCCTGCAAGCTACCTGGGACGATTACGATTTCTTCTTCGTGCATTTCAAGTACACGGATTCGACAGGAGAAGACGGCAACTTCCCGGAGAAGGTCAAGCGAGTCGAAGAACTCGACGCCGCCATGCCGCGAATTACAGCTCTGAATCCTGGGGCCCTGGTGATCACCGGTGATCACAGCACGCCGTGTAAAATGAAGTCACACAGTTTTCATCCGGTGCCCGTACTGATCTCGTCGGATCTATGTCGACCGGATGCCTGTCAGACGTTTGGTGAGACCGCCTGCATTTCAGGTGGGCTCGGGCAGTTTCCAGCGAAGTACCTGATGGGCTTAGCGCTGGCCCACGCGGATCGTCTCGAGAAGTTCGGGGCCTGAACCGGACGAACACGAAGCTGTGATCGAAGGGGAGAGTCACTTTGAGAACTCACATTGTTGCGGTATCGCTCGTCGCGGGCCTGTGTGTTGGTCGCACCGATCTACTGTCGGCTGCAGACGAGTGGCCCCAGTTTCGCGGACCTGACGCGAATGGACACTCCACGGCAACTGGTCTGCCGTTGACCTGGAGCGAGACCGAGCATGTGCGCTGGAAGGTAACGATTCCCGGCGATGGGCATTCATCTCCAGTGATCTCCGGCGACCAGATCTGGCTGACCACCGCCGTTCCCGTTGAGTTATCCAAAGAAGAACAGAAGCTTCGACTGTCGAAACTCAAGAACCCCGGTGGGTTGAAGATTGTCGGCGGACTGTCATTGCAAGCCATGTGCGTGAATCGTGAATCCGGGAAAGTCGAACGTAGTATCGAGGTGATCGCCGTCGACAAGCCGGAGCCAGTCCATTCACTTAACAGCTATGCGTCACCCACTCCTGTTATTGAACAGGGGCGCCTGTACTGCCACTTCGGGGCATACGGCACAGCGTGTCTCGACGTTGAGTCAGGCAAGGTGTTGTGGACGAACACGGAACATCATGTCGACCACCAGAACGGACCAGGCGCATCTCCGGCCTTGTGGAACAACGTATTGATTCTGAATTTCGACGGTATTGATACTCAGTATGTCGCGGCTCTGGACAAGCAATCGGGTGAGACGGCCTGGACGACGAAACGATCCGGCGCGATGCCCGAGAAGGCAGAGTTTCGCAAGACGTATTCAACACCCGCCGTCGTCGAACATGATGGTCGACCACAGGTGGTTATTCCTGGAGCGGACTGGGTGTACGCCTACGACCCGGCCACTGGCGATGAAATCTGGAAGGCCGCTTACGGCATGCTCGGATTCTCGACCGTACCGCGTCCGATTTTCGGGCACGGGATGACGTTCATCTCGACCAGCTTTATGCGTCCTCGCCTGCTGGCCGTGCGGTATGACGGTACGGGAGACGTGACCGATACGCATATCGCATGGCACATCGACGGGCAGTTGCCCAGAAAGACGTCCATGCTGCTGATTGGCGACGAGTTGACCTTCATCAGCGACAACGGCATCGCCACTTGCCTGGACGCTCGGACCGGCAGCGAGCACTGGAAGGAGCGGATTGAAGGCAACTATTCGGCCTCGCCGCTGTTCGCTGACGGGCGGTTGTACTTCTTCAGTCAGGAAGGCAAAGCGACCGTTGTGAAGCCAGGAACTGATTACGGTCACCTGGCAGAGAACAGTCTCGACGGCGGATTTATGGCATCACCGGCGGTGGCCGGGAAGGCGATTTACCTGCGCACCGAAACGCATCTGTATCGGATCGAGAACGACTGACGCTCCGGGAACGGATTGACTTCTGCCCGATAACGAGGAAGACACATGGCCGATCGAAATTACTCGTCCCACCAGCAGAAGATCATCAAGCGGTATTACGACAACCGGGAAGACATTGACCAGCAGAAGCTGAGCGAACTGGTGACCAACCTGTTTCTGGCAGAAGGCAAGAAGCGAGCAAAACTGTGGGTGCAGGCGAAGGAGATCATGGAGCGGTTGAAGATCAAAGAGGGCCGCGTTGCTCATGTGATCAAGTCAGGTGATCCCACAGTCCTGGCTGAGGTGGTCAAGGATTTGCAAACCGGCGAACTGCCTTAGAGTCGGCGGTCGTGCGCGCCGTGCGCGCATCGTAGGATGGGCACTCCTGCCCGTCCGTCATTCCGGGACGGGCAAGAGTGCCCATCCTACTTTTGGTTGCGGCTATGCTGCTTTGGGAAATGTCATGGGACTCCTTCGCTCATTATTCGGTCCGAGTCGTGAAGAGATCTGGCGTCAGCTCTGTCGTGAAACCGACGGCCAGTTTGTTGAAGGCGGGTTCTTCAAGGGCTCCAAAGTGCTGCTCGATCACGGTGAGTGGACAGTGACGCTGGACACCTACACGGTCCGAAACGACAAGAGCAGCACGACCTACACGCGAATGCGGGCGCCTTACGTAAACGCCGACGGATTTCGATTTCAGGTTTACCGGGAGGGGCTGTTTTCTGGACTCGGGCGTGCGTTCGGAATGCAGGATGTCAATGTTGGCTATCCGCAGTTTGATGACAGCTTCGTCATCAAAGGCGATGACGAGTCGAAGCTCCGCGAGTTGTTTGCAAATCGACGAGTTCGAGAGCTGATTCACCGACAGCCGCGAATCGACCTGCAGGTACGAGACGACGAGGGCTGGTTTGGGGCACACTTCCCTGACGGAGTAGATGAATTGCGGTTTTCGTGCGTTGGGGTGATCAAGGATGTGGATCAGCTCCGCGATCTATATGACCTGTTCGCAGAGACGCTTGATCATCTGTGCCAGATCGGATCGGCATATGAAGACGACCCACGAGTTCAACTCTGAAATTACACCGGGAACAACATGCCTCATCTCATACGGTACATCATGGTCGGCGGGTTTCTGGGCGCCGGAAAGACGACCACGCTCAGCAGACTGGCGCGGCATTACATGGATGAAGGCAAGCGCGTCGGAATTGTGACCAACGATCAGGCGACCGATCTGGTCGACACCAACTCGCTGCGGTCGCAGGGGTTCGAGGTCGGCGAAGTGGCGGGTGCGTGCTTCTGCTGCAACTTCGACGAGCTGATGTCAACGATGGAGATGCTCGATGGCGACGCCCGTCCGGACGTCATCCTGGCCGAGCCCGTTGGCAGTTGCACCGATCTGGTGGCGACTGTGATTCAACCGATTAAGCGTCTATACGACGCGACATTTCAGATTGCTCCCTACATCGTCATTCTCAAGCCGAGCCACGGCGGACGCGTTCTGCGGAATGAGAAGCGGGCGGGTTTTTCTCCCAAAGCCGCTTACATTCTGAAGAAGCAACTGGAGGAAGCCGACGCCATCCTGCTGAACCGGATCGACGAGCTGACGGATGACGAGGCCGCTGAGCTGACGGCGCTTGTCAGCGAGCATTGTCCCGATACTCCTGTTCTGCGGGCGTCGGCGAAGACCGGTGACGGGTTTGATGCTGTCACGGAACTGCTCTCGCAGGATGGCGATTTCGGACGGCGCGTTCTTGATATCGACTACGACACGTATGCCGATGGCGAGGCGGAACTCGGCTGGCTTAACAGCAGCGTGCACGTGGCCGGCACCGTTAAGTTCGATCTGGATGGTCTGCTGCTTGATATCGTCAGCCGCATCCGCGATCGGCTGGCTGAGACCGGGGCCGAGACTGCTCATCTGAAGACGATTGGATTGTGGGAGGGCTTCTTCGGTGTGGCTAATCTCGTCAGCAGCACGACCGGCCCCGAGTTGTCGCTTCCATCGAACTGCCAGGTTCAGAACGTCGACGTCATCGTGAACGCGCGAGTGGCGTGTGACCCGGAGAGTCTTGAAGTTCTGGTTCGTGAGTGTGTTGAGGCTGCGTGCAGCCAGTGCGAAGCGACGGCAGAGTTTCGACAAACACAGAGTTTTCGCCCGGGACGCCCCGTCCCGACGCACCGAGTGAATGCGGCCGAGGTTGTTTGAATCCTGGTCAAGGATTCTCATACCGCGCGTTCCCGGACTGGAGTCTGGGAACGAATGAAAACTGACGTATTGGCATCGAGTGAGGGATTCATGACGGAACAGCTTCGGTTTGGCTCGACAGGTGACGGTTTGCTTCATTCTTCCGATGAGGAGTTCCTTGCCGCAGTACACTGGCGAAGTTCGCGGCCGGGAGTCAGTCGAGACCTGGGAGAAACTCCGGACCTGCGGACGATTGGCCTGTGTTGGAAACAGCAGTGCCCCACCGTTTCAGCTTCCAGCCTGAAGTCGTCCGAGAGCGCTTTGCGATTCACGTCACTGGACCGATGGATTGAACGGGCTGAGCCTGACAGCCTGGGCCATCTGCTCGGCGCGGTGCGTCGCCGAAAATCGCGTGTCTCGAAAAGTTGCGTGCAGAAACTCGAAGACTGGTTGACTGGTCACGCCCATCAACTGGAATCGGACGCCGAGTCGCTATTGGCCGCGTGTGAACTGCTCATCCTGCATCACGAGCGGTTGCCGGCTGAGTTGCTCGGTCGGCTGTGGCGCGCGGCACTTGCTGGAGCAATTGGGCAGGGAGATTTGTTTGAGCGAGCGGCACATACGGACGACTGGCAGGAGTGCCTGGCTGACGACGATCGTGATGGACGTTGGTTGCAGGGCGGCTTGGCACCGTGGACGTGTGGATTGCTGTTTGACGAGATCAAAGGAGCTCCGCGACTGGCGAAGATGGCGCGGTCGGTGCTGAGTCTGCAACTGCTGCACTCCACAGACAGCGATGGGTCACCCGCCGGCGATCTGCTTCTCAACCTGCCACAGGCGGTCAGACTCTGGACGGATGCGTTACTCGTGGCCGAGCTGTTCGATCGACCGCTGTGGAAGGGATCGGCCGACACTCGCTGCGGACGGCTTCTCTCACGTGTGGCCGCGACGCTGCGACCCGATGGCGGATCGGCAGGAGCTGCGAAACAGGAGTCTGGACTGGCTGACGTATGTCTGACTCTGGCGCGACTGTCGGGTGTCGATTTTCGCAAACGCTGGGGACGGCTGATTGAAGAACTGGCCTCGTCATCGACTGCGGCGACAGGATCGTCGGGCAAATCGTCCGGCCGAAATGACAATCCGGCGTGGCAGTCCGATGATGCGGAAACGGCCTGCCTGAGGACGTCGTGGTCGACGGATGCCAGTCTGGTCACGCTGGCGCATCACGACGAATCGGTTTCGATGGAGCTGGTTGTTGACGGTACGTCGATCCTCCGTGGCCCCTGGGGCATCGAACTGGCTGAAGACGGCGACCTCGTGGAATTTGAAGCGATGTGGGAGTGTGTGTGTTTCCATTCCGACAAGGACGTTGACTACTGCGAGCTGCAGATCGAATTTGAAGGCGGACCAACCATTGACCGGTACGTGATGCTGTCCCGGAAGCGACAGTTCGCTGTGTTGGCTGACGTACTGGTGGGTTCACCGGCCAAACGTCTGGACCTCGTCAGTCTGCTTCCGCTGGCGGATGGCGTGAACCTGGAAGCGTGTGAAGGCACGCGCGAACAGCGTCTTCAGTCAGGGCGACAGACCGTGCGTGTCTATCCGCTGGCTTTGCCCTGTGATGCCGGCATTGGAACGGTCGGACGTATCGGACCGGACGACTTGAATGGGCAAAGCTGCCTGGCAGTCGGACAGGCATCGGAAACGGGCGGTCTGTTTTCGCCTGTGATCTTTGACTGGTCGAAGTCACGCCGGAACGTTGACGTCGAATGGCGGCCACTGACCGTCACCCATGCCGGAGAAATCGACCGGACGGGAGCGTTCGCGTATCGCTGCCTGGCAGGCAGTCAGCATCTCGTCCTGTTTCGCGCCCTTGAATCCACGAGCCAGTATCGGACAGTGCTCGGGTATCAGCCCGAGAACGAGACAGTCGTTGCCGACTTCACGAACAAGGGTGAATTTGACCCGATCCTGCTCGTTGAGTAGGCCCCAAGACTGCCAGCAGTGTGAAGCAGGCTCATCTCGCGCGGCGCGGTGTCCACGGCGGCTGGCGTTCTTACAGATCGTCCATGCCTGTGAAGTTAGTGACCAGCGCTCGCAGCTTCCGGCGCAGGACTGAGTAACTGAAGAAGGCTTTGCTCAGCTCGTAGTTCTTTTCCACCATCTGGGCGCGATACTCATCGTCGTCGATGACTTTTCGAACGTGCCGTACTGTCTCCCGTGTCAGGTAGCCGTCCATTGTGACGACTTGGAATTCACGCGGTTCGATGTCCGCAATGAAGATTGAATAACGGTTCACCAGGATCGGCTTGCGGTAGTAGAACCCTTCCAGCAGCGCGTTGCCAAATCCCTCGTAGATACTGGGGTAGGTGATGAAGTCCGCGGCGGCGTAAGCATCGCCCAGCGTGTAGATGCGCTGGTCGTTTTCGTCCGTGCCCCGTTCCTCGTCGATCCGCTGATCGATGAATCGCAGGTCGACGTTCTGGTGTTCGGCCATCTCGATCAGTGCTTCACAGTATTCGTGACCCTCATCACCGGAAGCGTGCGAGATCACAAGCTTGCACCGCGGATCCTTTAACTGGGCGACAAGTGCTATCGAATGCTCGATGCCTTTGCGCGGGACCACGCGAGTCGGCTGCAGGAACATGATGTCGTCATCGGTCAGTCCGATTTCTCCACGGAGTGACAACGCATATTCGTCAGGTTCGGGCGGCTCATCTTCGAAGTCCAGCACATTCGGAACGAGAATGGATGACACTCCGCAGCGGTGACTGAGTTCTTCCTGGGCAAACGAATTGATCGTGACATGTTGAATCGATGGCAGATCTGGCGGAAATGCCATCGAGAGAAAATCCCCCACAGCGTTCACTGCGAACCGGTCTCGTTCCCAGTAGAAATCGTGATGGTGAGCGATCGTCGGGAAACCCGTCTCCGCAACGAAGTTCGTGACCGCCACTCCCAACGGGATGTTCATCGGGATCGTCAGGGCGTTCTGTACGACGAGGATTTCGATCTCGAACTTACGGACGAAATCGTAGAGCTGGTACTTCAGGTGATCCGAAATCGAGTGAATCAGGCGAGTGACGTCTGGGGAACGCGTCAGCGTCCCGTAGACGTGCCGGTTGATGTAGGCGATGTCTCCGTCACCGAACCATGCCTCAGGTGCGAACATACTCACCGCGGGATCGCGATCGAGTTTGCCGGCAAACCAGAAGCTGCGGTGCTCGTAGTCCCACAGGACCTGAGCCCACTTGGCGCTTTCCAGCGAGACGCCATCCGTTCCGGCAAAGCGAGTCGAAACGAAACCGATGTTGTGTCCCATGAAACGGCAACCCTGATGCTGATTCAACTCGTTCGAGTTCGAAGTCCTGAGGCGAGTTGATGCTTGTTTTGCCGGTGCAGGCGTGTGGTCAGTTGCGGGATTCTGGCGAATATGCCCTGGCGATGAGAAGGCATTCCGGGCCAGCCGGGCTTCTCAGTGGAAATTCACGGCTCACCGCCTGAATAGAACGGTTCTATCGGCTGGGCACCAGCAAGACGAATCCGCACGTTACGCCCGGCCATGATCCGCACCACACCAACCGAACTGCCAGAGCGGCGAGCATCGGGCCGATCAGCACCAGAGCAATCGGCAGTGTCCCCGCCTTCAACGACATCCGGGCCGTTCCGATTGCCAACAGCAACGGAGCGGCAATCAGAAACGCCGCGTGTCCGGCAAAGCCCCCACTCCGCGAAATAGAGTCACATCGGCAGCCGCGACCATCAGCACCAGCGACCAGTTCACGCAATCGTACGGCAGGCTGCTCGGGGCGCCGTGAACTGCGCCGCACGGACTCAGGCGAGGGCAATTCCGAGGTGGTATCAGGTGGCAGAGTCTGACTCATGGAGAGTGGCCTTCCGTGCTTCAACAGGTTGATACTCAGAATCTACGTGCGCAGAACGAATTCACGTAGACGAAATTCCTGTTGATTGCGTGATCCGCCCATCGTTTCCAACAGAGCGGACACTCACAGTAGGAAAAGGGCCGACCGATGCTGAGAACACCGTGTCAAACAACAGCGTCGCGCGCGACACGCGGCCTGACTCTGATTGAAGTCGTCGTGACCATCCTGGTTCTGGTCACGCTGTTCACGCTTCTGACGCCAAGGGTCTACATCGCGCGCACGCCAGCGCGCCGCGCCGAATGCCAGAACAACATCAAGCAGTTGACCACCGCGCTGTGGAACTACGCATCTCGCCAGAATGGCGGACTGCCGTGGCTGATATCCGGGAAACCTAGCCAGCATGACCGTAACTGGGTGATCGATCTTCTTCCGGACCTTGATCAGGCGGCAGTGCGGCGAGCCTGGGACGACATGACACCTCAGCAACGTGGTTCATTCAACTCGCCGCATTTGAGAGACCTGACCTGTCCTGAGGATAGCCAGAAGTTTGGAAACAACGCGGCGGAACTCAGTTACGTCGCCAACGCCGGCTATGGCCTGTTCACCGACGATTCGCGGACCGGTGCAGTCACCGAACTTGGAACGCACTCGCCGGGCAACTTCGATTGGGATGGCGACGGGAGTGTCACAAGCGTCGATGAACGCATCACGGTCGCAACTGGCGTCTTCTGGCGGCAGCACTCGACCACCTTCCGTGTATCACTGGATTTCATCGGCAACGGAGACGGGCAGTCGAACACAATAATGCTCACCGAGAATCTGAACGCTGGAAAATGGAACTCGCTCGAGTTGCTGGATATCGCTTTCGTGGCTGGCATTGGGCGGCTGCGATTCCGTCAGTCGCCGAATTCGAAGGCCGTCCTCGGATTGAAGTCAGCCGATCTCGGGCCGTTTGGAGTGCAGGCCGGACTTGTGCCCGGCCGATCGCCGTCACCGAGTTCGAATCACGACGGAGTTGTCAACATGGGCTTCGCTGACGGGAGCGCGAGGCAGATTTCGACCAAGATAGACGCGCTGATTTATCTGCGTCTGATGACTCCAGACGGCCAGCGATTCGGAGAGGCCATGATCGCCAACGGGGGATATTAAAGCTGACTGTCGGCAGTTTCGCGTGTTCGGTGCGGGTCTCCGACCCCGCCGTGGACCGGACCGAAGGTCTCCCCGGCCGACCGAACAATTGACGGTTCATGCACGAACTCGGGAGACCTGCGGTCAACGTGGCGGCCGGGTCAGGAGACCCGCGCCGAACATCGCGACCTGCGCCGAATATGGTGTGGGGTGGTGACGTTTTTGCGGACAGTGCGTTCTCTTATTCTGGTTGGTTGATGAGAGATTCGAACTGGGCAGGTTTGAGGTATTCGATGCTGGAGTGTTTTCTTT
>CAUZFZ010000071.1:0-46958 GCA_963579025.1 Planctomycetota bacterium | reverse complement strand
GCCTGGCCCTGAAATGAAATTATTTCGACTAATTTCTGGCTACAGCACGCAGAAAAACACGCCGGTCTGAGCCACCGAATACGGCCTTTTCAAGGCTGAAACCCTCAAGAGGCCGTTTCAAGTCCGGATTAAGAGTAGGATTAAGATTAAGAGACGGTGCAGTTCGGTCGCGTTATGGAGAGGCCGCGTCGGCCGCGTCCCTATGTCTTGCGACAGATTCTCGTTCCACGGCTCCGCCCTGGAACGCACTGCTTGTGAGGCTCCGCCTCACGTTCATCACTGCGAGGCGGAGCCTCGAAAACATTGCGTTCCCGGGCAGAGCCCGGGAACGAGGGGGTCGCTTCGCTTCACTTCACTGCAAGGTCCATGATCATTTCCTGCGTGGCAGATTGCACGTCGGTGATCTCGCCGGTGACTCGGCCTTCGTGCATGACAATGATTCGATCTGCCATGCCGAGCACTTCAGGCAGTTCGCTGCTGATCATCAGAATGGCTTTGCCCTGATCCGCCAGGCGGTTGATCAGCGTGTAGATTTCGTACTTGGCACCCACATCAATCCCGCGTGTGGGTTCATCGAAGATGATGACTTCGGCATGGCGTTGAAGCCATTTGGCCAGCACGACCTTCTGTTGATTTCCGCCAGACACGTTCGCGGCCCGCTGGTCTGGACCAGACACTTTGATCTGCAGTTGTTCGACGTAGCCTTCGAAGGCCGACCGCTCGGCCGATTGACGGATGATGCCCATTCGTGCGAACCGCGACATGTTGGGCAGGCCGAAGTTCTCGAGCACGGAACGATTCAGCACGAGTCCGTGCTGTTTGCGGTCTTCAGTCAGCAGGCAAATGCCGGCCTTGATCGCCTGCCGCGGTTTGCGGAGATCAAGGTGCTTTCCATCCAGTGAAACCGTACCGGATTCCATACGATCGGCGCCGAAGACCAGTCGAGCCGTTTCGGTGCGGCCGGCTCCGATGAGTCCGGTCAGTGCGACGATCTCACCACGCCGGACATCGAGTGAAACGTCACGCACGACCGGCTTGCGCGTGAGACCACGAACGGACAGACCGTTCGCGGTCGACTTGTCCAGAGGGGGCCTGGCTTCCCGCTTTGGAAACTCGTTCTCCAGTTTACGGCCCACCATCATTTCAATCAGTGAATCTCGAGTCAGTTCGCCGATCGGCTTTGTTCCGACCAGGCCACCATCACGCAACACGGTCACTCGGTCAGCGATCTCGAAGATTTCGACCAGGCGATGGCTGACATAGACGATGCCGATGCCCTGCGACTTCAACTCGCGAATGATGCGGAACAAACCCTCGACTTCCCGGGGTGACAGCGCGGCACTGGGCTCGTCCATCACGATCAGACGCGATTCCAGAGCCAGGGCCTTGGCGATCTCAACAACCTGCTGCTGCGCGACCGTCAGATTCCGGATCAGCTCACTGGGATCCAGTTGCACGCCAATCCGCTCGAACAGTTCATTCGCGCGACGGCGCTCGGTCGCCACCGGGATGAGGCTGGCGCGGGCCGGTTCCTGACCGAGAAAAATGTTCTCACGAGCTGTCATCGCCGGAACCAGGTTGAATTCCTGGTAAATGATGCTGACGCCGGCTCGCTGGGAATCGAGCGGGCTGTGAATTTCGATCGCTGTGCCGTCGATTTCGATCGATCCGGAATCCGGCCGATGTGCCCCACCGAGGACTTTAATCAGCGTGCTCTTGCCGGCCCCGTTTTCGCCGAGCAACGCCACGACCTCGCCCGGGCGCACATCCAGATCAACCCCCGTCAGCGCACGAACACCGGGAAACGACTTCACGATCCCTTGCATCTCGAGCAATGGATGCGAGGGTGCGGAACTCGGCGAATCATCGGACACCGGCGTGCCGCCTTTACTCGCTGGGTTCGGATGGGGCAGCGTCGTCGGCCGCAGGCTCGTCCGCGTCGGGAGCGGGAGCGTCCGGAGGCTCAACCGGAGATCTCAGGCCTTCCAGTTCAGAGTCTTTTTCGGCGTCGGCCTTTTTATAGATCGCCGTCGGGATCAGCTCCATTTCATTGTACGACTCGCCGTTGATGTACTTGATGATGTTGTGGACGCTGGCCGATGCCATCTTTTTCGGGAACTGAATCGGGTCGGCGTAAATCTTGCCTTCCAGAATCGCCTGCTTGCCTTCGAGTTGTCCGTCAAATGCGACGATTGTGACCGCGTCGGTCTTGTCGACGGCATTCAGTGCCGTCCATGCTCCCAGCCCCGAGGGGTCGTTAATCGCGAAGATGCCTCGCAGATTCGGGTGAGCCTGCAATGCATCGGCTGTCGCGCGAAAGCCCTCGTCCTGTAGTCCACCGCCGTCGAGTTCCGCCACGACTTCGATTTTCCCGCTTTCCCGGCCTTCGTTGTGCGCGTCGACGACTTCGGTGAAACCCTGCACTCGCAGAACACATGAATTCGCCTGTTTGAAGTGCAGAACCAGCACCTCACCACCAGCGTCGCCCAGTGCTTCGACCATCGCTTCGCCAGCCAGTCTTCCGCCGCCCAGATTGTCCGTGCCAATGTGACCGGCAATCTTCACGTCCTCGGACACGCACTGCAGATCACACGTGAAGACCGGAATCCCCGCGTCGTTCGCCTTCTTCACGGCGGGACCGATGGCAATGCGGTCGGCCGGGTTGATGACGATCGCCGTGACACTTTGAGCAATGTAGTTGTCGATGTGTTTGGACTGTTCGTTCACATCACGCTCAGCGTCGTTGACGATCACTGAGAAACCGTGTGCTTCGCCTTCGGCCGTAATGCCGTCGGCAATGATCTTGAAGAATGGGTTCTTCAATTCCAGTGCCGAGTACCCGATGGTGCCGGCACTGCCGGGCACAAGCACTTCGGTTCCGACGGCGCCGGAACTGGTGGTTTCAGTCGTCAGCGATGTCCCCGGTGTCATGGGAGGACTCGTGGTACCAGCCGGTTTGCTGCAGCCGCTGGCCGCGAACACTGCGCAAACGGCTGTGAGAATCAATGAAGTGTGCCGCATGTCTAAACCCTCAAGACGGAGCAGTTGAAGCAGATGTGAATCGTCAAACTATGACCGCCGGTGTCTCAAATCAAGCGGTCAACATTTCGGGACAACAATCGGCGTCAGTGCCGCTGGCCACCACTTTCTCGTGTTATTCTGGCCTTAAGCGTGCGGCAGATGAGTTCTTACCTGTAGGACGGGCACTCTTGCCCGTCCCTGGGGCGACGGGCAGGAGTGCCCGTCCTACGGCAGGTAAATTCTCATCCACCGCACGCGTTAAGCGTCAGATTTGTCCGAGTACTTCGGCACGAATCCGCTCGCCGGGACGGTCGGCCGCACCGCGACGAGCCAGGCCGGAAGAATCCCCGCAATGATGCTCCCAGATGGCTTTCGGCACTGACGTTTGCTCGAATTCACAATCATCCGGATGTTGCTGAACGTGCTCGCTAATTGTGCCACCGACCCGCATGAAGACGAGTAACGCAGCGAACGTGGGCAACTTCATTGTCGGCGTTTCCAGTAGCCGGGCCGTCGACTGGTGTGGGCAACGGCAGTGACAACGACCGTCTCTGAATCTGAAATGTGGAAAACCAGCAGATACGGAAACCGGGAAACGCGGACATAGCGATGGATTCGTCCAATGACTGGATGCGATTCCGGATCGCTTGCGATGCGTTCCACTGCCCGATCCACCTGAGCGACGAGGCGTTCGGCGACCTGTGGAGCATGGTCTCGGTACCACTTCACGGCTTCACGCAATTCGTTCCGCGCCAGCTGATGAAACTCGATCACCGGCCGAGTTCCTCATCCAGTTCCGCCTTGACCTGCTTCCACGGAACTCCCGCTGAGCCATCACTGCAGCGTCGTTCCAGCTCATCCAGGAATGCTGGATCGTCGATGGACCATCCCGGAAGGCCGTCCGCGACGGAGTCCATCAGTTCCGTTGCCAGAAGGATGCGTTCGCCTTCTTCAAGTTCAAGGGCTGCTTTCAGGACGGCGTCTCGTGACGTTGACATGTCATTTCCCCTGCATCGTTTGGCTCATGATTCTACAGACGGGCTTTGGACTGCGACAACATCCGCTGCATCAGATGCTGCACGTACGCCGCCACTCTCCGCCCTTTGAGCATTGATCAACAGGCCTTTGTGCCTCGTACCAATTCGTAACATCGCCGATGGAGGTGAAGATTGGACGTACCGAAGTCCGATTGGTTTCGGACTCCGTTTCCTCCGAACCGGATGTCAATTCTCAGGTCGGAGCAGTTTGCTGAGATGACCAACCAGCTCGGAGCTGGCGACGTTAGCCTGTTCTCCGCGGACCTGCAGATTCTTGACCTGCCAGGTGTCGTTGGCGAACTCGTCTTCACCCGCGATCACAGCCAGCTTATGGCCCTTTCGATCGGCGTACTTCAGTTGCTTGCCCAGGTTGCGGGCTTCGGGGAAGACCTCGACGGTGAATCCCGCCAGGCGCAGGTCGCGTGCGAGTCGTAAGTAATCCCCCAGTCGCTGGGCGTCGAACTGAGGGATGAATATCTCGGCGGGGGTCGAGGCTGATTCGACCATGTCGAGCATTTCCATCGCGGCCAGCAGCCGGTCGAGACCCAGACTGGCGCCAACCCCCGGGAGTTTCTGGTTTGTGAACAAGCCGGCCAGATTGTCGTAACGACCGCCCGAGCACACGCTACCGATCTCGGGTTTGTCGCCCAGAAACGTCTCGTAGATCGTGCCCGTGTAGTAGTCCAGGCCTCGGGCGATCGACAGGTCCAGTTCGATGCGTCCGTCTGGAATCCCGACGTGACTGCAGGCGGCGAACAGTTCTCGCAGCCGGGCGATTCCGAGCTGTCCAGATTCGCTGCCTTCAAGCATGTTCTCGACCGATGCAAGCATCGTCGCGGAATCGCCAGTCAGTTCGGCGAGATCGAGGACAGCCGACGCCTGTTCCGCGGTCGCTCCGACGTGCTCGACCATTTCCGTGATGACCTTGTCGCGGCCAATTTTGGGCAACTTGTCGAGCGCCCTCAGCACACCGACGGTCTGATCGGTCAGGCCCTGCTTTTCGAGCACTCCATTCAGCACCAGACGGTTGTTGACTCGGATGGTGAACCGCTCGAAGCCGATCCGTTCCATCAGGTCGTGTATGACCAGAAGCGTTTCGATGTCCGACGTGTTGGACTCGGTACCGATCGTGTCGAAGTCGCACTGCATGAACTCGCGGTAGCGGCCCCTCTGTGTGTTCTCGCCGCGCCAAACCGTGCCGATGTGATATCGCTTAAACGGCGTGCCGAGGTCGTGATAGTGCTGGGCGGCGAAGCGGGCGAGTGGAATGGTCAGGTCGAATCGCAGAGCGACGTCGCGATCGCCGTGGTCCGTGAACCGGTAGAGCTGCTTGTCGGTCTCGTCGCCGCCCTTGCCGAGCAGGATTTCCGTGTATTCGAGCGCTGGCGTGTCGATCGGACTGAAACCGTAGCTCCGATAAACGGACCGGGCGGTATCGATCAGCGTCTCACGTGCGATCATTGCGTTGGGTAGGTAATCCCGAAACCCCTTGAGTGTGCGGGGTTTGATCAGCTTGCTCACGATTGTGCCTTTGTCTGCGGTGTTGAGTTCGAGCCGTGGAAGTTAGTCGTTTCGAATCGCGGATCCCAGGCAGCTACTCGTTCCAACGCTCCGCGTTGGAATACCGGTCGGACGCTCTGCGTCCCGGGCATGGACTTACGGGACGCAGAGCGTCCGGAGCCCGTTCCAACGCGGAGCGTTGGAACGAGTTTCGATGAACTGGCTGGCTGAATACTGTCTGATAGACTCCGCGCGAACTCGGGACACGCCTGTGGGTCCGGGGTTCAATCGGTTTCTTCAGGGAGCATGCGTTGATGAGTGACGATTTAGTGTTGCCTTCCGGGTTTCGCAGTTCAGGACTGCACTGCGGAGTTAAGTCCGATCCGGCCAATCCCGACCTGTCGCTGTTCGTGTCGGATCGCCCCGCCGCTTTGGCGGGTGTGTTTACTCAGAACAAAGTCTGCGGGGCGCCAGTAAAGGTTTCACGCGAGCGAGTACCACGTGGGACCGGGCGAGCGGTGATCATCAACTCGGGAAATGCAAATGCCTGCACAGGGGACCGTGGGCTCGACGACGCGCGATGGATGACCGCAGAGACGGCGCGGGCACTGGGATGCGATGTCGAGGACGTCGTCGTGTGCTCGACGGGCATCATCGGGCACTTCCTGCCGCGCGAAGCGATCGGCTCCGGTATTCCGCAAGCGGTTTCGCAGCTCGCCGATACCGGTGAAGCGTTTCAGAATGCCGCCCGAGGCATGCTGACGACCGACACCTTTCCGAAGCTGTCCTCGAAGACCGCGAACGTCAATGGCGCGATCGTTCGGGTCAGTGGAGTTGCCAAGGGGGCCGCGATGATCGGTCCGAACATGGCCACGATGCTGGCCGTGATCATGACCGACGCCGACCTGTCGCCCGCGGAGACCGACGCGATGCTGCGGCACGCAGTGAATCGCAGCTTTAACTGCATCAGCGTCGAAGGGCACACCAGCACGAGCGACACGGTGTTCCTGTTTGCCAACGCGGCGTCCGGGTCAGGGGCCTCGGACGATGTCGCGCACGCTCAATTGCAGACAGCGATCGACGACGTGGCAATGGAACTCGCGATGGCGATCGTGCGTGATGCAGAAGGCGCGGATCACTTTGTCGAAATCGACGTCTGCGGTGCCCGCAACGAAGACGAAGCGCATCGCATCGCGAAAGAGATCGCCGACGGTCCGCTGGTCAAAACAGCCATCACTGGCGCCGATCCGAACTGGGGACGGATTGTCTCGGCAGCCGGTTACTCGGGTGTCGAGATGGAAGAAGAAGAGATTAGTCTGTTCATTAATGACGTCGAGATTTACCGCGCTGGAGCACCGACCGAATACGACGAGGCGGCACTGTCCGCCTCGATGCGGGAGAACCGCGACGTTTCGATCCGACTGCAGCTTTCACACGGCGAAGCCAGCGTGCGATTCTGGACGTGCGATCTGACGACGGAATACGTGCGGCTCAATTCTGAGTACACGACGTAAATGATCGGCTTGCGATACCGTTTCAAACGAGCATTCCCTCTCCCTAACCCTCTCCCCCAATGGGAGAGGGGACTTGTGTTGTGCGATGAGTCATACACCAACGCCGAAAAGCTGCTGCACTCCGAGCGCCGGCGATCGTGAGCCGTTGCAGCCACTGATCGATCTCAGTCCACCGAGCGAAGCGGCCGACTCAACGGATGGCATGGTCAGGCTCGATGGTGGTTCGTTTCTTATGGGCAGCGAGGCCAGGGAAGCATGGGCCCAGGACGGTGAGGGACCCGTGCGAAGCGTTTCGGTGAGCCCGTTCTGGATCGACGTTTACTCGGTCACGAATCGGCAGTTTTCTGAGTTTGTGGAGTCGACCGATTATCGAACGGAAGCGGAACGGTTTGGCTGGTCGTTCGTGTTTCATCTGCATCTGCGTAAGAAGCAACGCGAGGAATTGCGGACGAAACGGGCCGTCGCCGGATTGACGTGGTGGCTGGCTGTGCCCGAAGCCTGCTGGCGGGCGCCATTCGGTGCAGGTTCGGATCTGGCAGCTTGCCTGGACCATCCCGTTGTGCACGTTTCGTGGAACGACGCGTCGGCCTACGCGCGCTGGGCAGGCAAGCGACTTCCGACCGAGGCCGAATGGGAATTCGCAGCCCGCGGAGGGCTGGAACAACAGACCTGGCCCTGGGGCAATCGTCTGTTGTCGCGAGGACAACACCGCTGCAACATCTTTCAGGGTGACTTTCCCAAGAAGGACACGGGCGCTGATGGTCACAAGGGCACGTGCCCCGCTCACGAATTCGAGCCGAATGGATTCGGGCTCTACAACTGCGTGGGCAACGTGTGGGAGTGGTGCCAGGACTGGTTCAGCCCGAACTACCACAAGATGCGGTCGGACCTGAACGACAACCCAACCGGTCCGCCGAGCGGAACAAAGCGCAGCCAGCGCGGCGGGTCGTATCTGTGTCACGATTCCTACTGCAACCGGTACCGGGTTTCGGCGCGGATCGGAAATACACCGGACAGTTCGGGCGGCAACGTGGGTTTCCGCTGCGTTCGGACGGCAGAATGCTGAATCTCGGAAGCTCAGTCCGAGTTGGGTTCTGAGGATATGTGGCATCCAGTCAGCACGTCGTCCCAGTGCCGGGCGAGTGCGCTCCCCATCAGAAGGCCCCATCCTTGAGCCATTTCGGGCGGATCGGCAGATTCGGAACGCTTCCGTCGATTTTGGAAGCTCTGGACGACTTCGGTTGTCGATAACCAGATCAAGGAGTGGGAAGCTGTACCGGTTGAGGTGACTCTGCGGACCGACCAAAGAGGCTCCAGCCAATTCACGGACGGTCCTGGCGACCCGTCGGGTCAACCAGCGTTTTGATTCTGGACACGGACTAAGGAACGGGCGCAGGTTCATGCTCCGAACTGACTGGCTTGTGAATCTGATGCGTCGCCCGCGGCGACCGGGCACGTATTTCACGGGGACGGACCGATCTCGTCGAACCGGACGGCGATTGACGCGGACGCACCCCCCCGCGTGCGAAATGCTCGAAGTTCGGCAGATGCTTGATGCGTCGGCTCCCGCGCTCGTGAATGGTGTTTATGAGCTGCAGTCCGATGGCAGCTCTTATGAACTCGACGTACTCGACGGGCAGCCCGATGGTGCGACCATCGCGTCTGTCTCGAACGGATCGTTGGGCGGGCATGTCGAAGTGAGTGCCGATGGGCGGGCTCTCAACTACACGCCGTTCCCCGGCACCAGCGGCACCGAAACGTTTTTCTATGCGCTGACGGTCGGGGAAGGTGCGGCAGTCGGAAATACGACGCAAGTCACGGCCGAATTGCAGTCGCCCGCTGAGAATGACTCGTTGACGGTCATCGAGAATTCGGACGCCGTCCGTGTTGACGTGTTGGCCAACGACATGCTGCCACCGGATTACGACGGACCGGGCGTCATCACGGCCGTCAGCTTCGGATCGAGTGGCGGCGACGTCGAGATCACCGACGACGGACTGGCGGTGATCTACCAGCCGGCTCCAGACGGCTCCGGCATCGAGCAATTCGCATACATCATCGACGATACCTTCGCGGCGACTGTCAGTGTCGAAATCGAGAGAGTCGTCGACGATCGCTTCGTCAGCTTCGACGTCGCTCCGGGCGGGACATTCGCCGTTCAACTTCCCGATGACGACATCTTTACGGATGAGTACTCCGGCCCGCGTCAGATCACGTCGGTTGCCGGAGCCGAGCACGGGACGGTCGCAGTCGGCAGCGACGGCAGTTCGCTCGTCTATACCCCGGGAAGTGGCCTGCAAAACGTGACGGACAGTGTCGGCGTAACATTCGACGGCCGATACGCGGTGCTGGTGTCGTTCCACATCGGTGACGCAACTGCGAACGACAACGTCTCGCTGGACGCCGGAAGCACGGACTTCGAAATCGATGTGCTGGCCAACGATCCGATCCAGAACGGCCTGCTGCCCGACGTGTCCGCGGAAGACATCGTCATCACCGCCGTGTCGGAACCGTCGCAGAGCGGTCGCGTCCAGATTTCGGGCGATGGACGGCGAGTGATTTACTCTTCACCAGATGGGTTCCTGGGAGTCGAGTCGTTCACATACACGGTCACTGGCGGATACGAGTCGACAGTCTTTGTCGACCTCTCGTCCCCCGTGCGGAAGGACTTCGAGTCCGTGCTGCAGGATGGCGGTGAGTCCGAACTCGACGTGCTCGCCAACGACTTCCTCGGCAACGGCACGCCCGCTGGACCGCGCGTCATCACTGCGGTCTCGGAGCCGGGACGCGGCACTGTCCGCGTGTCGGACGACGGCTCGCGGCTGCTCTACACGCCGGAAGATGGCTTCACCGGGCAAGACTCGTTTACGTATGAAGTCAATGGCGAGACCGAAGCGAATGTCAGCGTCCGGGTCGAGAGCCGTGTGCAAAACGATCGTTTCGCCGAGCGGCTGACGCCGTCACTCGATCCCATCGGCCTGCCGGTGCTCGATAACGATCGCGCCTTTCAGAGCGGAGCGAACGGCACAATTACCGCGGTGACGCAGCCGACGACGGGGGGTGTCGTCGAGATCGCGTCCGACGGCCGCTCACTTATCTTCGTTTCGGACGAGATGCAGTCCGGTTCGATCAGGTTTACCTACACGGTCGACGGAGACTACGAAGCGACGGTCGTGTTGCGACGCGAGGCGTCCGTGCGGCTGAACACCGACAGCGGCGTGATGGTCCGCGATGGAGAGCCGCTCACGCTGCAACCGCTCAGCAATGATGATCTCGGCACCGCGATTCAAAATCTCACCGGCAGCGATTATCCGTTTCCCGGACTGATCACGTCGCTCGGGCCGACCACCGAAGGCGGCACTGCCACGCTGGAGAGCGACGGACTGACGGTGACCTACACGCCTGCCGCAGGCTTCGTCGGCACGGACACGTTTGAGTACACGGTCGATGGCCGGTTTACCGGGACGGTTCGCGTTACGGTGAATCCGCCGCTGCGTCTGAACACGGATCATCTCACCGTCGACCAGAACTCCGACCCGGTTGTGTTCGACGTGCTGCGGAACGACCAATCCTGGAGTCAGCCCGACCGGCGATTCAACAACGGTACCAGCGACAATCCGTTCCCTGGCACGATCACCGCGGTGAGTGCAACGGAAGCCGGCGGGACGGTGACAATTGCCGCAGACGGCCGGACGGTGCTCTATACACCACCAACGGACTTCCACGGCCAGGACGTTTTAACTTACACGGTCGACGGCGAGTTCACTGAAACGGTCCAAGTCAACGTCATCCGCCGGGCCCGCGATGACCAGGCCGCCGTCCTGACGGGATCGTCGGACAACGTCATCCACGTGCTCGCGAACGATCCGCTTTCAGCCGACTACTCGGGTGCCGGGGTGATCACCGCGGTGTCGGTGACTGAGCACGGCGGCACGGTCGTGATCAACGAGGACGGTCGGACAATTCGTTACACCCGCGCCGATGGTTTCACCGGCACGGACTCGTTCACGTACACGGTCGACGGCCGGCAGCACGCCGCGGTCACGGTCGAGGTCGTCAGTTCGGTTGCCGATCTGGTCGAACGGTTCGAGTCGCTTGACGCCTTCCGCGACTGGCTGATCGAAGATGCTCTTGTCCGCTACGACCACCTGTTCGGGCAGGAACACACGCCGATTCCCTGGTTCCTCTTCTCTTCGATGGAGTCTGCTGCGACCGGTGCCGTCACAACGACATCGACACTCGACACCAATTTTTCCGAAACCAACGTGCAGGTCGCTGGCGTCGATGAAGCCGACCTGATTGAGAACGACGGGGAGCACCTGTATGTCCTCAGCGGCAGCGAGCTGGTCGTGCTCAAAGCGTTTCCCGCTGACGAATTGACTGAACTGGCCCGCGTGCGGATCGACGGCCTCCCGGTCGGCATGTATCTGCACGAAGACCGTCTCACGATCGTGTCGCGACTGCCACAACGATTCCCGCCGTTCAACCGAGGAACGGTCGACGTGTTCCGCGACCTCCCGTCTGACATCGCGGTCGCAGACACATCTACCAGTTCGCTGCAGTTCGCTGGTGGATTCTCCGACATCATCTGGCCAGGACCCGTGCGATCACCGACGAGCGAGGCGACGATCGTTACCGTGCTCGATGTCAGCGATCCGTCCGCTCCGCAGTTCGTGCAGCAGACAACGCTTGACGGAGATTACCGTGAGTCGCGTTCGATCGACGGCATGCTCCACCTGGTCGTGCAGTCATCGCCATTGCAGCTTTCCGCACCGCGACTCCTCGACCTGCCTGAACCCGAACTCGATTTTGACGACGTCTTGACGTCGAGCGACCCGACAACGGACGGGTCTTCTGGAACAGTGACCCCAGCCATCAATTTCGTGGGCCTGCCACCGGACGTGTGGCGGAGAGAGCCGACTGGCATCTACGAGACACGCGACGAATACACCGCTCGCATTACGGCGTCGTTCGACCAGTTGCTCGACGAATTGCTGCCGGGCTACGTGACCGTCAACGCCGACGGGACCGTGCTTGAAGGCCGGATGATCGATCCGACGCAGATCGTGCGGATCGAGGATTCGCCGTCGTCGCCGCTGGTCACTGTTGTGAGTCTCGACACACGCGGAGGCGCGGCCGCTCCGGTCGCAGCCGAGGCGCTGCTGACCTCGTCCGGACGCGAGATTTACGCCACTGCCGAACATCTCTACCTGTTCCAGACTCAAAACAGCCAGTCGTCGAGTCTGACGGCGGGCGATACCAGCTACACCGCCATCTACCAGTTCGACTGGAACAGCGACGTTGGCGGGATCGACCTGGCGGGCACGGGCTCGGTCGCGGGTCGCCTGCTGGATCAGTTCTCGGCGGACGAACACGACGGGCGGCTGCGGATCGTCACATCCACCAGCCGGAGCACTCCCACCGGAACTCGCGCTGTGACCGATCTGACCGTGTTCGAAAACCGCGCCGGCCTGCTGCAACCGGTCGGTTCCGAACTGGACATCGCCCGCGGCTCGCAACTCAAGTCCGTCCGTTTCTTCGGCGACCGAGCCTTCACGGCGACCTTCCAGGCCACGTCGCCGCTATCGGTCATTGACCTCAGCGATCCCCTCGACCCGGAACTGCTGGGCGAGGTCCGCAGCATCGGCACACCGACCTACATGCAGCCGATCGATGCGTCACACCTGCTAACCGTCGGCCGCAGCACGGTCGGGTTCGGCGTCGGAGCCACGCAAGTATCGTTGTACGACGTCAGCGATCCGACCCAACCGCTACTCATTGACCGCGATGCCCTGCCGAGATTCTCGACGTCGCTCGCGGAAGGCGATCATCACGCGTTCGGCTGGTTCGGCTTCCACCAGACGCTAGCCATTCCGACCAGCCGCTCGTTCAGCAGCCGGATCGACCACGACGGTGACGGTTTTCGCGAATCGAACGAGCGGTTGCGGGAAGACATCCTGCAGACGTTCCGCATCGACACGTCGTTTGCCGGGCGATCCGAAGACGCGATCGTCCTCAGCGGCAGCGTCGAGCACGACAGCGCGATCCTGCGAGCCGCGTTCATCAACGACGTGCTCTACAGCATCGGCGACCGGCAGACGAAAGCAGTCTCGATCAACGATCCCGATCAGCTCATCGCTGAGGTGACCTACGAGACGGACGTGATCGACTTGCCGATTCCGATTCCGCTTCCGCGCCCCGGCGATCCGTTCATTATCCAGCTGCCCGACAATGTCGAGCCGCCGATTCTGCGGCTGCGACTCAATGCGGTGAACTTCGCCGGACACCCCGATCGTGTTGGTGATGCCGGTAACGGCGCGGTCGAACTGACAACGGACATACTGCGTGCCGGTCTGGCCGAGGTGACCGATGGGACACTCAGCATCGACGCGACCTCGCTTCCGGACGCTCGAGTGCAAATCCTCACGGACGGCGCAACGAACGAACTCGTCGTACGAATCAGTAACGCGGGTAATGCACCGATCGAGCAGCGATTCGACGCCACTGACCTGACGCTCGTCCGCGTGACGACCGGAGACTCAGACGACCGCATCGATCTGACGGGCCTGTCGATCGCGGCCGAAGTGCACAGCGGCGGCGGCGACGATACGGTCAGAGGCGGACGCTCGGATGACACGGTCGATGGCGGTACCGGCGACGATATGATCCTCGGGCGTGCCGGGCGCGACTTGCTTCGCGGCGGCGACGGCAACGACACAATCAAAGGTGGCCGACACAACGACACGCTCGAAGGTGGTGACGGCGACGACATGATCTTCGGCCGCGCCGGACGCGACCTCATCCGCGGCGGAGCCGGAGACGACGATCTCCGCGGCGGCGCCCGGAACGACACGCTCGACGGTGGAACGGGCACGGACATCCTGAACGGCGGCGCCGGCCGCACAGTGGTCATCGACGAAGTCGCGGGCAATGTGACGATCCAGGACAACCGCTACTGGTCCGACCGAGGGGACCGCGCACGTTCGAGTGGACCGATCAGCCGACTGATCCTGACAGGCAGCGCCGCCGCCGACCGATTCGACGCCTCGGCCAGAACGCGCACTGTCGAGATCCACGGTGGCTCAGGCGACGACCTGGTGATCGGCTCCAGTGCGAACGACAACCTGCAGGGCGACGCGGGCGACGACACGCTGCGAGGCGGAGCCGGTAGGGATCGGCTGTCTGGCGGCGACGGTGACGACAACGTCCGCGGCGAAGGCGACGTGGACACTCTGAGTGGGGGCAAGGGGAACGATCTTCTCCACGGTGGCGGTGGCCGTTCGGTGTTGGAAGAAGCCGCTGACTCGGACATCACAATCGCCGGTTTCGGTCGAGAAACGACGCTTGAGGGCCTCGGCCAGGACCGCCTTGTGGGCTTCTATTCCGCCGCAGTCCTGCGCGGTGGTCCATCCGACAACAGTCTGGACGCAAGCAGATTCGGTGGCCGAGCGACCCTGCTGGGAGGCAGCGGCTCCGACCGACTGTTTGGCGCCCAACGACCAGGCCGTCTGGTCGGCGGCCCCGGAGCAGACGAACTCATGCCCGGCACCGAGCTCGACGACATCCCACCCGACGCAGCGGACATCGTGCACGCCCCTGATTCAGCCATCGAACCCGTGTCAGAAGACGCCATCAACGACGCAATGCAACGTCTCCAGTCCGGAGCGTGATTGCTGACACGCGCGGGCAGAAACAGAGGGCTGCGACGAGGTTCATCAAGACATGTTGCAGTTCCGTCAAGTTTCGTTCCGGGTGCCACCCCGCGACTCGGTAAACACCGGCGCGCGATCAAAGTCAGCCGGAACATGAACAGCCAGACGCATGCAACCGTCAGCATGCCACGACTCACCGCCGTCAGTCGAGCCACTCTTCCGGCAGGTCCAACGGATGCAGCCGCTGCTCAGCCGCCGGTCGGACACGGAGCACAAATACGGTGTCGCCCCGGATCGTGAATACGGCCCGGTAGCTCCGCCGAGAACCCAACCCGACAAGCCGATCCCGCAGCTCAAACGGGAGATCATCATTCTCGACAGACAGAGCGTGACTCTCCGGGAACTGGTCGAGCGTCTGAACCTGCTCGTGAACGGTATGAAACCACCGTTCCGCCTGCTCCCGAGAGTGATGCTGAGCCCACCATTCGGCATTGCGTTCAATATCGCGCCGGGCGAGCTTCGCGATGCGCACGTGAAACGTCATGATCTCGGCGCGAATCCAAGCCGAACGCGCATCTCCTCGAAAGCCTCATCGACCGGCTGCGTCTCGCCATTCTCCATCTGCTGAATCCCGGCTCGAATCGCCTCCCGATCCAGCACCCGCTTCGCCTGCTGATGCATTCCCGGATCACAGATGACGTACAGACGCTGCGTCTGGGGATCCATAACTTCCAGCTCTTCAGCCTCACTGGCCTGCAGCGCGTCGGACAGTTCTTTTGAGAGTTGCGGAGTCATGGTCCGACTATACCACATGATCGACGGAAGGGACAAAGTCGTCATTGCGCCGACTTCGGAACAAGGATTCCTGACTTTGTCTTGATGAATTGGTCCTCGCTTTTCTCAATTTCGATCATCGCCTTAACGACCTGCTGACCAATCGTTGAAGTTCCGCAGACGAATGCTGTTCGTCGGTCCTCATTCCACCAGCTCTGAATGCCTCCAAACCAGCGGTTCAAATGCCTTAGATCCCACGAGCCAGCGAAGCTCCGGTCCCGGTGCTGTTCGTCGACGTCGCTACGCGACTAAACTTCCGGCTTCCATGTGGGGCATGCCCCGCGCCAGTCTGATTCACCGTGCGAGGTCATCATGAGACATTCACTGGCCGGCATTTTGCTGATTCTGACGGCAGTCGTCACTTCTGTGCCCGTTTCGGCTGAGGAAGTTTCACCGCATCTGACGGTCTACCCTGGTGCAGTCAATGGAGTCATGATTGAAGACGGTGATACCACCGTTGCTGTTTACGGACTGCCGGACAAAGTCGAGGTCGAGGTCGACCATCTGCTGCTGACGCATCACCGCCGAGATGTCGTGACGTCTGCCCTGAAGGTGATCAAGGCAGGTGCTCACGTCCACGCTCCGGAAGCCGAACGGGATCTGTTCGAGAAGCCTGAGGCATGGTGGGAAGCGTTCCTGGAGAAGCGGTTTCACGATTATTCACAGCAATCGACGAAGGTGCTGGTTAAGCCGGTCCGGGTTGATTCGTGGGTGAAGGCCGACGACGAGATCAAAGCGGGCAACTACATGTTTCGCGTCCTGGAAACTCCCGGATTCACTCGCGGAGCCGTTTCTTATGTTGCGAAGATTGACGGCAAGACCGTCGCATTTACCGGCGACCTGATCTATGGCGACGGACAGCTGTTCGACCTGTACAGCTTTCAGGATGCAATTCCCGAAGCAAAGATCGGCGGGTATCACGGTCATGCCGGTCGACTCGCAGTGCTGATCCCCAGCCTGCGCAGAGTCGCCGCCACGAACCCGGACCTGATTGTGCCCGCACGCGGGCCTGTCATCCGCAATCCGCAGGCGGCCATTGAAAAACTTATTGCCCGCGTTCAGGCGTACTATGCGAATTATCTTTCCACCAACGCGCTCAACTGGTACTTCAAAGAAGAGCGTATGACGATTAAGGGCCGGCGCGTTCTGGGCGAAGACGCCGACGTCAAACTGATGCCTTACTCTCTGTACCAGGACACGCCCGACTGGATCTGGGAGAACTCAACGAGCCGCATGCTGATCTCAGATGACGGACACGGTTTTCTGCTCGACTGCGGTTACCAGCGCGTGATCGACGGAGTCAAGAAACTGATGGCCGATGGGCTGGTCACGAAGGTCGATGGTATTTTTGTCACGCATTACCACGACGATCACACCAACATGGTGCAGGCCGCGTCCGAGGAATTCGATTGCCCGATTTATGCCACGACAGAGTACGTCGAGATTCTGGAGAACCCTAGTGGTTATCACATGCCGGCCACGACTCACAATCCGATGAAGAACGTCAAAGGGATGAAGACCGGGGAAAAGCTGAAGTGGAAAGAGTACGAACTCGAGTTCCATTTCTACCCGGGCCAGGCCATCCATCACGGAGCCATGCTGGTTCGGCGCGAGAAGGAAACGCCTGTCTTCTTCATCGGCGACGCGTTCTCACCGTCCGGTATGGACGACTACTGCCTGCTGAATCGTAATCTTGTGGGCGATGGACTCGGCTACCTGCATTGTCTCGACAAGGTGCGTGCACTTGGACCGAACTACTGGCTGATCAACGAGCACATTCCACACGTGTTTCGTTTCTCTCCGAAGGAACTCGATTACCTGGAAAGCAGCTACCGCAAACGGATTGACATCCTGGACGAGTTGCTCCCGTGGGATAATGCGAACTACGGAATCGATGAGCAATGGGCAGTCCTCTATCCAAGAGCAGTGACCGTGAAGGCGGGTGAGACAGTCGAGCTGCAACTGCGGCTGACCAACCACTCGCCTGAGACGCGGACATTCAGCGTGACATTTGGCGGGGACTTTCCCGGCTCAGCGATGATTGAACCGCGCGTCGCATCGGGCACGACGGTGGTATCGAAGATCCGATTCAAAGCGCCCGGGAAAGGCCTGCACGTCATTACGACGGACATCGATTCGAACGGCATGCAATTCCGCGACTGGTGCGATGCACTGATCCGTGTCGAGTAACGAATTCACTGTCGATTCAGGCGTCGGAGTTCGTCTACGGCGTCTGAATCGTCCCATCACCCTACACCCCGTACTCTTTGATCTTGCGATACAGGGTGCGTTCACCAATGGCGAGCAATCGGGCGGCTTCCTGGCGGTTTCCGCCGGTCAACTCCAGCGCCTTCTGAATGTAGTATCGCTCGACTTCGTCCATTGGCCGGCCGACCAGAGAGTCCGGTCCGACGCCGGAGATCATGCCGCTGGCCAGCCCGCCGCCGTCTTCATCGTCCGTGACACCGATTGCCGGGATATCGTCCGGCAGATCGTCGACGTCCAGAACTCCGTCCATGTCCTGAACGAACATGCTTTCCAGTGCATTTCGGAGCTGTCGAATGTTGCCGGGCCAGTCATGGGCAATCAGCGACTGGCGGGCCGCACGGGACACGGCGGGTTTTTCGCGTCCGTAGCTGTCGACGAGCTGTTCGAGGAAATGATCAATCAGCAGAGGCACATCCACGCGCCGTTCCCGAAGTGGCGGCAGCATCACCGCGATCACTCTCAGCCTGTAGTACAGGTCCTCGCGGAACCTTCCGTCCTTGACGAGCTGCTCGAGATCAGCATTCGTTGCCGCGACCAGCCGGACGTTGATCCCCAGTTCCTCATTCGAACCCACGCGTGAGATTCTGCGGTTCTCCAGCACGCGCAGCAGCTTGATCTGCGTGTCGAGCGGCATCTCGCCGACTTCATCCAGAAACAGCGTCCCGCCATTGGCGTATTCCAGCTTGCCGATGCGGCGGTCGAGAGCGTTCGTGAAGGCCCCCTTCTCATGACCGAACAGTTCGCTTTCGAGGATGCTCTCCGGCAGCGCCGAAATATTCAGCGGCACGAACGGCTTGTTCTTGCGGACGTTGTTCTGGTGCAGCGCCCGAGCGACCAGCTCTTTACCGGTTCCGTTTTCACCGAGGATCAGCACGGTCGTGTCCATGGGCGCGATCTGCCGCAGCCGGTCGATGACCCGCTTCATGGCCGGACTGTTCCCGATCACGCCTTCGAAACCAAACTTCTCGTCCAGCTTGCGACTCAGTTCGGCGTTCTGCCGCACGAGTCGGATCCGGGTTGAGGCTTTCTCGACGGCCTGACGCAGCTCGTGGATGTCGACTGGCTTGGTCAGATACAGCGACGCTCCGGCCTGTCCGGCGGCCAGCGCGGACTGATACGAGAAGTGTCCGGTGAGCAGAATGACCTCGGCGTCCGGCAGTTCTTCGCGGGTCTTCTTAAGAATCTCCAGACCGTCGACGTCATCCATCCGCAGGTCAGTGATGACCACGTCGTATTCGTTGCTCTCGATCGCCTGCACACCGCGCTCGCCGGACGGCGCGACCTCGCATTCGTGCCCCATCGGTTCCAGGCTGTCTTTGACGGCCTCGGCATGCGATTCGTCGTCGTCGACGATCAGCACCCGCACTGGAATTTCCGGCAGATGAGATGTGCCAGGTTTCGTGGTCGCCATTGAAGTCCCAGATACCGCCATCAGCTATGAACTGGAAGAGCCAGGTGCGGATTCTAGGGACCGGCGATTCGTTCGTCTTGTGACTCCGTTTCCTGCGCCGTCTCGTCGCCTGGGATAGCATGATCCCATGCTCGGCACGGGGACGCATGACGATCGGCCCTATTCCAGCACCGACGCCCCGGTTGCCGGACTGCTTAAGTAGCCACCTCCACGCTTCAGACGCCGCTTCGACGTCAATTCGATGTCGCACGTGGAGGTTGCCTCCGTGACTTCGATAATGGCGTCGCTCAGGCCGATAATGCTGTAGCGCTCGGGGATTTCCGGTGCGTCGTTGTCCGCGTCTGTCGATAGCGGGTCGACCGTGACCGTGTAGTCTCCGGGCAGCAGCGCACCGTCAAGCGTCACGACTCGAAAGTGGCCATTGCTGCCGGAGACGCCCATCCCGGAATCGCCAGTTTCCGTTCCGGTCAACAGGATGACCACATTTGCCAAAGGTTCACCGTCGAGTCTGATTTGCCCGGTCAGCGCGGTCTGAGACCAGATGCGTCCGAAGTAAACTCCGGCAGCACCAACGGCGACCAGCACGGCGGCAGTCACGAGCATCTGCCGCCGAGACAGAGTCGACAGAGTCTGTCCCGCGCTCAGTGCAAAGAAAAACGGTGCGAACACGATCCAAAGCGCACTTCCACGCAATCGATCCGGCTGAGCGGACGCGGCCTTTGGCTCGACGGAATCCGGAGTCTCGACTTCCACGACGGGGAATTCGAAACCGTATTCTTCGGCGGTCGTCCACGCGGCATCGTCTTCACTCCTCACAGGAGTGTCCGGATTCAACAGGCCGTCGTGCGAGAATTCGTGCATCACAGAAAGTGGCAGGGGACCGACTTCGTCACCGTCCCGCTGGACGTAAAACATCGGTTCACGGGTTACCGCGGTCGCCACAGTCCCGGCTGGCTCCGGCTCGAGACCACTCGCGTGCGGGGCTTCATCCCACTGGTGGTCGGGACCCGTGTTGAGGCTCGTCGGCTGACGCGCAACGCTCCGCTGTGCGTGTGACACGGGGTCACCCAGCAACTGGTCCCCATCGTCGTCGTACAAGTACTCGGCGAGCTGCCAGTCATCCGAGTCTTCGGGGCACACGCGGTCATCCAGACGGAGTTCGCCAGAGTCGAGCATCTGCTGAATGTCGGCGCGTTCCAACGGCCCGAGCCTCAGTCCGCTTATCTCAACCAGCCACCGATCTGTCATTAGAACGCCAGACCTTTGAGGACATTTCCGTCATGCCGATCCGCCAGTGACATCAGTACGCCGAAATCGATGCTTTCCTGCAGAAAACGTACGCCGCCATCAACAAAAAGAGCATGGGCGCCGCCCGGATGCGCAGACGTGATCGGGGTGTTCGCCCCACCGGACGCAGCGGCGGTCACGGCAGTTCCGGAAGCGGCTCCCTTCATGTTGATGCCGTAACGCAGTGTTGTGATGTTGTAGACAAAGTGGTCGCAATTGGACGTGGGCCCACCGGCCACCGGCGCAGTCGGAAGCGTCGTACCAGCCCACACGCCTCCCAGATACGAACTACGGATGGTTTCGTCCTCGGTGATTACGACCTGGGGGGTGCCAGCCACCACCTGCACGCGCGGAATCCGCGCCGTCGACTGCTCAGAGATCATCATGGTGTTGGTTGAGCCGTCGGTCACGTCACGCATCTTGACGGACGCGTTTTCCAGCAGCATGCCGTTGCGACCAAGTACGGCTCCGGAGTTCGGACCGGGACAGGCGCCAACCAGTTCGGCATCCGGGTTGATGTTCCCGTTCCGGAATGCCGCCCCGGAAATCCCGATGTAGGTTGTCGTCATGATGGTCAACGGCCCCGACGCCGACACGGGCACGTGCTCCGACATGGATGCGGACGGGCACCAGAACATCTCGACGTACAGGTCGTCGAGAATGGCCGTATTCGGATTACCCGGGAATCCAATTCCGGATACTCCGGCGGGCGTTTCGGCGATCAGGCGATTGTAGGCGTTTCCCTGGTCGATCCACGGCAGCATCGGGACAAAGAACGAACTGCCTCGAATGGCCGGATCATGTGGATTGGACCCCGGTGCCGGCGCAAATGCGGCCCCGATCGGAAATGATCCAACGGAGAGTTCGTACTCGTGCAACGCGAGTCCCATCTGCTTGAGCCGGTTGATGCACTGTGTGCGCCGAGCTGCCTCGCGGGCATTCTGCACAGCCGGCAGAAGCATCGACGCAAGAACGGAAATGATCGCGATCACGACCAGCAGTTCGATAAGTGTGAATCCCTGGCGACGCCGGCGGCCCATCATCCTGTTGCTCCTGTTGATGTGTTGTGAACTTTATGCAGCCCCAAGTCTGGGAACGCAGTTCGATCGGGAACCTCAACGCGGATTCCAGCAGATTTCAATTCGGAACCGCACCCCGGTAGACTCTTTTCACGCATTCGTTGCTCGCCAAATCCAGTCCCGAGAGACCCGAATCAAGAATCGCTAAGCCAAACCATGCCGTTTATCATGTTCGTCCTCAAAAGATCATGCGCCCCGGAGACTCTGGTCTGATGCCGCCTGCTGCCAACAACTGGGTTCCCGCTGCAATACTCGGAACAGGGCTGGTCGTGCTGGCCAGCGGGATGATGTGGTCGCATGTGCGAGCCTGGCGAAACCACAAACGGGATTTGAACCACAAACGGGATTTGGCGGAGGATGCCACGGACTACCGGCACTTTCACGGTCGATTCCGTCGACGCATGCAGACATCGGCATTTCTGGCGATTGTTGGATTCCTGATTGGCGTTGGCGATGTGGTCATCTGGCAGTTTGGCCCATTGGCCTCGACCATTTTCTGGTTAATGGTCATCGTGTTCGTCTTCTGGATTGCGATGCTGGCCCTGGGCGACCTGACGGCTGTGCGTTCGCATTCACAGACCGCGATAGCCCGGCACGAGGCAGAACGCCGCGCGATCGAACAGGAGCTCAAGGAATACCGCAAACGATCCAACGGACGACCAATCAGTTGAATTTCACGTAGGACGGAAAAAGTTGGGGGTGGCCCTCGGCCACCGCCGAACTCGTTCCAGCGCTCTGCGTTGGAATGCCCCGTCGGACGCTCTGCGTCCCCGGCATCGCGGTCACGGGACGCAGAGCGTCCTGTGGCCCGATCCAACGCAGAGCGTTGGATCGAGAAGAAGGTACAACCCGTCGGGGAGAACTGCGCGAAGCTTGTTCCGGCCTACTTTGTATGGCGGCTCCGAGTCGACTTAATCATCGCTGCACCAGACAGGTTCTCTCATGACGATACTTCAGGCCGGCGCGGCATCCGTCGCGAAGCAGGACGCGGCTTATCAGACCTGTATCAACCCCAACTGCGACACAAAGCTCTCCGTTGAGGAAACGCACGTTGCCTGTCCGACATGCGGCAGCCTGCTCGACCTGAGTTACGACTGGGATCGCGTCAACGTCCCGTCGTCGCTGCGCGAATTCGAAGCTCGCTGGAGCAATCGCCGAAATCCGTTGGATGTCAGTGGCGTGTGGCGATTTCGCGAGCTGCTGCCGTTCGCCCCGGAATCGAGCATCGTGACGATCGGCGAAGGGCAGACGGTCCTGCGCGGGAGTGAACCCGTCGGCCGATTCGTCGGCGTTGGCGATCTGCTGCTGCAGTACGAGGGCTTCAATCCGTCGGGCAGCTTCAAAGACAACGGGATGACCGCCGCCTCAACGCATGCCCGCATGGTCGGAGCGAAGTTTGCCGCGTGCGCGTCAACCGGTAACACCAGCGCGTCGCTGGCCGTTTACGCAAGTGCGGCGCAGCTCTTCGACGTCGTGGTCTTTGTCGGCAGTGGGAAAATCGCATTCGGCAAGCTGTCTCAGGCACTCGACTTCGGCGCCCACACCCTGCAGATCGACGGCGATTTCGATGATGCCCTGAAACAGGTTCGTGACGTCTGCGAGCGCGAGAAGATCTATCTCTGCAACAGCGTGAACCCCTTCCGGCTCGAAGGGCAGAAGTCGATCATGTATCGCGTGCTGGAAGGTCTCGACTGGGAACCGCCAGACTGGATCGTTGTGCCGGGTGGCAACCTGGGAAACTCGAGTGCGTTCGGTAAGGCGTTTCTCGAACTGAAGGAACTTGGCCTGATCGACCGCATCCCGCGGCTGGCCGTGATCAATGCCAGCGGTGCCAGCACGCTGTTTCAGTTGCACGAGAATCAAAGCGTGGAATGGAACGGCGGCGAAACGGACGACGCAACAATTAACGAGTTCTTCACGCGTATGGACGCCGAAGACCATCGGGCATCAACACTGGCTACGGCGATCGAGATTAATCGCCCAGTCAGTCTCAAGAAGTGTCTGCGGGCACTCGACATCTGCGACGGGGTTGTGCGCGAAGTGACTGATGAGCAAATCCTCGACGCTAAGGCTCAAATCGGAGCCGGTGGCTTCGGTTGCGAACCAGCCAGCGCCGCCAGCGTTGCCGGAGCTAAGCTGCTGCGTGAGGAAGGCGTGATTGCTGCGTCGGATCGAGTCGTCTGTATCCTCACCGGTCATCAACTCAAAGACCCGAACGTCACGGTCGGTTATCACTCATCGACTTCCGGTGACGTGGATGCGAAACTCAGCGAGGCCGGGGTCGACGCCGTCTCGTTCCCCAATCGACCGATCGTCGTGCAGAACGATCTGGACCGTATTCTTGAAGTAATCCGGAGCCTGTGAGTCGGGTGTGTCAGTGCAAAATGCAAATCTCCAAATTGCAAATTGACGAGCTTTAATTTTGCAATTTGCATTTGTCACTTTGCAATTTGCATTACCCTTCACCTTCCGGTGCCCGCTCGCGATTCACTTCCGGCTCAAGCACATGTGGTTTGGGGGGAGGTGAATGCTCAACGTCTTCCCGAGATTCGCTCGGCGCCGGTTCATCCCCCGTGACGTCGTCAGGCGTTGACGGTCCGCTGGGGGCCGCCTCGGGTTCCGCATGCCCGTCTGTTGCCGCATCTGAGTCTGTGCCGACGCGGTCGGCTGCCATGATCAGGGAACCCAGACCGCCGGCCAGCAATGCTGGCAGGAGAATCAGGTCGGCCACCAGTGCCGTGCCGATCATGGCGGCCATCATCCAGCCGAATCGACTGATCAGCGTCAGCTCGGCCGGCCACAGGACCAGCAGTCCCAGTCCCACCGCGATGCTTGTCTGACAGAGTGCCGGTCCACAGTGACCAAGAGCTTCGGCAATCGCGACTCGTCGCGTCCGGCCAAGTCGCAGGCCTTTACGAAACCATGTCAGCAGATGCAGCGTGCCATCCACGGCAATGCCGAGTGCAACGGATGCGGTGATCATCGTGCCGATGTCCACTTTCAGCCCGAACCACGAGATGGCTCCGAACACGGTACTGATCGGCAGCACGTTGGGCAGCATGGTAATCAGGCCAGCCCGAAGGCTGCGGAGCACGATCGAGATGACCAGACCGATCACCGCGAAGGCCAGCAGAAAACTCTGGATCAGGCTGGTCAGGACAGCCTGCTGCGTTCTCAGGAACAGAGGCACCATGCCCGTCACAACGTGGTTCCCTCCGGCAACATTCTTCATTTCTTCGCGGACGATGTTGTCGATCGCCCCCGTCATCGTGTCGAAGTCGACATCAGTCATGATGTTGACTTGCGCGGTAATGCGCCAGAGCTCGTCATCCTTCTCGCACAGACCGTGATCGCCTGGCACGAGTCGGTCTGCGTCTTCTGTCGCCAGCGTAACGAAGTGCCGAGCTGACTCGTTCTGCAGAACCTGATCGTCTTTCGTCAGCTCGACCTTCCGCAGGAACGGGTTTCTAGTGACACGCTCGATCTCCGCGGCGTCCACTTCCGGTCGAAACGTGGCCAAAGACAACGAACCGCTGATGTCTAAATGCTCGTCGATCATTCGGCGCTGGATTCGACGGACGATTTCCTGACGTTCGACAAACAACAGCCCCTCTTCGACCGATGCGCGGTCTTCCTCGGCAAAGCGAATGACAACGTCGATTGGAATAATGCCGCCTGTGTTTTCCTCGATGAAGCGGTAGTCACGCACGATCTGCGACTCTTCGGGGAAGAAGCGGATCACCCGCGTTTCCGTACCGAACTGCGTCAGTCCAGCAGAGCAGACGCCGAACAGAACAAGACACGCCGCGGCCACCACGATTGGACGCCGAGTGATCTGATTGCTGACATTCGGCCAGAACTCTGGAAAACTCGCGCGTGGCAGAGCGATGCGTTCGGGGATGTACTGCAACAGCGCCGGCAGGCCATACAGCACGGCAACCAGCCCGACACCGCAGCCGACGGCCGCGTAGAGTCCGAAGTCTGACACCGGCTGCAGCGGACTCGTCGTCAGTGAAAGCAGCCCCAGTGCAGTGGTCAGGCTGGCAAGCGAGCACGGTACGGCCGCCAGCTTCGAAGCCTGAGTCGAAGCGTCCGCCAAACCGGACCGCGCGGCGAAACGCCAGTAATTCGCGACGTGAATCGCACCGGAGATCGTCAGCACCAGCAGCAGCGTGGGCATGACCACCAGCACCATATTCATGCTCCCGCCAGTCGCTGGAACGACCGCGACGGTCAACAGGACGCTGTAGTACGCTGCGAACAGAACCAGCATCGAAAGCACGACGCTGCGGAGCATCAGGAAGGCCAGCAGGATGCCGATCGCACCGGAGAACAGCACCAACGACCGCTGGGGCAAATTCCACACAGGAAAGCTGCGGTTCCAGCCGGTTTGCTTGACGGCCTGATTCAACGCCGCTCCCGCAACGGCCCGGCCACCCAGATGCAGTTCGTCATCAGGAATCCCCAGTTCCACGGCCACACGCCGAATCTCGGCAATCGCCGTTCGTTTTTCGGCTTCACCTTCCGGGCTGAGCACCGCCACCAGAGTGATCGGTGAACCGGGTGAGAAATACGCGGCTTCAACCAGTGACTTTCGCTCATCGCCCGAGCCTGCGGTCAACTCGGTGGCGATGGCAATGATCTGTTCCGCCAGTTCACTGCGGGACTGCAGTCCGTCCCAGCGCACCCGCGCG
The DNA here is from genome assembly GCA_963579025.1 of Planctomycetota bacterium. Lineage (GTDB taxonomy): Bacteria > Planctomycetota > Planctomycetia > Planctomycetales > Planctomycetaceae > CAUZFZ01. Next base: position 20,661 of record CAUZFZ010000071.1, on the reverse strand, counting down.
TGATGCTCCGCGGCGGGCGGAAACCACGCTTCGTCGAACTCGTCGATAATGGGCGGTAACCTTGGGTATTCGTCGATCGAACGTTCGGGCTCCCAGGTAGCGACGGGTTCCAGCAATTCAAGTTCGACATCGAGCTGCTCACGGACGCTTCGTTGCAGACCTCGCAGCGTGGACGTCTTGCGTTGCTGACCAAGTTCCGTCAGCCGGAGTTTGAGCGGCCCGGTCCCAATGAACACACCCTGCAGACGCTTCAACGCATCCTCGTGAGAGACACCGTCGTCCTCGATGTGCTTAAGCAGTTCCTGAGGTGAAATGACGCGATCGACGTAATCCAGTCCGCCGCACAGATTCCCGTCCGCGTCTGGTACGCCCGCAAGCTTGTCCGTCAGCCAGGCAGCCCTGGGGTCGTTGAGCGTACTACCGTCCCACGTAATCAGAACACTCTCGTGGTGCGGAAACTGATCGTGATACCAGTTGAGCGCGACCGCATTCGGATCATCCGCGGGCAGCCAACTGCGGATGTCGTTCTTCAGCTCAATTTTGGATAGACCCCATATTGTGGGCGGCACGGCGCAGGCCATCAGCACCAGTACCCACAGTCCCATCCCGTGGCCCCAGGGGTCTTTTTTCTCCAGCAAATGCGTCATGCCAGATCCTGAAAAGGCCCGGAGTATGAGATCCAACGTCTGTTCTTCATCGACTCGCCTTTGTCGTGGCGGCAGTCGATCGGCTTCCCCGCGGTGAATGTCGCCATCACAGGTTCGCGTTCACCGAGTCAGCCTGAACAGCCAGGTTCTCTGGCAGAATCCATCTCGAACGAAGATTCCGATTGTCAGGCCGGACAGATTGCCGATCGTGTCCATTTTAAGCGATGGGCAGAAAAGATTGATGTCACTCGAAGGGAATCGAGCCCCGCGCCAGCCGCACGCACCTGCCAGATCGGATGCGAGTGTCTTCCAGGCATCGTTGCTGAAATCGCGACAGGCCATTCGCTCGCATCGACATGGCAGATCGCGCGAAGCGGACCGGCATCGGCAATGTTGCCGAAACGCAACCAATCGTTGCTGTCGTACCGTGTGCCTGCCCGAGCATGATGAATTCGAGCTGATGGAGACGGCTGGATTCCCGCACGAGGCGCACCCGGACACGACCTCTCACAGCGACCGTCCGGTACCCGCTCACACATGCACGTTCGGGACCTGTTGAGGCACAACTGGGGACTGCTCGTTGAGTAGTCCATCAGATCCCTCATCGAGTCTCCGAACCAGAACGATTCGCTGGGGCACACGATGCGTATCTCCCATTGGCTTCGCCGACTTTCCGCTCGCTCGTCTCGCGTCCACTCCAGCAGACGAAAGGGAGGCCCGGCCATCCAGCCCGGCATGACCGCCACAACAGCAGAGTCATTGGAACCTCGCACGCTGCTGACGGTCCCGCATCCCGTGGACCTGAGCACTCTGGACGGGACAAACGGCTTCCGGATCGACGGCATCGACCGTGGCGACTTCTCGGGCGGATCAGTGAGCGGTGCCGGGGATGTCAACGGCGATGGAATCGATGATGTCATTATCGGAGCACACCGTGCCGGTGTGCCGTTTGTTGGTTCAATAATTAATGCTGGCGAAAGCTACGTGGTGTTCGGACAGTCGACCGGTTTCGCCTCGGCACTGGACCTGAGCACGCTGGACGGGACGAACGGCTTCCGGATCGACGGCATCTTCGGCAGTAACGACCGCTTGGGTCGTTCCGTGAGCGGTGCCGGGGATGTCAACGGGGATGGATTCGATGATGTGATTGTCGGCGCATACGGCACCGATGCCGGCACCGGCAAAAGCTACGTGGTGTTCGGGAAGTCGACGGGTTTCGCCTCGGCCCTGGACCTGACCACGCTGGATGGGACGAACGGCTTCCGGATCGACGGCATCGACAGTCGCGACTTCTCGGGCGGATCAGTGAGCGGTGCCGGGGATGTCAACGGAGATGGAATCGATGATCTGATCGTCGGCGCACGGGGTGCCGATTCCGGTGGAGATTCATTTGCCGGCGAAAGCTATGTGGTATTCGGGAAGTCGACTGGGTTCGCTTCGACCCTGGACCTGAGCACGCTGGACGGAACGAACGGCTTCCGGATCGACGGCATCGACAGTTTGGACTACTCGGGCATTTCAGTGAGCGGTGCCGGGGATGTCAACGGGGATGGCATCGATGATGTCATCGTCGGAGCAGAGAGGGGCGATCCGGGCGGCGATTACAATGCCGGCGAGAGCTACGTGGTGTTCGGGAAGTCGACGGGTTTCGCCTCCGCCCTAGCCCTGAGCACGCTGGACGGCACGACCGGCTTCAGGATCGACGGCATCGACAGTTTCGACTACTCCGGCCGTTCGGTGAGCGGTGCCGGGGATGTCAACGGCGATGGGTTCGACGATGTCATCGTCGGAGCACGGAGTGGCGATCCCGGTGGCAAAACTAATGCCGGCGAAAGCTACGTGGTGTTCGGGAAGTCGACGGCGTTTGCCTCGTCCCTGGACCTGAGCACGCTTGACGGGACGAATGGCTTCAGAATCGACGGTATCGACATTCAAGACTACTCGGGCCGTGGAGTGAGCGGTGCCGGGGATGTCAACGGGGATGGATTCGATGATGTCATCGTTGGAGCACGGGGTGCCGATCCTGGTGGAGATTCATTTGCTGGTGAAAGCTACGTGGTGTATGGGAAGCCGACGGGTTTCGCCTCAGCGCTGGACCTGAGCACGCTGGACGGAACGAACGGCTTCCGGATCGACGGCATCGACGCTGGCGACCAATTGGGGCGTTCCGTGAGCGGTGCCGGGGATGTCAACGGAGATGGAATCGATGATCTGATCATCGGAGCATACGGGGCCGACCCCGGGGGAGATTCTACTGCCGGTGAAAGCTACGTCGTGTTCGGGTCGCGATCCGCCTTTGGTGGTGTTCTTCTGGAGGGAACGTTTCTCGATCTGGGAATCAACAAGGATGGCTCGTTGATCACAAACTTCGCCGCAGCAGGCGGTGTCGGTGCACTCTTCGATGGCGGCAAGGACTTCTTCGCGACTGGATCGGCGATCGCCAACATCTCCGTCAACGCAACATTCGACGGCCCGACGCACAACCTGACCAACGCTGGCCCGATCGCGATAACGCAGATGCCGTCGTTGGTTGTAATGGACACATCCGCTGGCAGCGTTCACAGCGTCGTGGTTTCCGGAATCGTCAACCCCACACTGCTTCCTGATCTGGAACTGGTCAGAACGATCTCGTTTGATGACAACGACTTCACCGCCGCCGGTGGGTTCGTCACCGTGACCATCTCGCTGACGAACCTGGCCGAAGAAACACATGAAGACGTTGCGTTTCTGGAGAACTTCGATCCGGGGCAGGACCTCACGACGGGAGCGACTCTCAACGACGTCAAGTTTGATGGTCAGTATCTTCAGGCCGTTGCCCCGACAAGCCCCGCTGGCCTGACATTCGCCATTGCTCACAGTGAAAACAATGGGCTGACTTCGTCCGAAGGCAGCACGCTGACGACAAACCCGTTCGACGTGCTGGATTCACCGTTTGATCCCAACGGAGTAGTGGCGAATCGCAGCGCCTCAATCGCATTTGACTTCGGCGATATCGACGACGGCGAAACCGTCACGGCCGAGTACCTGCTGATTTTTGCGACGTCTCCCGCAGAGGCCGAAGCCATCTTCCTGCAAGGCTCCCCCGACTTTGGTGACGCTCCCGACTCCTACACGACGCTTCTGGTCAGCGGGGGGCCGAGTCACCTTCTCAGTGGCCCGACACTTGGAACACTGCGTGACGGTGAAGGCGACGCTGGATTCCCACTCAACGGGTTCGGCGACGATCTGACCGGCGATGACGACGAGGACGGTGTCGCGGCACCCAGTCCGATCGCCCGCCACGGGTCAGGTTCGGTCGTCGTCAATGCTCCGGCAGGCGGCATGCTCGATGCATGGATCGATTTCGACGCGAACGGAATGTTCGATGGAGACGAGCAGCTTGGCGGCGGCAGCATCATTCTTACCGCGGGCAGCAACACGATTCCGTTCACAGCTCCGGCCGACACGCCCATTACAACGACGACGTCGTATGGTCGATTCCGGGTCAGCACGACAGGCGGACTTGGAATCGGTGGCCTTGCCCTCGATGGCGAAGTCGAGGATGTCCGTTTGACGATCAGTGCCAGTCCGGAATGTGTCTTCGTTGACGACGACTACGGCAACCCCACTCCGGGCACCGCCATCGACGGTGGTATCTTCGGCTTCGATCGATTCTCGGACATCAGCACGGCGGTCGCTGTCGTCGCGTCTGGCGGCGAGGTCAAGGTGTATCCCGGTAACTACCCCGAGTCCGTCTCGGTGACCCGTGATGTCACCATCCGAGGAACATCGACGACGGCCGGCGATGCCGTGGTCGATCCCACCGCTGGCAACGGCTTTGACGTCGCGGCGGGAACGACGGTCGTCTTTGAGAACCTGCGTATCACGGATGCCGTTGATGGCATCTCCGCGGGAAACGTAACAAGTCTGACACTCACCAATATCGAACTGATTGACAACACCGACGATGGACTGGATGTGGATGGCACTGACGGAACGGCTGTTATCTCTCTTAACGACGTTGTCGCGACGGGCAACGGCGGCGAGGGAATTGACATTGATCCCGTCCTGGATGTCGTCGTGTCGGGAGGAACGTACTCCAGCAATGTCGGCCACGGCATCCTGCTCGATGATGTGCGTGACGTGACGGTCCAGAATATCTCAGCCGAGTTGAATGGCCTCGAAGGTCTCCATGTGCGTACGGCTCGCGATGTGATGATCTTGTCAAGTCTATTCGGACGGAACACCGACGACGGAATCGAACTGGACGATGTCGAGGATGTGACACTCTTCAACGTGACATCCGAGGACAACGACTTTGACGGCATGGATGTGGATGAGGCTCTCACCGTACTCGTCACGGGTGGTTCATTCTCGAACAACGGACTCACTGGACTCGAAGCGGACAACATCTCCGTCAGCGTCACATTGCTCGGTGCGGCGGTTAATGGAAACGGCTCCGACGGGGCTGACATTGATCCGTCCGGTTCGATCCTGATCAACGGCGGGTCGTACTCAGGCAACGCCGGTCACGGTATTGAGCTGGATGACGTTCAGGACGTGACCGTCCGCAATGTCACAGCAAATGGAAATACTCAGGACGGGTTGAATGTCCGGAACACGTTCGGAAAGAACGTGCTCGTGCGGGACAGTGCGCTGACAGGTAACGGCAGTGACGGCATTGAGCTGGAGGTCACGGGTAATGTTGACGTGCGCAATGTGACTGCCACCGGAAACGGTCAGGACGGACTCGATACCAGTCGCGTTGGCATCGTCCGTGTCCGCGGCGGTGACTTCTCTGGCATCATGACACGAAACACCACGGCCTTTATCACATTGAACGCCGATGTGACTTCAACAAAGCGAGTCGATGTTGAAGCCCGAGACGGGATTTCACTCAACTCCGGTCTCGATGCGACCAACCAGACTGTCCGACTGGCCGCGAATGTCCTTCCTTCCGGAAATCAGAGTTTCGGCCAGAGTACAAACGGATTTGTGCGAACGACCAACGACACGGACTCGGCCATTGTCATCACAGTCAACAACGGTCTGCTCGGTGGCAGCGGAGACGCTCGTATTCGTGAGCTGACGGCAGGTACGGGAGCCGGACGGATCACGATCAATGCAGGCATGGGTGGGATTCGTGACTTTGATCCGACGGGAGTGAACCTGACGGCAGGGGAAGCCCTGCTCACGGCACTCGACGGTGTGGGCGTTGTGGCAAACGCGATCGAGTCCCGAATCAGTCGAGTGGAAGGCAGCGGAGGCAATGGTGCCTTCGTGCTGGATAACACGGGTCCGCTGACGATCGGCAACGTTGATGTCGGCACGATGGGGGTCTCGGCCAGTGGTGATGTGCGTATCACAACCGCCAGTCCAATGGTCGTTGCCGAAGACGTCACGTCCGGGGCGAATGTCATTCTGACCGCAACAGACAGTGCTGCGACTGGCGATGACTTGACCGTAAAGACCACCATCACGGTTTCGGCTGGAGCGGACGCGACACTCACAGCCGGTGACAATCTGCTTCTGGAAGACAGTTCCACAGTCGCGGCTCCGGCCGGAACGGTCTTCCTGTTCGGTGACAATCCGGACGCCGATCCTGGCGTCGGCTCGATGATTGACGTGTTTGGAACCATCACGAGCGGGTCGCAGGCAGTGATTACCGGTGGACCTGACAACGATCAGATCACGATCGATCCTGGCGTTGGTCATACCGTCGATTCAACGTTGATCGACGGTCAGGATGGCGGCGATCTCTATCGCGTGGTCTTCGGTCGGCTGACGGGTGGCGCTGCCGCGATCGACATCGTTGACTCGGGCACCAGTGGTAACGACCGCGGCCGGTTCCTGGGAACTCCCGGTCTGGCTGAAACATTCGACGTTACCAACAACGACGCCAACGGTGTGAACCCTCAGACAGGCGGTTCTGTGTTGAGCGTCACCGAAGGCGAGCAGGTCAACTATACGGAGACACTGGAACGATTCACGGTTCGTGGACGCAGCCAGAATGACACGTTCAACGTGCAGCCATCGCAGACGGCGGAGATCACGATCGATGGGGACAATCCCAGCTTCGGTGATCCCGGTGTGCCGCCGGGCGACACACTGAACTTCGATCCGCTGGGGAACACGTTCATCCTCGATGGGAAGACAATCCTGACGAATGGTGGAAGCCCCAATCCGTTCCTGCCGATCAACTTCCGAGACATCGAAAGCTTCCCGCTCAATCCGCTGGGAACCAGCGATCCCATCTCGTTCGACTTTGAACACTCGAACACGGCTTCGTCGGTTCAAGTGAGTCCCACGCAGACAGGCTATGTCCCTGTCCTGCGCGACACGCTTTATTCGGACGGACTCGGCTTTGGCTGGCAATCGGCCGTCCACAGTTTTGAACGGGACGATGGGTACTACTCCGGTCCGTTCGAAGCACTCATCCGTGACGGCCATGCTCTGAATGCCAACGGCATCTTCACGGTCGACCTGGACAACGGCTGGTACTCGGTCGATGTCACCCTGGGCAATGCCTACACCAGCGTGACGGGGCAGGAGATTCGCGACAACGACACCGGCGACGTATTAGCGTCCGGGATCGACAGTCCTCCGGCTGTTTCCACTCAGGCAACATTCGCGGTGCTTGTTACCGACGGCACGCTTGATCTGGAATTCATTCAACCAACGGACAGTCCCGATATCTTCTCGGTCAACGGTATCGCCATTCGACCGGCCAATCTGCTGACCATGGGCCTGAATCTGACAGGCGTGGGGGCGCTGGGTGCGGATGGTGTCACGACTGACACGTTCCGCCTGCATGCAGCCCCGGCCGATTCCTACGTCACGGTCTCCATCGACCTGGGTCAGATCGTCAACGTGGATGCGGATCCAGACATCGATGGCATTCAGGTGCCGACAGACAGCAACGGCGAAGCCGACATCATGATTCTGCGTCCCTCGGGCACGGGCGAGGCACTGGTCAAGTTTGTGGACGTCAACGGCCAGGGTCTGGGCTGTTCGCTGTTGAACTACGTGCTGCCCGAGACTCGCAACTTTGATTTCAACCACGGAGCCCAAATCCACGCGGGCATTTTCCAGTCCATCTCTCCAACACAGGCACCTGTCGCCACCGGAAGTTTTCCGGGTGGGTTCCTGAGCGTTCTGTCGACCGACCTGTATTTGGCCCAAAACGGTTTTGGCTGGCTGACGAGTCCTTACAGCTTCGACGACGGCGCCACGTCTGGCACGCTGGGTGACCTGCGACGTGATGGGGCCAGTTCTAATGTTGCTCAGACGTTCCGAGTTGATCTGCCACCAGGTGACTACGACGCACTGGCCACCTTTGGTGACAGTCAGGACCACGATGGCATCACGCTGGATGTGAACGGCGTTAATAAGATCGCCGGTGTTTCCACAACCGCTACCAGTCACATTCAGGTTCCGTTTTCGTTCTCCGTGGGTGGAAACGGAATCGCGGAATTCGAATTCTCAGACACGGTGGGCCACGCTTACTGGGTTGTGAACGGACTGCAGATTCGACCGCGAGCCGAAGTCCTGTCGTTTGTCTTTACTCCGGATGTCGGTGCGGTTCCGGCCGATGGCTTGACGATCGCCACGGTCCAGGCCACGACGCTGCTGACGGATGGCGAAGAGGTCACGATTTCTACTTCGGCGGGAACGATCATTACGCCTGACGTGAACGATGGAATTGAGGGAGTGCAGATCGATGTCAGCGGCGGCAGCATCGCGTTCGACATCGTCGCTCCAGGTACTCCCGCAACGCCGACGCTGACAGCGACCTCGCTGGACGGTGAGCACAATACGACTGTGAGTGACCCGACACTGCTCGACTTCGTGTTGGCTCCGTCACGACGATTTGACTTCAACCACACATATTCGGCTGATGGACCGGGTCCATCAATCACGGCTGCCGGTTTCATCGGAGTACTCCGAACGGACGTCGACCCGTCCAGCGGTCACGGCTGGCTTTCGTCGCCGAACTCGTTCGATGCCGGCGTGCCCAACGAGGACGACGACAGCCTGTCGAATGCCTTCAATGTGCTGACGACGGATCTGTATCGCGATTACCACTCAGGTCACCAGGTGCTGGGTTCGCGCACATTCCGCGTGCAGGTGGATTCCGGTGCGTTGTACGACGGCACGGTGTACGTGGGATCGCAGAACTTCGACGCCAGTACGAAGGTCACGATTGAAGGCATCGCCGCGACAACCACCAACACGACAGCAGGCGAATTCGTGGTGGTTGCGTTTACCGCGGCGATGGACACAGGAGCGGACGGATTCCTGGACATCACGTTCGAGAACGGCAACGGCCCGTCACCTCTGTGGGCGACGCCGGGCGTCGATCTGATTCAGCAGGGACAACCGTTTCCGTTGCCGGCACCGATCGTCGCGGGAAGACGCCTTGCAGGCGGGCATGTTGATCCGGTCCCACGCGATCACGTCGACTTCGTCGTCGATATCGCCATCGCCGCGTGGGAAGACAACGGTGCAACGGCCGAAGAGATCGCCTTGCTGGAGTCGACGCCAATCATCATTCGCGACTTCGGTCGGAACGGAGCTCTGGGCCTGACGACACCGCTCGGTCAGGTGGTGATCGATGACGACGGAGCCGGTCACGGATGGAGCCTGCAACTGGATTTGACGTCGGGCGATCGGTACGACCTGCTGACCGTGATCACTCATGAATTCGGTCACATCCTGGGTCGTCCCGACGTCGATCCGATCACCCATCCCGACAACCTGATGTCAGCCTACCTGCCTCTGGGCGACCGGCACGATTCGCTCGGCGACACAGACGATTTCTTCGCCGACGCACTCGATGAGTACCTGCCATTTCAATAGGAATGGACGAGTTGCGGACCCTTGGGCGGCGACGCCGTAAGCAAACAGGGACTCACGCAAAGGCGCTAAGACGCAAAGTCTACAAGGCCCCTGTTTGTGACTTCGCGTGAAATTCAAGTGCGTGCGCAAGGCGCACAGGCCTCACGACTGAAGAATCTATCCGGCTTCCGAGACGCACTCGACAACAAGTTGGTCGCCCCTCAGGATCGGGTCCGGCCAAAGTCTGGCGACGTAAGCGACCCCTTCGGTTCTCGGTTTCGAACGACATTGGCATACTGTCTTCCAGAGACTGGCGTGTGAATTTGTTGCGGCCGAATCTGGAGTTTGACGTCATGCGTACGCGTCCTTACCGACTGTACCCGGTTGTGTGCCTGTTGCTGTTGTCTGCCACGCGCATGCGACCAGCAGCAGCGCAGGATGCTCCGTCATTTGCCCGACACGTCGTTCCACTGTTGAGCCGCCTGGGATGCAACGCCGGTTCCTGTCACGGAGCTGTGCAGGGACAGAACGGATTCCGCCTGTCTCTCTTTGGTGCTGACCCAGCAGCGGATCACGAGCAATTGCGTCGCGCGGAAGCCGGCCGACGCGTGAATCTTCTCCGTTCAGAAGACAGCCTCGTTCTGCTGAAGGCGCGCGGAGCAATCCCGCATGGTGGCGGTCAGGTCACTCGGGCGGACAGCCCTGAATACGGGCTGCTCAGTCGCTGGGTCGCTGCCGGTGCGATGCTGGATTCCGTGGACGATGGGCGTGTCGTTTCGCTCAAGGTGAATCCATTGCAGCAGACGGCGAAGACTGGAGACGCGTACTCGCTGAAGGTCGAAGCTGAGTTTGCCGGAGGCGTCGTTGAAGACGTCACCCATCTGTGTTCGTTCGAGTCGAAAGCAGGCGGCATCGCTGAGGTTGATCGCGATGGCAATGTCACTGCGGTCAGTGCCGGCAGCACTGCCGTCCTGGTGCGGTTTGGCTCGGAACCGGTGATCGCGATGATCGAGGTCGCCAGGCCGGAACGCATCGCTGATGAGGTCTTCGCTACGGCTCGGCCGTTCAATTCGCTCGACGAGCGGATTCTGGCCAAGCTCAAGCGGTTGAACCTCGCTCCTGCCGGACTCATTGACGACGCCGGTTTTCTGCGTCGCGTCCGCCTGGACATCACGGGGCAACTGCCCGGGCCGGACGAGGTTGTCTCGTTTCTGGCCGACGATGATCCTGACAAGCGGTCAAAGAAGATCGATCAGTTGCTCGATAAGTCGGGATACGCGGCGCTGTGGGCATTGAAGTTCTGCGACTTGCTGGGGGCAGCCGACTTCGGTGTGTACGCGGACGGCCTGAAGAAGGAGCAGGACGCGCCGCGGTTTCAGGCCTGGGTGCGGGCACGGCTCGAAGAGAACACGCCTTACGACGAGTTCGCTGCAAGAATTCTGACGGCGACCAGCCGCGAGGGACGCAGCCTCGAAGAATGGAGCAACGAAGTGGTTTCGCTGCAGGCCGGTTACAAAACTCCACGGACCGATCTTGAGGTCTACGCGAAGCGTCGGACTCTCGACGCATACTGGCAACGCAAAGGCGCGATTGGAGTTTCTGGAACTCTGCAATTGGCGCATGCGTTTCTGGGGCTGCGTCTGGAATGTGCCCAGTGTCACCGCCATCCGCACGATGTCTGGCAGCAGGACGATCTGCTGAGCTTCGCCAACTTCTTCATGCGCGTGCGCAAGGTGGGCTTTAACGGACAGAACGAGAAGAAGTACCCCGAGGAAGGCAAGCTGTTCAAGCAGTTCAACGACGAAGGCAAGAAGCTGGCTGAAGAGGTCAAGAAGCTGAAAGCCGGCAAAGGCAAAACATCCGCTGATGCCGCGAAGAAGGCTCAGCAGGACGCGAATCGGATTCGAGGCGAGCTGAATCGGGCCGAACAGCAAATCGCTTCGTTCGAGCAACAGGCGAAGAATCTCACGGAACAGCGAGATGCGTTACCGGCTGATCAGAAACAGCAGCGTGACGCACTGACTCAGAAGATCGAACAGGCTGCCGCCAAGGTGTCGGAGCAACGGCAGGTCGCCGATGAGAAGCGGAACCAACTTGCGCCGCTCGACAAAGTTATTGCCGAGAATGCAAAGCTTCAGAAAGAGATTCAGGAGCTGGACCGTCGCAGTAAGTTCCTGCCGGGTGAAGTCGCCAAGCGAGTTTTGCACGCTCAGATTCACATCCTGAACGAAGAACAGGCGCCGAAGGCGTTTGCCAGCGTGACGAGTCCACTGGGCACACAGACTTCCGAGACATTCCGATTGCTCGGCGAGACGGCCTCCGTGTCGATCAAACCTGACGAGGATCCGCGGCAAAAAGTCGTTGAGTGGCTTCGCCGGCCGGACAATCCGTTTTTCACACGCGCGATCGTTAACCGCGTGTGGGCGCACTATTTCGGTCGCGGCATCGTCGACCCGCCGGACGACCTGTCGCCGTTCAATCCACCCAGTCATCCGCAACTGCTCGACGATCTGTGTTCGGGGTTCGTATCCAACGGCTACGACCTCAAATGGCTGCATCGGATGATTCTCAACAGCCGCACTTATCAGCAGACGAGTCTTGCCGACAGCCGTTCCGACCCGGCGAGCTATGCCGCATTTCCCTTGCGACGTCTGCCAGCCGAAGTCCTGCTGGACGCACTCAATCAGGCGACCGGAACGACTGAGAATCTGGACATGCGGTACTACCACTGGCCGGAAGAGATGCGCACTGTCGAGATCCCCTACATGCCGCGGAATTCGTTTGTGGCGTTCATGCTCGAGCAGTTCGGGAAACCGGATCGAAACAGCTCGATTCAATGTGACTGCGAGCGTCAATCGGACGCATCGATGCTGCAGGTGTTGAGCTTCGCAAATCATCCGCGTGTGTGGAAGAAGATTGAAGACCCGGCCGGGCTGGTGGCGAAGGTTGTCAAGGAGACTTCAGAACCGCCGCAGCAGATTGAGCGGCTGTATCTCAGTTCGGTCAGCCGTCCGCCGCTTGAACCGGAGCTGGCGGCGTGCCTCGAATACCTGAAGCAATCTGAAACTCCGGAGAAGGGCCTGCAGGGGATTCTGTGGGGACTGATCAACACGAAAGAGTTTATATTGCAGCACTGATCGGCACGTCTCGGAATCGCGACTGAACAATCACGCTGACATCGAGAATTTATCATGCTCGGATGTTCGAACTTCCAACAACATACGCGTCGCAGCTTCCTCCGCATCGGCGGTTCATCGCTGTGTGGTGTGGGTCTGCTGGATCTCCTGCGTGCTCAGAGCCCGGCAGCCGCAGCCGAGCCAAAGGCCAAACAGATGATCGTGTGCTGGATGGCCGGCGGGCCGCCGCATACGGACATGTTCGATATGAAACCGGATTCGCCCGCGGACTATCGCGGCGAGTTCAGTCCGATCGCCACGAACCTTCCCGGCCTGCAAGTCGGGGAGCTGATGCCGAAGCTCGCCCAGCGGGCTGATAAGTACACGGTGATTCGGTCCATCACGACGATGAACAAGCCGGGCGATCACAGTCGAGCCCCGATGTACTGGCTGACCGGTAATCCGCGTCTTCCGAGCGGAACTGCGAAGTACCCGATGATCGGAAGCGTGATCTCGAAACTGCAGCCAGGCCCAAGCGACCTGCCGTCGTTTTCCGTGTTGGGCAAGATCGATCACCACATTGGGAACTCGATTGCGAGCAGCAATCTGGGGCCGTCGTATAACCCGTTCATCTTCGATCCGCTCGAGTCAAAAGACGACATCGCGAAGATGCTGTCTCCGCAGATGGAACTGCCGGCCTTCGCCCGCAATGCGGAACTGTTGAAGGCACTCGACCTGCGGCTGCGTGGTCAGGATCGTGTCGATCCGTTGATCGCCGGACTCGACAAGTATCAGCAGACAGCGTTCGACATGTTGCGTTCGCCGCGCCTGCGCGAAGCACTCGATCTTTCGAAAGAGAGTGACGAGACAATCGCACGATACAAAGACGGTCATCTGGAGAAGTATCGGTATCCATCCGGCAATCCGATGCACTTCCTGCTGTCGCGGCGTCTGATTGAAGCCGGCGTGCCGATCGTGCATTTCAGTCTGGGCTACTGGGACTGGCACGGGCAAAACTTCATTGCAGGTCGTCAGCAGATCCCAATGTTCGACAGCGGGCTATCGGCACTGCTGGATGACCTCGACGACCGCGGTTTGCTCGATTCGACGATCGTTCTGGCACTCGGTGAAATGGGCAGGAAACCGAAGTGCGGTACCAAAGAGGGAGCCGGACGCGATCACTGGGACTACGCCCAGTTCGTGCTGGCAGCGGGCGGCGGATTCAAACGCGGCCACATTGTTGGTGCGACGGACAAGTTGGGTGAGCAGGTGTCGGACGACTTTTACAAAGTCGAGAGCTTCGGTCGCACGCTGTATCACCTGCTGGGCATCGACGCCGACACGATCGTGCATACCCTCAACGATCGACCGGTGAAGCTGATCGCCGAAGATGCGCCGCTGGTCAAAGACGCGATTCTGTAGAGCATCCACAGAATCGCGTTTCTGTGAGCCGTAGCCCGATTTCTCCGAAATCGAGACCAGACGACATCGCAACCTGCCGGCACATCGAATGCCGCTCAGTCTTGCCAGGTCCAGGGCAGCGGATTTCGGAGAAATCCGCCTACGGCTCGACTTGGGACCAGTGCATAGCCTCGGCAGAATATGCTCCAGAAGGAAGACCGCCAGCACTTCTGGAGCTTCCTGACGGGTCGGGTAAGATACCGGGAACATCTGCTGTATTTGCAGTGGTCCAATTCGCTCCCGGTAACCCGGTGCCGTCGCCATGAGACGAACATTGTCCTGTTTGATCCTGATCACGCTGGTCGGGATCCCCGCTTCACTCTGCGCGCAAGAGGCGGCGACTGAAGCCCCGATCGTGCCACCCGGGAAAGGCCCCACGCGGGTAATCAGGCCGTTCAATGGCCGAGACCTGGACGGATGGCTCGGACACATCGAGAAGTACTGGCACGTCGAAGAAGGTGAAGACGGGCCAGAGATTGTTGGACGCAACACCGACGAGGTCCCGGTCAGCACATATCTACTCACGTCGGTGGACTTTTCCGACTTTCGGTTCACGTTTGAATTCAAGCTGGCTGAGTCGGAAATGCACTCGGGAGTTGCGCTGTGGGGCCGCGTTGCTCCTGACGAAGGCGATGAGTTCACGTACGCCGGGCACCTGGTCATGTTCCCGTCCAACTATGGTTTTTACGACCTGTATGGCCGCAAGTTGATCCACGAAAACGCGGAAGCTGCCAAAGCCGTCGGGCATCAGCATGACTGGAACAAGGTTGAGATTCTCGCTCAGGGCAACCGTATTCGATTCGCTTTGAACGGCACGCTGGTCTCGGATTGGCGCGAACCGAAACCAGATCGCATCAAGGCCGCGCCGATCGGCCTGCAACTGCATTCGAACAAGGAATCGCAGGAAGTGCGATTCCGGAATCTGCTGCTGGAGACTTTCCCGCGGGAAGGCCTGGTGACCGTCGATGAAGCCGACGTCGTCATTGACACCGGGCCGCCAGAACGGAACGTTCAGCCCGGTGCTCCGGAGATTTGGACGCCGCACATTGAGGCCGTCATCCCCGATGAGTTGTTGAAACGCGTCATCAATCCGGGAGGCGGGCTGACTTCGATGGGTTTCAGGAAAGCCGACACGATCCCTCTGTACGCGATCCTGCAGAAAGCGCGAGAGTTGGACATCGGCACGATTCGAAAGACCGCCGCCGCGTTTCAACAGCAACGTCAGAATGAGGCTTTCGATGGACGCTACAAGGACGTCCCGCAGTACGACTTTCCAGTGATTGTCGATCTGTTCAAGGACAAAGAGCAGGACCAGAACTCACCCATTTATCATGGCAAGCTCGTGACGCTTCGCGGGCACGTCCGTCGACTGATCCGCATTCCGGTCCGTCCGGATG
Source organism: Planctomycetota bacterium (assembly GCA_963579025.1). Taxonomy (GTDB): domain Bacteria; phylum Planctomycetota; class Planctomycetia; order Planctomycetales; family Planctomycetaceae; genus CAUZFZ01. The sequence goes on along the minus strand of CAUZFZ010000071.1, from coordinate 5,223 downwards.
AGACACCTTATGACCTCGACCACTATTACGAAGTCTGGCTGTATGACCGGCACGCGCAGGAAAACCCCGTGATGATTTTGTGTACGAGTCTGGCTGAGGGCCTGACCGCGCACGAGCACGGCACCGACATTCAGATCGACCACTGCTACGCCACCGGGTACTTCTTCAAGAATTTTGGCTATAAAGCTCAGGACTCCACACGCTTTGCCCCGGTGTTCATCGCTCAGAAGCTGTTTTATCGACCGCCCGAATCCAGCGGCAATCCGTTCGCGCTGGACCTGAGTGCGAAGATGCAACTTGCTATCGCCGCAGTTGTGCTGCTGATGGCAGGCCGCTTCGGCTTCAACTTGTGGCGGAAAAGTCGGGCTGAAGAACTGCAGCGCCAGGATGTGAAGAAGCTGGTTGAGACCAGTCAGGACGAGCCCGCGTTCGACAATGTGGTCGACACCGGAGGCGTCCTGCAGCTTCCATCCGAAATGACGCAGGCCGCAGATGCCGCGGCCGTTGCAGAGTCGGGTGAGAAAACTGCGTCCGAATCAAAGACGACTTCCACACCGGACGCGCCCGACGAACCCGCGGGCGACGATCCGAAAACCGGCGATACAGGCTCCGAATCGTCAGATGGCGGTGCGGTCGTTGAAACGGAGACGGGGGCTGCTGACACGGAAACTCCGAATTCTGCGGCGACGGCCACACCGGACGCTTCGGGCGAAGCTGCAGGCGACGATCCGGAAACCGGCGATTCAGGCTCTGAATCCTCCGCCAGCGTTGAGTCTGTTGAATCGGAGACGGGTCATGCTGACGCGGAAACTCCGAAGTCCGCTGCGACGGAGTCTGCGGACCCATCGCCCGACCATTCTGGCGCTTCAAGCTGATCTGGCAATTTATTCCGGTTAAAGAATCTGTGCCGGTTGTGCCGATTATCTCGAAGAGATCCGAGTGCGGCTCTCGCATGCGCCCGCGGTTTCGGGCTGACGGGTAGCTCAGTCACGGTCGCGGAGCATCTGGAAAATGTTCCTGAAAACCGCGGTGAGGATCTTGAGGGCGGAATCGATGCACTGCGTTTTTTCCGCGAGTTCAAGGCACACATGATGATCAGCGAAATGCTGACACCCCTGGGAGGCGAGTTTCGTCAGAAGTTTTTCCTGAGACCTCGCGTGTACGGCCGGCTGACATTCGGAGTCAGTCAACCCCTGCGTATCCCGACAAGCGGACTCAAGCAACTCAGGCAAATCAGTCGACTGAATAACTCACCGAATGCGGACAGTCATAAGTGGAGCACATTGCTCGGTTCTGCAAACGAAGACGAACCGACACAAGTCAATCAACTCATCGTCCAGCCAGCAGCGAAGTATCGCACCGGGGAAATCTCATGCAGCGCAGTATGAATGTTCTAGCGCTCGTTAAGGACTCGGAGCGGTACGTGTTCCTGTACGACGACGACAGCGTGGCGAGTTTGTTGCAACAACTGGGCCGGTACGCCGCGGACCGCAGCTTGAGCTTCACCTGGTACGACGCTGCCGTCCTGAGTCAAAAGGTCCGCCGTCTGCGGGAAGAAGCCGAAGCCGAGGGACATAACCGACTGCGCGAGTCCGCCTGAGCGAAAGGCGACTCTCACCCTCTCACCCGGTTACCACGTCATGGAACGCGCAATCGAGGGCTTCCTTCGGTATTTGCGGATCGAGCGAAACTCGTCACCGTTGACGATCAAATCGTACGCCGAAGACCTCGCCAGCCTGCTGGAATTCTTTCGCGAACGCATCGGCTACATACCGGATGCGGCACAGGTGAGTATCGGAATCCTGCGGGCTTACGTCGCCTACCTGCACGAGTGCCAGTATGCGAAGACCACCGTCGCACGCCGACTGGCCTGCCTGCGAAGCCTGTTCCGCTATTGCGAACGTGAAGGTCTGGCGTCGTCCAACCCGGCCAAGGCACTTCGGACTCCGCGGACCGGTCGTAAACTGCCAAGCCTGCTGTCGGCCGATCAGCTCGCGAAACTGCTGGAAGCACCACCAGCCAACGAGCCCATGGGACATCGCGACCGGGCGATTCTGGAGACGATGTACTCGGCCGGACTGCGTGTGGCTGAACTTGTGGGGCTGGATGTTTCAAGCTGGGAGCGCGACTCGGATGTGTTGCGTGTGATGGGCAAGGGACGTCGCGAACGCATCAGTCCACTGGGACGATTCGCATCGAAGGCTCTGTCGAAATGGGTCGATGTACGGACGCCGGACTTGCACAGTGGCGATGTGGACGCGTTGTTTCTCAACAAGTTCGGCAAGCGACTGACGACACGCAGTATCGGCCGGATGCTCGACAAGTGGCTGCAACACACAGGGCTGGATCGACATGTGACGCCGCACACGCTGCGTCACAGCTTTGCGACTCACATGCTGGATGGAGGAGCCGACCTGCGCAGCGTGCAGGAACTGCTGGGCCATCGCAGTCTGACAACAACGCAGATCTACACGCACGTCAGCACACGTCGTCTGCACGAGACCTACGACAAGGCGCACCCCCAGTCGTCAAAGAACCAGCGCGGTCGTCGCAAGTAAGGCACAGCCATCGAGCGTGTCGTGTTGACTCCGCTGGCCGGGGAACACGCTCCCGCTCGATTGTCGGCTCTGGATTCGACAGAGTAGTCACGCTGTAACTGTGAATTGCGCCTGTCGAGCCGGGATGAATGTGCCATGCAATACGATGTGCTGATCCGTGGAGGTGAGGTCATCGATCCCTCGCAGTCGCTGCGAGGTGTTCGCGACATTGCCGTGAGTGGGGACCGGATTGTCGCCGTTGAGGAGCGGATCGAGGGTGAGGCTCGATGGACAATTGACGCCCGCGGGCTGATCGTCACGCCCGGGCTGATCGATCTGCACATGCACGCTTATACGCACTCTCCATTCGGGCTGGATGCGGATTCGCTGTGTGCAGCCGGTGGTGTGACCACGATGCTCGATACCGGCACAGCCGGATCCTACAACTTCGATGCATTTCGGAAGGGCGACATAGACCGCTATCAGACGCAGGTGCTGGCGCTGGTCAATCTGTCCTGCATGGGTCTGGTGGCGGCAAATCTGGGTGAGTTGATGGACCGTCGCTACGCCGATGTTGAAGGTGTGAAGCAGACGATCGCGCGGCACCCGGACGTTGCAGTCGGTGTCAAGATCCGCGCCGGTAAGCACATCATCGGTGATGGAGAACAGGGCTGGGCGAATCTACGCGATGCCGTTCGCGCTGCGCGGGAGTCCGAGACATGGCTCATGGTCCACATCGGTGAGTGCCCGATGTCGTTGCCGGAATTGTGTGATCAGCTTTCTCCGGGAGACTGCATCACTCACTGTTTCAAGGGCGGCAGCACGACAATTCTGAACGACTCCGGTCGAGTCTACGACGGCGTTCGAGCCGCCGCCGAGCGTGGCGTACTGTTTGATGTCGGGCACGGACGTGGCAGCTTTGAGTGGGACATCGTCGAGGCGGCGATCGAGGACGGTTTTGAACCACACGTCATCAGTACCGACCTGCATACGATGAATATTCACGGGCCCGTCTACGATATGCCCACGACGATGAGCAAGTTTCTGCACCTGGGCATGTCACTTGACCGCGTGATCGAGCTTTCGACGCTCGCTCCGGCTCGACGCCTTGACCCGACGGGCGAAATTGGAACGCTGCGTGTGGGTACGGTGGCCGACATTGCCGTTCTGGAGAAACGCGAAGGGCGATTTCGTTTCACGGACAGCTACGGACACGACCGCGTCGGCAGCGAACTGCTGATTGCCGCCAGCACGGTGCGTCGCGGTGAGATCGTGCCCGGGGGCGGTGGCCTGCGAATGCGCCAGCTCGCGGACGAGTGATCCAGGGCAACGGCCAGTCATGCCCGCAACATCGTCGTTATTTGGGACAGGTCCGTTCTCGCGGAGCTCCAGGGGTCGGTACCACAATCGACAGGTTCTCCGGACGAATTCCGCCCGCAGACGGATTTTCAACTTCGCAACAAGCGTGAGCAGCGTGAATCCGCGAATAATCCAGTCGAAGCAAGGACTTCCGGGAGCCGTTCCGTCAACCGCAGGCTCTCGACATGCGAGCCGATGGCTCGTGGTTCATCCAGGGCATTCTGAACCACGCTGGAAACACGTCGCCGAAGATGCTCCCAATTGTCGACCGCAGCACCAATCCGCAACCGTGAAAACTGCGGCGGTGTTGTCGACCGACGCACGAGACTGCGCCGAAACGAATGCGTCCGGCGTTGTCGACCGCCGGGTCACACTGCACCCGATATAATCTGCGTCCGACGTTGTCGAGTACAACTTCGCTGATCTCATTCGTCTTTCGCAATGGGGCACAAGACGCATTTGCGAATTCCCAAACGGAGCATTCCACGATACATCTTATGCTCGACATCAGGCGACTTGGGACGCACACACAGATCAAGACAAACGGTAATACTCACCCGGTAAATCCCGTAAAGGAATCCGAACCGAGTTGTACGATAGTGCGGTGACGCGGGAAGATGTTCGTCTAGAATTTCCGCAGTGCCCCGAAAAACTCCGGCACGGCTCCGCCACTGATCGCGAGGCCAAGGGACTGAAAGGGTATCATGTGATCCAGATCGACCTCTCGGTGCGTGTCGCTTGGCCTGATAAACTCCGTACACGGGCCTGCTGATCCTGTGTACTCAGAACAACACGCCCCGTCATGCTGTTCCACTGACACCATTACCCCCTCCTCGTCGTGGAGAGCCTCACATCGTAGAATGTGTGCAGATAGTATATCGGGCGTAGTTGTCGCCTTTGGAGACGTGACCACGACGGGATGGCCACAAAGTGGGCGAACTGCAGATTAAGATGAGACACAGACCGATTAAGATGCGGTGCAACCTATGCAACTCCTCTTTCAAGTTCGTTCCCGCCCTACTGGAGACAAACGTCTGTCCGGCTTGCGTCACAGGAATACTCATAGCGGAGCCGACTCGGGTCAACAACCATGATAAGGGCAGTGGAATTGAGTCCGACGAAAGACCCGACCACCTTAAGCGACTCAAAGACCCACTACTGTCAATGACTGCGTTCCTCTTTGTTATTGCTCTATTACAGGTCGTAGGCGTCGTTCAGAATTAACTTACCCGCTTCGCCTGTTTTTATGTGGGTGAATCTCATAATTCCAGTCGCCGTGAAAAGCATTACGTTTTAGACGCACGCTCTGCATCTCACTGTCCGTCAC
>CAUZFZ010000070.1:0-47132 GCA_963579025.1 Planctomycetota bacterium | reverse complement strand
AAGGAACTGGGGATCAGCCGATTCCCGAACTTCGGCCGCGAAGCAGTGACGGCATTCAGCCGCGAAGCGGCGGCAGGTGATAGCCTGGGGCGCAAGCCCCAGGACTGAAGCGGGACCGCTTGAGAGCCGCGAAGCGGCGACAGGCATTAGACATTTCCGATTCCACGACGACACCTGACGCCGCTTTGCGGCTCAACGTGTTGGCTGACTGTCACCCTGGGGCTGGCGCCCCAGGCTATCACCTGCCGCCGCAATGCGGCTAACACCCGTTACAGAGACCGGACATGTCACGCCAGATCACACTGCTGCTTGTGCTCAGCATTACATGCGGCTGTACGTCGCTGGACGAACAGGCGGCCGAACCGGAAGCGATCGTGGAGACACCCGCCGCCACCGCGGTTCGGTGTCTTTGTCTGTGGCAGGAAGGTGAAGCGGACGACCACGAAGGTCGGCAGTCCCGCGGATTCGCGGGACAGGTCTACTTCTTTGACGCCAGCGACGCGTCACCGATTGTCGTTCGCGGCGACCTGCGAGTCTTTGTCTTTGATGACGTCGGCACTGAAGAGGAACAGGCTCGACCCATCGAAGAGTTTGATCTCGTCAGCAACTCCCTGCAGGGGTTCCTGACAACAAGCCAGATTGGTCCGGCGTATCAAATCTATGTGCCGTACCCCAGAGTGGGTCGTCACGAAGCCAACTGCTCGCTGCGACTGCGACTGACACAGCCGGATGGCAGCCGGGTCTTCTCCGAGATGGTCCAGATCCACCTCGCCGGGACGAAACGCGAGGACCGTGTCCAGCAGGCGAACGCGCATGACCTGCCGGCGGCCGAGGAGATCCGGCAGAAGATACGCCTGAAGTCTGAAACGATCGGTACTCGTCAGGATGGGCAGGTGTTCCAGGCATCAGGGACACAATCCGAGGACGGCAACGCATCAGCAAGACATGCCGACACTCATCAGAATCGGTTGCGTGAGATTCTGGATGAGGTCAAGCGGGAGAAACAGCTTGAGCAGCCGGCGGTAGTCGACGTCAACATATCGGCCCGGGAACTGTTCGAAGGACAGCCTGAGCAACAGACCGCGACCAGTACCCCGGACCCAATCCCGGATACGACGACTGATGAACTGCCAGAGGTCAGGATTCAGACATTGTCGCGACCGTTGACTCGGAAACCGTCGAGTCAGTCTGACACCGAGCCGGTCGAGAGCGATCAACCATAGAAAGTGGAAATCATCGGATTCCCGAACAGCTGCGGAGCGGCGGCAGCATATCGCCCCGGGCGTGAGCTTTTGAAGTTGCACACTTCAGTCCCGAAGGGACGTCGGCAGATAGCCCGGGGTTTCAACCCCGGGAAAAATGGCACAATTTGTTTCAAGCCCCGGCGGGGCGACGGCGAAATCGACTACCACGATCGCCGTCGCCCTTTCAGGGCTTTGGGGTTTTGAATACACGTTTTCCACGGGCTGAAGCCCGTGGCTATCCGACTCCGTCCCTTCGGGACTAAGAAACTGTGCAACATCAAAAGCATGAGCCCGGGGTAACCGATCCATTGAGACCTTCAAGCCGTGGCTGAATTCCGGGAATCAATGGATTCCCAGTTTCTTCGTCCGGAGTCTGCAGGTGAGCGGCGAGCGTCCGTCCTGCGGTCTGTCGAACACGGATTAATCGACCGACTGCAGTGGAGAGAACGCGGACGTCGAGAGATCGAGGGAACGTCCGACGGTCGACAGACAATCCCTGAGTCCGCGGAACAGCATGCTGCTGTCCAGCCCGAAGCCGAGCATGCGAAAACCCTGCTCGCGGCGTTCCAGCAGGTTTTCGTTGCTGATGCCGATCACTCCGCAGTGGCGACCGTTCGAACGAATGACGTCCTTCGCGGCCAGAATCTGCTCCGCCACATCGCCACCTTCCCACTCGCCAGCGTGCCCGGCCGTTGCCGAGAAATCAGCCGGTCCGAAGTAGTAGACGTCGATTCCGGGAACCTCGACGATCGCCGAGATGTTGGCCGCTCCGGTCACGGACTCGATGATCGGCACGACCAGGACATTCTCACGGGCATCGCGCACGTGTTGCGAGAAACACTGGCCCCACAGGGTGGCACGCTCACCGCCAATGCCGCGGACTCCGCGCGGTGGGTAGTGGGCAAACCTCACGATCTCAGCCACCTGCTCGGCGGTTTCCATCCAGGGCACAACGATGCCATCCGCCCCGACATCAAGAACGCGTTTCACGAGTGCGGCATTCGATTCGGCGATCCGCACCAGCACGACGGTGTGGCTGCGCACGGCCGCACGAACGTGGTTCACGATGTCGTTCCAGCCCAGATGGCCGTGTTCCGCGTCGATCACGACCCAGTCGAGACCTGCGGCAACGGCCATCTCGGTGATGGAAGGCGATTCGAGAGTGATCCACAGTCCGTACACGGGATCATCCGCGGACAGACGCGCGCGGAACTGCTGCAGTGCGACAGTTTTCATGAGCGAATCAGTCTCGCCGCTTCGGCAGCGCGATCGCATACAGCATGGTCACTGTGCCGACGGACATCAGGCCGAAGGCCAGCCATTCGGGCGGGTCGAAGACCTTCTGGTCGTCAACACTCTTGCCCATGAAGAGGCCGCGGAATTCCTCGTCGTCCTGCGTGGCGTCTTCGGCTGGCTCGTCCTGGACAGTCAGGACCATTTTGTCGACCAGCAGCAGCGACCCGCCGCTCATGGCCAGAAACAGTCCCCACGAAACAAAGATGGCGCGCAGCATGATCATTTGACGTGTCTCCCGGATGTTGCTTCTCGGTGCTGAACTTCAGTCGCTCGCGACGTTACATCACGTCAGATATCGACGTCGCGCGCGGCGCGCGCTGAAGTTCTTCAGCCGCATCAACTATCGGGAGACAGTCTGATGTTCACGGCAGCAATTGCGGCCGTTGTGCGGGCAATCGGATTCCAGACGGCCGTGCGAAATAATCCGGATACGCGGACCGTCTGGTGACAACAGTCGACGTTGTCAGACTGTGCTTCGATTGCAGGTTGGATGGCTGAGTCCAAAGAGAGCCCGGACCTGGCGACCGAACGCATCGGACGTTACGAATGTGACGGCGTGACGGCGTGGAGCCACAAGGCCTGGCTTCTGTTGACTGTTACGATGTTGTATAACCGGGCTGGCTTTGCCACGATGGATTCGAGTATGAGTCAAGACGTCTCCGCACTTCAGTCGGTACGCGGGTCAGCAACACCGGCAGGGATATCGAGGTTAATGCCATGAGCATGATTAAGACCGAGACCACCGGCTTGAAGTACCACCCGGACGCCTATCGATTCGTCGATCAGGCCCTGAGGCACACCCAGCGACGACTGGGGCGATCGGCCGAGACCGTCGCCAATGAAGAGACCGAGGAAGAAGCGGCACACATCAACGGTCGAGAACTGCTTGACGGCATTCGAGAGCTGGCTGTCAACGAGTTCGGTCTGATGGCGATTGTCGTACTTCGTCACTGGGGTATCCGCACCACGGACGACTTCGGGCGAATCGTGTTCGACTTCATCGAACGAGGCGCCATGCGTAAGACGGACCGTGACCAGCTCAACGACTTCTTTGACGTTTACGACTTCGATCAGGTCTTCGATCACGACTATCAGATCGATATGTCGGACGCGTTCAAAAGCTGATCGGCTGGTCGACGCTGCATTTTTTCGAACGTTGTGGCCCAGGTTTCGGCGGGCAGGCTTGCCCATCCCTGCCACCGCTTCTCCGCCATTGCATTTCATCCGCCGCTGCGGAGGTTGGCCTCGTGCCCGGTTCATCTGCTACGCAACCGGAGCACACGGGCGGAACTGAGTCCCCGACGCCTCAACCATCAGGTCCGTCGCGACAGATACGAGCGGCGGTCGGACTAACGATCGTGTGGTACGTCTGCCTCGTCAGTCTGATCGTCTTCAGCGAAACTCCAGTGGCGGTCAACCGTCGACAGATCGAGGAGTCATCGTTCGTCGTTGCAGGCGACGTCGCAGCCGATGGGGCGGTAACAGTCCGGATAGTCCTCAAGGGAGTCGCACCTGGTGATGACCTGCGACTGGTCCAACCACTGACGTTCCCCGCAGGTGACTGGATACTTCCCCTGAGTCGCGTCGGCAGACGATTCGAAGTCACGCCGACACAACTCCCCAATCGGGCAAGGCTTGTGTATCCCGTGACCGACGAAGCGATTGCTCAGATCGCGGCACTGGTCGAGTAGTCTCAATTTTGATTGCGGCAGACCGGCCACGCCGGGCATCAGGAGTTCGTTATCCCACCTCCGACCGACCTGGTTTTGATTTCTCTAATCATCCTTGTCGCAACGACAGTGCGTTCCTCGCTGGGCTTCGGCGAGGCGCTGATTGCCATGCCGCTGCTTGCGTTCATCGTGCCGCTGCAGGTCGCGGCTCCGCTGATCGCCATGATCTCGATGACCAATGCCGTTCTGATCCTGCTGCGTGAGTGGCGGCATCTCAACTTCCGTGAGACAGCCTGGCTGATTGTCGCCGCACTGGCCGGCATTCCGATTGGGGTCTGGGTTCTGAAGACGGCAGACGAGTCCAGCGTGAAGTGTCTGCTGGCTGCCGTCGTGCTGCTGTTTTCCGGCTGGTCACTGTGGCGACCGAATGCGCTTTCACTGAAGTCCGATCGGCTGGCGCCTCTGTTCGGGATTGCCGCGGGAATCCTGGGCGGAGCGTACAACACGGCGGGCCCGCCGCTGGTCATGTTCGGAACGTTGCGCCACTGGCCGCCACAGCAGTTCCGCGCCAATCTGCAAAGCTACTTTCTGCTGGGCGGAACCTCAGTCATCGGCATGCACTGGTTTTCCGGAACAATTACCAGCAACGTACTGCTCCTGTTCGGCATGTGTCTGCCACTCGTCTGCGTGGCTGCCGTCATTGGGAGACGTCTGACCGAGGCAATCCCTGCGGAACGATTCACGCGGTACGTCCACGTTGGTCTGCTGGGAATCGGAACCATGCTGCTCGCCACAGTGATCTCACAGTAAATCCCGACCAGGTCTGGAGAGCGTTCGCATGACATGGCGCATCCTGATTGCCGAGCTGAAGCAGGAAACGGCCACATTTAATCCGCATCCCACCAGCTACGACGATTTCCGCATCACGCGTGGAATTGACATCCTGGACGCCTATCGCGGCACCCGAACCGAAGTGTCCGGAGCGGTGGATGTCTTCGAGTCTGACGGTCACTGCGCTGTTGTGCCGACATTCGCCGCCGCTGCCGTATCCGGCGGACGCATCGTGACTGCGGATCTCGACCGCCTGCTCGATGAACTGTGCGAGGCAGTTCACCAGAACCGGGACGTCGACGCCGCCTGCCTGTGCTTTCATGGAGCGATGGCTGGCGAAGATGAAGGTGACCCGGAAGGTCGTGCGCTGGCCGCGATACGAGAAATCCTCGGCGATCGTCCGATTGTCGTGTCACTCGACCTGCACGCAGTCATCTCGGATCGGCTCGTCGACCGCGCGGACATTCTGGTGCCCTATCACACGTACCCGCATACCGATCACTACGAGACGGGACAACGAGCCGCGCGAAATCTGATCCGCCTGCTGGACGGTTCTGCAACTCCAACCGTCGCGCGTGTGCGTCTGCCAATGCTGGTTCGAGGAGACGAACTGCTGACCGCCACCGGACGATTCGGCGAGGCGATCCGCATGTGCCAGGCGGTCGAGGAGTCGTCGGAAGGCCTCGCAGCCGGAGTCGTCATTGGTAACGCGTTCACCGACGTGCCAGCTCTGCAGTCCAACGTGCTGGTCACCACCAACGGGGACATGCCCGCCGCGGAGCGCGAAGCGGAACGGATTGGCCGTTTCATGTGGGATCACCGCGAGCTGTTTCAGGCCCATCTGACGCCACTCGACGAAGCTATTCAACAGGCAGAGAACGGCGACGGTCTGACAGTCTTTTCAGACGCAGCCGACGCGACAGCGAGCGGGGCGGCCGGAGACAGCAACGCGATTCTCAAGGGTCTGCTCGACTCGTCGTGTTCGAAAAGGTCGCTTCTATCAATTGTCGATGCGCCCGCTGTTGCCGCCGCATTCGAAGCTGGCGTCGGATCGCAAACCGCAGTCGCTCTGGGAGGGACGCGCGACCCGGGACGTTTTTCACCCGTTGATGTCAGCGTCCATATCAAGAGTTTGCACGACGGCCGCTTCACTTATGAAGACGGGACAGGGGCGCGAGCGGGTCGGGTTGCTGTTCTGGTCAGTGGCCCGATTTCGATCCTTGTCACGGAGAGACCGGTGTTTGTCGTGGGGCGGAGAGTGTTTCAGTCGCATGGCCTGGAGCCGACAGACTTCGATGTCGTCGTGGTCAAATCCCCGAACGGTTTCCGCACATGGTACGAATCCATCGCCGACCGGATCGTGCCGGTCGACGTGCCCGGATCGACCAGCGCGAATCTCAAGTCGCTGCCGTTCGAACACTGTGTGCGACCGATTTTTCCGCTCGACGACAACGTCCCGTCACCGTTTGCGCAGGTGCTTTGTCAACGTTGAATATCGGGGTGGCTGGGGTCGAGCGCAGCGAGCCCCCAGTTGCAGTCCTGGGGCGCACAGTCCTGCGGTGCACAGTGCTGGGGGCTCGCTACGCTCGACCGCCAGCCACACGATCCTCCCACTACTCAAAGTGGCACAGCAGCAGGTGCAACTACGCAAGGGACGCAAGCACTTCGTTGGCTGCCGCGATTGTTCGGTCGATGTCCACCGCTGAGTGGGCTGTCGAAACGAAATTGGCTTCGAACTGGCTGCAGGGCAGATAAATGCCGCGATCCAGCATGCCCTGGAAGTACGCCGCGAAACGCTGGGTGTCGTTCCGGCTGGACTGGGCAAACCCAACGACGCGCTCGGGATTAAAGAACAGCGTGAACATACTGCCGACCTGATTGACTGAGTGATCGAGCCTCGCGGCCTTCGCGCCTCGCCTGAGACCATCACACAGCCGCGTGGTCGCAGCTTCGAGAGCCGGGTAGGGATTCGAGTCGCGAAGCTTCTGCAACGTGGCGATGCCACATGCCATTGCCAATGGGTTGCCCGACAGCGTGCCTGCCTGGTACACGGGGCCAACCGGCGAGACCGTGTCCATGATGTCCGCTCGGCCGCCGTACGCCCCGACGGGCATTCCGCCGCCGATGATCTTGCCCAGCGTCGTCAGGTCAGGCGTGACGCCATACCGCTCCTGTGCTCCGCCATACGCGACGCGGAATCCCGTCATCACCTCGTCGAAGATCAGCACGGTGCCGTGCTTTGTACACAGCTCTCGACAGGCTTCGAGGAATCCGGGCTTCGGTGGGACACAGCCCATGTTTCCGACGACCGGTTCCAGAATGATTGCGGCCAGCTGGTCACCATGTTGAGAAAATGTTTCCTCCAACCGATTCGCGTCGTTGAATTCCAGTACCAGAGTATCGGCGGTGCACCCGGCGGGTATCCCTGGGCTGGACGGGACCCCCAGTGTGAGCGCTCCACTGCCGGCCTGGACCAGCAGACAGTCCACATGCCCGTGATAGCAGCCGGCGAATTTGACGATCTTGTCGCGACCGGTGAAGCCGCGGGCCACTCGGATGGCACTCATCGTGGCTTCCGTCCCCGAATTCACCATCCGCACTTTTTCGACGGACGGCACGGCATCGACAACGAGCTGTGCGAGTTCCGTTTCGAGGACGGTCGGTGCTCCAAAACTCGTGCCCTTCTTCAGCGCTTCCTCGATGGCAGCAATGACGTCCGGGTGACGATGACCCAGAATGTGGGGCCCCCAGGAACCGACGAAATCGACGAATTCATTGCCATTGGCGTCATAGAGATAAGGACCTCGGCCGCGATCAATAAATAACGGGCTGCCGCCGACCGCACCGAACGCGCGAGCTGGACTGTTCACACCACCGGGAATCAACTTCTGAGCCTGTTCAAAATGGGCTCGACTTTTATCTCGCAAAGGTGTCATTGACGGATTCCTGTATTCGGGATGAAGTCTCTGGGTCGGTCATTTGAACGAATAGAACCGGAATTTGGAAAGCGGTGATGCAGCCGGGTTCTGGAGAACACCACCCCTGATCGCGGGCGCCAGACGGATAATCACGACAATCGCCAAAACGGACCGCAGCGTGTCTCCGCAATTGCAGCCGACAGAAACGCTGTATTCGCATCGAACGGAGTGCTCCGCCTGTGCCGCCGATCATTCCCAGGCGGTCTGACTCAGAATGCGAGTGCGCGCGTCTACCGGGAAACTAGGTTCTCACCGTGGATCGTTCCGGGATGAGATTCCCGACGTGACACGCTGATTATTCACAACAGAGCATTCGGACGGACACTTCCTGGTATCCGCTGGACGCGAATGGAAAGTTCTTCGGGAGTTGTTTCATGTCTCATGCGCATCCCCTGCAGCATGCCGCAGCCGCTGCCCGCGCCGGAAATTCAGCGCTCGCCAGGATCCACCTGCAGAAGGCCGCCGAAGCGGATCCCGATGATCCCGCCGTGTGGCTGTGGATGAGCTGGCTCTCCGATTCGCCGATGAGCATGGTCCAGTGCCTGGAAATGCTGCTGGACGACGAGCAGTTTCGACCGGTCGCCGAAGCCGGAATGTATTTCGCACAAACGCTCAATCAGTTTCGACATGGCCACGACATTCGCATGGACGCAGCGACGAACAATGCCAAGCAACCGCAGACGGCTCCCGTTCAGTCACCAGCGGCAGATGCGCCACAGACAGTCGCGCCCCCAGTGGAAGCACCGATCACGCCTGACGAGGTCATCGACGCAACGTATGCGCCACCGACCCCACAGGACGACGCGTTGCGGCACGATGACGAACCGAAAACTAACGACGCGAAAGTCGCGGATGTCGTGCCGGCTCAGCAGGTCGACGAAGTTCAAAACGCCAGCGTTGAGCCGACTCAGATTGTCGATCGAGTCCCGGAGATCGTCTTTGAAAATCCCTTCGACGATGCTTCCGAGCCGCACGCACTGAATGCGCAGCCTGAAATCCTCGACACATCCGATACCCGTCCCACATTGGACGGATTCCCGGACGCGGACCACGTTTACCAATCATGGCCCAGTGAGTGGGCGCCGGCTTTTACCAGCGAGAAAACGGAGTCTTCGATGGGAGCGTCCGCGGAACCGGCCGAGCACATTGAATCTCCCGACAAGTCTGATCGACGCGAGCCGATCGCCATCCCGACAGCGATGTTTCGACCGGCATGTACTGACTGGTTCAGTCCCGGGGGGAACTCACAAATCTCGAATGAGACACACGAAGTTCAGCCGGCAGCACCGACGACGTCGCAATGGTCGCGAGCCGCCAACCCCCTCGACTTCGAAGTCGCGCAGGACAGCCCCGCAGACACTGGCCCCAGTTCAGCGCATTCGCTTCAAACGACTCTGGCACCGCCAATCGACGCTCCGGCGGCAGATCATACGGTGCATCAACCTTCAAACGAATCACCACCGCCAGTCTGGCGGCGTCCCGCGAGTGTCCAACCGACAGGTCGCGCAGCGACGTACGACGTACCGACAGTGTGCGACGAGGCATCCTCGCGCGACGCTTCACCAGTTCCGAATGAAAACGAGGGCTCGATTGTCGAGTCGCCGCCCGTTCCGGGCGATGCCACGCCAGCCACCACGACCATTCTAGTTGTCGATGACAGCCCCACGGTCCGCAAACTGGTGGCCATGACACTCGAGAAACGCGGCTACCGCGTCGTGACGGCCTTTGACGGTGTCGCCGCCATGAAGGAGATTGCGGCGCAGAATCCGGCATTGATCCTGATGGATGTCAGCATGCCACGACTCGATGGCTACCAGCTTTGCAAGCTGGTGAAAAAGCACGACAGCACGCGGCACATTCCAGTCATCCTGCTGTCCGGAACAGACGGCGTGTTCGACCGGCTGCGTGGCCGGCTGGTGGGATGTGCGGGATACATCTCCAAACCATTCGTCCCTGCAGCTCTTGTCGAAACGGTGGACCAGTACCTGTCGCAGGCGGCGCACAACTGAGTGACTTGACCGGGAATCGGCAATCACAAATTGCACTGGTACAGCTCTCTGGCAGGGATCACGTGCGAGGCTTTAACCTGCACGCGTCGTAGCCCGCCGGTCATGTGTCGAGGCCGACGAGGCAATGCCGATCACGATTCAAGTCGTGAACAGTGAGCAAATGAGATTCGATGGAAGTCCGCCAGTTTGCTGAGCAGGTTCTGTTTGCGGAATCACTCTCGGACAAGCTGCGTGCAGTCGCCGGTGCTTTCACCGATGAAACGCCAGGACAAGCTGAAGATGTGTCCGAGCCAGGCCGGTCCGCGAACCTGCATTTCGCCGCCCGGCGGACGGCTCCTCCGATGCCGAAACCGGGCGCTCTCTTCGAACCGGCAAAGCGAGCCGTCGCGCACCACATCCTGGCGAATCACGAGCTGCAGGCTCTGGAAGTCATGGCGCGTGTCGCCCTGCTCTTCCCCACAGCTCCACGTGACTTTCGTCTTGGACTAGTAGCGATCATGCAGGACGAGCAGCGTCATACGCGGATGCATGTCGAGCGAGCCGCGATGCTCGGGCTGCAGTTCGGCGACCTGCCAGTCAACAGTTACATCTGGCAGAAGTCGCTGACGTTTCAGTCACTGCTCGATTACCTGGCAACGCTGCCGCTGTTGTTCGAAGGCCGGAATCTCGACCACACCCTTGAATTCGCCACTCACTTCGAAGCAGCCGGCGATGAACGCAGTGCAGCGTTGATGCGAGTGGTGCACCGTGACGAAATCGGGCACGTCCGCTTCGGTATGGAATGGCTGCAACGTCTGAAGCCCGCCGATCAGAGCGACTGGGAAGCCTTCAGTAATCACCTTGCCTGGCCGCTTCGCCCGTCCAAAGCCCGCGGCGATATTTTCCAGCACGCGGCGCGGCGTGAAGCGGGACTGAGTGAAGAATTCATTGAACGACTGCGCAATGCTGACGACGACGAGACCACGGGGATTGAGGTCCACGAAAAGCACGAATGACACGAAAAGGAAAACACTGTTGAAATGCTTCATCCGTGCGGACAAGCCACTTTCAGCATTTTCGGAGCGCGAGTTGACGATGTCTTCTCAACCTGGTGGCATGCTCGTAGACGGTATTCACCAGACTCATCCCCTTCACGTCCATCCATCCAACCACCTCACATCCATCATCATCCACGGCGCATAGTTTTCGTGTCATTTCGTGTCTTTCGTGGACCCGAGCGTCAGTCTCCCAGGCAAACTCCGAGTCGCCGGGCGGTCGTGATCCAGGGATGGTCCAGCGGAACAATCTTGCGGTTGCCGGCGACTTCATTGAGCGGAACGGTTGCCGTGCCACCGCTCCTTGAGGCCACCATGACTCCGAAATGCCGTTCGCTGATCAGCTCGGCACAGCGGACGCCCAGCGTCGTGGCGAGCAGTCGATCGGCCGCGGATGGTGTTCCGCCTCGCTGCAGGTGTCCCAGTATCGTCATCCGCGTTTCCATGCCCGTGAGCTGTTCGAGTTGTTCGGTCACACGCAGTGTGTTGCCCTTCAACGACTGATCGAGAGTGGCCAGTCGCTCGACCACACGCTCCTTTACCTTCTTGTTTTCCGCCTGCCGCTTCGACTCGCCCGCCGCTTCGAATTCCCGGGCCTGCTCTACCGACATCGCGCCTTCGGCGACGGCGACAATCGAAAAGTGTTTGCCGTGCCGTGTGCGTTCGCGAATGGCTTCGGCGACGGACTCGACGTTGTACGGAACTTCGGGAATCAGCACGGCATCGGCCCCGCCGGCCAGGCCAGCTCCGAGTGCCAGCCAGCCGGCTCGGTGCCCCATGATTTCGACAACAATGACTCGGTTGTGACTGGTCGCCGTCGAGTGCAGTCGATCGACTGCATCGGTCGCGATTGCGAGTGCCGTGTCGTAACCAAAGGACACGTCGGTCAGTGCGACGTCGTTGTCGATCGTTTTGGGCAATGTGATGATATTCATGCCCGCATCCATCAGCCGGCGAGCATTTTTCTGAGTGCCACCGCCCCCGAGACAGATCAGTGCCTCAAGCTGATGCTTCTGATAGACCTCGAGCATGACGCTGGTCATATCAAGTACCTGATCACCGACGGGCATGCGATGCGGTTTGTCGCGGCTCGTACCGAGGATCGTGCCGCCTACCGTCAGGATGTTTGAGAGGGCTTCGCGGTCGAGATCGATCGTGCGATCCTGCATCAGCCCCCGAAAGCCGTCGCGAAAACCGACGAGCTTCAGATCGAGGGATTCAATACCAGCTTTACCAATCGCGCGGATGGCTGCATTCAAGCCAGGGCAGTCACCACCAGAGGTGAGGATTCCAACAGAGACGGGCATGTTGATTAACCTGATACGTGGACAGACACGCGGAGGCTATCAGGTACCGAGCCCGGAATCGTTCAACAACTCACACGCCCACCCCGCCTCGGCGCTGCATTCGGATGGCGATGGCAACGCTGGCGGTCGTGGAGATGACTGCAGCCGCCAGCATTCCGATCAGCGGGGCCAGTGCAATCGCGCCGACCGCTGCACCCAGGGCTGTCAGACCAAGCGGGAATCGCCAGGCAAGCAAGGGCTCGACCAGAACCATCACAAGCACCGTCCAGGCGAGAATGCGTGAGAGCATCGACACTGCCGTCTCCGACGCAACTGCCGACACCACCGGTTCCGGATCGTCGGGAGTACGTACCGTCACATCCAGTTTCCGAAACAGTTCAGATTGCAGATCCTGGCGATTGACCGGAGTCAGATCGCTTTCCCGCACGTCCACATTCACAGCGAACAGCTCGTTGCGGTTGACCGGCGATCCGATGGAGACCTCGTAGACGCCCGCCCGGTCCGTATCGTCGAACGAGGCGGCGCGCAGTTCGCTGCGATCCTGCACCGGCAGGCTGCGTGTCGCGCCGCCGGGCAACTCGACAGAGACCGGCACGTCGAATGCCCGCGCGGACCAGGTCGTCAACAGTGGTTCGCCGACCGTCAACTGTCGTCTCTTCCATCGACCAGCGACCGAGAAGTGCACGGCCTCATGCATCATCGGCACGAACGCCGGTGCCCAGACCGCCCAGGTACTCCACCGCTTATCCGTACCGGTCGCAGCCAGCACGACCCGCCCGGCTCCCACGTTCTTTTCGACAAGCGCTGGTGACCCGTCGCTGAACCACAGCCCGACGCCGGCATCGTCGTCCGGTTCCAGCTTGAGAAACTGCATGGTCATCGTTGTTTCCAATCCGACGCCCGGGTTGCCTCGAAAGACTCCGAGCAACGGATGCGTGAATCCGCGCGGATCAAAGGAGAACACCTCGTTCGGGTCCGGTGGCAGGACCCGTTCTCCAATTCGCGCAGGAAGTATGCCCTTGCCATCGCGATGCAGTCGGCGGTTGTAACTGTCGGGACTGGTTTGCTCTCCGGGCAATATGATCAGCCCTCCTCCGCCGCGCACATAGGATTCCAGCAGACCCGCTTCCCGCTCAGTCAGCAGGCCGACATCACACAGAATCGTGGCGTCGTAATCCGCCAGTCGAACGGATGGCAGCTCGCCTTCGCTGACCACCTGAGTGCGGATGATCCCGCCCATCGACTCTTCCAGCGTGGCCGGGTCGAGCGCCGTGCGAACATAGTAAGACGCCGAATCGCGTGACCTTCCGGCGCGATGACCATCGACAAGCAGGACGGAAATCTCCTCACGAACGGGCAGCGCCAACCAGCGGCGGTTATCAACCGGCAGGGCATCGTCCTGCAGGTGCAACTCGATTGAGTGTTCGCCGGCTGTTCGGAATGTGTGCGTAAAATCAACGGGAAAATCGACTCCTGCAGGCACGTCGATGCGCCGCGTATCGACCAGCCGTCCGTCGACCAGCAACTCGATCACCTGATCCCGAGCAGCGCTGGAACCAAAGGATCGCACGGCACACCGTACGAGGACCGGTTGGTCGATCGTCGCCGAGCTGCCTTCGGTCCGCAGGTCCGTGATGGCCGTGTTCCGCGTGTCGATTCCAGCCACGTTGATTAACGAAACTCGAGCGTTGGCACCGATCTTCTTCGTCAGTTCCCGCAATCGTTGTTTCTGATCCGCAGCTCCCGGGCTCCACATCGAGCCCTGCTGGTCGCTGACAATAATGACCTCCTTCTGCGGCATGTCGGGCAGCGCTGTTGTCAGTTGCGCAACTGCCTCGAGGCCGCTGGCCAGATCACCCGGTGCATCCGAAGGGGTCAGACGTTCCACCTCTTCCAGCACAGTGTCCGCCTGGAAGGACGGCTGGCTGATCACGGCGAACGGTGCCCTGCCCGCGATTCTGACAAGATTCCACGCGTCGCCGCGACGACCGTGCTCCACAAGCTCGCGCACCGCCTGCCGCGCCTGCTGAAACCGCGTTCCGCCGTCTCGTGGCTGCTCCCCGTCAGGCTGGCGATCCGAACCGCCCGAGTTGAACTGCATGCTGTAACTGACATCGATCAGCACGATGCGGTGTACTGGCTGTTCGTTCTGCATGAGCGTACTGCCCGAATCGAACAGCGGCCGGGCCAGCGCCAGAACAAGTAATGCCAGCACGAACGTCCGCAGGATGAGCAGGATCAGATTCTCAAGCCGCATTCGCCGCGACTGCTTGCGTGTGGCTTCCAGCAGAAACCGCATCGCGGCCCAGTCGACTTCGACGTATCGCCGCCGGTGCAGCAAGTGAATGATCAGCGGAATCGCCGCCAGCGCCAGCCCACCGAGCAGCCAGGGGCTGCCGAACCCGAATGCGAGCAAAGAAAGGCCGATTTCAGACATACGCGTCATTAGAACGGGCGTTCGCCTGCGAGGCCATTGTGAGTCGGCAGGACACTCGTGGAACCCAACGGTAAACTGCTGTGATTCTGCCAGCCTCGGGTCCTTCCGCGATTCATTTCGACAACATGTTGCTTCAGAGTCATGCGACGACAGAGTCGACCGGTGATTGTTGATTGATGAGTGTTGATTTTCGAAGTGAAAACCACCTGGGGGACCGTGACCGTTCCCCATGACGACCGGCCCCGGCACTTCGCCCATCACTAATCATCAATCGACAATCATCAATCAATCCAACTGACGCCCGTCTTGCGTCAAACGAAACTATGCGAAACCCCGCACCACTGCTTCGGCCCGGTGAGCTGACCGAGGATCAGGTCCGCGACATGCTGGCGCCGGTCGAGTTTGTCGACTGGAAAACCGCGCATCGGCGGCTGCTGGATTTCTGTGTCGACGACGCTCATCGGGATGCGCTGACGACGACTCTTCCCATGCTGCTGTCAGCCCTGCAGGCAGCTGCCACTCCGGATCAGTCGCTGCTCAATCTCGAACGGCTCATGCAGTCCGTCGACGATTCTCTCGAGCTGCTGCAGTTTCTGGCAGACAACCCGCGCGGCGTAGAGATTCTGGTCAAGCTGTTCGTCAACAGTCAGTTTCTGACCGAGATTCTGCTGCGGCATCCCGACTGGCTGAGGCAGCTCACCCAGCACAAACGCATCGCGGAATTCAAGAGTCGTGAGCAGTTTCGCGACGACGCCCAGGCGACCGTTCAGGTGGGTCGCGAAGTGTCAGAGCAGCTCGATTTACTGCGGAAGTTTCAGCAGGGCGAACTGCTGCGGATTGGGGCGTGTGACAATTTCGGGCTGATGGACCTGAAGTCGATCACTCTGCAACTTTCTCTGCTGGCCGATGCCATTGTGCAGACGGCGCTGGCCTTACTGGCCACATCATCCGGAGTGAGTCTCGACGGTTTCGTCGTGCTGGCAATGGGCAAACTGGGCGGCGAAGAACTCAATTACAGTTCGGACATCGATCTGGTCTTTGTGTCCCGTCAGGATGCCACCCAGTACTGGGAACTCGGCCAGCAGTTGATCCGCGGTGTCATGGATTCAACGGCGGAAGGTTTCCTGTACCGCGTGGATATGCGACTGCGGCCCTGGGGTCGATCCGGTGCGCTCGTGACTTCGCAGGACGGCTACGTCGACTACCTCCGACAGCACGGCGGCCTGTGGGAAAAGCAGGCGCTGTTAAAGGCTCGGCCGATCGCCGGGAATCTGGATGTTGGTCACGAGTTTTTGCAGCGTGTTGAACCGCTCATCTTTGAAGTGCCGATCGACAAGGTCCGGGAAAACGTGCGTGTGATGAAGGGACGGATCGAGGCCGATTTGAAGAAGCAGGGCCGCGTGTACGGCGAAGTTAAGTCGGGTAAAGGATCGATCCGTGATGTCGAGTTCGTCACGCAGTATCTACAGATCAGACACGGCCGCACGGAAAAGCACGTGCGCTCATTCAATACGCTGGACGGACTTGTTCGACTGGCGGACTTCGAACTGATTCTGCCGACCGAATTTCGACAGCTCTCCACCGCGTATGTCTTTCTGCGGAAGATCGAGCACTCGCTGCAACTGCTTCATTACCGGCAGGCGCACTCGCTTCCGTCGGATGAACGCGAACTGGCTTATCTGGCTCGACGCCTTGATTTCCCGAATGCCAAAGCCTTCCTGCAAAGTTACGAGCGTCACTGTTCAGAAGTCCGCTTGATTTACGAACGATTCATTGAGGCACGCGAATCCGACGTTGGTCCGGTAGATACGGCAGCGCCCGCCCCGCCCCGTCCGGGACACGCGGAGTTGATGTCGCCGGCCTACTCAAAGGTTTTCTCTGAAGCCGACCTCAAACGACACGAGTGCCTGCTGGAACAGATTGATCCACAGCATCCGGTTGTCCTTGAATCAGTCGGCGCGCCTGAGGGATGTGTGCAATTGACGGTGTGCGGAGTCGATCAACGGGGTGACCTCGCCATGATGTGCGGGCTGCTGTTCGCATACGGATTCAACATTCTGCATGGTCAGGTCTTTACGGCACGTCAGGTGCTGCACGCTCAAACCGAAGCGTCACACGACCCAACCATGCAGCCCTTCGATGAGCGGCGATTCGTCAACGTATTCACGCTCACGCCACCAGACAGTTTACGCAATGGCAACGACGACATCTGGACTCGGTATCTTCAGGAACTGGAACGCCTTTTCTGGCTGGCTGGTGAAGGAAGTCTGGCAGAAGCGCAGGGCCGAGTGGCCCGCCGAGTGGCGGACGTTCTTCACGAACGTCCGAACGCGCCACCGCTGCTTGGGCCGATGGATGTCGAGATCGACAATGCAAAGTCAAACACGCTGACCGTCCTGCATATCAGCGCAGAAGACACTCCCGGATTTCTTTACGAACTGACGAATTCTCTGTCCCTGCTGGGTTACGACATCCGACGCGTCATGCTGACATCACTGGGCAATCGCGCGGTCGATACGCTGTTCATCGTCGGGCCGGGCGGAGAGAAGATCACCGATCCCGCACAGCAGACGCGTCTGCGGACGACCGTTGTGCTGGTGAAGCACTTCATGCAACTGCTGCCGGGTTCGCCGGACCCTGCTCGGGCATTGCTGCATTTCAGTCAGTTTCTGGAGCAACTGTTTGAGTTGCCGGACTGGAGTGACAAGCTGGCGTCTCTCGACCGTAGCGTTGTTCTCGAAGCGCTGTCGCTTCTGCTGGGAGTCAGTGATTTTCTGTGGGAAGATTTTCTCCGTGTGCAGCACGACAACCTGTTTCCCATCATCCGCGACATCGACGGTCTGGCGGACAGCCGGCCTCGCAGCGAGATCGACGCGGAACTGACATGCCTGATCGCGGAGTCCGACTCGGCCGAAGAGTGCCGACAGCGCATCAACGCATTCAAAGACCGCGAGATGTTCCGCGTGGACATGCGGCATATTGCCGGACACATCGTCGAGTTTGGTCAGTTCTCGGCGGAACTGACGGACGTCGCCGAGTGCGTCGTTAACGCCGCTCTCGATGTCTGTCGTCATGAGTTGGTCGACCGATACGGAACGCCTCGAACAAAGTTCGGTGATCAGTCCACGGAGGATCGGCTGGCAGTGCTGGCGCTGGGCAAGGCGGGCGGGCGGGAACTCGGTTTTGCGTCGGACATCGAGTTAATGTTCGTGTATGCGGGCTCCGGTCAGACCGACGGTCCCTGTCCCATCGCGACTGCCGAGTTCTACATCAAGCTGGTGGAAGCATTCACGCACACGATTCAGGCACGTCGACGAGGTGTCTTTGAAATCGACCTGCGGCTGCGTCCGTTCGGGAACGCCGGGCCACTGGCCGTCTCTCTGAGCGCGTTTGAAGCGTACTTTGCTCTCACAGGTCCGGCGTGGCCCTATGAGCGGCAGGCTCTGGTCAAAATGAGACCCATTGCCGGTGATCCCCAGTTCGGTCGCCACCTTGTCGAACTGCGAGACCGACTGGTTTACACGGGCGAGCCATTCGACGTCGCCGCGATGCGCGGACTGCGTGAACAACAGGTGCGGCAACTCGTTCAGCCGGGGACCTGGAACGCAAAGCTCAGCGCCGGTGGTCTGGTTGATTGCGAGTATCTGGTCCAGGCGCTGCAGATCAGTCACGGCCAGAATCAACAGTCCATACGTCTGACCAACACGCGACAGGCCATACGGGCGCTGCACGAAGCCGGGTTCCTGTCGGATGAGCAGTCGGATCGACTGCGTCGAGCGCACATGTTTCTGCGGCGACTCATTGATGCGTTGCGAATCGTTCGCGGAGACGCCCGCGACCTGACCGTTCCGGATCCTGCTACCGAAGAGTTTGAATTCCTCGCACGGCGACTGGGCTACGGAATGCGACTGTCCGAACTGTCACAGAACATCGAATCAACCGCGGCAGACGTGACCGACCTGTCGCGTCTTCTTGACGGACCAAAATAGCTGTCGGCCAAGTGCCGTCATTCAGTGATGAAACAAAAAAACGCCACGAGTGTTACTCGTGGCGTTCTCTTCTAACCATTCGTTTCGCTGCCAGACATCGCCGACTGGCCCACGAGCACCTTGCTTATTCAGCAGCCGGCTTCTCGGCCGGAGCTTCCTTGGCAGCAGCCGGTGCGTCACCTTCTGCTGGCTTCTTAGCCGGAGCGTCACCTTCGGCCGGCTTCTTGGCCGGGGCATCGCCTTCTGCCGGCTTCTTGGCCGGAGCGTCACCTTCGGCCGGCTTCTTAGCCGGAGCATCGCCTTCTGCCGGCTTCTTAGCCGGAGCATCGCCTTCTGCCGGCTTCTTAGCCGGAGCGTCACCTTCGGCCGGCTTCTTGGCCGGAGCATCGCCTTCTGCCGGCTTCTTAGCCGGAGCATCGCCTTCTGCCGGCTTCTTGGCCGGAGCATCGCCTTCTGCCGGCTTCTTAGCCGGAGCGTCACCTTCGGCCGGCTTCGCCGGTGCATCACCTTCTGCCGGCTTCGCCGGGGCATCACCTTCTGCCGGCTTCGCCGGGGCATCACCTTCTGCCGGCTTCGCCGGGGCATCACCTTCTGCCGGCTTCTCAGTCGGGGCATCACCTTCCGTCGGCTTCGCGGGGGCGTCGCCTTCTGCTGGCTTCTCGGCCGGCGCATCGCCTTCTGTCGGTGCATCACCCTCTGCTGGCGCGTCACCTTCAGTCGGCGTGTCGCCTTCAATTGGCGCGACACCTTCTACAAGTTCGTCGCCATCCATCGGCACTTCTGCACCGCCACCAGTGGTTGAGCCCGCATCCAGACTGCTGGTCGGAGTTGCGGGAGCTTCAGGCTTCGCACAACCGGCACCAACTGCCCACAGGCCAAACACGGCAACAATTGCGAACAGTCTCGCGACTCCAAAGATTACCCGCATGGTTCGCTCCTTTTTCCAGAGATTCGTTCGTCATTTCCGTCAGGCGACCACCTGATGGGTTCCCCACGTACGTGCGTAATTAAAGGCAGGTGTCGCGACAGATTCAATCGTCAATGTCGCTCCAACCGATAACGGGACGATTTGTCATGTCAATCCACGCGGTCCGGGACAAGTTTTCGGGCAAGTCCCTCCAGGAATCTGCACTGTCCACGAATCGATGCGCAATCGGTCTGGTGATTGACAACGATGTAAAGTCCACTTGACCGGTTGCCCCGCGCCAGCACTGGCTCCAGCCTGCGGTTTCGTGCAATGCGGCTGCCCGCTTCACATGGACGAGTGGTGGACTCTGCAACGTTCCAGTGTGGCACGCCCGGTTAAAGGCGGCTTTCGAGGCGTTCTCATGACCGCATCCGCCCGAGTTGTACACCGCACGTCTTCTTTCAGTGCGACTGGCACCGCAGTGTTCGATTCTTCGGCAGCCGGCCAAAGCGGTCGCGTGCCAAACAGTATCCTCATGAAAAGTTTTGAACTGGCACGCCGTTCGCATTACCCCGGTTCAACCAGACTAATCGCCTCAATCAGTACAACATGCCTCTTCTGACCGACTGGAATGAGTACGCCAGCCTGTCGATTCGGAATCGGTGCTATTTTCAGACTTTCGGGTCGTACTGGCTGGCAATGGAGCCAGTCGCAGCATGGACACCACATAAGGAGAATCGCATGAGCCAGATCCCCTCCTGGTTGCGAGAGTTCGTCGAACGAGCCACGGACGAGGTGGCGTCGCTCAACACGACAGACGAAGTTCACTGCCACGTGTATCAGAATACCGAGGACGGCCACGACGAGTGGGAAGTTTCACTGTTCTGCAGTGCGAACACAGTCGGTGGTCGCCTGCAGGCATTCCCACTCGACCCGGTTCTGTCCGTCGATGTCTTTGCACTGGCCGGACTGCTGGATGAGCCAGAGGCATGCCGCTGGCAAACTCGTCCAATGGGAATCGAAGACGACCTGGGGGCTCACCTTAGCCTCGAGGGTTGCCATCGCGGACAACGCATCTGGCTGCGAATCCTGAGCGAGAGACCCAGTGCCATTGGCGACGCTAACGCGGCCGACTCGATCCGTACATCCGATAAACAGGCCTGACAACAGAAACAACTCTTAGAAGAATTCCACGGCACGTGTTTTGGGAACCGCATTTCGGTTGGAGACAACGCAACAAAACTTTGTCGCTGACCGAATGCCGCCTACGGCTGGGCAGCGGGCCAATTAAGGCTGCCTCATGCAACAGAGAACAGCCTGAGAGACCATTGATTTTCGCGACCGAAAACAGCCTGGACTAACCATCCGGGCTGTTTTCGCGCGCCCCGGGAAGTTTCGTACGGGTGCATTCAGGCAACTCGTCGCCCGACAGTTCGGCCGCTACAACACGCCGACAATGCACTGCACCGGAGCGACTCCATGAATGTCCTTGAACTGAAATCCGCAGATTCCGCATCAACTGCCAGCATCTCCGTCGATCGCGGTTTCAACTGCTTCGCGTTCCGAGCGGACGTTGATGGCCGTTTCATCGATGTGATCGATTCCCAGCCTGGTTTTCAAGACGGAGAAGGGCGAGAAAGCGGTAACGGTATCCCGCTGCTGTTTCCGTTTCCCAACCGCATCCGAGCGGGCAGGTACTCGTGGGCCGGACGCGACTACGAGCTGCCGGACAACCTCGTGAGCTATGACAACACTGGCAATGCGATCCACGGATTCTGTCTCGATCGGCCGTGGCGCGTGGTCGCATCCGGGCCGGATTTTGCCGTCGGTGAGTTTCACCTTTCACGCGACGCGCCAGATCGACGGGAATTATGGCCTGCCGATTTCGTGATCCGATGTCGGTACGAAGTCGCCGGCAGCGGCCTGCGTTCACGCTTCGAGATTACCAACCCCGACACCGTCGCTTTACCCTGGGGACTCGGCACGCATGCCTATTTCAGACTGCCATTGTCGGCGGACTCACGCGCTGACCAGTGCCTGCTTGTCGCTCCCCCAACGACGCAGTATGAGCTGATCGACTGCCTTCCGACCGGCGGTAAGAGCCAATTGCCGGACGAATTCGATCTGCATGACGGCATCCGTTTCGGAACACGTAAGCTGGATGATGTCTTCGGTGGCGTGCCCGCTGACCTGGTCGAATCCTGCATGATGGATGAGTCCGCCGGATTGCAGGTCGTGCAGCGGAACCCCGGCAGTTTTCGGGATCTGGTGATCTACACGCCACCAGACCGCGACGCTGTCTGTTTCGAGCCCTACACCTGCATCACCGACGCTGTCAATCTTCAACAGCGAGGTGTAGACGCCGGCTGGCGAACACTCGGTCCGGGCGAAAGCTTCAGTACCTGGATCAACATCGAGGCCGGTCCGATCATCGTTTGACGATGACGGGCGACGGCACGCTGGGCCGTCAATCCTGTGCCGGGTATTCTGTCGCCACTGACGTCACGGTTCGTTTCCGTACCGACTCCCTGTCGAGTTTCTGACATGAATACACTGGTTCGCGTCGTCGTGTTGTCCAACCTGCTTGCGCCGGCATGTTGTCTTGCCGGAGAAATTCAGTTGCTGCCTGCCACGGTCGTTTTGACCGGCAACGAAGCACGACAGGGTCTGCTGGTCGAACACGTGACCGGCGCCCGGCATGCCGGCCAGGTCAAGGGCGAACTGACCTGGAAGATCAGCGATCCCACCGTGGTGAAGGTCGAGAACGCGAGACTGATCCCGCTTTCAGACGGCACGGCGACGATCACGGTGGCGTCCGCGAGCGGTTCGGCAACATCGCAGGTCACCGTCGAGCACTTTGCACGACAGCACGAGTGGAGTTTTCGCAATCATGTTCAGGCCGTGCTGGCCAGAGTCGGGTGCAACTCGGGGTCATGTCACGGAGCTCTGGCCGGCAAAGGCGGCTTCCGACTCAGCCTTCGCGGTTACAACTCGGACGCGGATTACTTCATCATTGCGAAGCAGGCGCGGGGCCGTCGCATCGAACTGTCTGATCCCGGTCGCAGCCTGGTCCTCGCCAAGCCCAGTGGAGGACTCCCGCACAAAGGCGGACTGCGATTCGAAACGGATTCTCACAATTATCGGGTCCTCTCCGAATGGATCGCTGCAGGAGCAGAGCCGCCAGCCGACGACGATCCCGTCGTCGAATCGATCGAGATCCTGCCAGATGACGTGCAACTGACGGTCGGTCAGACACAGGACATCATCGTGCGGGCACATTACTCGGACGGACACGCCGAAGACGTTACGCAGTGGGTCCAGTTCTCATCCGCGGACGAGACGGTCGCCAAAGTGGACGAGCACGGTCACGTTACCGTGATCGGTCACGGTTCCGGAGCGGTCTCCGCATGGTTCGCGAGTCGTATCGTGCTGGCACGTGTCACCAGCCCCTACCTGCATGATGTTCCCGCGGAAGTTTACGCCAGCGAACCCCGGCGCAACTTTATCGACGACATGGTGCTCGCAAAGCTGAAAGACCTGCGTCTGCGCCCTTCAGAGGCCTGCACCGACGAGCAGTTCATTCGCCGAACTTACCTCGACACGATCGGTACGCTGCCGACGGCTGCCGACGTGCGTGAATTTCTGGCGGTCGAAACAGACGGCAAACGCGACCGGCTGATCGAATCCCTGCTCGCGCGACCTGAGTTCGTTGATTACTGGACGTACAAATGGAGTGATGTTCTGACGATCTCAGGTAACCGGCTGCGTCCCAAAGGCGTCGAAGCCTATTACAAGTGGGTCCACAACGAAGTCGCAGAGAACACGCCGTGGGATGAACTGGCACACAAAATCGTGACGTCAACAGGCAGCTCTGTCGAAAACGGTGCGACCAACTTCTACGCCCTGCATCAGGATCCAGAGAACATGGCCGAGAACGTCAGCAAGGCGTTTCTGGGCCTGTCGATTGCCTGCGCCAAATGCCACAACCATCCACTCGAAAAATGGACCAACGATCAATACTACGGTTTCGCAAACCTTTTCTCGCGAGTCCGCGCCAAAGGCTGGGGTGGTGACTATCGCAATGGAGACGGCGTCCGCACTTTGTATGTCGTGCCGACGGGCGAACTCTCTCAGCCTCGCACGGGCAAACCGCAACCGCCGACACCGCTCGACGGAGAGCCGGTTCCGTATGAAGCCACTACCGATCGTCGCATCCACGTCGCAGCATGGCTGACCAGCCCGGAGAACCCCTACTTCACCCGAGCGATCACAAATCGCGTCTGGCAGAACTTCTTCGGAGTGGGACTGGTCGAAGAGGTCGACGACCTCCGCCGCTCAAACCCGGCCAGCAATGACGAATTGCTCGCCGCGGCGGCCAGCCACCTGATCCAGCACGATTACGATCTGAAGGCACTGATGCGGACGATTCTTCAATCCCACACGTATCAACGATCCAGTCTGCCGCTGGACGAGAATCGGGACGAGCACCGGTTCTATTCACGCTATTACCCCCGCCGACTGATGGCTGAAGTCATGCTCGACGCAATCTCGCAGGCGACCGACGTCCCCACAGCCTTCACACACATCGGATTCCCCGGCGGTGACCGTCAGGAAACTAAACTGTATGCGAAGGGGACACGGGCGATTCAACTTTACGATTCGGCTGTCGAGTCCTATTTCCTCAGCACGTTCGGCCGCAATGCGCGAGAGATCACCTGCGAATGTGAACGGACGGATGAACCGAGCATGGTTCAGGTATTGCACATCGCGAACGGTAAAACGATCAACGGGAAACTGAAGGCCGAGGATAACCGCATCAGTAAACTGCTGAAGACAGACCTTTCCCCCACGGAACTGATCGACGAGACATTCCTCGTGTGCCTGTCGCGTCTTCCCAATAAGAAAGAGAAGACCGGACTGCTCGAACAGTTCGCGGAATTGCCCGAGGACGATGCCGAGCAGAAGCGACTTCTGCTTGAAGACATGTTCTGGGCAGTCCTCAGTACCCGAGAATTCCTGTTCAATCACTGATCTGACTGCCGGGAACACTAATTACCGCTAATTTACGCTAATGTCGGACACGATTGTATTAGCGTCGATTAGCGACGATTAGCGTTCCCCAAATACGTTGTCGGCACTTCTGTATCGGTTACGCCTGGATCGGCAGAGCTGGCTCGTCGTCACGTTCCATTTACCGGGACTCATCTATGTGGCAATGCCCCCCTGCCCTTCTACTGGCTGCCTGGTTGCTCGTCGGCGGTTTTTCACATTCAGCAGGCGCTGCTGGCGCCGCGTTCGAATGTCGCTGGACCAGCACGGAACCCAAACTCGACGGTATCGCGGATGAACCGGCGTGGCAGACCGCTCAGTCCATCGACCGTTTCTCTCTGCCGTGGTTGAAAGACACCAGGTCGCGTCCACCCCGATCAACCACAAAGGCGAGGCTGTTGTGGGATCGGGATCACCTCTACTTCTTCGCCGAAATGCAGGACACCGATCTGTATGCGGACGTCACCGAGCACGATGGCCGAACGTGGACCAACGACGTCTTCGAACTGTTCTTCAAGCCGGCAGATAAGAGGTCCGGTTACTACGAATTCCAGGTCAGCGCTGCCGGGACTCAAATGGACATGTTCCTCCCCCAAAGAAGAGCCGGTGGCTTTCAGAGGTTCATTGCCGACGGCGAGTTTCACATCAAAGCAAAGGTCAAGCTCGACGGAACGCTGAATCGCTGGCAGGACCGCGACACGGGATGGTCCGTTGAAGGCCGCATCCCCTGGACCGACATGATTCGCACGGGCGGGCCTCCAGCCCCCGGCGAAGCCTGGAAGTTTGCTCTGTGCCGATACGACTACTCCATCGACTTCGAAGGCCCCGACCTGTCGACATGCGCTCCGCTGAACGTCAGGGATTTCCACCACTACGAGGATTACGCGTCGCTGAAGTTCGTCGGCCCGAAGGTCAAGCCATCCGTTCACGGCTTGAAGCCTTACTCGACAACATCACGTGTCGTCGGTTCGCCGGAGCCCCCCCTGCCCTATCACGTCGAGCGTGTCCTGCCTGACCTGAAGATCTCGCGACCAGTTTCCGTGACCGCAGAGCCAGGCAGCTCAAGGCTTCTGTTCATCACACCGAAAGGCCTGTACCGCACCACCGAAGATCCCGCGAGCGGAGAGTTCGAAACGCTGCTGGAACTTAAGTCCGCTGCTTTCAGCATGGCCTTTCATCCGAACTTTGATGACAACGGGTTCATGTACCTGGGTCACAATGGCGTGATTGAGGGAAAGGAAAAGAAGGCCGACGGCAAAGACACGAAGTGGTGCCAGATCAGTCGCTACACAATCGAACGAAAACCGCCCTACCGACTCGATCCCGATTCACGGCTCCAGATCATTGAATGGGAATCGAATGGACATAATGGTGCCGCCGTCGCGTTCGGTCTGGACGGAATGCTCTACGTGACCTCGGGCGACGGTACCAGTGATTCTGATACGAACCTCACCGGTCAGCGTACGGATTTGATGCTCGCGAAAGTGCTGCGGATTGATGTCGATCATCCAGCACCGGGCAAGACGTATTCGGTACCAAAGGACAATCCATTTGTTGGACAGCCAGACTTTCGGCCGGAAACGTGGGCGTATGGATTCCGTAACCCGTGGCGTATGACCGTCGACCCCACGAATGGAAATCTGTGGGTTGGTAATAATGGCCAGGACCTGTGGGAGCAGGTCTACCTCATCAAACGCGGCGCCAATTACGGTTGGAGCGTCTACGAGGGCGGGCACATCTTCTATGCCGAACGCAAACTCGGGCCGACACCGGTATCGAAGCCGATATTTGACCACCCGCATTCAGAGTCCCGGTCCCTAACCGGCGGAGTCGTGTACTTCGGATCGAAACTGCCTGACCTCCACGGAGCGTATCTCTACGGTGATCATTCCACCGGTAAGATCTGGGCAGCAAAGCACGATGGTAAGAAACTGTTATGGCACCGAGAGATCGCCGACTCGACGCTGGCAATTACAGACTTCGGTTTGGATGGCGACGGTGAACTGCTGATCTCGGATTATCAGGACAAAGACAAGGGCGGGTTCTACACACTCGTACCCACCGTCGCTCAGGAGCCAGATCATCCGTTCCCATTGAAACTCAGTGACTCTGGTTTGTTCGCTTCGGTGGGCGAACATCAGATGGTTGACGGAGTCCTCCCCTATTCCGTCAATGCTCCATTGTGGTCGGATGGTTCCATCAAGCAGCGCTACATGGCGGTGCCGCCGACCACGGATTCATCCGGCAAACAAGTGCCGACACAGTTCAGCCTCGGGGGCAATGGTCCATGGAACCTGCCCGAGAGCACAGTCCTGGTAAAGTCGTTCGCACTGGAAATGGAAGAGGGTAATCCGAACTCTCGTCGCTGGATTGAAACACGGTTCCTTACAAAGCAGCAGAATGAGTGGATTGGATACTCCTACCTGTGGAATGACGAACAGACGGACGCGACGCTCGTGGAAAAAGAGGGGTTGGATCGTGCCTTCGAGATTTCGACAGATTCCGGCTCTCGCAGTCATAAGTGGCGGTTTCCAAGTCGTGCCGAGTGCATGATCTGCCACAGCCGGGCAGCCCGATATGTGCTGGGCGTGACCTCGACCCAGTTGAACCGGCAGCACGAATACGCAGACGGAGTTGTCGATGACCAACTGGCCGTGTTCACGCGACTGGGTCTGCTGAAACACGGCAACTGGACGGCAGACGCGACGGGTTTTCTCCAGCGACAACTGGAAGACGAAGGCGTTTCCGCCGAGGCCGCAAAGAAACAGGTGGCCGAGATTACGGCAACGCGCAATCAGCGGACGGCACCCGACAACGAGATTCTGGTGAGCCTCAATCCGAAACACCTGCCAAGGCTGACTGATCCGTACGACGAGTCAGAGAACCTCGGCAAACGAGCCCGGTCGTACCTGCATTCCAACTGTGCCCAATGCCATGTTCCGGCGGGTGGCGGAAACGCCCAGTTCGATATCGTCTTCTACAAGACACTCGATCAGACAAAGCTCATCGACGCTCAGCCGCTGCATCACAAATATGATGTCGCCGATCCGCGGCTGATCGCGCCGGGCGAACCGGATCGCTCAATCCTGTTGCACCGCATCGCGCATCGGGGACGCGGTCAGATGCCGCAACTCGCAACGACGCTGGTTGACGAGAAGGCCGTCGCCATGATTCGTCGCTGGATTGCGGAAATGAAACCCGTCGAGGCGACAAAGACGAAACCGTGAGGTTTCGCGTTTGAAGTTGCAGCATTTCAGTCCCGAAGGGACGCAGGCGAATAGCCACGGGTTTCAACCCGTGGAAACAGGGGCAATAGTATTTCGAGCCCCGGAGGGGCGACGGCAGAATGCATACACTCGGCGCGTCGCCCCTCCGGGGCTCGAAGGTCAATTCATGGCCATTATCCCGGGGCTGAATGCCCCGGGCTATTTGCCGCCGTCCCTTCGGGACTGAAATAGCGCAAAAACAATACGTCTCGACGGTGCGTACATCCCGGACAGTTCACTGCGGGTCGCCCGACTGACGGAGCGCCGTGGCGGAGATGTCCGCTCGAAACCGCTCCTCGGGTATTTCCTCGAACAAGTCTTTGAGTTCATTCGGAACGTGCAGTAGGTCAAGCGTTTCGAATACGCCGCCCGACTTGCGACCGGCCACCAGAAACCGACATCCGACATCCCGTATCGTGTTAAATGACTCACGCATTGCAGATTCACTGCTTCCGTAGAAACGCGGCTGAATGATGCGTTCCGCGGTGTCGTAGCCAATAACGAACGTCACGCCCGGGAACAGAGCCGCTTTGTCCACAAACAGTGGCGCCGCACTCAGTGCAAGTGCATGCTCGTCAAATTGAGACCGCCGGGATTCGATGGACGCGGCGCCCAGCGGCGGCTTGTCCGCGTTCCGAATCGGCAACTCAAAGCAGACCGGCCCATTCAGCATGTCTTCGGCAACACTGCGCAGCTCAAGGTGTCCTGCGTGCAGCGGGTTGAACGACCCTGACAGAATCCCCAGCAACGGACCGTCCGCAGTCGCTGCTGATGAAAGTCGACCGTCTGGAAGAGACCAGATCAGACTCGCCGTCCCAGTTCGGACAGCTCGAATCTCGTCCGGCAACGAAATGTCCTCGCTAAGGACCTGCTCGCCACCGAGCAGCGAGCGAACGGGTGCCGCCTTGCAGCCCGTTACACTGGCAAGTGTCGATACGACAAGGTCGGCAACCAGCGACTCTTCAGCAGCGCGGTCCCGCGCACCTTTTGTCAGAGTCAGCGATCGGATGTTACTGCCCTCGGAAGACTCGATGGCGATCAAGCAACGATGCTCACCGCGTTTCGGTTTGTCGCTGCCCAGGGAGGCGGTACACGCAACTCCAAGACAATCGTCATCCGTCAGCCCGGAACGTCGGGCCAGTCCTCGTGCGCGATGCCAGGCAACGGTTGCCATGTTGAGGGCCGTTTCGCGCGAGCAGAAACTCTCGGGCTCGCCTTCCAGCCAGTCGCTTAGAGCCGCCTGGGAATACGGAACGACCGCCTCCAGCAACGAGTTCGATGCTCCCGGCGCCTGCAGCAAATCGCTGATGGCCTGGCTGCCACCGCCGCTAATCGCCAGCACCATACGGTGTGGTCCTGCATGGATTTCCCGGATTGCTGCCATGTCCGTCATGACGAGGTCCCGTCCGACTGCCTGATCGGGCTACTTGCCGTTTGGATCAAGCACCAGCAGTTCGACTTTTCGAAACTCCACGGGGTGGCTTTCCGACTGCAGCGAAATCGTTCCGCCGGAAAGTTGTACGCCTCCGTTGGCGGCAATCAGCTTCTTCCCGTTGTCGTCGTTCTCGTCAAGCTGTGGCTGCGTGTACGACATCACGGTCTCGCCATTCACACTGTGACGAAACAGCTTGTTGCCACGCACTTCGACCTCGCACGTGACCCACTGCTCGCCGTCATAGGTCTTCGAATTCGCTTTTGTACAATGCCGCTTCACGAGCTTGCCGTCCATCACCACATGGGTCCCCGGAGTACACAGATTCGCTGTTGTTCGCTCACCCTGACCGGTGCCGCCCAGTAACTGCACTTCAATCGAGACGGGAAATTTCTGGTCCTTTGTCATGGACTCGGGTGTTTGCCCGTGAAGCATCAGGCCGCTGTTCCTGATCGCCCAGCCCGGCCCGCCCTTCGCCTGCTCACCGGTAAACCGGTACTCGGCCCGCAGGATGTAGTGCGAGAACTTGTCCTTGTAAAAGATGTGCCCGAATCGTTCGCCGAATTCGTCGTAGGCTTCGTAGCCCACTTGCATCACACCGTCTTTGACGCGGAACGTGTTGCCAAAGTTTTCACCGAGCTCGTAGCCGCGAATCTTCGGCGTCCAGCCGTCCAGGTTCTTTCCGTTGAAAAGTTGAATCCAGCCAGCCTTGGACGGCTTGTCTTGGGCACTTGTCATCGAGATCAGGACGCAGCTTGTCAGGACGAGTGTCGCAATTCGCAGGTGGTTCATATTTGGATATCCAAAGCGTGTAGTCAGAAATGGTCTGCCAACAGATTCTGGGAAAACCTGGCCGAAGATGACAGCCAGTCTCCGGAGACATCGGAGTCACGGTGGATTCCAGTTCCCGCACGCCGGGATTGTCTGCCTCGCATGAACGTCGTATCGTGGACGCCATTCGACTCGAATCAACCGAAGCCAGATCGGCAGAACCAGAACGGTGCGTTCATGACTCGTCGCTCGATTCCCCTTATCGCGTTCCTTCTGGGCGCCACCCTGCTCTCCGTCTCTGCGTTGGCAGACACGCCGCCGGAAGAGGAGGCCGCGATCAAGGCCATTCGCGGCCGGGCATCGAACATTCAGAAGAACCGAGACGGCACGGTGCGTTTCGTCCGTTTCAGCAAGAAGATCGTCACGGACGAGCATGTCGCACACGTCAGCGCGTTTCGGAACCTCGATTACCTTGCGGTTGTCACGCCTACCGTGACAGATACAGGCCTGGCTGCCGTCAAGGGGCTGACTAATCTCGACACGCTGTACCTGTCAAAGTCCGGTCTGACGGATGCCGGCCTGAGCGTTCTGGCGGGACTCAGCAAACTCGAACGGCTTTATCTTGACCAGACTGCGGTCACGGACGCCGGACTCCAGCATGTATCCGGTGTCGGGAGTCTCACAACGCTGGCGCTTCGGGACACGGCGATTACTGATGACGGCCTGCGTCACGTCGCCGGTCTTGAGAACCTGGAAGTGCTGTTCCTTTCCAGGACACAGGTCACCGACGCGGGACTGCAACATCTCAGCGAACTCACAAAGCTGAAGACGCTCTATCTGGAACGAACCGCGATCGATGGAAGCGGTCTGAAATCGCTTGCCAGTCTGAAACACCTCGAAACGCTCAGCCTGAACGACACGAAGGTCTCAGGGAATTCGCTCCAGGCTCTCACAGCGTGCAAGGGTCTGAAACAACTGCTTCTTCAAAACACGCCAGCCGGAAACAGCAGCGAGTCGTTTGAGGAAATGGAAACAGCCCTGCCGAAACTGGCAATCATCACCAGCCCGCACCCGAGTCAGGAACGAAATCCACTCCAACGATATTTGGCAGGTGAGCCACTCAGAGGACCGTCGAACGAAGCCGGGACCTCTGATTCAGTCAATCCGCCCATCGCAGGTGATGGAACGGGCAACATGCTTGGGCCGGCGAGTGATCGTTTCGCTGCCGGCAGTGAGGTTCCCGACTTTCAGAGGCATGTCATTCCGTTGCTGGGCCGGCTCGGCTGTAACGGACGGACGTGTCACGGGTCCTTTCAGGGCCAGGCCGGTTTTCGGCTTTCGATGTTCGGTTACGATTTCAAAGCGGATATCGAGGCACTCACCGGCGGCGACGAACCGAGAGTCAACGTCGATGAGCCGGACAAGAGCCTGATCCTGCGCAAACCGACCAGTGACGATGATCACGGCGGCGGACAGCGATTCGAGCCGGGCGGTTGGGAGCATCGAATTCTGCGTCGCTGGATCGCCGGTGGAGCAAATGGTGTGTCATCAACGCAAAGCACCAGTCAGCCAGATAGTCCGACCAAAACGACAGCCGAACCTCAGGTGATCGCACGATTTGAAGTCAATCCGGCGGAGATCGTCTTCACGAAACCTGACGAGACCATTCAGTTGAAAGCGATCGCCGTCTGGTCTGATGGCACGCGTGAAGATGTGACGTGCCTCACGAGATTTCAGACGAACGATGACACGATCGCGGAAGTCAACGCCGACGGGCTCGTTCGCTGCAAATCGCCTGGCGATACACACATCATTTCGTTTTACGACAACGGGATCTTCAGCACTCCCGTGCTGCTGCCTGTGTCTGACAAAACCGGAGACCGTTTCCCCGCCGTTCCCACACCGACTCCCATTGATACGTTTGTCGTCGAGAAACTCTCCAAGCTGGGCATCGTGCCTTCCGAAACCTGCTCCGATGAGGAATTCCTGCGACGTGTCAGTCTGGATTTGACAGGCACACTTCCAAGTGCTGCCGAACTCGATGCCTTCGTGACCGAGACGTCCGCCGACAAGCGTTCGCGAAAAATCGATGAACTCCTCGAGTCGCCCGCGTATGTCGAGTGGTGGACCATGCGGCTGGCTGACCTGACCGGCAGCAATGCTCAGTACCTCGGTTCCACGGATATGAATCGACCCGCCGCTGATCAGTGGGTCGCCTGGTTGCGACGGCGAGTCAAAGACAACGTCAGCTGGGACCGGATTGCTGCGGGAATCATCCTGTCGGAGAGTCGACGCCCGGATCAGTCGT
Organism: Planctomycetota bacterium; assembly: GCA_963579025.1. Classification (GTDB taxonomy): domain Bacteria; phylum Planctomycetota; class Planctomycetia; order Planctomycetales; family Planctomycetaceae; genus CAUZFZ01. Next base: position 14,604 of record CAUZFZ010000070.1, on the reverse strand, counting down.
ACGAAGACTACGTCCAGGAACAAAGCGCGTTCCTGGGCCGCGTCGATCCGGAAGACTACACAGCCCACGACAATCCGATGCACTACTACTGGTTCCGCAGCAACAACCAGCAGCCGACCGACCGGGCTCTTTCCTTTGGATACATTTTCCTCGGAGTGCGACTGCAATGCGCTCAATGCCACAAGCACCCATTCGATCAATGGTCGAAACAGGACTTTGAGCAGTTCACTCAGTTCTTCTCGCGCATCAAAGCAGGAGTCGCGCCATCGGCGCGTGAAGCACAGAACCAACTGAAGATGAAGCTGGGCGTCCCGAAGAAACTCGACACGGCCGCGCTGCGACGACAGATGTATCTACGAGTTGCCGCCGAAGGCCTGCCGATCCCCTGGAACGAAATCTGGATCGAATCGCCTGGAGACAAGCCGCAGATTGCCAGACTGCTGGCCGACGATACGGTCGACCTCAGCGACTACGACGATCCACGCGAGCCGCTGATGGCATGGCTGGTCCAGAAGGACAATCCTTATTTCGCTCGCGCGTTCGTAAACCGCATCTGGGCTCACTACTTCGGAGTCGGCATCGTCGATCCGCCCGACGACTTCAATATGGCAAATCCGCCCAGTAATCGCCCCTTGCTGGACTGGCTCAGTACGCAGTTCGTTGAGCACGGTTATAATATCAAATGGCTGCACGGAGTGATTGCCAGAAGCCGCACTTACCAATTGAGCTGGCGACCTAACGAGACCAACGTCAAAGACGAACGCAACTTCAGCCACGCGATCATTCGCCGGCTACCGGCCGAAGTGACCGTCGACGCAATTCTGCGAGCTACCGCCAGCGATACGAAAGCCGCCACGTTCCATTCAATAATGCAGGGCCGCAAAATTGGCATGCATCCTGTATCGATTCAGGCACGCAGCCTCGACTATTCCCTGCTCGTGTTTGGCAAACCGCTCCGCACGACAAACTGCGACTGCGAACGCCAGTTGCAGCCAACTCTGCTGCAGTCACTCTACGTACGCAACGATCACGAACTGATCGAGTGGCTGGAGCGTAAAGATGGCTGGCTGACACAGGTGGCGAAGGACCTGGGCGAGTCACTCGTGTCCGATCTGAAACCCCGCACGGAAACAGAACCACCCAGGTCGGGCGATGCACCTGCACCTGAGCGAGTGGATGAGCTGATCAACGCCGCATACCTCCGCACGCAGAACCGGGCGCCATCTGCCGATGAGCTTAACCAGGCCCGATCCCACATTGCCGAAACGGAATGCACGATCGAAGGGCTTCGCGACCTGATGTGGGCGCTGCTCAACACACAGGAATTCCTGACCAATCATTGAGCCTTCTTGAATTCGACAGGACAGATACATGCCCACACAGCTATCACGCCGCGAGGCCATTCAAACTGCTGCCGCTGCCAGTGCCGGACTCTGGCTTGGGGCCAGCACATCAACCAGCGCGGCCTCTTCACCCAACGAGAAGCTGAATATTGCGTGTATCGGAATCGGTGGCCGTGGCGCCGCGAATCTGGGCGGCGTGTCCAGTCAGAACATCGTCGCACTGTGTGACCTTGACGAAAAACGTGCGGGCGGAGGATTCACGAAGTTTCCGAAAGCGCGTCGTTTTCAGGACTACCGACGAATGCTCGATGAGATGGACAAGAGCATCGACGCTGTCGTGGTCAGCACTCCGGACCACACACACTTCCATCCCTCGATGACGGCAATGCAGATGGGCAAGCATCTGTATTGTGAAAAGCCCATGGCGCATTCCGTCTGGGAGATCCGGGAAATGACCCGGATGGCGAAGAAGATGAAAATTGCCACGCAACTGGGCGTGCAGCGACACACGCTGGCCAACATGCACCGCAGTGTGGAACTCGTGCAGGCGGGAGTCATTGGCAAGGTCAGCGACGTCCATTCGTGGATCGGCGGAAATCGCGGCATGCCGGGCGCTGCGAAAACGGGTGAGTCGGTCCCGAAGCATCTCAAGTGGGATCTGTGGCTCGGACCGGCCGCTGATCGTGCCTATTCGTCGTCGTACTGCCCCTACAACTGGCGGTTCTGGTGGGACTTTGGAACGGGCGAAACCGGCAACTTCGGCTGCCACATTCTGGACATACCGTTCTGGGCACTTGGTCTGAAGTACCCAACACGAGTCGATGCATCTGGCCCCGAGGTAGACCCACAACGGGCATCTAAGTCGATGGCAACTCACCTGTCCTTCCCGGACAACGGTGTCACTCTACACTGGTACCATGCGAAGAGTGGGCCGCCGATCCTCAAAGAGAAAGGGCTGTCCGGAAAGGGCATGAACACACTGTTCGTCGGCTCGAAGGGGATGCTGCTGACCGGCTTCGGCGGCCATGTGTTACTGCCGGAAGACAAGTTCGAAGGGCTGAAGAGACCCGATCAGACAATTCCCAAGTCTCCCGGTTTCTACAATGAGTGGTTCACGGCCTGCAAAGGCGGAGCCTCGGCAACGTGCGACTTCGATTACTCCGGACCGTTGTCGGAGACCGTTCTACTCGCCAACACCGCCTACCGAGGTGGTGGCTTCGACTGGAACGCAGACACACTTTCAACCGGCGGAAACGACAAAGCCGCTGGCCTCATTCGCACCGAGTATCGCAAGGGCTGGGAAGTCCCCACGTAGGCAGGAACAGACGTAGCGCGGTTCCGGCAACAGGCACTGCTTCAGTACCTGCCCCATCCACGAGCGAAGGTTCCTCACGTCTCCGGCCGCGTCTGCCTGCTCCAAAGCGGAAACAGGCAGCGCGATCTGAATGACGGCGACGAAAGCCAATAAGTGAAGTAGACGCGAAGCCATGGATCAGTCCAGGTCGCGGATGCGGATGTTTTTGAATTCGGCGAACATGGGGCTTCCGGCGTGCAGTTGCAGGGCCAGAATGCCTTCCAGCAGTGCGTTGTCCGGGTGATCCTGAAAGTCCAGCACCAAGCGATCGTTCATGTAATGTCGGATGTGCGTGCCCTCCGCAATGATGATCACGTCGTTCCACTTATCCAACTTGAACAGTTCCTTGTATTCGTCCGCAGTGATCAGCGTCTCTGTGACCTTCTTCTTGCCCTTCTTGCCGTCTGCGATCCATTCGGCCTTTTCACCGACAAGACATGTCCGGCCACGTCCGCCGGTGAGTCCCCCCTCGTCGTATATGAATCCGGACACACTGGGCAGGATGTTCTGGTTCCTGATTTCATGCTGGTAGCCTCGCACGACCCACTTGTTGCGGACATTCCCGTCCGTGATGTGCTTCGAGCGATACTGAATCCCAGAGTTGTTTGTCGCGTTGCAGCGGAAGGACAGTCGGAGTTCGAAGTTCTTCGTCTTGCCGCCCTTCCAGATGAGGAATGTGTTCCCGTTGGCCTTCACATCTGCCGTCGTCTCTCCGTGTATCACTCCATCCTTGACGGACCACAGACGGGAATCTCCGTCCCAGCCTTCGAGGCTCTTGCCGTCAAAGATGCTCTTCAGGTCGTCCGACTCTTTGGGAGCCTTACGCGAATCGTCAGCGGACACGGTGGATGCGAAACAGACCAACGTAACAACCATCAAGTTGCGAATCATCAGTATCTCCAAAGCGAAAGTGAGTGTGAAAAGTCGAGTATGAAACGGTAAAGGCCGCGTCGACGGACTCCAACTCGAAACGTCTTACGTTTGAGTCAGGTCTTCGTTCGTTTATTCAAGAACACTAATCTGCGCTAATTGACACTAATCCAATGGACGTTGACGACGGACGGTGATTAGCGTTGATCAGCGCAGATTAGTGTTCCAACTGTTCAGTTTGTCTATTCAGACGCGGCCGGCTTGGCGGGATCGTGCTCGATCTCGACCGGAGGTACATCTCCGCCGGGGCCCGTAATGAAATGTTCCATCCAACGGAGCATTCGCAGGTTGTAGTCGTATCGAGCAGCCGCTTTACGGTTTCCGTGTCCTTCGCCCGGATAAAAGATCAGTCGGACAGGGACTTTGCCCAGTATCTTCAGATTGCGATACAGCTCCATCGACTGCGACGGATGCACGCGCGTGTCTTCTTTGCCGTGCAGAATGAGAATCGGCGTGCGAGCTTTCTCCACGTAGTAGATCGGGCTGCGTTCCAGGAAGAACTGCCAGTCGTCCCAGATTCTCTTCCGTGCGTGCACGTGAAACATCTCGTCGGCAATGTCCGTCGTGCCGGATTTCGAAATCTGATTGCTGATGCCGACAAACATCACTGATGCCGCAAAGTGCTCACTGTGCCGCGTCGCCATCCAGGCAGACGCGAAACCGCCGTAGGAACCGCCTGTGACTCCGACTTTCTTGCGATCCACCAGACCATTCTTGACCAGGTAGTCGATGCCATCAAGCACGTCATCGAATTCTTTGCCGCCATAGTCCGCCTGATGGGCTTTGGCGAAGGCGACTCCGCGGCCGGTGCTTCCACGGTAGTTGGGATAGAAGATCGCGAAACCACGAGCGGCCGCGACCTGACCCGGATACACGTAACGTGTGACCCAACCATTCGGAATATGTGCTTCCGGTCCGCCGTGTACGACGGTCAGCAGCGGATACCGCTTGCCTTTCTCCTCATTCAATGGGCGGATCAGAATTCCCTCGACTTCTTCTCCATCGCGAGCCTTGTAGCGGATCACTTCCTGAGGCGCGAGCTTGCGGCTCGAAAGCCAGGGATTCACGTTCGTTAGTCGCTGGACGATGGGCCCTTCCCGTCTCCCCAACTTGATGACCGGATCCTGCGGCTTCCACAGATACACCTCGCCAGGGTGCGCAGGAGACTGGCCGAGTAATGCTGTTCGATCGCCTGCCCGGCTGAACGCATCGAATACAACGCCAGTCGGCGGCGGTGGAATTGTTCGGTCACCGCCGTCGGAATTCATTGTCCCAAGAACTGAACGACAACCATCGTGAGCGAGGAATCTCAGCTTTGAATTGCCGTCCCAGTCGATGTCGATGATGTCCGGTACGTATCCCTTCGTGGCGTCAATAAACTCACCGGATGCGACATCGGCGATCAGCAATCGCCCATAACCGGGGTCGTTAATGTCCTCGCCGGACAGAAACGCGAGTTTTTTGCCGTCCGGACTCCAGGCGATCTCACCGATCTTGCCGCGGTTCTCGATCTTCTTCACAACTTTGCCGGTCGCGGCATCGATGATTCGGATTCGCCGATACATGTAGTGGTGGTCGATCAGCGGCGTCGGGGCCACCGCTGAGACAAGATGCTCACCATTCGGACTCCAATGCAATTCTGTGGCCGAGCCCTCGATGTCGAGCATGCGTGGTTTGTCGCCGTCGATGGTCGGAGGCGCCGGGAAGGAGTTCACCGCAATGAGCGTTATCCCATCCGCATCCCATCGCGGCGAAGCGATCCAGATTCGCTTCGAATGCAGGTTTTCTTCGTAGGCCTCGGCATTGAATCCCTTGTCTTTCTGCTTCTTGAGTTCCGGGTCTTCCTTTTCGGTCGCCAGAAACGCCACCTCGCTGCCGTCGGGTCTCCAGTCATAGGAACTGATCGACGTGTCATGTTCGATGAGTTTGCGAGCTTCGCCACCATCGACCGGTATGACATACAAGGACGTCTGTTTGTCTTTCGCACGTTTGGTCAGGAATGAGATGCCGCGGCCATCCGGAGTCCATGCGATGCCGCTGACACTGACATCTCCAGAAATGAACGGCCGACTCTTGCCGGTTGCCGTGTCGACCACATGCAGCTCTGACCTGGCCGACCCATTCTCATCCTTCAGTGGATGACGCGGCACGCTGACGGTGTACGCGATCCACCGACCGTCAGGTGAAATGGCGGCGTCCAGCACGGACCTGAGTTGAGCGACATCCAGCGGCGTCAGCGCTTTCTTTGATTCTGTCTGGGCAGACGCGGGATCGAGCCGCAGAAAACATGTCAGCAGAACCAGAAGAAGTAAACGTTCGGTGAATCGACTGATGGTGTTCGGCACTGAAGTTCCTCCATGCGTCGGATCGGCGTGTTGAAGCGGTCTGTGTCAGGCATGCGGCGGATGAGGATTTACCGCCCCTGAGTTTATCTCAGGGGTTCTCGCGTTGCTGCACTACGCAGTCGGTAGTGCAAAGACGCGAGAACCCACGACGTAAAGTCGGGGGCGGTAACTTCTCGACTGCCGCACGCCTTAATCACGGGAGGATCTCGGAGTCAGCATCGCGCGTCCAGTGACTCAGGTCGATTCGGCAGCAGGCAGCCTTGGGATTGCATGACCGACGTGCCGTCGGCGGTTTCCCTTACTCCCCCTCTCCCTGACCCTCTCCCCACGGGAGAGAGGGGACATCTCTCCGCATGTCACGTCGCGCCGGCTGATCCGTTTACAGGACGCGCCGATGTGTCGCGTGAGAGGCACATGTTGATCTGCCGCACATACCGCTGCCTCAGATCAACATTCCGGCAGATCGGCTGCAGCGGTCATGTGAATTCTGCCAGGTCGCCCTCTGAATCGATTACGCGGCCGCCCGACATCGCTTTAGCGGGAATGTTTGTGTCCACGGTGCAGCTCCCGCCCAAATCGTGCGGGAACCATGAACGGTCTGTCTCTTCCAACGAGGTGTCGTCTTGCAATTGAGCAACTGGCTGACCTCTGTTCGTAACCGCCTGCAAAACGGCCCACGCCGCTGCCAGGGCCGTGTGCAGTGTGCGCCATCTCGGACACACTCGACTATTCAGTATCTGGAACAGCGTACTCTGTTGACTGTCCAGGCGTTTGCGATCGGTACGGAACTATTCGTCGTGTCCGATACGGGAGATTCCATCGCCATTCGCGCGGACTTCAATCTGGCGCCGCGAGTGGAGGTTCTGGGGAATGGAGTTCCGATACCTGCACTCACGCCAACAGCGGCGGGAACTCTGACGAAGATCACAATCGCCGGTGACAACGGCAACAACGTGATCGACCTGTCGGGCATCTCCACGGCAGATTTCAGCGCGAGCCTTGAGATCATTGTCGACGCTGGCGATGGAGACGACACGATCACTGGCAGTGCGGATATTGGAGCCACTCTCAACGGGAACGACGGAGCGGATCAGATTACGGGCGGCACGGCTGCAGATCAGATCAACGGCAACAATGGCATGGATGCCCTGAGCGGCGGCCTCGGCGCAGACACCATCAACGGCGGCGATGGAGCCGACGTCGTCAACGGTGATAAGGGCAACGACGTCCTCAACGGAAACTCGGGCAAAGACACGATCAACGGCAACGATGGCAACGACGTGGTCGACGCGGGAGCCGGAATCGACAGCGTGCTGGGTGGCATCGGCAACGACACGCTCGACGGTGGCAGCAACGGTGACGAAGTGTTCGGAGAGGCCGGCAACGATTCACTGCTGGGCAACACCGGCAATGATCTTCTCGACGGCGGTGCGGGAAGCGACACGTTGCTGGGAAATGCCGGGCGAGACTCGCTGTTCGGACAGACCGACAACGACTCGCTGAACGGCGGAGGCGGCGCCGACTCGCTGGACGCCGGAGATGGTCAGGACACGGCCAACGGTGCGCTGGGGAATGACACCGTCATCGGCGGAAATGGTGACGACATACTCTTCGGTGGCGGCGGCCGGGATTTGATGTACGGCGATGGGGAAACGGACGCAACGCTTGTCGGAAACGATCGGATGGCTGGGAACTCTGGCGACGACTCGATGTTTGGCGGACTGGGGGCGGATGTCATCAACGGCAACAATGGCGACGACCTGATTGTCACTAACGATGTGTCGCTTTCGGTGGCTGACATCGCCGCCCCGGAGGGGAACGCCGGGGAAACGACGTCAATCATGTTTACCGTCGTACTCTCCTCGGAGCAGCCGATTCCAATCTCTGTTGACTATGCAATTACGGCGGATGGCACGTTGTCCGGCGGAACGGCAACACCCGGCGTCGACTTTGACACGCCGCTCTTCACGGACACGCTGACATTCCTTCCAGGGGAAACAACTCGCAATGTGCCGATTTCAGTGATCGGTGACGATGTGTTTGAGGCAGATGAAACATTCTTTATCACACTTTCAAACTCAACGACGATCGGAATCGCCGACGGAATTGCGGAAGGACGCATTCTGGAGGACGACCCTGAGCCTCCAATCGATGTTGTCTTCGCCCTGGACGATACGGGGTCGTTCCGTCTGGTCCTGCAGTCGCTGCAGGCGACGTTTGATGGGATCGTTACGAGCCTGCAGAGCAGCTTCCCGACCATCGAATTCGGATTCGGCGTTGGGCGGTTTGAGGCATTTCCGACGCCACCGGGGACGAACGACGACGCCAATCGTCCCTGGGTGTTGAATCAGCCGGTTATTTCTACCAATGAGCCGCTGTTCGGACTGGCACTGCCGTCGGCGCTGGCGCGTAACCTCCCCGACGATGGGACGGGTCGGGAAACGATCTTCGACGCGTTGTTTCAGATCGGAACCGGCCTGGGTCTGGACGCTGATCTGAATGGTGACACGCTCGGTGATGGGCCGGCTGGTCCGCTGACGACGCAAATCGTGTTCGGCCCGGCATCGGGTGACATTGCCGCCTACAACACATTCATTCCGGACCCGGCTGGACCTGTGATTCTGCCGACGTTCGTGTCTCCTGCGACCGCGACCGACGGAGTCAGCTTCCGACCGAATGCAAGGAAGTTCGTGATCGTCGCGACGGATGCGTCACGTGTCCTCCATGAGGACGACCTGAACCCAATCTATGCCGGAGCCAACGGATCGATGGTTCCGGCATCCACGTTCGCATTCGGGTCTACGACCTTACCATTCCTCAACACGCCGAATGGGCAGGGAGCCGGGATTCAGGAGACGATCGACGCACTTGTCAGCGACGGAATTCAGGTCATCACTCTGGGCGATATCGACTCACGAGCCGGTTTGCGGCAGGAGCTGGAAGCAATTTCGCTCTTGTCCGGTGCATTGAACACGACCCAGAACACGATTGAGAACTTCGTCGACGACACCATCCTTGACAGCGACGACATCCAACCGGGCGACCCGCTGTTCTTCGAAGTTGATGTTGGAAACTCGACACAGTTGGAAAACGCGATTGTGACCGCAATTACAGCAGCAATCGCGCCTCCAGATCCCACTCCACCGCCTCCGCCTTCGAGTGCGATCGGTGTCGATGACACTCTCTCCGGGAACTCCGGGAACGACACGATCGTTTCGGCATCCGGGAATGACCTGATCAATGGTGGGGCTGGTAATGACAGTCTGTCCGGTGGCAGCGGCATGGACACGGTCGTCAGCGGCCCTGGGGATGACACACTCGACGGTGGCTCGGGCGATGACGACGTCACCGGAGAAGAGGGGAACAACACTTTAGCTGGCGGCAACGGTGACGACACGATCGTCCTTGAACCATTCGCCGACAGCTTCAATGAGTCTGTTTCTACAGTCGGTGCCGACACGGTAATCATTCGCGCTTCGGCGAACGCAGACACATTCACTATCAGCCAGAACGCAGACGACTTGATGGTCGTCACCACGGCAACGGCCTCGATCGTCATTTCAGACAGCGTGAGTTCGGTCATCGTTGAAGGCATGGATGGTGACGATACCGTCACGATGGATCACATCGGACGTGTTCGCCCGCTGGCACTGTCGATCCGACTGGGCAGTGGCGACGACACTTTCAATGGCCGCAATCGGAACGCTGGCCCGTTTCCAATTGAGATCCTCGGTGAGGGCGGCGCTGACACAATCAACGGTACTGCTGGTGGCGACAGAATTGTCGCTGGCGACGACAACGATCTTGTCGCGGGAGCCGATGGTAACGACACGATCCAGGGTGGGTTCGGTGTCGACACGCTCAATGGTGAATCCGGCGACGATTCGATCAGCGGTGATGAAGGCAGCGACTCGCTGATTGGCGACGTGGGTAACGACGTCCTGATTGGCGGGCTGGGTAATGACTTCGTCAATGCCATGGGTGGAAACGACACTCTCGAAGGCAACGAGGGCAACGATACGTTGTTTGCCGGTGCTGGCAATGATGTCCTGCGTGGAGGTGTCGGTAGTGATTCCCTGAAGGGACACAGCGGGAATGACGTCATCAGCGGCGGCGGTGGTGATGACACGATCCGCGGCAGCATCGGCGACGACACAATCAACGGTGGCGATGGAGACGATCTGATTGAAGCAGGGAATGGCAACGATCTTGTCGCAGGGGGAGACGGCGACGACTTCATCAATGCCGCTGGCGGTAACGACACGGTCCTCGGTGGTGACAGCAACGACTCGCTGTTCGGCGGAGGCGGACGGGACATTGTTCTGGGCGGAGATGGAGACGACATCGTCCGCGGCAATGGAAGCAGCCGCGACACGATCGCCGGCAATGAAGGTGACGAAGACGATCTCGCGGGCAACCTCGCCGGTGAAATCAACGAGGCATTCACACTGGCGGAAGCCCTGCTGGCGGAGCTGGATGCACTGGAGTGACATGCGTTCGTAGTAACCGCATTCATGCGGTTGTTCTGACGCCTCCGTGTGTGAGGCGACGTGCAGAACCTTCTGATGACATTGAAATCGCAGAGCGAATACCAGCGGGATAAATCCGGCTACTACAAACAAGCTGAGGTGACAACGTGCAACTGAATCACTGGCTGACCACCATTCGCGAACGTCTTCGATGCCCGGCCTCTGACCGGAAACCGGCGCCATCTCCGGTTCGTCCACGCCGATGGTCTCAGAGTATCGAACTACTGGAACAGCGAACGTTGCTGACTGTCCAGGTTGTGCAGATCGATAACGAACTGCTGATCACGTCCGACGCCAGCGACACGATCGCGGTCCAGGCCGCCACGGGGTCTCCGGCGCTGGTCGAAGTCGTGGGCAACGGGACGGTCGTGCCCGGACTGCCAGACATCGATGCCAGTACGGTGACAAAGATCACGATCATTGGTGACGACGGCGACAATACGATCGATCTCACAGCGGTCACGGCCTCGGTATTCAGTTCGAATGTCCTTGAGCTGATCGTCGAAGCCGGCGACGGTGACGACACGATCCTTGGCAGTCTCGATTTGCCAACAACCGTCCAGGGCGACGACGGCGACGACACGATCACGGGAGGCAACGCCGCCGACGTGCTCGACGGTGGCGATGGCCGAGACATCATCAACGCCGGTCTGGGAGACGACACGGTCAACGGCGACGACGGCGCCGATGTCATCAATGGTGAGTCCGGCAACGACGTGATCAACGGTGGAGCCAGTGCCGACACCATCGACGGTGGTGTCGGTGACGACATCCTGAATGGAGACACGGGCAATGACAGCATTACCGGAGATGTCGGCGACGACACAATCAACGGCGGCAGCAACGACGATCTGCTGTTTGGTCAGGACGGTGACGACTCGATCGTCGGCGGCGGCGGCAATGACCTTCTTGAGGGTGATATCGGAACGGACACGCTGGAAGGTCAGGACGGCCGGGACACGCTGCTGGGTCAGGCCGATAATGACTCCCTGGACGGCGGTCGGGGTGCTGACTCTGTTGACGGAAACGACGGTGACGACACGGCCAACGGGGGCCTGGGAAACGACACGGTCACGGGCGGTGATGGTGATGACACACTGTTCGGGGGCGGTGGCAATGACCTGATGGTTGGTGACGGGCCGGGGGCGATCGGGGACGACCGGATGTCGGGTAACGCCGGCAATGACACGCTGCTTGGGGGCCTGGGAGCTGATTTCATTAACGGTGGCCGAGGTGACGACCTGATTGATACGCGCAGCAACGCATTTACCGTCAATGACGTGCAGGTCCTGGAAGGCCAGACAGGAGAAACGACGCGTGCGGTGTTCACGGTCACGTTGTCCGCAGTTCCGACGGCTCCAGTGACTGTGGACTACACCATTACTGGAGATGGCACACCGGCGGGCGGGACAGCTTTGCTGGGTACGGACTTCACTGCTCCGATGGTCAGCGACACGCTGACGTTTCTTCCCGGACAGACATCGTTGGACGTTCCGTTCGATGTTATTGGCGACCTCGGGAACGAATCAGATGAGACGGTTCTCATCACGCTGAGCAATCCAGTCGGGGCAACGATTGCAGACGGCCAGGGTGAAGGCTTGATCCTGGACGACGACGTAACGACTCCGGTCGACGTCTTTCTGGTGCTCGATGACACAGGTTCGTTCCAGAATGTCGGTAGCAGCATTTTTTCCATATTCACCACGATCATCACGACGCTGCAAACGCGACTGGCTGGGGTAGAACTCGCGTTCGGTGTGGGCCGATTCGAAACCTACAGCACATTCGCCGGGCGACCGTATGTCCTCAATCAGCCGATCATCTCAACGACCGAGCCGCAGTTTCAGGCGGCGATTGATGCAGCTCTAATGCGACAACTGCCTGGAGGTGGCAGCAATGCAGAACCTGCATTTGAGGCTCTACGGCAGATTGCGACCGGTGCAGGATTCGACGGCAATGGGAACGGGAATACCACCGACGCGGGTGCTGCAGGACCATTTGCGAATCAGGTTGCCACCGGTGCAGCAGTGGGCCCTGAAATCGCCGCGTACACGACATTCACGCCGGACCTCACTGGCGACCCGAACGGGCCGATCATTTCTCCCACGAATCCTGATTTGACTATGGATGGTGTGGGGTTTCAGGCAGGGAGGCGGCACATCGTGCTGCTGGCTACGGATAGCCCCGGACTGGTCCACGAGGATGACGGTCTGCCCGTCTACACAGGTATTGGCGGAGTAACGGTCCCGGGGTCAGTCTACGCGCCCGACGCAATCATCACGCCCAACGGTGCCGGGGCACAGATCCAGAGCACGATCAATGAACTGCTGGCTGACAACATTGAGGTCATCGGACTGGGCCAGCAGAACTTCTTCTTTGGCAATCTCCAGACCCAGCTTGAGGGGATCGCAACACTGACGGGCGCGATCAATCGATCGGGTGTACCGGTCGAGAACAACATCACTCCTGGTCCGTCACCTGACGACATCCAGCCGGGAGACCCACTCTACTTTGAAGTTGACGAAAACGATCCCCAGGGGCTGGCTGACTCGATCGCCGATGGCATCACAGCAGTGCTGCCACCACCACCGCCACCGCCCGTCCCTGTTTCGCCAACGTTCTTTGCGCAGAACGACACGCTTAATGGCAACGATGGCAACGACACGATCCTCGCTGGCGGAGGAGACGACCTGATCGACGGAGCTGTCGGCGACGACAGCCTCGAAGGCGGCGGCGGGATGGACACTCTGATCAGTGGTGAAGGTGACGATACGATCGATGGCGGATTCGGGGACGATGACGTCACCGGCGAGGAAGGAGACAACACGCTCGGAGGCGGTAATGGCAACGACACGATCACGATTGAACCGTTTGCCGATGGTGGCAATGTTTCGACTGAAACATCCGGTGCCGACACGGTCATTATCCGTGGAACGGACGAGGCGAACACGTTCCGCGTCAGTCAAAATAGCGATGACTTGATGGTGGTCACAACATCGACCGCGTCCATCGTCATTTCAAAAAGCGTGCGAACTGTCATCATTGAAGGCATGGCGGGTGATGACACGGTTACTCTGGGTGACGGCACGATTACTCCGCTGTTGTCTGGAGATATCGACCGGATTCAACCGCTTGCGCTTTCGATTCGACTGGGTGATGGGAACGACACATTTGATGGCCGTGGCGGTCGCCTTGGTCTTGTACCCATCGAGGTTCTTGGTGGGGATGGGCAGGACACGATCACCGGCTCGGCCGGTCGAGACCTGATCGACGGCGGCGGTGATGCGGACGTCATCGATGGTGCCCGTGGCAACGACTCCATAGTCGGCGGTCCAGGCAACGACACGATTGTCGGGGGTCGCGACGACGACACACTGATCGGGGGCGACGGCGACGACAACCTCAATGGGAACATCGGCGACGATGTCATTCGCGGCGGGCTGGGGAACGATTTCCTGAACGGTCAGGCCGGCGGCGACACCATCGAGGGGGAAATCGGCGACGACACGGTTTTCGCGGGAAGCGGCCCTGATCTGGTCACAGGTGGTCCGGGAGCCGACCTGCTGAAGGGGAATAGTGGCAACGACACGATCTTCGGAATGGGTGGTGACGACACCATCATTGGCAATAACGGAGACGACGTGATTAATGGAGGTGATGGTGACGATAGCATCCGTAGCGGCACCGGCAATGATCTGATCACCGGTGCAGACGGTGCCGACTTCGTCAACGCCCAGGCCGGCAACGATTCCGTGCTGGGCGGTGACGGCAACGACACGCTGTTTGGCGGCGGTGGTCAGGACGTCGTTCTGGGCGGTGATGGAGACGACATCGTTCGCGGCAATGGCAGCAGTCGCGACACGGTAGCCGGAAACGAGGGTGACGAAGACGACCTCGACGACAATCGGCCCGGCGAGATCAACGAGGCGTTCACTCTGTCGGCACAGCTTCTGTCGGCACTCGACGAACCGATCTAGTGTTGTGTCAAGTTTAGATAGTGGGATCGGGTGGCTGGCGGTCGAGCGTAGTGAGCCCCCAGCACTGCAACTGGGGGCTCGCTGCGCTCGACCCCAGCCACCCCAATACTCAATGTTGACGGACCA
>CAUZFZ010000069.1:0-47326 GCA_963579025.1 Planctomycetota bacterium | reverse complement strand
ACAGGGCCTTCGTGGTAGCCGAAGTCGCCAGACGTTGGCGGTCCGGTCCGAACGGCCAAAGTCTGGCGACTTCGGCTACGAAAATGCTTCACAGCGTTGAACGACAGGGTGCCCCGCCTGATGTCACCCGGCAGTCTCCGGCGACAACGGCCGAGACATGGTTCAGAATGTACACGCCTCGGATACGGGGCGGATGATAGGCCCGCCTGAAAGGACCAACCAGCGTTGTGGTTGAATCCTCGTGAAGTCCGTTGCATTCATCGTTGAACCGCGCACAATCGGAAGACATCCTTGCTCTGACGCACAAAGTTCGGACTCATCTGCACTCGTTGAGTCCGCTGCGGCAGCATCATGACGACACTCGATTCAGCACGAGCAGCACTTTCGCCGGGCGACCACACTCCAGCGCCCGGGCTGATGGCAGACGCTCTGCCCGTACTGATCGCCTATGTCGATGCCCAGGTGCAGTTCCGTTTCAATAACGCTGCGTTTCAGAACTGGTTTGGCGCTGAACCATCCGCGCTGTCCGGGCAACCTCTGGATGGGTTTTACGGTCCCGACAAGTATCGCGAGCTGCGTCCGTGGATCGACGCAGCCCTGTCGGGACAACAGGTCACATTCGAAACTACGTTCGTGCTGTCTGACGGGCGCACGATTTCCGCGCAGGTCATTCATGTGCCCCAGGTGGGTGCTGGAGGGAAGGCTGTCGGCTTCTATGCGGTGGTGACCGATATCAGTGGAATCCGCCGATCTCAGGAAGCGCTCAGCCGATCAGAAGCCCTGTACCACTCGCTCGTCGATCAGCTCCCGCTGTGCGTAATCCAGAAAGACCTTGAAGGCCATTTCACATTCGTTAACTCGCAATTCACGACGTTTACTGGCAAGTCGTCCGCCGAGGTGCTGGGCAGGAGCGACTTTGACCTGTTCCCTGCGGAGTTGGCGAAGAAGTATCGCGAAGACGACTTGAACGTGCAGCGCAGCGGCCAGGTCTTTGAAGCCGTCGAACGACATGAACTCGACACCAACGGAGGACTGCGATTCGTTCAGGTCTTCAAATCGCCGGTTCTCGATTCAGACAGGAGCGTGGTCGGTACTCAAGTGCTGTTCTGGGACATTTCCGAAAAACACGCGGCGGAAAGTGCTCTGAAAGAGAGCACGGCGATGAAGCGTGCGATCTTCGATTCCGCGCTCGACTGCATCGTGATTGTCGATCAGCGAGGCCTGATCGCCGATGCCAACCGCAGCACGTTGCGCGTGTTCGGCTATGGACGGGAAGAGCTGATCGGGAAAAACATGGACGACACGTTGTTCCCGCCTGTTCTGAAAGAGCGTACCAGGGCGAATCGCGAAAACTACGAGGCGTCCCGTGAAGAGGGTTCCATGCTGGGCAAGCGGGTGGAAGTCCCGGCCATGAAAAAAGACGGCCGCATGTTCGACGTCGAAATGGCCATGCAGCCGATTCCCTGCGATGGCCGCACGGTTTTCGCCATGTTTCTGCACGACATTACTGAGCGGAAGAAGGCGGAAGAAGAAATCGCTCAGAAGAATCGTGATCTGGAGACACTGCTCTACGTCACATCGCACGACCTCCGCGAACCGCTGCGGGCCATCCGCAGTTTTTCGCAACTGCTCGTCGAACGCGTGGGCGGTCAGCTCGGCGAGACCGAATCGGGATACCTGCAGCGAGTCATCGACAGCTCCGAACGTCTGGATCACCTGATCGAGGATGTGCTGATGCTGTCGAGGGCGCAAAGGGCGAGTGATGGCATTCAGCCGGTCGATTCAAGCCTGGTAGTCGCGGACGTTCTGCGCGGGCTCGAAATGCGTATGGAGGACACTCAGGCAAAAGTCATCGCGGCTGACAACCTGCCGAAGATTCGGGTTGATCCAAGGTGGTTGCGCCAGTCTCTATTCAACCTCGTCGCGAACGCCCTCAAGTTCACACGCGAGGGAGAATCACCGGATATCGAAATCTGCAGATATGAGCCTGGTCCCCATGATGAGCAGCCCTGGGTGGGACTGATCGTTCGAGACCGAGGTATGGGCGTGCCCGAGGATCAAAGAGAACGCGTGTTTCAGTTGTTCCAGCGAGCTGTCAGCCGCAAAGTCGAAGGCACAGGGGCAGGCCTCGCGATCGTTCGTCAAGTGGCCAACCGATATGGTGGCAACGCGTGGATAGAACCGCGTGATGGCGGTGGTTCAGAGTTTTTCATAACATTTGCGAAATGACCACACGTGGTCAGATGGACTTCCAAATCACGAAGTGTGATCGGACGGCAATCGGGGACGAAAGATTGTTGCCGGGAACGGCTGGAAGAATGCGAACAGACAACAGGGCAAAAGGGCTAACGGCGTGGTTGACTCGCAACAGATACAGATCCTGCTCGTCGCAAGTAACGACCATGGCGCGCATTGGCTGCGGTCCGGCTTCGAAAAGACGGGACTGATCAATGTGGCGCAGGTCGTTCCTGACGGCCCGAGTGCCCTGGAGTGGTTGCGCGGCCTGAGCCCGCTTGCAACCGCCCCGTCGCCGTCTCTTATTCTGCTGGACCTGTGCCGTGAGGGGGACGCCGACCTGTCGACCGACCTTGAGGTGCTTGCAGAATTGAAAAGCGATGAAGCCATCCGCTCAATTCCCGTGGTCGTGGTCACAAACAGTACGGCTCAGTCCGACATCTTGAATGCATACAGCCAAGGCGCCTGCTCGTTTGTGTCACGGCCAGAGTCAATCAAAGAACAGGAGCAGTTGCTGCGTCGATTCGCCAGTTACTGGAGCCAGGTGGCATTGCTGCCGAGAATCGATCAATCGCCGGTTTCACCGATCTCAGTGGCCTCGGATGACTCGATCGAACGACTTGTCGATGTCCGCGTTCCACCAGTCGAAATCCTGATTGTGGACGACAGCGAAGACGACGTGGTGCTGCTGCAGGAGGCATTTGCAGACTGCTCGCTGGTCAGCTTTATCGAAGCGATTGACGACGGTGAGCAGGCGCTTAAGTACCTGCGCCGCGAAGCCCCATTTGCGAACGCCCGGCGTCCTGGCCTGGTTCTGCTCGACATCAACATGCCGAAGAAGAATGGCTTCGAGGTGTTGGCAGAGATGCGAGCGGATCCGCGGCTTTCCAACGTCCCGGTCGTCATGCTGACGACGAGTAAGCAGGAATCCGACATTCTGCGAGCATACGCTAACGGAGCATGCTCGTTTATCTCCAAGCCGGTCAGCTTCGACCGGATGCGACGCATCGCGGAGCAGTTCGCTCTCTACTGGACGCTGGTCTCCGGTGTGCCGTCAGCCGATTCGGCACTCGCGGGTTAGCGCTAGACATCGATCTGCGAGGCGCGGATCTCGATTTGTTCCAGTGGGACAAAATCACCGTGTCCCGCACCTGGGCACTCTTTCTGCACTGCTTTCCAGTCAGCTTCGCTGCGCAGGCTGGAATTCCAGAATGGCCATGTCTGGCATTGCTTCGGACGGACCGGATAAATCGTGCAGCCGCGTGTCGCGCCATCGAAGTAAATGCAGTCGCCGTTCGCATACTCGTTGAGCGATACGCGCGAACCTACACGTCGGCTGTGCATCAGACGAATCTCGCCGACCGGTTTATCCAGATACTCAGCGATCGCGGCGATTTCGTCTTCGTCGACCCAGACATGCCCTGGCGTTCCCGTGCAGCAGTGACCGCACTGAGTACACCGAAAGCGAAGCCCGTCTTTGTACCAGGGCTCCGCAGCTTCCGCGTCTGCAGTCGGCGGCGTATCGGTCACAGCTTCTGCCCGATTTCGAAGATGGCGTTCGTGTCGAGTACCAGGTCGTTCGCTGTAAACAGCTTCGCGACCGCCGCCTTATGAATCTTCATCTTCTTTCCACCGACGCCGATCGCTCCGTAGCAGATGACGCCATCGCGTTCCTCGGCACGGTCCATGACCTCAACACCCTCGATGCCGGCGGGTGGAACGGCATTGAGGTCGATAGCAACTTTCAGTGAGCTGAGTTCCCGCCGTTGCGCGACGGACAGCAACTGCACGCCAGCCGCTCCCGTGGCGATGATCAATTCTGCTCCGTCAGCGGCCGCTGCGAGTGCGCGTGCCGTGCCGGTTTCGTGCGGGATCACCTGTGCTCCATCCACGACCGCAGCAACCGCATCACACGTCGTTTCCGCTCGGCTGATCTTCCGCGTCCCGATTCGCACGCTGGCTCCCAGACCGCACATGACCTGAGCCGCCCGCTGCCCCACAGGCCCGGTACCGCCAAGGATGAGGGCCGTGGTATGCGAAAGGTCCAAGTGCCCGGCCGCCGCCAGAACAGCCGCGACCGCCGTTGTATTCGAACCGTTGGAGTCCATCATCACGGATACGCGAATCGGCCCGAAGAATGCCGCCTGCACGGCCGACAACAGTGCTTCGCCGTCCCCCACGTTGCTGCCGCCGATGAAGATCGCTGTGTTTTTCAGGTCCGCGGGACCACGCGTAAACATCGCTCCGTGGACCAGCGGCGCGACATTGTCGGCAGTCATGCCGCTGTACGAGAACAACTCGTCCACACCGGAATCGACAGCGACCACACGATCAAACGAACTCGGCTGCGAATCCGTGTCGAACTGGATCAGGATCGATTTCATAGACTGGTTTCCCGGTTCGAAGCACATCGCAGCCGACTCAGGTTCGACGTAATCCTGCCATGAACCGGAGTTCGGCAATCAAGACTGCGGCTGGCAATTGGACAATTCAATAAGAAAACCCGGCTTCCATGAGAAGCCGGGTTCTGGGAGTTCATCTCGCGTCTGACAGGATCAGCCGGCGAAGAACGGGTGTTTGGCGTCGCCCTTCTTCGCAAGCACTTCATCGATCGAGGGACTTGAGCCCATCGCTCGTTCGATCGAGAGCTTTGTCGCTTCTTTGTTGTACTCGTAGATTTTCGCGTCGTCGTCGGCTTCCCAGTGAATGAACACGCCACAGACGACGACCAGATTCTCTGCCTGATCCTTCGGGATCGTGCCTGCCTCGACTGCATCACCAACTGCGTCGGCAACGGCTTTCTGAGCCGGCCCGAACATCTGCACGGCCTGCTTGGCGCCTTTGATCGTGACTTTGGTGATCATCACAGTCGCCGGCTTGACCGCCAGATTCGGTTCCAGCACGGCCAGCAGATTGCTGTGTCCCATCGTCTGGCTGCACAGAGCATTGGCAAACGCCACACCCACGGGGCCGTCCTTGTCACCAATTAACAGATCGATGTGAGCGACCTCATTGCCCTCACCAACCAGAGCCTCACCGACGAACATCGACATAACTTTCTCTCCTTGCTGCAGAACGAAGCTGAATGAGATGTTTTTCTCCGGCCAACTCACTCACTGATTCAGTCGTGTCGGCCGGACACTCCTGGCCGTGAGGACAGCCGCAGGTATGATCGGAACTGGCTACCAGCCTGGCAAGCCAACACCCCACGGATAACTCAACAAACCGACAATGTCCGAGCCCGAACCGCTGATTATCGTCGGAGCCAGCACACGGGCCGCGGCTCAGTCCGCCGCCCGAGCGGGGTTCGCTTCGTGGTGCGTCGATCAGTTTGGAGATACCGACCTCCGCGAGTGCGCGCAATTCGTCCGAGTGGTGTCGGACTGGCCTGACGGGGTCCCCGCCGCACTCGCTGAGGCGCCGAACGTGCCGCTGATCTACACAGGGGCTTTAGAGAATTCACCCGAACTGATCGACGAGCTGGCGACACGATTTCCGCTTGCCGGCAATGGATCGCATGTTCTGAGACTCGTTCGCTCTCCCTTCCGGATACAGGAACTGCTCCGTGACGCCGGACTCCCGGCAGTCGAAGTCCGCAGTCGCCTCACATCTGACGACTTGAACACTCGCTGGCTGGCCAAGCCATTGAGCAGCGCCGCTGGCTTCCACATTCACGAAGCGAAACACGAAACACCCGCTTCGGCAGGCCTGGTTTTCCAGCAGTTCGTTGCTGGTAACTCCGTCTCGGCTCTTTTCGTCGCTTCGGGACCCAGCGTTTATTTGCTGGGCATGTGTCATCAGCTTCAGGGCGAGCCTGACGCCGGGGCGTTAGGTTATCTGCACTGCGGCTCGATCGGACCGCTTGGCGCTGCAGACGTCTTTCCCGGCTGTTTCGCACTCGCCGAACAGATTGGCCAGACACTCGCCGCTGACGCGGGACTGGTCGGCCTGTTCGGGGTCGATTTCATTCTCGACCAGAACAGAGCCACCCTGTCGACTCTGGAAGTCAATCCACGCTGGCCGGCATCTGCCGAGTTATATGAGCGAGCCTACGGCTGGCCGTTAATGCGCTGGCACGTTGAGTCCTCAATCTCAAGCCCGTCGCAGCCTGCCTGGTCGACGGCAATACACGGAAGAGCGATCAAATGCGATGAGCAGCAGACGGGATCGATGTGGGGAAGAATTATTGTCTACGCACCGCATCCCACGCGTGTCGACAGCCTGCCATCACTCGTGGCGACTCTGACCGATTCATGCCTCGATATCGCAGACATCCCCGCTGAGGGATCGACGGTCAATACCGGACATCCAGTGTGTACCCTGCTGGCGCGGGCACCTGGCGTCGACGAATGCCGCGACAAGCTATGCAGGGCAGCGAGACAACTGCGCAAACGCCTGCCGCGATGTAAGACTGCTAAGGATCGGCCGAAGAATTACTGTCAGCATTAGCCGCAGGGCGTTAGCCCCGGTTCCGTGCAGCAACCGGGGCTAACGCCCTGCGGCTAATCTATTGCGACAGTTATTCATCGCCCGATCCTAACCCAGCAGTTTTAGACAGGGCGCGCCTTCATTGATCGTCGGGCGTTCGGGGCGGCCTTTGTAGCGGAAGGTCACGCCCATGTGGTCCAGACCCAGCATGTGCAGAATCGTCGCGTGCAGGTCGTGAACATGCAGCCGGTCTTCGATGGCGTGCAGACCGAGTTCGTCCGTCGCACCGATCGTACGACCGCCCTTGATGCCTGCTCCGGCCATCCACATGGTGAAGCCGGTGACGTTGTGGTCGCGGCCGTCTCCCTTTTCGCTCATCGGAGTCCGCCCGAATTCACCACCCCACACAACCAGCGTGGAATCCAACAGCCCGCGACGCTTCAGATCCTTCAACAGTCCCGCCACCGGCTTGTCGCTCTGCAGACAGTTCTTTGTGTGATTGCCTTCAATCCCCGCGTGCGCATCCCACTTACTGCCGGTTCCGTGATAGAGCTGCACGAACCGCACCCCGCGCTCGACCAGTCGACGTGCCAGCAGGCAGTTGCGACCGAACGTGTCAGTCTCTTTTTCGCCGATCCCGTACAGCGCCTGCGTGCCCTTTGACTCCTGCGTCAGATCGACGGCTTCCGGAGCCGTCGCCTGCATTCGGAACGCGAGTTCGTAGCTGGCGATGCGGGCCTCAAGTTCCGTCTGCTGAGGGCGTTGCTCGGCGTGCTTCTGATTGAGCTGCTTAAGAAATTCCAGTTTCGCCTGCTGTCGCTTTTCAGATACGCCAGTCGGTGTGGCGAGGTCAGCGATCGGTTGACTGCCAATCTGCAGCCGCGTCCCCTGGTAGGCCGCCGGCATGAACCCGGAGCCCCAGTTTCGTGGACCATTCACGGGATCCGACTTGCTGTCCGGTATGACCACAAACGCCGGCAGGCTCTGATTCTCCGTGCCCAGGCCATAGCTGACCCATGAGCCCAGCGACGGACGTCCCGCCACAAAAACTCCCGTGTTCATCTGACAGACGCCGCCGGAGTGATTAATCCCGTTCGTCCAGCAGCCGCGCAGCACCGCCAGGTCATCGGCGCATTCCGCTGTGTGCGGCAGCCAGTCAGAAATCCACAGTCCGCCATCACCATGCTGTTTCCACTTTCGCTTCGGAGCGAGCAACGGGGCGTTGTATTCGCCCATCGGCGTAATGACCGGTTTGAAGGAACCCGGGAGAGGCTGCCCGGCCAGTTCCGTCAGCAACGGCTTTGGATCGAACAGATCCATCTGCGATGGTCCACCTTCCATAAAGAGGAAGATAACGCTTTTCGCAGGAGGAGAATGGTGCGGCTTCTTCGGCGCAGCAGGCGAATCCGCCCCCAGCAAATCGGAACGATTGTCGTCTGCGAGAAGACTCGCCAGAGCCAGCCCGCCGAAGCCTGCACCGCCACGCATCAGCATCTCGCGCCGCGAGCACGGACGATGAACGTGAGGCAAATCGAACAGTCGAGTGAGAGTGGAATCAGACATATGGGCGGTACCGGCAGAAGGATTCAATTCAACGACCAAACGAACTCATCGACCGTCAAACCCGCAGACCGAATCAGGCTGCGAAGTGTACCAACGGCAACTTGCTTGTGATTGGGAACGGAGAGCGTCGCCATGTGGCCGTCCTTTGTCAGAATGATATGGCTCCCCGATTGACGGGCCTCCTCCCAGCCGAATTTCTGAAACGCCTTGACGACCTGGCGTCCGTTTAGCTGAGGAAGCCGAGCCATCAGGCAACGACCTCCACCTCGCAGGTTTCAATCGTCAGAGGCATTCCCTTTTCGGCCCGCACTTCAAGACACGTCTTGATTGCATCCTGCACATTCCGAATTGCCTCGTCGCGAGTTGTCCCCTGACTGACACAGCCCGGAATCGACGGACATTCGGCGATCCACACGCCGTCTTCGTCACGACTGATGGTAATCACGAATTTCACAAGGCACTCTCTTGAAGTTGTTCACTTTTCGTCGTCGGCACAGACCCAGCCACCGAGCGTCGGCTCGTAGTCGATCAGCTCGTCGTTCGAAAAGTAGATTGGAATCTCACGGGCGGCGGCTTCCGGGCCGTCGCTGCCGTGAACAAGATTCATCTGTCGGCTAACCCCAAAGTCCCCGCGTATTGTACCCATCGGCGACTCACGACCGTTGGTCGTTCCCAGCATTGCCCGGACAACTGAAATCGCTTCGGGACCTTCCAGGACCAGTGCGATCACCGGGCTCGACGTAATGAATTCTTCCAGCAGCGGGTAAAACGGCTTCTCGACGTGTTCCTCATAGTGCCGACGGGACAGTTCCTGAGTCACGCGTAGCATTTTCAGTCCGACAACTTTCAGGCCCTTCTGCTCGAACCGACCATACAGTTCGCCCACCAGCCGTCGCTGCACCGCATCTGGTTTGAGCAGCACAAAAGTCCGTTCGGTCGCCATTTCTGATCGCCTTCCCTGCTGAGTTGAGTGGTTTCATTCGGGTTCAAGTATCCGACCTGGACAGACTATCGAAAGCCGGCCTGCCGCCGCAATGAGGTCTTGTTCAGTCCGACTTTGCGGCGGCGACGCAGCGAGTTATCCTCTTCAACCGTTCACTCAACTCCCGCAGGAATCCAAGCCGTGCCGTCGAAACCCGAGTCTCTGATCCGTCAGCCGCGATTTCTCCTTGTGACGGGACTGATTCTGCTCGCCGCCCTCTCGCGGCTTCTGCCCGGTCTGGAAAACTTTCAACCCGTTGGCGCCATCGCCCTGTTCGGCGGGGCCTGCTTTCTGTCACGACGCCTGGCATTCATCGTGCCGTTGTCCGTCATGGTCGTGAGTGACGTGCTGCTCTACGCAGGCCGATACGATTATCTCTTCGAGCAAGGCTGGAGAATGGCTCTTTTCGTCTATCTCGCGATCGGCCTGATCATCGGCTTCGGCCTGCTGGTTCGGAATCGTCGCAACGTGGTCACCGTGCTGGCTGGATCACTGGCGGCGACGGCAGTTTTCTTCGTCGTCTCCAACTTCGGCTGGTGGCTGGTCTACGACCTCCCTGCGGGACTCAGCCTGAGCCAGACCTATCTGAACGCGGTCCCTTTTGTCCGCGGCACGTTAATGAGCGATCTGGTCTACAACGGCGTGCTGTTCGGTGCCTTTGCTCTGGCCGAACGCCGCGTGCCCTCGCTCCGGACAGCGGGCACGCCCGCCTGAACGAGAGTCGTCACAACGAGTCTGCCGCTCATTCCCGCAACTGCCCGACCGGCCGCACGCCGCTGCCCCGCGTCTTTGTGCGGCTATCGCCGAGTTCCGCACGGAACGCATCGCCGTGCTTCTTCAGGCGGGCAACCACTTCCGAGTGATCGTCGTGGACGTTCTTTGACTCGCTGATGTCGGCTTTCAGGTCGTACAACTCGAATCCCGTCCGTTTCTGGATGTAGGGACCTGGCAGACCGTCGTTACCCGGTTCGCCTTTGAGACTGCGGTAACCATGCGGGAAATGCAGCTTCCATTTTCCGCTGCGGACCGCCTGCAACTCGCTGCCGTAGTACATGGCGAATGCTTCGTGCGGCGACTTCGCCCGGTCCTGACCTGACATCAGAGGCCAGATGTTCTTGCCATCGATCGTGTGCGGCGGCAGCCCGGCTCCGGCGAGATGGGCGAACGTCGGCAGGACATCAATCGTCGAGGCGACTTCACTGCATTCAATTCCCGCCGGAATCTTCCCCGGCCAGCGCATGATGCAGGGCTCGCGACAGCCGCCGTCCCACATCGTGCCCTTGCCCTCACGCAACGGCAAAGCCGACCCGCCGTGGTTCCCGTATGACAGCCACGGTCCGTTGTCTGACGTAAAAACGACCAGCGTGTTGTCGTCGAGATCCAGTTTCTTAAGCGTGTCCAGAATCTGTCCAACGGACCAGTCAATCTCCATGATCACGTCCCCGTACAGTCCTCGCTTCGACTTTCCCTTGAACTTGTCGCTGACATACAGCGGAACGTGCGGCATTGAATGCGGCACATACACGAAGAACGGCTCGTCCTTGTGCCCTTCGATGAACTTGACCGCCCGTTCGGTATACCACGTCGTGAGGTGCGTTTGATCTTCCGGAGTCACCGGAAGCTTCACGACTTTCTGACCTTCAATCAGCGGCAAATGCGGCCACCGCTTCAGACGCTGTTCCATGGGCAGATGCAGGACATTCGGATGATACGGCCACATGTCGTTCGAGTAGGGCAGGCCGAAGTACTCATCGAATCCGTGCCGAGTCGGCAGGAACTGTGGATGATGCCCCAGGTGCCACTTTCCGTAGATCGCCGTGGCGTATTCCTTCTGCTTGAGCACTTCAGCGATAGTCCATTCGTCATCATGAATGCCGATTTTCACGCTCGGCCCCAGAGCACCGCGAATGCCGACCCGCACGTTGTAGCACCCGGTCATCAAAGCTGAGCGCGACGCGGAACACACCGCCTGCGACACGTAGAAGTCGGTAAAGCGCACGCCCTCTTCCGCCATGCGATCAAGATTGGGCGTCTCGATATCCGGCGAACCGAACGCTCCGACGTCCTGGTAACCCTGGTCGTCGGTGAAGACGACAACAAAGTTCGGCAGCCGATCTGCCGCCGGTGTGCCGGCAGGAATCATCCCGCACAACAGCGCCGCTGCTGTAACCACGAAAAGCTGTCGCAACGCGAGAATTCGAAAAATACGGGGCATTCCAGGTCCTCAATAGCACGAATTGTTCTGCACCAATTACGTCGCGCATGTTCGCGGTCGACGCGCGGCTGGTCAAATATCAGAGCTTTGCGGTGTTCGCACGGGATTCTTAATCGTAGGCTCTGTCCAGGCACAATGCCGTGAAGCAGGCCGTGCCTGAGCGGTAGCCCGATTTCTCCGAAATCGGGACCTGCCGCGTTCGGATTTCGGAGAAGTCCGCCTGCAGCCTCACGGTTTCGTTGATCAAACGGCGAAGCTGACCGCAAACGCGAGTGAGAGGACTTGTGATGAAACACGCTTACCAGTTGTCCCGCCGAACGATGTTGCGTGGTCTTGGGGTCAGCATGGCTCTGCCGTGGATGGAGTCACTCAGCGTGTGGGGTGACGAGACCAAATCGAAACAACCCGCGAGCCAGGCTCCCGTACGGACGGCCATTCTGTTTTCCGGATGCGGGTACCACCGGAATGAGTGGTGGGCGAAGGGTGAAGGCGAGTTGATGCAGCTCGGGAAGGTTCTGCATCCGCTCAATGACTTCCGAGACCGCCTGACCTTCATTCGCGGCCTCTACAATGCCGAGGCTCTGAAAGGAAACATTCATAGCTCGCAGACCGGTAATCTGCTGTCGGGTGCTCCGTTGGCTCCCGGAGGCACGATTCAATCGGGCACCAGTGTCGACCAGGTCATTGCTCAGCGCATCGGACGTCAGACGAAGCTGCCCAGTCTGGTGCTCGGTTGCGAGAAGGCTAATCCGTCGGTGCATAAAAACTACTCGATGCTGTACAGCTCGCACATTTCGTGGAGCAGTCCGACAACGCCGACGCCGCTGGAAGTGTATCCCGCACTCGCGTTTGATCAGCTTTTCAAGGACACCGCTCAACGTGGCGATAAGAGCGTTCTGGATGCCGTGCTGGCCGACGCGCAGGACTTCCGGCGAAATATCAGCCGGCTGGACCAGCAGAAACTCGACGAGTACCTGAACTCGGTGCGAGAAGTGGAACGACGTATCGATAATGCTGGTCAGCGAGGTGAGCTACAGGGCTGGCGACCAACGCTCACCAGCCCGAATATCGCGCGACCGAAGGATGGATTTCCACAGGATATCGTCGAGCACATGCGATTGATGAGCGACATCCTGGTTCTGGCGTTTCAGACAGACACCACTCGAGTCTGCACACTAAAGTTGAACAACGACCACGGCACGTTGCGATTTCCGCACCTTGGAGTGGACTACATGATCCACCATCTGCTCTCACACAACGACACCGACGACTGGCTGAAAGTGAATCAATTCTTCCTTGAGCAGATGGCATACATCGCCCGGAAGATGGACGGCATTCAAGAGGGCGAACGCACGCTACTCGACAACTCGATGCTGATGCTGTGCTCCAGCATGCTGAATGGCCATCACGACGCGTCGCAGCTTCCGGTCGTCATGGTCGGCGGCGGTGGCGGTGGCGGCAAACTCAAAGGCGGCCAGAATCTGAACTACATCGGCAAGTCCGACCGACAAATGTGCCGGCTGTATCTCAGCCTGATGAACAGGATGGGAGTGCAACTTGACGCGTTTGGTGATGCCACTAAACCACTCGACGAGGTATGACGCTAAGGCGACTGAAGCATGACGAATCACAATGAACTAAGGAATGACGAGCAAGACCGTCGAGACTCTGGCGTCGCAGTCGTTCGTTATTGGGCATTGGGAATTCTTTCGTCGTTCGTCATTACCAACTCGTCATTCGCAGCCGACGCGACATCTTTGGCGTTCTTCGAAAACGACATTCGCCCGCTGCTCATCCAACGCTGTGTCAAGTGTCACGGGCCGAAGAAGGCAGAGTCCGGGCTGCGGCTGGACACGCTGGAATTCGCACGAAAAGGTGGCGACACCGGACCCGGTGTCGTTTCCGACCGGCCCGACAAGAGCCTCATCATTCAAGCGGTCCGTCGCGTTGGCGATCTGAAGATGCCTCCCGATGAGAAGCTGAGCGATCGCGAAATCGCGGCTCTGGTCCGATGGATAAGGGACGGCGCTCAGTGGCCTGACGGAATGAAGCTGGTCGTGGGCAGTCCAATGCTGCGCGGCGGGGCGATCACGAACGAAGATCGGGCCTTCTGGTCATTCCAGCCGATTACCGACCCGCCAGTTCCGCAGGTTGACGGGAAACTGCGCGTCGACAACGACATTGATCGCTTTGTGCATACGAAACTCGTTGATACGGGCTTGCAGATTCGCACGCCGACGGAGAAGCGTGTGCTGATTCGACGGGCGACATTCGACCTGACCGGCCTGCCGCCGACACCCAATGAGATCGATGCGTTTCTCGCGGATGATTCGCCGGATGCGTTTGCGGCAGTCATCAATCGGTCGCTGGAATCACGGACCTACGGCGAACGCTGGGGCCGGCACTGGCTGGATGTCGTCCGGTACGCGGATACGGCAGGTGAAACGGCCGATTACCCGACACCATTGTCATGGAAGTATCGCAACTGGGTAATCGACGCGTTCAACATGGACAAGCCGTACGACGAATTCATCAGTGAGCAGATTGCAGGAGACATCCTCGCCGATCGAATGATTGCCGAGCACCTTGCGTCGTCTTCCGATGCCGCGTTGGACGACGCGACTCTGGCGCGCTATCGCGAGATGCTGACAGCAACCGGATTCATCGCAGTCTCGCGACGGTTCGGCTTCGATGTTGAGAACTATCACCACCTCACCATCCAGGACACGATCGATACGGTCGGGCAGGCTGTGCTGGGACTCTCACTTGGCTGTGCTCGTTGCCACGACCACAAGTACGACCCGATTAACACCACCGATTACTACTCGTGGTACGGAATCTTTGAAAGCACTCGTTATTCATTCCCCGGTTCAGAGCAGAAGAAGCGGCCCTACGATTCGATCCCGGCCATTCCCAAAGCAATAGCATCCGAACGCAATGCACGTATAGAAGCACAAGTCGCCAGACTCGATGCGGACATCAAACGACTGGAAGCAGACAGGAAACTGGCAGAGGAACGGCTCAAGGCATCGGGAAGCTGGGACGGGTACGTCGAGCAACGGCGACTGAAAGAGTCGCACCAGGACCGCGACGGACACGTGGGATTGCAACTTTGGCGGTTGGACCCGTTGCCACTTGTCGCGATCAACACGTCCGGCTCTGTGTTGAAGATTCCCGGCACAGTGCCTCCGAAGAAGCTCGTCGTACACCCCAATCCAAAAGAAGGCGTTGGGATCGCCTGGAGAAGCCCCATCGCTGGACGGGTGCGTATCACCGGCCACGTTCAGGACGCGCACGACTGCGGTGACAGCATTCTGTGGTATGTCGACAGCCTCAACGGCAAGGGCTTCACGTCGATCGCCGGTGGCGGGATCGATCGAAACGCGTCACAGGTCTTCGCGACAGACGGCAAGCCGTTCGAAGCCGACGTGCAACCGGGCGACTTCCTGCAACTCGCGGTCATGCCGAAGTCGAATCACGGATGCGATCTGACGCAGGTGGACTTCGCCATTGTGGAAGTGGACGGGAAGGGCCAGAAGTGGGATGTGGTGTCGGACGTTCTGAAAGACATGACCGAAGCCAACCCCAACGATGATCAGTATGGCAATGCTGGTGTGTGGTACTTTTACAAAGTCGCCGAAGACCGGGGCCAGGCATTTGGTGCGACTCCGCGGACGCCACTCTCGCCAACAGAGATTGCCGAACTGCGATCAAACCTCGACCGCACGTCGAAAGAGCTGACGCGGTTGATGCCGGAACGGGATCAGTTGAAGAAGTCGGGACCGTATGAGGTCGTCTACGGTGCCATCGAGCAGGACAAACCCAAAAACGCACAGATTCAGATTCGCGGGGACAACAGAAAACCAGGCGATGCTGTCCCACGAAAGAACCTGGAAATACTCGGTCACGATTCACTCCCCGCCGATGCCGGCAGTGGCCGACTGCAGATGGCCGAATGGCTGACTCGCCGGTCTAACCCACTGACGGCACGCGTCATGGTGAACCGAATCTGGCAACAGCACTTCGGCCGTGGCCTGGTTGCGACGGGGAACGACTTTGGTGCGAGAGGCGAATTGCCGTCACATCCACAATTGCTCGATTGGCTGGCAAGCCGCTTTATCGAGAGTGACTGGTCGATCAATGCCATCCATCGACTGATCATGAACAGCGCGACATATCAACAGTCGAGTGCATACGACGCAGTCGCCGCCGAGGCCGATCCCGACGCGCGATTGCTCTGGCGATTTAACCGACGACGCCTCAGTGCTGAGGAGATTCGCGACGCGATGCTGTTCGTCAGCGGCGATCTTGATTCGACGATGGGCGCGGAGCATCCATTTCCGGCGGTTGAGACGTGGGGCTTTACCCAGCACGCCCCGTATTACGGCGTTTATCCAACGAAGCGGCGAAGCATTTACCTGATGCAGCAACGGCTGAAACGACACCCGTTCCTGAGCCTGTTCGATGGAGCCGATCCAAACGTCAGTACGGCTAGACGCGAACTGACGACAGTTCCAACACAGGCCTTGTATCTCATGAACAATGAGTTTGTTCATGAACGCTCAGCCAGCCTTGCCGCGAGAGTGATGAATTCGGCCGACGATCCGGCAGGCCGAGTTACTTTGGCTTACGTGATTGCTCTCGGACGTCAGCCGGATTCTGAGGAAACGGCAGACTCACTGGCCTTCCTGGCAGAATATGGAGAAACGCTTGGAGAGCCAGGGACTGAACGTGAACAACTCGTCTGGAGTAGCTTTGTGAGACTGATTCTGACCCGCAACGAATTCCTGTTTGTGGATTGAGACAGTGCGATGACCGATTCAGGACAACGGCCAACACGACGTGAGGTTCTGCAGCGCGCAGCCGGTGGATTCGGCGCCATCGCCTTGCAGGCAATGCTTGCGGATGAACTGTCCGCAGCGGCCTCAACAACAGCCGCGGACCCGCTGGCGCCGAAGCAGGCACATCACACAGCCAAAGCCAAGCGCGTGATCTTCCTCTACATGACCGGTGGCGTTTCGCATGTGGACTCATTCGATCACAAGCCGGAACTGATCGCCAATCATGGTAAGAAGATCACCGTCGATAACTGGCAGGGGAAATTGGGCGAGTTCACGCGGTACCTCAAACGGCCCGACTGGCAGTTCAAGCCCGGCGGCAAATCGGGTGCAATGGTCAGCGATCTGTTCCCTCACGTGCGTCAGGTGGTTGATGACCTGTGCATCATCCGCTCGATGGAGAGCGACCATACAAATCACTACGAGAGCACACTGGGGATGCACTGCGGCTCGTGGACCTTCGCACGACCCAGCATTGGTTCGTGGGTGAGCTACGGGCTGGGCACGGAGAACCGGAACCTGCCGTCGTTTGTGGTTGTTGCTCCGCAGGCGCCGTATGCGGGAGCGCAAACCTGGGGCAGTGACTTTCTGCCCGGTTCTCATCAGGGAACCTGGATTGTTCCTGGCGAGAATCCCATTCCGAATATTCGGCCCCGCGTGCCCACGTCCCAACTGCAGGAACTGGAACTGCGACTGCTGGCAAAGGCCAACCAGCGGCATCTCGAACAGCGAACGACCGACCGCGCTCTTGAGGCACGCATCCGCTCGTTTGAAACGGCGTTCGGAATGCAACGGGAAGCCCCTGAGGCATTGGACCTGTCTGGTGAAACCGCCGCCACACTGAAGAGCTACGGGCTGAATCCCGGGCAGAAGTCGGGCTTTGGCTGGCAGTGTCTGGTCGGTCGGCGACTGGCGGAACGCGGCGTGCGATTCATCGAGCTGATTGACGTCGGCTCGTCAGGCAACTGGGACGCACACGGCAACATGGCAACACACGGCCCGCTGGCAAAGAACGTCGATCAACCCATTGCCGCACTCATCACAGACCTGAAACAGCGTGGCATGCTGGAGGACACACTGGTTGTCTGGACCACGGAATTCGGTCGCACGCCGTACCACGAAAAGGCGGGTCACGCCGGACGTGAGCATCATCACCAGGTCTTCTCGTCGTGGATGGCGGGTGCGGGAGTGAAAAGCGGGATCGTTTACGGCTCGTCCGACGAACACGGCATCGCGGTCGGCGCAGATCGCGTTCATGTTCACGATTTCCACGCGACGATCCTGCATCTGCTGGGGCTCGATCACGAGGCGTTGACATTCCGGCACGCGGGACGCGACTACCGTCTGACTGACGTGCATGGTGAAGTCGTAAAACCAATCCTCACGTGATACGGCTCTCTGCAGGGAGTGAGTTGTGAACAGCAGATCGGGAAGGACGCGGAGCTTCAACGGACGAACGTCGAACCGTGCTCAGAAATTGTGACCCATCTCTCTTCTCTGCGTGCCTTAACATTCCCTTTGCGACCTTCGAGGACTTCTGTTGAAATCTCTGTCTACACTCACTCTGAATCATCCTGACGAGGAGACAATCGATGTCGCAGTCACTTAACACGCGTCGCGAATTCCTTGCATCATCCGTTGTCGGCACTGGGCTCCTCGCCGGACTCGGTCTGCGGCAGCCACTATTCGCTCAGGACAAGCCGAAGCATGCGGTGGAACGACTGGGCGTCGGTGCGATCGGCCTCCGATATCAAGGCAGTGTGATCGCCAATAAGGCGAACATGTACGGTGACATAGTGGCTGTGTGCGACGTCGACAAAAACGTTCGCGATCCGGTGAAGTCCGCGTTTGGCAGCACACCTCGCGACTTCGAGGACTACCAGGACCTTCTCGCTCGTAAAGACGTCGACATTGTTACGATCGGAACTCCCGATCACTGGCACACGAAGATGGTCATCGATGCCTGCAGAGCCGGCAAAGACGTGTACTGCGAAAAACCGCTGACACTGACGGTCGACGAAGGAAAAGTGCTGGCAAAGGTCGTTAAGGAAACCGGGCGCGTCGTTCAGGTTGGCTCGTGGCAAAGAAGCGACTCGCGCTTCCGCCTCGCCGTCGAAATGGTGCGGCAGGGGCGGTTGGGCAAACTTCAGAACGTGGATGTTGTCCTTGGAAAGAACAAGACGGGAGGCCCCTTCGTTCGCCGACCTGTTCCAGGAAACTTCAACTGGGATTTGTGGCAAGGACAGACACCCGACGTGCCGTATATCGAGGAACGATCGCATTACACGTTCCGCTGGTGGTACGAGTACTCCGGCGGACAGATGACTGACTGGGGCGCCCATCATCTGGATATCGCGCAATGGGCAATCAACTCGTTGCCAGTTGAGATCGACGGCAAGGCGACGTACCCGACAGTTAAGGACGGCTTTAACGTCGCACTCGACTTCGGAGTGACATATCGATACGCGAACGGAGTCACGATGACGGTCAGCGATACCGGTCGGAACGGAATCATGTTCACCGGCGATCGCGGCCGTATATTCGTCAATCGGGGAACAATCTCCGGTGCTCCGGTCGAAGCACTGGCCGAAAACCCGCTGGCGCGAACGGCCCAACGTGTTTACGACTTCGACAATTTCGACCGCCCCGAGCGCGCCGGAAAACTGGACGCGATCATCAACCACATGGGCAACTTCTTTGACTGTGTGGAAGCCCGGCGGACACCGATTTCTGACATTGAAAGCCAGCACCGCAGCGTGAGTACGTGTCACCTCGGCAACATCTCAATGCGAGTCGGTCGCAAGCTGACATGGGACCCGACCACTGAGAAGTTCCATGACGATGCGGGAGCCAACACGTTACTGAAACGCCCGCAGCGCTCCGGCTACGAAACAGTCTGAAAGCGAAACCAGAGTTTACGCGGCCGCAGTGCCGGACACTTTTTGCCACGATGCTGATTGCCATCATTCCGAGGCCTGTCAGTGAACTATGGTGGTGTTGAAATGGATGTCGCTCGCGTCCTTTAGTAACTGGGGATCATTTGACTCCGGCATTTCAGCCGCAAAGCGGCGACAGGATAAAGCCTGGTGCGCGAGCCCAGGAATTGAGCTATGAGAGAGGCGACAGCATCGTCCCGGGCCTGGGTGTGCTATTCGACTGCTGTCGTCGCTCCGCAGCTGAATCGCCGAGACTCAAGGTTCCCTCGTTCCGCGGCTGAAATCATCAGGATTCCGCTCCGGTGTCAGAATCAATAATCAGTTCGCACTCGGGCAGGCTTCGCAGGAACAGGCGGCCGTAGGGTTTGGTGCGGATGCGGGGGTCCAGGATGACGACCTGGCCGGTGTCCCGGCGGCTGCGGATCAGGCGGCCGAAGCCCTGTTTCAGCTTGATGATCGCTTCCGGGACCTGGTATTCCATGAAAGGGTTTCCGCCGCGGGCGCGGATGGCTTCGACGCGAGCTTCCAGCAACGGCTGGTCGGGGACGCTGAACGGCAGTCGGGTGATAATAACGTTCTGCAGTGCGTCGCCCGGAACATCGACACCCTGCCAGAAGCTGTCGGCTCCGAACAGCACCGCAGATGGGTCCTTGCGGAACTTGTCCAGCATCTGAGTTCGTGGCAGGCCGTCACCCTGGCAGTACAGTGACATGTTCTGTTCAGCAAACCAGGAACTTAGTCGCGCGGCGCAGTTCTTCAGCATGCGATAGCTGGTGAACAACACGAACGCTCGGCCTTCCGTTTGAGCGACGTAGCGTTTGATGCAGTCGGAGACAGCATCTTCAAACTCGCGCGGACTGGTACTGGGGTCCGGAATGCGGGTCTGCAGAATCAGACGTGCCTGACTCTGGTAGTCGAATGGGCTGCCGAGTTTCAGTTCGTGAGTCTTCGTCAGGCCGGTGCGGCCTTTGAAGAACTCGAAATTCTCCTGGCCGATTGCGAGTGTGGCACTCGTGAGGATGACAGTGTTGATTTGATTGAACAATTCTTCGCGGAGCACCGGGCCGACTTCGATCGGGCAGGAAGTCAGATGAACGTTCTCGCGGCGACCCTGTGATGTCTCGATCCAGTAGACGAAGTCATCGCCGTTGTGTGCCAGCCAGGCGTCGATCGAAACCGCCAGCACGTTGCAGCGTTCAGCCGCTGCTTTCAGCTCGATCCGTTTCTCTTCCGGGTGAATGTCTTCAGCCGCCAGGGCGATTTCGATACCCAGCTTGCGAAGTTCCGGTGTGAACGCATTGTCAATTTCGAGCGGCTTGCGGACCCGGCCATTGGCGGGCGCTTTCTCCTGTCGCCAGTATCGCAGTGATTCGAAGAAGTCATCGGACTGCGTCCGCAGGCGCATGACTGCTCGCTGGCAATCCACCAGATTATGCGAAACCAGCAGGCCCTTATGTGACCGGTCGTTGTAGAGCCGATTCATCAGATAATCGACCTGTCCGCTGCTCGCCGAGATGCCCAGGTGATCGCCCGCAACACCTTCCACCGTGTGCGCTTCGTCGAGAATCACCACGTCGTAATCGGGCAGCAGCGCGGCACCTTCGCGTCGCAGAGCCAGGTCAGAAAAGAACAGCGCGTGATTGACGACCAGGACGTCAGCGTTCCAGACGCGGCGGCGGGCTTTGAAGTAGAAGCAGTCGTTGAAGTGGCTGCAGTGCTTGCCCAGACAATTGCCGTGCTCGCTGCGGACTTCGTCCCAGACGGAAGGCAGCGGCCGAAACGACAAATCTGCGCGGCTGCCGTCGGTTGTGTCGTCGGACCATTCGACGATGTCCTGCAGCTGCCGCATCTCGTCGGGTTCAGCGTACAACGAATTTGATCGTTCGACGGCACCGTGCATGCGCCGCAGACTCATGTAGTTGGATCGCCCTTTGACCAGTACGGACGAAAACTCGACGGGCAGCACCGAGTTCAGAAACGGGATGTCGCGGTGAAAGAGCTGCTCCTGCAGACTGATCGTGTTGGTCGAAACGACGACGCGTTTTCTTTTCTGTTTGTCCGAAACGGATTTGCCATGGTCGCCTGACTGTCCATGCTCCTGCCCTTGATCGCGCGTGGCGTGCAGGATCGCCGGGACCAGATAGGCGAAGCTCTTACCGACACCAGTGCCAGCTTCGACGATGAGATGCGACTCCTCGTCGATGGCCTTTTTGACCGCGTTAGCCATCTCGATCTGCTCGGGTCGTGACTCGTAGCTGTCGAGTCGTTGCGCAATGCGACCTGAGTCTCCGAGGATCGATTGGACATCCAGTTCCGGCATCCGGTGCTCCGGAGCATCTTGTGAAGGCGGCGGCGGCGAATCCGTTGCTCGCGAGCCTCTTTACCGGATAAGCGACGTCGCAGCGAGCGAGCCGGTATGCACGACACGGAAGTCGGCCGGAACAAGCGAAGCGCAGTTCCGGCCTACGAGGATAAGGCAGCCAGTTCGCGGTAAAGCGTCGCGTGAGCGTTGACCATGGCGTCGATCGAGAATTCTTCGCGCATTTGTCGCTGGGCGTTTGCCGCGAGCGTCGCCGCAAAGTCGGAGTCCTTCAGCAGTCGGTCGACCGCCATTGCGAAAGTGGCTTTGTCGCCGACTGGAACAATCAGTCCGGTCTCTTCGTGAGTGACCAGTTCCAGGTTGGGTGCGATATCGCTCGCCACGACGGGCACACCCGCGGCCATGGCTTCCATCAGGCTGTTGGACTGCCCTTCGAAATCGCTCGCCAGCCAGAACGCGTCGAAGTGCCCCATCAGTTCGTCGACATCATCACGGTGTCCGACGAAACGGACCTGCCCTTTTGTCGGGATGTCAGCGGCGAATTTCTCCAGTTGAGCACGCTCGGGACCGTCACCGACGATGACGAAGTATGCGTCAGGCTGGACGGACACGAGCAGGTGAAACGCCCAGATCAAATCCTTCAGTCGTTTCTGCGGGGCGAGGCGACCAACAAACCCAACGAGTCGGGCGGACTGCGGGACATTCAGATCATCACACACTGATTCACGCGAACGGGCTGCATCGGCTGGCGTCTCGACGCCGTTACGGATCACAGTCAGCCGGTCCTGCGGGACGCCGACGTTGCGGTAGAAGTCGACGACGGCCTGCGAATTCCCGATGAATCGGTCTGTGCGTGAAATTAACCTGCGATCGAACCAAAGCTGCCAGCGGGCCTTCCACGAATCGACGCAGCGTTCCGAAACGACGATCTTCGGTTGCGGTCGTGGACCGGCAGCGATCCGGCCATAGGTATTCGCTGCAAACAACCAGGTGTGCAAGACGTCCGGCTGGCGTTCGCGGATCAGTTGTTTCAGACGCCGCAGCGAGAAAGGGTCGAACTTGCAGCATTTGCCGATCACCGTCACCGGGATGTCGGCCTCGCGCAGTGTTTCTTCGTAAGGCCCGCTTCGCGTCAGGGCAACAACTTCGACGTCAAACTCGTCTCGCGGCAGACGCGTCGCCAGCAGAGTCAGTTGTTTTTCGGCGCCGGACTGGTCGAGCGTCGGGATAAGTAGTTGGACGCGAATCACGTTCGAGCCCCCCTCATCCGGCCTGCGGCCACCTTCTCCCCCCGCGGGGGGAGAAGGGACGATGGTGATCGCATTGAGCCGATGTGTCGCACGCTATGGAAACATGACAGTCCCCTCTCCCCTGTGGGGGAGAGGGTTAGGGAGACGGGGCAGCAGTTCGTAATTATTCCTGGCATTCGATTCTTCGCGAGTTATCCGTTTCGGAAATGCCAGACCCGAGTCCGGCGGGAATTCCGTGTACTGACTGTGGATCAGGCAGTTGGAAGGCTCAAGCGGCCTTCGAACTGCCATCGTCTGATTCGCCCAGAATCCCGCGAATCACGTCGAGCGGAGCGCGCATCGATCCGGCAATCTCTTCGGCACTGAATCCCGATCGATGCAACACCCTCACGAACTCAGCCGATTCGGCGCTGGGCAGGAATGGTTCGTCAGGATCAGGCTCGCTCTCTTCGCAGAATTCAGCCAGACGCGGCGTGGGGACGTCGCGGATCTCCTGCAGCAGTTCTTCCAGCCGCCGGATGTCGCGATCAGCTTCCCCCGCTATCTGGTCCAGCACGGCAACCTGGGCCTGCAAAACGGCCTGAGTCTCACGGGCTGTGTCGTGCAGTTGAATCCTGTGTTGATACACCTTTGCCTGTGTTGTCTCTTTCTTTGCCTTCAATTCGCGCGTGGCGTATCGAATCGGTTCGAATCGTCGGCATCGACGCGCTGAGCGTCGCAGAGACAGGCCGATCGCCAGGCAGATCAGAATCAGAACGAACGGGTGCATCCCGTGAAGTTCAATGGCCAGCATTGTTTGTCGTCCCTGACTCGTAGTGCGACGAAAGACACAAAGTAGACGACACCGCTCGGGTGTTGTCAGTCATTGGTCATTTGTTGTCCGTCACCGATTACTGATCACTAGCCGTGGTCGTGTCCGCCATCATGGTCATGGTCATGACTGTGATCGTGGCTATGGTCGTGATCATGACTGTGGCTGTGATCTTGCTCTTGAGGCTCGTCGTCCTCTTCCTGTTCGAATTCGGCCTGCTGATACCACGCTTCGATCGTGCGATACACCTCTCGAAGCGGCAGTTCCTGTTCCTTTGCGATCTTCGCGCAGGATTCGAATTCCGGAGTGAACACGGCTGGCTCGCCTTCGCGCCAGCCGAGTTTGCCTTCGATCGGTCCCCAGTCGGAATCGATCGTGATTGACTCTCGCAGTCGCTTTGACCGCTCGATCAGACTGCGCCGGATACCAAATGTCCCGGTTTCGTGGAAGACGATTGTCTCGATCGTGTCCCGCTGGTCCGGCCGGCAGATCACGCTGAGGATGACTCCCGGCCGGTCTTTCTTCATCTGGATCGAGGTCGTGTAGACGTCGAGTGCTCCGTTTTCGAGCAGCATTTGTTTCGTGTAGCCGATGACCTCGGGCGAAGCGTCGTCGATGTTCGTTTCCAGCAGATAGACCTGATCGAATTCAGGCGAGGCCTGAGCCGTGCCGACGAACAGTCTCAGCAGATTGGCGCGCTGTGGGAAATCCTTCGTGCCGGCCCCGTAGCCGATGCTGTCGATACTCATCGCGGGTAACGACGTTGAGAACCGATCGACCAGAGCCTTCACGATGGCCGCACCAGTGGGCGTTGTCAGCTCTGCTTCGACGGGAACATCCGCCAGCGGAATTCCACGCAGCAGCTCGGCAGTTCCGGGAGTCGGGATAGCGCACACGCCGTGATCGATCCGTACTTTGCCGTGTCCGGTAGGAATGTGGCTGCAGATGATCTGATCGACTCCCAGCAGATCGAATCCGATCGCCGTCCCCACAATATCCACGATGGAATCGATCGCCCCGACTTCGTGAAAGTGGACCTTTTCGATTGTGGAGCCGTGGACCTTGGCTTCGGCGCCGGCGACCGCCATGAAGATTTCGCGCGCGATCGTCTTCTGCGAATCGGTCACGCCGTCAGCTCGTTCCAGAATCGCCTCGATATCGGACAGATGCCGATGCGCGTGCTGTTCGGGATGGACGACTTTGACGTAGGTCGCGCGGAACCCGCCTTTGACAACGGTTTCGGTCTTGAGCTCAACACCGTCAAGTCCCAGCGAGTCGATACCCGCACGGATCACGTCTGCGTCGATTCCGGAATCGATCAGTGCCGCCAGAGTCATGTCCCCGGCAATGCCGGTCGCACAGTCGAGGTAAGCGATTTTCACGATACGTGGCTTTCGGTGCGGTCAAGCGGGCAATTGAACCTTCACTTCGGCCATGTCGCGATAGGCGACGTAGCGAACGGGCTCGGACTCTCTGTGAATGATGCAGTAAGAACTTCCGGGGGCGGTCGCAATCGAATACGGGTGCTCGATTGCGATGATCGTGCCGTTCGTCAGATGGATTTCGATCGGCTCAAACGGGTTCCGATTTAACAGTTCGATCATTTGATTGGCATTCATTCCCGCTCTCCCTACTTCGACAGCGCCACTTTGAGGCACGATTGCTGGTCGATCAATCAGCACAATCAATCAGTCCGGTGGGCAGAATCATGAATCCGTCTTCAAATGCTCTTTGAAGAACGCGTCCATGTCGTCGAGCATCGTGTTGAACCACGGTAAGCGGTTCCAGCAGCCGTGTTTGCCGTCCTTGTAAATCTTCAGTCCCGTCCAGACACCGGCTTCTTTCAGCTTGTCCCGCGACGGTTGATTGCGTTCCGGAGTG
Organism: Planctomycetota bacterium; assembly: GCA_963579025.1. GTDB lineage: Bacteria > Planctomycetota > Planctomycetia > Planctomycetales > Planctomycetaceae > CAUZFZ01. The sequence continues at coordinate 21,867 of CAUZFZ010000069.1, read as the reverse complement.
TCGTGCTCGCCGGTCATGAACAGGATCGGCGTCGACTGCTTTGAGATGTGCAGGTGAGCGTCCGCCAGCGCGTACAACGCGGGAGCTTCGTCGATCGTCTTGCCGAGCCAGTGATTCGCATTGGCGTCGCCTTTGCGAGACTTGTCGGCGACAGAGCCGGTTGTCATCTGCATCGGCCCGGCCATGACGATCGCTGCCTGCAACCGCGATGATCGATCGGCATGTCCGCCGTCACCCTGCAATTCTGGCTCCTGCCAGCCGGTCGACATCAGGCCGACCAGGTGGCCACCGGCCGAACCGCCGACAGCTCCGATTCGCTGCGGATCGATTCCGTACTCCTTCGCATTCGCTCGCAGGTATCGGACGGACGCGTTGCAGTCCTGAATGCCGGCGGGAAAATGGGCTTCGTGTCCCAGGCGGTAATCGATTGCTGCCGTGACATAACCGCGCGCGGCAAGCTGCAGAGCCAGCGCCCGGAACTTGTACCTGTCGCCATTGAGCCACCCGCCGCCATGTACCACGACAACCGCCGGAAGCGGTTCGTCGTGGCCCTTCGGAATGCAGATGTCACACAGCAGTTTGCGATCTCCGGACTGTGCATAAACGACGTCCTGCATCAGCGTGACATCGTCAGTCATCGCGATCGACGGACGCGATTTCTGATCTTCCGTGCGAATGTCGGTGACTGGCGGACGCGGCGGAACTCCGTAGGCTTTCATTCGCTGCCGGTACAGACCGCCGAATCCGGTGATGTACAGTGACCGCAGGTCCTGATCACCGAAAGTGCAGTTAATCGGCCGCGTTGGGCAGACGATCTTTGCCAGCAGTTCACCGCCCGGATTCCAGATCCAGATGTCGGTCGCTCCGGCACAGTAGACGTTGCCGACACGGTCGATCGTCATGCCGTCCGCGCCCTTTGCGTCACCGTCATCCATTGTGGAGAACAGTCGACCGTCGGCAGTCGAACCGGGTTTGACGACGTTGTATGCGTAGACCTGCTTTGGAACGTAGGCCGAGACGTACAGCGTTGTTTCATCCGGCGAAAGAGTGATTCCGTTCGGTGTTTCGATCTTCTCGACGGCCGTGACGACTTTTCCGTCCGGCTGTCGATACATGACGCGTCCCTGCCGCGTCAGCGTCCAGTAGATGCCACCGTGTGCGTCGACCACCAGGTCATTTGGTCGTGCGAGGTCGCGACCACTGCCTTCGGGTTTCGTCAGCGGCTGTGGCTCCGGGCCGTGCAGCGTGATGCGTCCCTCTCCGTTGTTCGAGAGATACAGTTTTCCGTGTCCGAAGAAGGACGCACTGATACGTCCCGCTTCCTTCGCCAGGACCTGTGTCTTGTCGGTCTTCGGGTTGTAGCGGAACAGCTTCCCGCCTTTGACGTCCGGAAAGTCCAGGCTCCAGCCGTTCCAGGCAGGACCGTCAGCCAGTCCGAATTCGGTAGCAACTGTTTCGAGTGGACTGTTCGTGTCGATGATCGACTGGGCGGACACGAACGCCGGAAAACTCAGGATGATCGTCAGGCAGAGGCTTGATCGAGTCATGGAATTACTCTTCGGACGGAGTGGTTCAGGTCGGGAAACCGCAGAGGGTATCCAGCCAGCGATGCAGTCGAAACTGACCATGATCGATAGCAGGATGTCGCCGGAAAGAGGACATTGTCTCGGCGCGACTTTCGGTTACGTCAGGAATTTCGAACGGAAGACCGTAGCGCGACCTTCGGCCGAAACCAGAAGGAACGCTAATAAACGCTAATCGAATGTGATACAGGCATCAGCGATCATTAGCGTCAATTCGTGTTCCCTCCTCTTCCGTTAAGAGCGATGAGCCGAAAACACCACTCAAGCATCCGAGGTGCACCATGCTGCGTACCATGCCTTCCTTCTGCGTCGCGGCTGTCCTGCTCGTGGGCACCTCGTTGACCGCGGACGATGAACCGTCGAATTTCCGACGTCCCGGTTCGGAGGCGGAACTTCGCTACTGGCTCGACAACATGGTGCGACTGCATGGCTTCAGCGTTGACGAGGTCCATGCGGCCACGGGGCTGGAAGCCTCTGCGATTCGACAGCACCTGGGAGCGTTCGACATTCGCCCTGCAGGTTTTCCCAGGAAGCGGGACAAGTTGCTGGTGGTGCCGTTTCCGGGCGGCCGACATCCGCGAATCGGATTTCTGGAAGGTGCCATTCGTCCGCAGCGGGAAACCAAGGTCAGCGTTTTTACGCCTTGGGCGGAACACGACTACGTCGTCGTCGATGTGCCCGAGGCAATCTGGTCGAATCTTGGACTGACGTATCTGGCACACACTCACATTCCCACAGTATTCGACAAAGCAGGGCAGACGCTCGCAAAGCTGGAATGGACTCGTCGCGAAAACGGTTCTTTCGACATTGAGCGGACGCTGCCCAACGGGATCCGTTTCACGTCGCACGTCCGGCCGAAAAAGGATCACGTGTGGATGGAACTCACTTTGACGAATGGGACAAAAGAACTGCTGACCGACCTGCGCGTACAGAATTGCGTGATGCTCAAGTCCGCTGCCGGATTCAACGCCCAGACAAACGACAACAAGATCAAACGCGAGCCGTACTCGATCTGTCGGTCGGAGAAAGGCAATCGCTGGATCATCACGGCCTGGGATCCAGTGCATCGCGCCTGGTTCAATGAGCGATGCCCATGTCTGCATTCAGATCCGGTGTTTCCAGATTGCGCTCCAGGGAAAACCGTTCGTGTCCGTGGCTGGCTGTCGTTTTACGTGGGCGACGATATCGACAAGGAGATTCAGCGAATCAATTCGATCGGCTGGTCGCGGTCGTGAACCCTGTGCGGGGCGCTGGTTAGCTCACGAGCGTCATGCACCGAGTGTGTCGTCGATCAGCGAGACGAGACCGGTGATGCCTTCGGCAGGAATCGTGTGGCCGCCCGAGTACTCCACGAACCGAACATCGAATCCCGATTCCTCAAACATGTCTCGCAGCCAGATCGCTGCTTTGAAAGGCAGCGCGGCATCATTGCGACTGTGCGCCTCCAGGACTCGCATGAAGCCTCGTTTCGCCGCCAGCGGTCGCCACTGGGCTTCGTTCAAAAGTGAACCGGCCCACACGCACAATCCCGCCGGAGCATCACTCATACACAGAGCGACATCCGTCGCCAGCATTGCTCCCTGAGAAAAGCCACCCAGTACGATTCGTGAGGCCGGTAACTGGAATGTCGTCATCACAGCATCGACCACCGCGAGAATTCGTCGGCGTGACTCTGGCAGTTCGTCGGGGCAATCGTCGCGCAAATGTCGCGGATTCCCATCGGCCAGGTGGCTGAAGTCCGGAGTCCACCAGGCTGGCTGGTTCACGAGTCGCCAGGGTGAATCAGGAAAGACAAAAACCACCGGATGCCTCAACGCCGATTGCGCCAATGTGGCGCCACACACGCACGCGGCCAGATTCGAGCCCTGTTCGCCGAACCCGTGGCATAAAACGACAGCGAGCTCGGGTGTTGCGGATTCAGGCGACAGGACGATGCAGTCGAGTCCCCCCAGTGATTCGGTCCGTTGGATAAATCCATGCATGGAGCCATTCTCGAAACGTTGGAGTGTTTGTCGAGACAATCATGCAATGCCCTGCTGAATCGGTCGTGTGTCGGTTGGACATTCACGGGCGCGCTGAATACTCTGCCCGGCCCTTCGACCCCGCTGTTTTTTCCGCTGACGGTCTGCACACTCACCGATGGATCGACTCGCTCATTTGAATCCCGCGCAACGTGACGCGGCGACAACGCTGTCTGGCCCGTTGCTCGTTCTGGCCGGAGCAGGAACCGGAAAAACCCGCGTCATCACACACCGCATCGTGGAGCTGATCGGCAGCGGCATCGCTCCCGACCGCATCCTGTCGGTCACGTTCACCAACAAAGCATCCAAAGAGATGCTCGAACGCACGCAGGAGCTGCTGGGTAAACGCCTGCCCCAGCGGCCGATGATTTCGACGTTTCATTCGTACTGCGTGAAGGTCCTGCGGCAGGAGATTGAGCTACTTGGTTATCCGGCGAGGTTCACGATTTACGATCGCGGCGACCAGGAATCCACGGCCCGCAAGGCATTGCGCGACGTGCGCGTGCAGGATGGAACACTCAAGCCGGGCGATCTGCTGAACATCATCAGCCGCTGGAAGATGCAGGGCATCCGTCCGGAAAACGCTGCCGACTACACGGAGAACGACCTCGAATTCATCGCCGCGGTGGCCTATCGGAAATATCAGGCGTCGCTGCGGGCCAGCGGCGCTGTCGACTTCGACGATCTGCTGCTGCTTACGAATCAGCTGTTCCTCGACCATCCGGATGCACTGGAGCGACAGCAGGCACGCTTCGACCATGTGCAGATCGACGAATATCAGGACACGAATGGCTCACAGTTCAATCTGATCGAAGCACTCGTCCGACCGCATACGAATCTGTGTGTGGTAGGCGACGATGACCAGTCGATTTACGGCTGGCGCGGGGCGGATGTCACTCACATTCTGGGTTTTCATCGCCACTTCCCCGGCGCGAAGGTCGTCCGGCTGGAAGAGAATTACCGGTGCACGGACCAGATCATCGAAGTTGCCAACCGGCTGGTGAAGCACAATCGAGGACGGCACGACAAAGAACTGCGCGCGAACAAAATCTCGGACGTGCCCGTGCGGTTTCGCGAGTACGACGACGAACTGACCGAAGCCGAAAACGTCGTCCGCGAGATCAGCTTTCTGGTTGAGAAGAAGGGCGTCGCTCTGCAGGACGTATGCATTCTGTTCCGCACGAACGAACAGCCGCGAGTCTTTGAATCGGAACTGCGCAGGCAGGAAGTCCGCTACGTGATCATGGGCAGTCAGTCGTTCTTCGATAAACGAGAGATACGCGACACACTCGCGTATCTCAAAGTGTTGGAGAATCCCCAGGATGAGACGTCGTTGCTGCGGATCATTAATACGCCGGCCCGAGGCATCAGCGATGCCACCGTGCAGAAACTCGTGCAGCGGGCTGTGCGACAGGGCTGCAGTATCTGGCAGACGATTCCTGCGGCGGTTGAAGAGAAGTTGATCACTGCAAAGGCAGCTCAGTCATTGAACGGATTCTCGGGCCTGCTTGCTCGCTATCGCACACGGTTGCAGCAGGCTCCGCACGAGCTACCGAAGCTTTGCGAGGATTTGCTGACGGAAATCGACTACGAAAGCGAAATTCGCAAGCAGTACAAGAACGAGGTCATGCAGGCGACTCGCGAGGAAATGCTCGAACAGATGGTCGCCTCGCTGGGCGATTACGTGCGACGTGCAAAAACTCCGTCACTCTCCGGATACCTCGACGAGACCACATTGAACGGTCGCGAAGAATCGAGCGACAAGGAACAGAAGCTCGACGAAAACGCCGTCCGACTGATGACAGTACACAGTGCCAAGGGGCTTGAGTTTCCCCACGTGTACATTGTCGGAATGGAAGAAGGGTTGCTGCCGCACAAGCGATCCATTGATGCCGAGGCTGAAGGCGGAGCCATCGACGAGGAACGGCGACTGGCCTACGTCGCCGTCACCAGAGCCCGCGATCATCTGACACTCACGCGAGCATCCGCCCGAACCAGATGGGGCAGGAAGAGACTCTCGATCCCGTCGCGGTTTCTGGAAGAAATGTTCGGCGAAGAAGTCGCGACCATACCGGTCGGTATCGAGTAGACGTCCGCAGATTTGGCGCGAGTGTCGTGCGGGAGAAATCTGTATGTGCCGCGGCCGCTGGATTCCGGATACAATCGCGTCTGCAATTCAATCGTCTGCGGAGTCGATCCCATGCCCATCCACGACTGGACTCGCGTCAGCCCGGGAATCTTTCACCATTTCCATCATGAGTGGATCTCGACGCTCAATCGGGCTCTCAACGCCGACCTGCCCGGCGACTACTACGCGCTGGCGGAACAGATCGCCGGTGGAATGGGTCCAGACGTCCTCACCCTGGAAGCACGATCGGGAAACGAGTTGGAACCGTCTGGCGCGGCCGGCTCAGGGCGCGATGACGGTGTTGGGCTTTTACTGGAAACCGCGCCGCCACAAGTGCAGTTCACGGCAACGTCTGCGGTCGAACGTTACTCGCAGCGACGCAGCCGCATCGCGATCCGCCACTCGAGCGGTGATCGCGTCGTTGCTGTGCTGGAGATCGTGTCTCCCGGCAACAAAAGCAGTCGTCATGCACTCCGCTCATTCGTCGAGAAGGCGGTGGAGTTTCTAGACTCCGACGTGCACCTGCTGATCATCGACCTGTTCCCGCCCACACCACGCGATCCGCAGGGGATCCACAGGGCCATCTGGTCGGAGATTGAAGAGACTGACTTTGAACTCCCCCACGATCGCCGCCTGACGCTGGTGGCCTACTCATCCTGGGAAACGAAGCGAGCGTTCATCCAGCCGGTTGCTGTCCACGAGACTTTGCCGGACATGCCTCTGTTCGTCGAGCCGGGTCGATATATCCCGGTGCATCTGGACGCGACCTACACAACTGCGTTTGATGCTGTACCAACACGCTGGCGCGAGGAACTTGAGGTGTCGTGATCGATGCCACTGATGTCGACGAATCACGCGCATCGTGTATGGCGTCAACGTGTCGCGTTCGACCGGCCGATCACCTGAGAGTTACAGGCGGGACGGAGTCTCTTGCGGCTCCCGCTGTGAGTCGATCCGTTCCTGCATTTTTGTGATCGTCTTGGCCTGGTCCTCACAGACAAGACACAGCTCGGCCACGATGTCGGCGAGCTGCTTTACGGTCTGGTCGCGGGACATCAGGCTCACTGCGTTCTGTCGCAGCCGTTGAATGATGTGAGTGCTCACGGCAATAGACTCGCGCTTCGGTGGAATGCAACAGTGACGGCTTTGGATTGAATTAGCAGCGGGGGAGCCGGCAGGTTATCGAAAGACCTCCGAAGTGTCGCCCGTTCAGCACGGGACGGAAGCCCGCGCAGGACCAGTCTCTGGCCAGATGATTGGGGCGTCGGCCAGCGGCCACAGTCGATTGAGCATTGCCCATGGCATCCGGTGACTTTATGAACGGCGCGCACCAAAGCTCATGGCAGCCCGGAAAGCCAACATGGATACGAACCTGACACTGATGCAGATCTCCGCTCTGACAGTGGCGGGCATGTGTCACGCCTTGCTGGGAAGTGTGAAAGTTCCGCTGGCCCAGAAGATGCAGATTGACGAGGCCCGTGTCGGTGGACTGGTCAGCGTGTTCGGCGTCACGCTCATCCCGATGGTCTTCGCGGCCGGGTTTCTTGTCGACCTGATCGGAGTCAGCGGCAAACAGACAGTGATCGGCGGCGGTTTCCTGATCGTCATCGTCAGTCTGATCACGCTGTCGCGACTGAAGACCTACCGCGTCGCCCTGCTCGCAGTCCTGCTGCTCGGAATCGGCTGGTCCGCCCTTGTGAACGTACTCAACGTAACGTCGCCGCCAGCGTTTCTTCCTCTGGACGAAACGCAATCGCGAATCTCCTATGCGATGAACATGGGCGACTTCGTTTTCGGAATGGGAGCGTTCATCACACCGCTACTGGTCGTGGCGCTGACGCGGTGGATGAAGTTTGAAGCCGTCTTTCTGCTACTGGCCGCCGTGGCGCTGATCCCGCTGCTGCAGGGATTCGGAGTTGACTGGCTGCGAATTCATGCCGAACCGTCAGACAGTGTGGCCGGCGGACTGGCAAAACTGGCTGGTAACCCGACCGTATGGCTGTGCTGCCTGGCATTCTTTTTCCACGTGCCGATCGAAGCTTCAACGGCAACCTGGGCCACAACGCTGATGACCGACCGTGGCGTCCAGGAAGGACGGGCCTCGGCTCTGCTATCCGCCTTCTGGCTGACGTTCATGGGTTCGCGTCTGGCGACTGCGCTGCTGTTGCCGGCGGGGAATGACACGCTGCTGGTTGTTGTCATGGCGATCCTGTGCATCGCATTCACACTGGGGTTGTTCGCGAGCCGCAGCGCGCGGATGACCTGCGTGATGATCATCGCCGCAGGACTGATCCTCGGACCGATCTTTCCCACGTTGATCGCGATCCTCCTGACGGATGTCGAGAAACCATTACACGGCCGCGCGGTCGGAGTCTTTTTCGCCGTCGGCGGGATCGGCTGGACTGGAGTGCCCGTACTGATCGGATACTGCGCAAAACGCAGCAACGTGCAGAAAGCATTCCTTGTCGCGACAGGCTGCGCCACGCTGTTGACTGCACTGTCGGTCGCGCTGCACATTCAACGCGGATAACACTGCTGTCGGGCTTTACCGTTTGAGTGGCACGCAGCCAGTACCGTCTGGTGCGGACGGAAAACCACGATCAGTCCCGGACTCGTTCGCCAACGATTCCGAATTCCGCGGCCGACGCCCATGGCTGGCCGCTCACCTCAGACAAAGCGCGGATCAACACATAACGGCCAGTCACTGGTTTGAATTCGACGGACTGTGACGTGCGCTTCTTCTTGAACGTCGTTGAGGCGGCGGGCTCTTCGAATTCGTCGGGCGCGTCACTGACATAAACTTCGCACTTGGCGATGGCACCGTTCCAGCCGTTGTCCTGCCGCGCGAGGTACCGAAGTTCCCGCACGCTGTAGCGAGCTCCGAGGTCGATCACGAGTTCGTGTGGGTGTTTCTCTGCTTTGGGCAAGAACTGCGAATGCCAGATCGTGTAGGGATTTCCGTCGATCGCGTTCCGGGCAAACTTGCGGTTGCCGCGATTTTCGCTACTGAACCGAACGAGCTTCAGCGTTGATGGCGTGACCAGCCCTTCGGGCGGTATCAGATTAACTTTTCCAGGCGGCTTTGAATTCGCGTCCCGAGACGTCCCGTATTTCGCCCACCGGTCTCGTTCGTGCTCCGTCCGGCTATGGAACACTCCCTCGACGACGTCGGTGTGAGCGTCATCCGCGAACTGCACCATCGTCGCAAGGGCGTCGGGGTAATCACCGGCGATGTCGCTGGTCTCGCTGATGTCTTTGTCGAGGTCGTACAGCTCCCATTTCGCCTTGGGACCGCGGCCGCGATAGGCCTTCCACTGATCCATGCGGACCGCCGTCTGACCAACGAATTCCCAGTACAGATACTTGTGAGATTCCTGGTCACGTCCAGTGGCTTCCTTGCCCAGAATTTCGGGCAGGATCGACATGCCGTCGATGTCGGCGGGAGCTTTGGCACCGCTCAGCTCGGCCAGCGTGGGCAGAATATCGGGCTGATACCAGACGAGGTCACTGACCTGGCCCGGTTTGATGCGGCCTGGCCAGCGGACCAGCGATGGAATCTTCAATCCGCCTTCGTACAGACTGCCCTTGCCAGCGCGAAACTCGACGCCTGTCTTGGGATTCACATTGGGACCAAAGAAACCGCGTGGGTGTTCTTTCGACTTGAAGCGATCCTGTCCGCCGTTGTCTCCGGCGAAAAACACGATGGTGTTTTCTTCCAGTTCGAGTTCTTTCAACAGGTCCAGAACTTCGCCGACGTTGCGGTCGACCATCGTCACCATCGCTGCGTAGTTCTTCGCTTCAGACGGCCAGTCCTTGTCCTTGTAAAGCTGCACGGCCGGGTCGGTCTCGGGGATGTCGTACATGCCGTGTGGAGGCGTGATGGGCAGGTAGCAGAAGAAGGGTCGATCCTTATTGTCGCGAATGAACTGCAGGCTCGCGTTCATAATCTCGTAGTGAGAATACGTCTCGCCACTGCGTCCGCCGCGATTTCCTTTCAGCGGAACTTCCTGGCTGTTGCGGATCAGATACGGGGGATAGAACGAGTGCGCATGCACCTGATCGTAGTAGCCGAAGAAGACATCGAAGCCGTGCTTCTCCGGAACACCGGTTGAACCGCGTCCGCCGCAACCCCATTTTCCGAACCCGCCCGTTGCGTAGCCAAGTGGCTTCAACATGGAGGCGATCGTCTCTTCACCTTCCCGCAGTGGAGTGCCGCCGCCGTTCTGTCGTACGGAAGCGTGCCCGGCGTGTTTGCCCGTCATCAGCGTACATCTCAAGGGAGCACACACAGGAGCTCCGGCCAGCGCGTTGGTAAACATCAGCCCTTCGGCCACCATCCGATCAATCCGGGGCGTTTGAATCTGCGGGTGCCCCATGTAGGACACTTCGTAATACGCCAGCTCGTCGGACATGATGTAAACGATGTTCGGCTGGCGCGAGTCGTCGGCAGCTTCAACGTGGTCCGTAAGCGGCAGCGACGCGGTTACGATTGCCGCGGCAGCAAACCGGATCAGCGTTTGCCCGCGGAAATGTGAACCAGCGGGACATGGATCGACGCAATTCAGCACACACTGTTTCGTCATGACAATTCTTTCCTGGGCTTCTTCCAGTTCAAAACACGTTGCAGTTGAATCAAGTTTCATTCCTGGACATGAAGGAACACTAATCGACACTGATCTTCGCTAATCCGGGCGACAGTCGTCACACGAATCATTAGCGTCAATTAGTGCGGATTAGTGTTCCCTGCTTCGGCGTCCGCTCTCGGTCTGAGGCACAGCCTCGGTAGACTCTTCAGTCGTCACATGTGCGCAAGTCTTCAATTCTCACGCAAAGACGCCAAGTCGCGACGGACGGCAGTTCCCAGACTTTGCGTCTTCGCGACTTTGCGTGAGAACTTTCAGTCTGGTTGCGGCACTCCCGTGTCAGGGCACGTCCCGCAAGCACACGTGATAATCACACGACAGGGTGGCAGGGTCATTCTTTTCCTGGCGTGGATTTGCTGAGCAGTTCGCTGGCGAGGAACGCGTAGGCCTTTTTCAGCGCTTCCTGGTCAACGGCCGCTCGCAGATGACCCGCGCCTTCGATCTTGTGCATCTCCGTCCTGACCCCGGCCTTCTTCAAGGCTTCGAAACACGATTGCGTCCAGGGCAGCGGAACCAGTTTGTCTTCCGTTCCGTTGAAGAAGAACATCGGGGAATCATCTTTGTCGACAAAGGCGGCTGAGGACGCGGCACGAAACACGTCCGGTTTGGTGGTGAGGTCGCCGCCCATCAGGAATGCGGCCCATTTGCCGTTGTCGGGGAACGAGCGAAAGTCCGTCGGCGCTCCGCCAGCCACAACGACCTGAATCCGCGTATCGACATTCCCGTTGTTTTCGCTCGGTGCCTCGCCCGTCGTGCCCAGCAGCGAAACCAGGTGACCACCCGCCGAGTAGCCCATGGCGCCGAGCCTTTTCGGGTCGACGCCGTACTCAGCCGCATGAGTGCGAATCCACTTCACGGCCGCACGACAGTCCTCGATCTGCGCCGGGAACTGGTGCTGCGGCGCGAGTCGATAATCAATCGCGAAGCAGACGCATCCCATTTTGGCGAGTGAATAGGCATAGCCACGAAGCTGATGCCGATTCCCGGATTTCCATGCGCCGCCATGAACGACCAGCACCGCTGGCGATAGCCCGTCCTTCTCAGGGACAAACGCATCGAGCAGCAATTCACGGTCGCCGACCGTCGAGTAAACGATTTCCTCGCGGACATCGAACCGGTATTCAACAGGGTGCTGACCAACGGAAGCAAAACAGGCGGCCACGAAGACAGAATGAAACATGCAGCGATCCTTGAATGGAATCGGCCGAGCTCTTGACGGCCGGGGTGTCCGATCGTCAGTCGATGTCGGAGTTTTCCTGTTTTTCGCACGATGATCGACTCACCCTTTGCAGTATGACTGCGAGCGCTGGGCATGTGTCGAAAATCAAAACGTCATTACGTCCCGGCGACGGAAAGTCGATCACGCGAGTCCGGTTCCCACTGCTCCCAGTCACGGCGGAATTGCCTGCAGGTCGGCGTTATCCTCCACGATCACCTTCTGCAGACTCAGTATCAATTGCGGACACTGCTTCGATCAGTTTCTGTTCCAGAACCATTATCTTTCGCTCAGCGTCCGTCTTGTATTCACTGGCCAGCAATCGCTCAATAAAGCCGATGGCTCGTAGGTTCAGTGCAATCCGACGCTGGTGTTCCGCTTCTATGGCGTTGGCCACCGCAATCTTTTCCTGCTTCTTTGCTTCCATAGCATTGGCGATCGCGATCTTTTCCTGCTTTTTGGCTTCTTCGGCGTTCTTCTCGGCAATGAGTTTTTGTGCAGCTTCAGCCTCCTTAGCCGCGAGTGCGGCGTCTTTCTGCCGGTCGGCTTCCTTTCTGTTTTCCACAGCCAGCAATTGCTGGATAAAGGCGATCGCACTTTCGTTCCGTGCGATTCGTCCCTGACGTAGTGCTTCCCGTGTTTTCTCCTCCGCGATCAGGCGTTGCTTCTTAGCCTCCTCGAAATTCTTTTGTGCAATCAGCTTTTGTGCTGCTTCGGCCTCCATGGCTGCCTCCGCCCCCAGCCTCTTCTCGTCAGCAATCACACGCTGCTTCTCAGCCGCCTTGAAGTACTTCTCAGCGAGTCTTGTTTGCTCAACTGCTATGTTCTTTTGCTTAATTGCCTGGGCTTCGTTTTCCTTGGCGAGTTGTTCCTGTTTCTGGGCGATTTTACTCTGCGCGACGATAGCGCCAGCCTGCCACACGGCGAGCACTCCAAATACAGAGACAACTGCCAGGACTGCCGCTCCACCCGTGAACATTACACGACGACGAAATTCGCGCGCCGTCCGGATCTTCTGATGCGTAATCGAGGTCTCGATATAAGTCAGCGTTGACGCGTGCAGCACGTCGCGAGCAGCATCCAGCACCATGCGGCCTTCTTCAAGTGGCAGTCCCACCGACAGCAGTAGACTTTGCTCACACGCATAGTCTTCCCAGTGTTTCTGTTGCTGTTCGATGCGCGTGCGAATCCGGAGGTGTTCGCGGTTGTCCCGGACCCAGTCTGTAATCTGATCCCATGAACGGAGCAGCGATTCGTGCGTCAGGCTGGCGACGGGCGTGCCCCCGTGCTGGTCTGTGGAAAGAAAACGGGCGGCGACCAGAGCTTCGGTGAGTGTGCGCCGCGCGGGCGTGGCGGTCAGTTCGTCCATCGCGGCGCGACGTCGGACGGCGACCTGATCACCGTCCAGGTCAAGAGTCACCAACAGGGGAAGTATCTCCGGCAGAGCCGCTCGCGCGTCGTCCGGAAGCTGATTGAACTGTTCCGTGGCGCGCTGGGCGAGGGCTCCTTCCACACCGCCCATTCGATCGTAAGCCGTCAACAACAGAGTTCCCGTCTGCTGATCCCGCTGCCGATAGAGTTCGCTGAGTACATACTGCAACAGAGGCAACGCGGACGGATCGCGTGCCGCGTCCTGCAGGATCAGCTCGTCCAGTTTTCGGGCCGTCTTGTCGTCATGCTCGAACTGCAGTCCGGCCAGGCGTGCCGGTTCGGTGATCAGTTGCTGCAGTGCGGCAGCACCAGGTGGCAGCAGATCGAAATGGCCGCGTTCGCCCTTCATGCGAAGAATGGCCCGTGATTTCTGGGCATGTGGGTAAAAGTCGCTCCGCAAAGTCGCAAGGACAGTCACGTGGCCTGAGCCTGCCAGAACTTCCACCGCCTCAAGAAACTGCTCGCGGTCCTTTTCTGAGATACTGCGGTCTGTCCAGAGTTCCTCCATCTGATCCAGAACGAGCAGCACACGGACCACGCCACCCAACGACTCACTGGCAGCGGCGAAGGCAGGATTTACGCTGAGTCGGACGGTCAGCTCGGCATCACTCTGCAGTCCATTCGCGATGTCAATCAGCGTTACGTTTGACCCCGCGAGTTCTGGAATCGCGTCTCCAAGTACTTTGGCCAGTCGCAGGCACAGGTGTCCCTCGGCAAGACTGGGCAGGAATGTGGCGACGCGCCATTCTCGGACGTCGTCGTCCCAGTTCCGCTGAATGAGCGATGCCGCGACGCCCGCAAACGCCAGCGAACTTTTCCCCGCACCGCTGGCCCCGACGATGACAACGAACGCACATCCGGATAATTCCTGGTCACGCAGCCTTGCCAGCAAGTCACAGCATTCCTCATCCCGCCCCAGAAAGATGGCTGCGTGCTCGACATTGAAGAACTGCAGCCCGCGGTATGGCTCATGCTGCCAGCGCGCGGCTGCGTCAGTACTGACCAGCTCATCCAACGCATGCCGTAGATGAACTTCCAATCGTTGAGCGAAGTTCACCGGCTCCGTGTAGGAGTGATACGCGCGCAGATTTCGGCCTTCGGAGTCGTGAAACTGTTCTCGAATGAATGACTCTGCCAGTCTGTTCTGTGAAATCAGCACCTCGAGCTGATCCGCAGCACATTCTGACAGAGCCCGTCGGAATCCAGCTTCGTCCTGCCGTGCGTAGGCGAGGATCACGGGGCGCTGCCGGTCGCTCTGTTCGAATGCAGTCAGCATCAGGTCGAATTCACGCTCCGTGCCACTGCGATAGGGAGTCCCGTCCGACCTTGTGACGGCGGCTCCCAACGCGCTTCCCAACCGCGACCACAGCACGAAGACCGCGATGTCGATCGGCTTCTGTTCCAGCAGATAGTCGATGGTCTCCTGAAACGAAGCGGTTGCGGGCAGTGCCAGCTCTTCCCACAGCACAGGTTCGAGTGTGACGCCCCGATAACGCCGTTCGAGCGACTGGACCACGCGGCGGGCTTTGTCGCGTTCCTCAATCACATCGCCGGGACTCGAAATGAAGACGCGAATCGTTTGCGTGGCAGCCATACGATGCTCCTCACAGGACGCTGTTCAATCCCAGCACCGAACCACCTGGTTCGGCAGATTGGGAGACAAAGATTCAGACCCGGTTTAACAAATTACCAGGCGCGGAACTACCTGCTGACGGAATCAGGACTGGTGCATCGCATCGGGACTCGATCAAGACGGCGGGAGCGTGTTGAACAGGCGGTCGCCGGCGTCGCCCAGGCCGGGGACGATGAATTTCTGGTCGTTCAGGTATTCGTCGACCTGCGCCGTGATGATCTCCGTCTCGGGGAATTTTTCCCGCACGGCAGCGATTCCTTCTGGAGCGGCGATCAGGACCACCAGTCGAGTTCTGGGTACGCCCCAGCGTTTCAGGACGTCCAGAGCAAGTGTGGCCGACCCGCCGGTCGCCAGCATCGGATCAACGACCAAAGCGACGTCGGGTGGATCGGATTCAGGCAGCTTCTGGTAGTACTCGACGGGACGCGCCGTTTCCTCGTCTCGAAATAGGCCGAGATGCCAGACCTCGGCATCGGGAATCAGATCGAGCAGTGGATCGACAAGGCCCAGGCCTGCTCGCAGGATCGGAACCAGCGCGATGCGTTCGGCCAGTTCGTAACCTGGTGCGGTGGCCAGCGGTGTCTGCACGGTTGTGTTTCGAAGCTGTAGGTCGTCGGTCGCCGCCGCAGCGAGGATTGTCGCCACGCGGCGCACCAGAGAACGAAACTCCGCGGGGGACGTGTTGACGTCACGCAGGCGTGTCAGATGCAGTCGCACCAGTGGATGGTCGATCTCGCGGACGTTGTCTCGAGGAGAAATCATCAGGGCACCTGTATTGTGTCTTCGGGAATGTCGTCTGGGTTCGAGTCGCCGCGACGACGGGGCAAGACTGCAATTCCGGCGGCGACGGCCAGCAGTCCGATGGCACCGACCGTCAGCCAGGATTCGTCAATTGCCGGAGTGTCGGCCTGGGGATGATCGACGCTTGTCGTATTGCGCAGGAACGGGCGCGGAAGGGCGCGTGGATTCTGGGAGCGCGTCGGCGGTCGCGCCTCGATGGTGACGGCTGAGTGAATGCCGGAACCCAACAGCAGGACGAGCAGCATGCCGGTCGCGGTCACCAGCAGTGGTTCCTCGCGGGAAGTTTCCGGCAGTGCGGCTGTGTTTGAAGACTCTGAAACAGGTGGGCTGGCGCCTGACTGAGCGGCAGGTGCGGGATCCTCGTCGGTCTGTGGCTGCAGAGTCCTGAGCTGAAGTTTCCATCCCAGCAGACCGACCACCACCAGGCAGGTCGAGGCCGCCAGAACGTCTCCTGCGTTGCCGAACAGGCCGGTGGCACCGGCCGCCAGCACAACGACCGACTGCATCAGTGCTGTTGTCGTTCGGGCTCGCAGCGTTCCAAATGCTCCACTCAGTGCCGCGACGGATGCCAGCCAGAAGATGCCGGATTCCACGGCACCAGACTGACGTTCCCACCAGGACGCCGGATGCGAATAAATTCCCAGCAGAAGCAACAATCCCGTGACGGCCAGAATCCCTGCCGAAACTCCCGTTGTCAGCCGGAGTGGTCCCCACTGCAGCCCACGGTCTCCCGCGGGCGAACTGAGCGCCAGATAGACTCCGACTGACGCGATCAGGATTCCAGACAGCTCGGCAACGGACACGACAGCACTTTCGTTTCGGGTGCGACAGGGGCAAGTCAGGGCGTCAATCTATCCGCGTTGTCAGCGAATCGGGAGGCTCAGTTCACTTCCGAAGAAACTGGGCTGCCGGTGGCCGACGTCAGCTTCGGCAACACTCAGCCGACTCGGGGTCAACCGCCAGACGTAACCCACCGGCTAACGCCGATGGCAAGATATTGAAGTCGGCTGAATCCGATTGAGGTCATGTTCTTCCCGGGAAGCGTGACGGTCAGAAATCAACTGTCGCAGACGCATGACAGAGGCCACCAGTGAATTCTGGTCTATCTAGTGAACTGTTGTTCCAAGGCCCTTGATCAACAGCCGGTAAAGCCCGTATCTATTCACGTGTGCTACTCCGCAGGTGCCAGTCCGACGATTCGACGCGTTAGAGTCTTCCGTCGTCAGGCATGCGCTCCGTGCGCGCGCATCGTAGGATGGGCACTCCTGCCCGTCCCGGCACCGGCAATGGACGGGCAAGAGTGCCCATCCTACTTTTGGTTGCGGCTATGCCGCTTTGGGTACTGGCCCGGCTTTGCGGTCGGGAGGAACGCGATCAGCCGGTCGAAACCAGTGAGGAGCTCTGTCGCGATGAAAGTGTTCGTCAGCTACTCGCATAAGCAGGAGAAGCAGGACGGGTGGGTGAGGGACTGCCTGGTCCCATGCCTGGCAGCCGGTGGGGCCCGGGTACTGCTGGACTTGGACGAATTCAAAGCCGGGCGTCCGCCGCGTGCACAGTCTGATCAGGCTCAGGCGGAAGCCGATCGTCAGGTGCTCGTGCTGTCGCCGGCCTACTTCGACAGCGAAGCGTGTCGGCACGAGTTTGCCGTGGCTGTCGCTGGTACTCAGGAACGACTCGACCGGGGTGAAACGTCCGATGAATTTCGGGCGGGTCACATCATCCCGGTCAGGCGGGTCGACTTCCCGCTGCCCGCTGTCGTCGAGGGCCTGGATGCACCATTGAGCCCCGACATGGTGGATCCGGCTGCCGGTCCCGGCACGGCCGAACGGGCGCTGGAACAGACACGGCTCGAACAGAACTGGGATCTGCTGCTGGAGGTCTGTGGAGCCGACCTGGGCACGCTGGCGCCGCACTGGCTGGACGTCCGCAACTGGCTCAGGCGTTGCCTGGAACGGAATCAATCCGTGCATCTGCGGGTCGTGGGCAATCCGCAATGGAAAGAACTGCTGGATCACCTGTCCGCCAGTGTGTCCGCACCCGAACTGCATCAGGTCGATGTCGGGCGCGGAGCCACGGAACTACGGCACGATCTGCTGTCCGAAATGCTCGGTCAGCCTGGATCGATCAGTCCGTCTGGAGACCTGAAGCAGTTCGAGCAGGCGCTGCTGCTGCGGCAGCGCGTCACGCGTGTGGTGCTGCGGCACTTCGACAGTGTGACCGGACGCGAAACGTATGGAGACGATCTGTTTACAGCCTGGCGTTATCTGATGAGCGAGAAGCGACAACTGGTCGTGCTGTTCCAGTCGCGCGCTGCGTTTCACGAACTTCTTCCGCTGCGTCTGCAGGATTCGCCGATCGCAGCGCTGGAGTCGATGGAACTGAAAGGCAGGCCACGTGACGCGTCCATTTGACCAGCTCGGCTTCGGATTCCGCAGTCATCGCTCGGCGCTGTCGTGGATATGGCTGCTGTATCGGCGACCTCGCGAGGTTCACGCCGCGATGGATGCAACAACGCCGTTCCGGGCGGCCTGGTCGACGCTGAGTGTGATGTGGCACGCCCTGCCGTGGATGTTGCTGATCGCCGTGCCAGGACGAATTGTTCTGATGGCGGCCACCGATGCGATATTCGTTGAGTCACTCTTTGCAGGTAAGTTCCCGCTGCAGATGTTGCAGGATGCGGCGAGCGGCGCCGTTAAAGCGATGCTCGAATCTCCGTTTCCGCTGGGAATCGGGATGATGATTGGAGCATCCACTGGTGCGACTCGAGATCATGGAGACCCGCATTGGCGTGTGTGGGTGTGTCTAGTCCTCGTACTTGGTGTGTCAGGAGCGACTGTCGCGTGGCTTGACGTAGCCGCTGGATTCGTCGCGTTTGGTCTCGCGTTTGGTCTCGCCGTAGGGCTCGTCAGTGGTCTTGCATTCGGGCTCGCCGTCTCGCTTGCTGTCGGTCTCTCCGTTGGTCTCGTTGGCGGGCTCGTCTTCGGACTTGGCGACGGTCTCGTCGACAGGCTCGCCTTTGGCCTTGCCTTCGGTCTCGCAGTCGGTCTCGCCGGCGATCTTGTCGATAGTCTCGCCCTTGGGTTTGCCGTCGTCCTCGGACTCGTTGCCACGTTCGCCGTCGGGCTCACTGCCGGGGCCGGTGTCAGCTTGGGTATCGGCGTCGTCGCGAGTTTTGGCGTCGCGTTCAGCTACGCGATCGGTGTCGGGCTCGGACTGACACGTGTGTACTACCTACCCTTGCATTTCTTATGGCTTCTGCCCGTTCCTCACGGACGCATCTATCGCTGGCATCCGGTTGCCTGGGACGACGTGTGCGGCATCGCATTCCCCAGGCTCGATCGGCTACTCATTGCGTTCGTGGACACGGATGCGATCGCGGCACGGTGCGAGATTGATCGCCTGATACGCGGCCCATCTCTAGATGGCCCGCCTGCGCAGCAACACGCGGCGCGGTCGGCACGGACCACGCTGCTGGCCCGGGAGGCCGCGACTCAAACGCGACTTTCTCGCTTGTCTGAGTGCGTTGATGCTTTGCCGGAAGGTGACCGGGGATTTCTGACCCAGACCGCCGTGGTGCGGGAGCAGGTCGATCGCATCAGCCGGCTGCAGACGGATATGGATGCCGCCGACCGGCCCATCTTCCGCGAGCCGGCCGCTCATCTGCTGCGGACCGAGATCGACAACTTTCGCCTGCGTGTGGCCGGCTATCACGCACCGCTCGCCAGCGAATTCGGGAAAGCCGCCGAGGCGTGGCTGAAGATCGCCGACCAGCAGTGGCAGGACGCCAGGCAGGCTGTGCAGAAGGCTCCAGCGCCGCAGGTGTTTCGGGCGGGCGATCCTGTCAGGCTCAATCAGGAAGCCTTTGTGTTTCGGCCGCAGGTGATCGGTGAACTGGAAAAGCAGCTCACACTGGCGACAGGGTGTCCTGGACTGGTGATCTACGGACGCCGCCGCCTGGGCAAGTCCACGCTGCTGACGAATCTGTCACAGTTCCTGCCGGACTCGATGTATGTGGCGTCGATGTCGATGCAGAAGCCGGACCTGTTCACGTCGCTGGATTCGTGGTGCGACGCCGTCTCAGCGGCGGTGCAGCAGGCTTTGGGACCGGCTCTGGATGACGCTCGACCACAGACACTGCGTGAGCTGTTCGATTGGCTCGGCCAGATCGACCGGTCGCTCGCTGAAACAGGCAGCGGACAACCAGACACTCCTGCGTCTCCACGCGAGGCGGACGCGACGCCGAGTGTGGGGACCAGTGGGCAGGGGCGACGGGCGTCTGGCGGGAGTCAGGAACGTCGCTTGCTGCTGGCCATCGATGAGTACGAGGTCTTCGATCGCAAGATCGCCGAGGGGGTACTGCCGGAAGACCTGCTCGCAACGATTCGCGAGTCGATCCAGACGCACCGCAACATCACGTGGATCTTCGTCGGCAGTCACGGTGTCAGTGAGCTGACCGGTGCCGACTGGCCGAGTTACCTTGCCAGTGTCCGGACGCTGACCGTCCCGCCATTCACCGCAGCCGAGACGCGAACGCTGCTGACCGATCCGTTGAAGCACTCACCCGTGTGGGAACGCGAGCCGGAGGATCGACCGCGGTTCGAACCGGCGTTCTGGGCGGGGGAAGAGGGGATTGACGCGATTCACGCTCAGGCGGCTGGATGGCCGCATCTGGTGCAGCTCATTGCGGAGACCGCCATCGATCGCATCAACGACGAGAAGCAGAAGCACCTGGACATGGAGCTGCTGGAGCGAGTGTTCCACGAGGCCGTCGAACGCGGCGAAATGGTGCTCACACTGCTGATGCAGAACGAATGCACGCTCGACGGCGAATGGGAATACCTGACGGGATTCCGTCGCTTGGACACTCAGCCACCACCGCAAGACGATGCCGTCTACGAATCGTTGCGGCGGCGTCTGCTGGTTACGGAAGACGGAGACAACTGGAAACTGCGCGTTCCGCTCATGCAGAGGTGGATGCGAACTGTCTGAGGACCCGGCCAGAAATAAGGTCACAATTACGATCCGGGGTCCGGTATTTACGAACAGGCCAATGGCACCGACTGCCAACCCGGGTTGTGTGCACAACGGGAGTGTTGGCTCCGCGGGACGAACGGATCGTGAGACTCGCGCCGAAGGGCTCGACTGGTTCGGTGGTAACGTGTGCAGGCGTCTGGCACGAACAACCGCTGAATTCCAGCGACTCAAGGCTGGACTGTGAATGTCTGCGACTTACGATTGCCGGTCGACATTGCTTTTCGTGTAGTCGAAGTCGCCAGAGTTTGGCCAGATCAGAGTCATCGGCCAAAGTCTGGCGACTTCGGCTACACGGAGATTTCTGGAACTGAGAGCAGTTGCCCCGTGGCTCATCTTGATCTGAATTCGTCCTATCCCGTCTCGACCAGCGCAAGCGGGCGGCGCCGTCGCATGCTGGTCATGCAGATGGCGGAGACGGAAGCACAACAGACGTCGGGCAGCACCAGCGCACCATCAACGAATCCATCCCGACCAACGATCACATCAGCACCGCCAAACGACGTCGCAAGCGCCGCGGCGATCGCCCGAATTCGCGAACTGGTGGACGACACGATCCCGCGTACGTGGATCTTTACCGGGGACGGGTTCGGCTTCGAAACACGGCTGGCGCAACGGAGCTGGACCGAACATTTCACGGACGTGATCCGTGGACGGCTGGCGCGCGGCAAAGATGTTGTGCTGGACACGACCGCCAGTCACAGCACGTTCGCAGGCCTGTTGCGAAATCTTGACTGGAAAGTACTGCGCTTTCAGCCGGATGTCGTGGTCATCAGTGCCGGACCGGATGATGTGCTGCGAGCCGGGGACAGCCGCGAGTCGCTGCAGGCGGCGATGACGGAATTGACCGAGTTTCTGCACGACGAAGGCTGTGTCGTGGTCCTGTGCTCGCCGCCGCTGGCCTCCGGCGTGACGCAAGAGCAGATGATTCCGCTGCTGGACACTCTGCAGAGTGTGGCGCTGCGGTGCCAGGCGGTCTTTGTTGACCACTACACACTCTGGTGCGCATATCAGACGCAAACCGGAAAGACGCTCGACCTGCTGGATGCCAGTGCCACGGTTCCCTCGGCCGCAGGGCACCGCAAGCTCGCCCGCGATTTGATCACCGAGCTGGGCATTGTGCGTTGAGCGGGGAGTGGAGAGTGGATGGCAAATCTCAGAAATCGGTCATGGAAACTGCGCTGATTACGAATCCTGGCTGATTCATTTCACTTCGCGCATTGAATCGGCAGCGATCCCTGGGGAGACTGCCGGGCCTTAACTCGGCTCAGTAGTTCCACGTTTGGCTGTTCGCGAGAAGGGTGGGGGGGGGGGGGGGGGGGGGGGGCCCCCCCCCCCGCCGGGCGGGGTGGGGGGGGGGGGGGGGGGCCCCCCCCCCCC
>CAUZFZ010000068.1:0-47849 GCA_963579025.1 Planctomycetota bacterium | reverse complement strand
TAGATATGCCCGTCAGCGTAGGTCACGGCTCCCTTGCCGACCGATCGACTTTGCCAGGCCATCTGGCCAGTCGTCAGATTGATGCACTTCAGAATGCTCTCGTCAGTGCCGTACAGAAAGCCGTCCACCGCAACCATGCCGCCGTGGTGATTCTTCATGTCGCGGTTCGAGTAAAGCGTGCGAGAAGTTGTACGACCGCCACTCGATGTCAGGCGGAATAGAGCGCCACCCGTGTTGTAGCCTGAGGCGACAAAGACGTGATCATCGTGGAATATCGGAGCCGAGCAGTTGGCCGTTCCATTGGAACCTTCGTTCTGGCCCCACATGACATTCCCGTCACTGGCTCGGATGCCGACGGCTCCGCTGTGTGTGAAGTTGACATACTGCCGCACACCACCGACTTCGATCGCAATCGCTGAGGAATACGCGGCCCGCGGCGATGACGGTACCAGTGCCGTCCACTCGGCCTGACCCGAGTTCTTGTTGATCGCGACCATCGTCGCCCGCTGACCGCCTGGCGTGCAGATCACTTTGTCTCCGTCGATCAGCGGCGATTCGCTGATTCCCCAGCCGATGTTCCGAGCGTTGTATTCCTGCAGGATGTTGCCGCTCCATTGAACGCGTCCGGACTCTGCGTCCATGCAGGCCAGTTGTCCGCTTGCCCCCAGTGCGTAGACACGTCCGTCAGCAACAGCCGGTGTGCCACGTGGCCCGTTTCCCTGACCGTTTTCGTAGGCCTGTCCACCAGTGGGAGTTGCCCAGACCTGCCGACCGGTGGCCAGATCGATAGCGGTCACCATCTCGCGACCACCGGTATTTCCCATGGTGAAGACCTTACCGTCCGCGACGGACACGGCCGAATAACCTTCGCCGAGACCGCGAGCCGTCCAGGCGAGTGGCGGTCCCTGATCCGACCAACTCGACAGCAGGCCGGTTTCGGTGGATCGATTGTCACGATTCGCACCCCGGAACTGAGACCACTCACCCGCATTCGACGTACGTTGCGAGACCGTCACTGGCGTCGAATCAGGCGGTGCAGTCGTCGTCGTGGAGCTCTTTCGCGTCGACGGACGTCGCGTGACATTCACGGAGCCTGACCGTGGATCCTTCTTTGAGGTGCTCGCGACCGAACGCTCCGTCGTATTCTCCGCCTCTGTGTCGTCAGTCTCAGAAGCCGACCTGATAATGAGCCGCGAGATGATGCTGCCGCTCACGACGGCGTAAACGGTCTGCCCTTTCTTAACCCGGCTCAGATAGCTTTTCTTACCATCAACCACGACGCGGGCGCTCTTGGAGATCGTCAGAGAGCGGTTGGTCCCTTTGCCCTTGAGCTTGACCACCATCCGACCGGTCGTGGGGGAAATCGCAGCCACCGTTCCGACGACCGTTTCGGCTGACGCCACCGACGCCCAGCCCAGACTCAGAACGGCGACCAGACAGACTGTTATACTTCGCGTCCGTAAAAACATGGATCAGACCCTCAATCTCGCTGGAAACTCAAACCGCTTCTGAACAGTAGTAATAACGCGTCGGCATTCCGCCTCAAACGCAGATCGGCGCCGGAATCCACCAGATTGCTCATAATGAACGACGCGGACAGATTTGAGCGGAGACGTCGGGCTTGAAAAGAGGGTTCGGGAACGTGACAACAGACCCAATCGCTGACGTTCACGTTTCGTGTCGTATGCAGCGATTTCAAAGACTGATTCGGGGGAGCCGATAGGTATGCCACCAATTCACGGGAGGCCTGCCGACCTGTGTCGGCAATCAGGTGACCAGTACACGAAACAAATAGCGAGCGTCAGGACTCGCATCCGGAGTTCAAACGTGGCAAATCACCGAACTATGGCCACCCGATTGCTGGTGTTGTCCGCCATCGCCGTGCGAAGTGTGTTTGCGGCCGATGAACCCGCTCTCGAACGAACGGCATTGCCGGCACCGGCTAAACGGACAATCGACTTCGAGGCCGACGTTTATCCGATTCTGATAGCGCGTTGTGTTGAATGTCATGGCCCGGATGCGCAGGAAGCGAAGCTGGTCGTTACGTCGCGAACATCGCTGCTGCGCGGCGGCGAGAGTGGCGAACCGGCGGTTGTGCCGGGCAAGAGTGAGCAAAGTCATTTGATCCATCTGATCGCCGGGCGGGAGCCGGACAAGCGGATGCCTCCGGAGGGCAAACCGCTGACTCCGCCGCAAATCGCCATCCTGAGAGCGTGGATCGATCAAGGTCTGAAGATGTCGGTTGTGGATGACGCTCCGCCGCTGACAACGGATCAATGGTCGTTTCAGCCAGTCGCGAACCCCGCACCACCCACGAGCGACAACCCGTGGGGCAGTGATGCGATCGATGCGTACGTATTGCAAAAAATGCAGCAGTCCGGACTGTCTCCGTCGGCCGTGGCCGATCGTCGCACGTTGCTCCGGCGGCTCTTTCTGGTGATGCACGGTCTGCCGCCCACACCGGAGCAGGTCGAACAGTACGTGTCCGACAACAGTCCTGATGCATGGCGGAATCTCGTGGATCAGGTGCTCGAAAGCCCGCGGTATGGCGAGCGCTGGGCACGGCACTGGCTCGATCTGATCCGCTTTGGCGAGACGCACGGATTCGAAACCAATCGCGAGCGACCCAACGCATGGCATTTCCGCGACTGGGTCATCAACTCTTTGAATTCCGACAAGCCGTACGATCAGTTTGTGCGCGAGCAGATTGCCGGTGACGCGCTCGGCGAACCGATCGGAACAGGATTTCTGGTTGCCGGTCCGCACGACCTCGTCAAGAGCCCGGACATCAACCTCACCCTGATGCAGCGGCAGGACGAACTGTCCGACACGATCAACACAGTCGGGACCGCGTTTCTCGGCCTGACGCTCGGTTGCGCCCGCTGCCACAACCACAAGTTTGATCCGATCACACAGCGCGACTTTTATTCCATCCAGGCGGTGTTTGCTGGAGTACAGCACGGTGATCGGCCGTTGCCTGTGCCTGCAGACGGCAAGGAGAAGATCGCCGGTATCGCCGCGCAGATCGCCCAACTGAGAGAGAAGCTGAAGGAGTTCATTCCGCGAAATTCGGCGTCACGGGTTGCCGTGAACGCGAAGCACAATGTCGAACAGTTTGATTCCGTGAAAGCACGATTCGTCCGCTTCACTGTGCTGGCGACGAATTCGTCGGAGCCGTGTATCGATGAGCTGGAGATTTACTCTGGCAAGGAAAACGTAGCACTCGCCAGCCGCGGTGCCGTCGCGACATCATCCGGCAACTTCCCGAATAACCCCCTGCACAAGCTGGAGCACATCAACGACGGGCAATACGGCAACGGTCGCAGTTGGATATCGAACCAGAGCGGGGCCGGCTGGATTCAGATCGAATTACCGGAAACGGCCGCCATCGACCGCATCGAATGGGCTCGTGACCGGCAAGGCAAATACGCGGACCGCCTCGCAATCCGTTACAGAATCGAAACGGCGCAGGAGCCGGATCAGTGGCAGCTCGTTGCCAGTTCAGACAACCGGCTTCCTTTCAAGGCCGGCGGTCCTTCGCAGCCCATTTACAAGTTTGACCTGGCCACACCGGCACGTGCCGATGTCGGACGCCGTTGGCTGACCGAGTTGCAGACGTTGCAGCAGGAGCACGATCGCCTGACCGTGGCGTCAACGGTCTACGCGGGCAAGTTTACTCAGCCGGGTCCGACGCATCGGCTGTACCGCGGCGAACCGAAGGCCAAACGCGAAGAAGTCTCGCCAGATGCACTGGAGATTCTCGGCACGCTCGGCCTGGAGCGTACATCGCCGGAACAACTGCGAAGACTGAAATTCGCCGAGTGGGTTGCCAGTCGCGACAACCCGCTGACCGCTCGCGTGCTGGTCAACCGGCTGTGGCAGTTTCATTTTGGAACCGGCATCGTGGCGACGCCCAGCGACTTCGGAGCGAATGGTGTCGCGCCCACGCACCCGGAACTGCTCGACTGGCTGGCCCGTGAATTCATGGACAACGGCTGGTCGATCAAGCACATGCATCGTCGCATTCTGCTCTCGACCACCTGGCAGCAGGACAGTCGCCCGAAAGCCGAATCGCGGCAGATTGACGCTGCCTCCCAACTGCTGTGGCGATTTCCGCCGCGACGGCTGGAAGCCGAAGCCATTCGCGACAGCATTCTGACAGCCAGTGGAGTCCTCGACCTGCGCATCGGTGGCCCAGGATTTAGCGGCTTCGAAGTTCAGATGGAGAACGTCCGACACTTCTTTCCCAAGACAAGTTTCGGCCCCGAAGACTGGCGCCGCATGATTTACATGACGATGGTCCGCCAGGAACGCGAGTCCGTGTTCGGAGCCTTCGACTGCCCCGACGCGAGCCAGGTCACACCTGTCCGCAGTCGTTCGACAACTCCCCTGCAGGCTCTGAACCTGCTCAACAGCCAGTTTGTCCTGCAGCAGGCAGAGCTGTTTGCGAAGCGTCTGAAACGCGAGACAGGTGACTCGGTGAAGAAGCAGATTCATCGGGCGTATGTGCTGAGCTTCGGACGAGAGCCAGGTGACGACGAACAAAGCGACGCATCAGATTTCGTCGAGGCACACGGATTGACGATGCTCTGCCGAGCTCTCCTGAATTCGAATGAATTTCTATTTGTTCCATAGTTGGGCAACCTTCCCCTGACGCGGAGAATACAAGCTCGAAGCGCAAGCGAGTGAACCTGACGGAAAGGAGTGCACTCGCTTGCGCTTCGGGCTTGTATGGTGGTCAAGAGAGGCACTGTCAAATCGGGCTGGGATCGCGAGTACTGGGCATGTTGACACAGCAACTATTGAATCGCCGCTCGTTCATGGGTGAATCAGCCTTCGGGCTGAGCGGCATTGGTCTGGCCAGTCTACTGCAGTCGGAAGGCCTGTTGGCTGACACGAATACGAAGGCAACGTCACGTCCTCAGATCGATCCCGGCCAACCGTTCGCGGCGCGTGATTCGCACTTTGAGCCGAAAGCGAAGCAGGTTCTGGTCATCTTCTGTTCCGGAGCCTGCAGTCATCTCGACACGTTCGATTACAAACCCGAGCTGATTAAGCAGCACGGTAAACCACTGCCAGGGGCGGATGGACTGGTCACGTTCCAGGGAGCCCAGGGAAACCTCACGAAAAGCCCGTGGAAATTCCGGCCTCGGGGCGAGAGTGGCAAGATGATCTCGGAGCTCGTGCCGCAACTGGGCGACATGGCCGACGAAATGTGTTTCATCCATTCGATGACCGGCAAGACGAATACACACGGGCCGGCCGAGAATTTCATGTCGACCGCGTTCACGCTGGACGGTTTTCCGAGCGCCGGTGCGTGGGTCACATGGGCTCTGGGCAGTGAGTGTGAGGACCTGCCGGCCTACGTCGCGATTCCTGATCCGCGCGGCACGCCTCAGTCGAGCGTGAACAACTGGGGACCAGGTTTCCTCCCCGCTGCGTTTCAGGGCACGGACTTCAATGCCTCGAAGCCGGTCCGGAATCTGGCTCGGCCCCAGTCCGTGTCTGCACCCACCGACAAAGCAACGCGAGCATTTCTGCGGCGATTGAACGAGCGGCATCTCGAACGCTTTCCTGGCGACAGCGAACTGGCGGCGCGGATTTCCAGTTACGAACTGGCCGCCCGCATGCAGCTCAGTGTGCCCGAAGTCAGTGACATCTCGTCGGAATCGAAACAAACCCTGAAGATGTATGGAGCCGACGACAGCGAGAACGGCCTGAAAGCCTCATTCGCAAAGAACTGCATCCTGGCCCGCCGACTGCTCGAAAAGGGCGTGCGGTTTGTGCAGCTCTTTAATGGCGCCTATCAAACCGGTGGCGAGGGCGTCAGTAACTGGGACGGACACAAGGTCCTGGAAAAGCAATACAGCAAACATGGCCCGGTCCTTGATCAGCCAGTGGCCGCGTTGCTCAAAGACATGAAGCAGCGTGGGTTACTTAAGGACACGCTGGTCTTGTGGTGTACGGAATTCGGCCGCATGCCGACCTTCCAGAGAGGAGCCAGCGGTCGCGACCATAACCCCTCGGGCTTTACCGTCTGGCTGTCCGGGGCCGGCGTAAAGGCCCCGTTCACCTACGGAGCGACCGACGAATTCGGCTACAAAGCCGCCGACAAGGTCACCACCGTGTACGACCTGTATGCGACAGTGCTGCACCTGCTGGGTCTGGATCACAAGCGTCTGACGTTCTATCACAATGGGATCGAACGCCGGCTGACCGACGTGCACGGGCATGTCATTTCTGACGTGCTCGCGTAGGTTGGAAAGTCCGCGAACTCTTAGCATCGGTGCAAAGCTCGTGGTGAAAGGAGGCTTCTCATGGCATTCTGTCCGGAGTGCAATGCAACGATGGGCCAAACCGATATCGCATGTCCCGACTGCGGATATGACTTCCCGGAACAACTCGCCGAGGTGGGAGTGGGGCTGGCATTTTCTCGTCTGGCCGAGGTCTCGCTGCAGGTCGCGGCCGTACTTTCGCTTCTGATATCGATCGCGAGTCTCTTCTTCGCTGGTTGGATCCTTCTGGCTATGCTGATCAACGGTGATGCGCGAGCCTGGCTCCAATGCCTGGCCTGCCTGGTATCGTGCTTTTTCTCATTCGCCCATTACGTTGTCTTTGTCCGCGTGCAGAAGCCTAAATGACCAACCCGAGTTCCATAATTGAACATTCGCCACCCCCGATTCGAACTGGCGCGCGACGAGAGAGTTACATCCATGATCTGCGGCCACTCAAAGTCGGCAATGTCGGGGTCGGCTTTCCTATCGTGCAGGCGGCGCTCAGTGGCTACAGCGACTGGCCCATGCGGGTTGTCGCGAAGCGTCTGGGCGCTCCGTACACGATCGCCGAAGTGCTGCTAGATCGCTTCATTCTCGACCTCAAACAGCGACACCGCACTCAGCGACACCTGATGGTCTCAGACGAAGAGCATCCTGTCGGCGGACAGTTGATGGGATCGGACCCGGAGCAGTTCGCACCAGCCGCGACAAAGCTGGTTGAGGCCGGTTTCGATGTGATCGACATTAACTTTGGCTGTCCCGTGAAGTCCGCAATGGGCGGTTGTCGCGGCGGGTATCACCTGAGCCACCCGGACGTCGCCCTGGAAATCATCGGCCGTGTGCGCGACGCCGTACCCGATCGGATTCCGGTCACTGTAAAGATGCGGCGAGGTATTGATGATTCACAACTCAGCCACGATCACTTCTTCACCATACTCGACGGGGCGTTCGATCGGGGCGTCGCAGGCATCACA
Organism: Planctomycetota bacterium; assembly: GCA_963579025.1. Taxonomy (GTDB): domain Bacteria; phylum Planctomycetota; class Planctomycetia; order Planctomycetales; family Planctomycetaceae; genus CAUZFZ01. Next base: position 40,600 of record CAUZFZ010000068.1, on the reverse strand, counting down.
GTCCACGGCCGGACGGTCGAGCAGAAATACAACGGCCCCAGCAACTGGGACTTTCTGCGCGAGGTGAAACAGCACGCCGGCCAGCGAACCATTATCGGCAGTGGCGACGCATTCACAGCATCGGCCTGCCTGGAGATGCTCACCCACACCGGTGTTGATGCTGTCTCGGTTGCGCGAGGCGCGATCGGCAACCCGTGGATCTTTCGGCAGGCGCGCGATCTGGCCGATGGCCGCCCCATGTATGAACCATCGCTGGCCGAACAGCGCCGTGTACTCACGATGCAGCGTGAGCTGTGTCAGCAGGTTTACGACGAACGAGGCTGTGGCACGACGATGAGGAAGTTCGGAATTAAGTTCGCACGACTGCATCCCGATTTCGAGCAGGTCCGGAATGCGTTTGCCAAGGCAAAAGACCTGGCGGCCTGGACCCGTGTTCTGGACGAATGGTATCCAGAGTCAAACGAATGACGTCGACATGCTGTGCTGGGCGTAGCGAGTCGTCATTCCGGTGGGTGGCACCTTGAATGATGAAAAGTCGTTTAACCGGTAGCCGCAGGCGTCGTAAGGATTTGTCATAGACGCCTGCGGCTACCGGTTAAACAAATAATTTCGGAACGATCCCACTCCCTGAAAAACGGGCTGCGACACACTCGGCGAAATGTAACACATGAACGAGCCTTCGATGGACATCCCGCAACCGGCTGGCGATTCGCCTCCGCGTCGAAGACATACCCGTCTGATCGCGCTTCTGGTAGCAGGGGTGTTGGTCACAGGAGCTGCCGTCGCGTGGCGGCATTTTGTCTATGCTCGACCCATCGGCTCCGGGGCGGCCGGTCCGCATGTACCCCGCGAACCATTCGAAACACCATGGTCATCGCAGCGCGTCGTTCTGCTGGGGCTTGGCGACAGCGTGACGGACGGACTGGGAGCATCTCCGGGCAAGTCGTATTTTAAACGTCTGGTCACAAACCCGCCGGACGAGTTTGACGACCAGCAGGGAATCAATCTGTCGGTCGTGTTACCCGGTCTTGAGGCGGTCAATCGTTCTATTTCCGGCATGACGTCAATCGAGTGCGTCGATCATCAGTTGCCGAAACTTTCACCGTATCCAGTGGACGTATTCGGTGTCGTTGTCGTGACAGTTGGTGGCAACGATGTCGTTCACAATTATGGTCGGACTCCCCCGCGAGAAGGAGCCATGTACGGAGCGACCCTCAATCAGGTGGCGGAATGGTCGCCGGCTTTCATGGATCGGCTGGAGACAATCGCCGCCAGCGTGCGAACGACATTCCCGGGCGGATTCCACATGTTTGTCGCGGACATCTACGACCCGACCGATGGCGACAGCGACACTCAGTATGCCGGCCTGCCCGCGTGGCCCGAAGGGTCCGCTGTGCTTAACGAATGGAACGGCGTGTTACGTGAGTTTGCGGGACGCCACGACGACGTTTCGCTGGTCGAAATGCGTGCCGGGTTTCTGGGGCATGGGATCCACTGCGTGCAGTTCTGGCATCACGCGTATCAGGCAGACGATCCTCACTACTGGTACTGGGACAATCTCGAGGACCCCAACGATCGGGGCTACGACGCAATCCGCCGCCTGTTCCTGAACGAAATGGCCACAGTGCTTCCCGAACGTCTGAATCGATAGCCATTGCGGACGCTGACCACTTGACGTCACGCGTCGCGGGCGGCAAGCAGACGTTCGACGTATTTGCCCAGGATGTCCGTCTCGATGTTGACGGGGTCATCTACATTGCGGATGCCCAGCGTCGTCACTTCCAGCGTGTGCGGAATCAGAGCCACACTGAACCGGTCCGATTCAACGTCGACGACTGTCAGACTGATGCCGTCAACGGCGACGGACCCCTTCGCGACAAGATACTTGGCCAGCGTCTCGGGCACCTGAAACCACATGGTGATCCAGTCACCGTCGCGATCGATCAGGGCGACTTGCCCGACGCCGTCCACGTGTCCCTGCACGAAATGCCCACCGAGTCGGCCATCGACGGGCAATGAACGCTCCAGATTGACGGGGCTCCCTTCCGTCAGTCGGCCGAGGTTCGTTTTCGAGAGCGTTTCCGTTCCCGCCTGAAACGCGGCCAGGGAACCATCATGCGAGACAACTGTCAGGCAGCAACCGTTGATGGACACGCTGTCGCCAAGGCCGAGCCCCTTCGTCAATTCGTCGGGCAACTGCACATCAAGACGAATAGCATCGCCTTCCGGAACGATCGCCTTGATCGTGCCCTGTCCCTCAATGAGTCCGGTGAACATTGCTGGCGGCTCCTTTCCGTCAGGCTTCGACATTCTGGCGAACGCGGCGGCGGGCCGCGCCCTGCCACAGGGCTCGCAGCGGCGATGCGAAGGCGAAGTAACAGAAGATCAATGGCACAGCCAGTTCGCGGACAATGAACACCACCGCGACAGTGAACACCAGTTGGATCACGTGTCCGCGACTACGGGTACCGGTGAGCAACTGATTGAAGACGTGGTTGTATCGAATTCGTGAGACCATCAGGCAGGCGACCGCCAGGGTCACGACCGGAAGCAGGTCATCGATCCGGTATTTCATGAATTCGCCAAGGCTGATGACAAACTCCGGGTTCGTCGCCTCGATCATATTCTCGATTCCATACATCGCGATGGGGAACGAAGCGACTGCCCCCGCCGCGGCCGGAGAGGGCAGGCCGCTGAAATGCGCGTGCGAATCCTCTTCCTCAGTTTCGACATTGAATCGCGCCAGTCGCAGAATGGCACAGACGGCGAACAGTGCTGCGATCACCCACAGAATCCGAGGATGGAACATGCTGGTCTCCGCGAACTGCAGCATGAATTGCAGCATCAGGAATGCCGGTGCGACACCGAAACTGACGGCGTCGCACAGACTGTCGAGCTGGGCACCGAAGTCACTGGTCTGGTTGGTCCATCTTGCGGCAGCACCGTCGAGCACATCGAACAGCATGGCGAAAAAGATGTAGAACGCTGCGACGAGCAGATGCGACTCGTCCGGCTGAACCTGGTCAGGACCGACTTTTGCTGAGTACGTGATCGCGGCGAATCCGCAGAACGCATTGCCCAGCGTCAGCAGGGTTGGAAGAACGGCAAAGGCACGTTCACGTCGACTCATGGGACAGGTCCGTTTACGGGTCTCGCAACACTCACCGGAGTGCAGGCTTCCCGCGTTCCGACGAACGCGGTTTCCGAACTGGCCAGCCTAAACCACGATCGGCCCGGAAAACAGCGTCTATCTACAGCGGACGCCGAGCCAGACTGAAAGACTGTCCGGTTGGTCCGTTTTTCGGCTGCGTCGCCATCATCATCGCCAGTGGAACAACGTCTTCAGGCTGTTTAACCCACTCACTGGCCATCGCCGGATGCGGCACGCCGGTCTGCATGATGTCGGCGGTCAACTCGGTGTAGACGGGGCCGGGTATGAGTTCATTCACCGTGACGCCCTCGTCCCACAACTGCATGGACATGCACCGTGTCAGCATCCACACAGCGGCTTTCGATGCGTTGTAGGAGCTGTTCGTTGGACGCGGCTGATGCCCCATGCCCGAGCCGACGTTGATAATCTTCCCGCCGCCAGAGGCCTTCAAATGCGGCAGCGCGGCACGGGAGCAGTAGTACGTTCCCAACAGATTGATCTCGATCACCCGCGCCCAGACGTCCGGATCGTCTTCTCCCACCGGAGTCCGTTCCAGTCCCCCACCAGCATTGTTGACGAGAATATCCAGCCGACCGAGCTGGCCAACAGCGTCCTCGACCATTGCCTCGACGGCTACTCGATCGGATACGTCAGAGGCCACCGCCACTCCACGAACGCCGAGTGTGTCGATTTCGGCAGCCACTTGCTGAATCTGGTCGATGGTGCGTGCCGTCACGCAGACATCGGCACCCGCGCGTGCCAGAGCCAGCGCAATGGCCTTCCCGATTCCGCGTCCACCACCGGTCACGATCGCGGCACTGCCCCGCAATGCGTCGGGCTGTGTGGTCATTCAGGTCGCTCCTGCGTGCTGATTCATCGAGTCACGGGTGGAATTCCCGTGAGCCGGCGCTGGCCTGCATGACAACGCATCGCTCGTCGGATGTGAACTCAGCCGCCGGACTTCTTCTGAAAATCCCGGGCCAGAAAATCCGCGAGATGGGACGCGAACTTGGCCTCTTTCATACGGACGTGCAATCCCGCCGCGTTTTTCGAAGGACCGACGCTCAGACCGCACTGGTCGAAACGTTTTGAGGAACTGCCGGCCCCGGCATCGTCGAGGACCCACTGAGCTGAATTGACTCCGACAACCACCCCGCCTCGATTCATGGTCTCGTGAATTATGCCGTGCACGAAATCTTTGAGCTTGGGATTCTTGTGAGTGAAGACGTACTCGCCGCCATCGATAAACGCCAGAGAATAGAATTCTCCCGCAGAGAAAGAGGTCAATGGTTCGGCGTACATCTTGCGGCCATTCAGTTTCGGGTAGATCGACGCCTCGGAGGTCACCGGCTGCACGTCGAACCCTCTGCTTGTCAGTGCGTTAACGACTGCACTGTAATCCTGCCCGTCTGGCGTCGTGCCCACGGCAACCAGAACCAACGGCGGCAGCATCCCGTTTCGGGGCGGCGTGTTGGGATTGGTGGAACCCGGCCGCACACGACCTGAGTCGTCGACTCCGTTGTTGACGATTGACGTCCCACTGGTGTCGCTTGCGTTCGTTAACGGCAGCATCGACCACAGTCCGAACATCAGCAGCAGTGCGATTCCAATTGCGGCGGCTTGCCTCGGGTTCCGGCGCAATTGCTCAAGACCGGATTGCCAGAGCGGCGGCATGGCAGACGGGCGACGTCCCGAGCGACAGGCGTCGAGATCTTCGACGGCTTCAGCCATCGTCTCGTAACGGCCCTCAGGATCTTTCGCGATCATCTTCCGAAAGACCGCGTTGATACCTTTCGCGATTCCTGGCACCGGGAGATCGGGAACCGGCTGCTCGCGATGAGCAACCAGCTTTTCCATCAGAGTTTCACCGCTGTAAACACTGCGGCCCGTCAACAGGAAATGCAGCGTGCAACCCAGGCTGTAGACATCCGACCGCGCGTCTGCATAGTGACTGTTCAGCGCCTGCTCGGGTGACATGTAGTCGACCGTGCCCATGATGACGCCGGTCGCCGTCATGGCGACGTGCGTTGCTGCATCTGTGGTGTCATCGACGTACGTGTCGAAGCGAGCGAGGCCGAGATCCAGCACCTTCACCTGGGGATTGCCATCTTCGTCTTCGGCGACAAGCAGGTTATGCGGCTTGATGTCCCGGTGAACGACGCCCTGGTCGTGTGCGTATTGCAGTCCCTCCGCCACCTGCTGAATCAGATCGAGTGCCCGGTCGACCGGCATCGGCCCGTCGTCGCGGACCTGCCGGGACAAGTCGTGCCCCTCGATGTATTCCATGACGAGAAACTGGATGCCATCGGCCTCACTGGCATCGTGAGCGACTACGAAATTCGGATGATTCAGGGACGACAGCGTGCGAATCTCACGTCGGAACCGTTCGACAACCTCTGGCGATTTCCGGCCGGACGACCGCAGCACCTTCAGACAGACGATGCGTCCCATCTTGCGGTGACGGGCCATATACACGTGCCCCATGCCGCCTTTGCCGAGCTTCTCGATAATCTCGTATTCATTAAGGACCAGCCCCTTCCACCGACCGCGGGCGAGCGCCCGGACCTGATAGGGCGTCAGGATCTCTCGATCGACCAGTTCCTGCATCAACGTCTCGACGTCTGACGCGCTGGCAGTGGAAATCAGTCGATCAATTTCCCGCTCCGGGACCAGCCCACTTTTCCGCAGTCCTGAGATAAAACTGTCGAGGTCACCGGTTTTCTTCTTCGGGCGTTCCGTGCGTGGCTGCTGCGTGTCGTCCGGGGCGACCGCGAAGTCGATCGTTTCCGCCATCCGCGGGCGATCGACGCGGGCGATGAGTCGGGCCAGTTCGTCGTTCGCGGACGAGTCGATTTCCGCTGTCTCACCGGGAATCGGACGACGCGCGGCTTCGATCAGGCTGTCGGACTCATGAGCCATCCTGTCGGCGCGGGCCTGACAGGCGTCACATGCTGTCAGATGCTCCGCGACTTCTTCCGCGACACCTTCGGCGAGCGCTCCCGAAACGAATCGGTTCAGAGTCATCACGTTGGGACACGTGAGGTTCATTCTTCAGATTCCGACGATTCCGCGTCCGGTAAGAAATCGTTCATGCGAATGAGCTCGACGCGACATTGAGGCCATCCCATCAGAATTCCGCATTCGCCGTTGATTGCGAAGTGCAGGGTCGACAGCAACTGATCAGAATGCCGCCTGCCCCCAGGAAACGCAACGGCATAACGCGGACGCAGCCCTGACCGCCGCGTCTGACGTCACAGGAGCGAGCGTTCTGACAGGCTCCTACAGCCGGCCTGCTTCTGAACGCTCACGGGACGGGGAAATTTCGAACGAACACAGTCGGCCAGGATTTCCGAAAGGACACTCATGACACAACACGCCGCGTATCGTGAACCCATGCTGGTTCGCACGAAGATCATTGCGACGGTTGGGCCAGCTTGTGCCGAAAAGGAGCAACTGCGTGACCTCATTCTGTCTGGAGTCGATGTTTTCCGTTTGAATTTCGCTCACGGCAAGCACGAGTGGCTCGACGGAATTGTGAAATCCGTGCGGGACCTGGCGCAGGAGCTGAATCGTCCCATCGGTCTGCTGGGCGACCTTTCCGGTCCGAAAATCCGTTTGGGACCGTTGCCTGATGACGCAATTATCTGCAACGCCGGGGCGAACCTCTCATTCGTCCGCGGTCGAGCTGCCCAGGGAGCCGACGAACTAACCTGTACGTACGATTCACTGATCGACGACGTCGAGGTCGACGATCGAATTCTGCTGGCCGATGGAACGGTGTCCTTCCGCGTCGTTGAAACATCTGCGGACGACGGATTTGCCCGATGCGTGGTGGAAGGTCCGGGCACAATCCGCAGTCGTCAGGGCGTCAATCTGCCGGGTGTCAAATTGAGCACGCCCAGCCTGACGGACAAAGACCGGGACGACCTGGCATGGGCAATCAAAGCGGGCATCGATTTCGTCGGATTCAGCTTTGTCCGCAGTGCGGATGACGTGCGTCTGCTCCGCAGCGTGATTGAAGAATCCGGCACGAACACGCCGCCGCTGATCGTGGCGAAGATTGAGAAACAGGAAGCGGTCGATCAGATCGAAGACATCATCGCGGCAACTGACGCGATCATGGTGGCTCGCGGCGACCTGGGCGTCGAAGCCGACATCGTGCAGGTGCCAGCCATTCAGAAGCGGATCATCCGGATGTGCAATGACCGACGCGTGCCCGTCATTACCGCGACGCAAATGCTCGACAGCATGCAGAGCAACGAGTTACCCACCCGAGCGGAAGCGAGTGATGTGGCCAACGCGGTGCTCGACGGATCCGACGCGGTGATGCTGTCAGGAGAAACGGCGGCGGGAGACTATCCTCGGGAATCGGTCGCCATGATGAGCCGTATCGTACGCGAAGCCGAAAAGCTGCTTCCGGACCGCAGCGAACGACGTCGGTCCGACACAGTAGCCGACCCAGGCTCGACTGCGTTGGCGGTGACCGAGGCCATGGCGATCGGCGCCGTTGTGGCCGCCGAGCGCCTCGGTGCGGAACTCATCACGGTCGCAACCGTCACGGGTCGTTCGGCCCGGGCGATTTCGAATGAGCGGAGTCGCGTTCCCGTACTGGCAGTTTGCGACGGCGAGCACGCTGCGCGGCGGCTGGCGTTGATCTGGGGCGTCACTCCGATTGTCAGTGAAGCGCACCCGGCAGCAGACGACCTGGCCTCATTGGCGTCGGAATGGGGTCTCCGAGAAGGAGTTCTGTCAGCTGGCAGTGAGGTCGTGGTTATGGCCTCGTCCAACTGGAGCGACCGACGTCACGATTCGCTGCTGGTGCATATCGTTGAGAACGTGTAGTCGCCCGACATCGCGGAGTGCGATGGCTCCGTTACGCAACCGCCCGCAGTGGTTCTTCAATGCGTCCATTGGCCAGACGGACAACGCGGTCCGACTGGCTGGCGAGCGATTCATCGTGCGTCACCATTACGATTGTCAGGTTCTGGTCGGCATTCAGTGAATGCAGCAGGTCCATGATGCCTTGCCCGGTTTGAGCATCGAGGTTTCCAGTCGGCTCATCGGCCAGCAGGATTTCCGGACGCGATACCAGAGCCCGGGCAATGGCGGCACGCTGCATCTCGCCGCCTGACAGTTCCGACGGCCGGTGTGTCAGTCGATGTGTCAGGCCGACTTTTTCGATGATTTCGCAAGCCTTGTCGCGATGCTCGCCACGACGCTTCCAGTACTTCCAGGCTTTGTCTCGAATCATCAGCGGGACCAGCACGTTTTCCAGTACCGAGAGTTCCGGCAACAGATGATAAAACTGGAAGATAAACCCGAAGACTCGGTTTCGAAGAATGTCGCGTGTGGCCGCCGGTAGATTGTCGACTCGCAGTGAATCGGCCGGCTCGCCGTCGCGGGAATCGCAACACAGGCGGACTTCTCCCACTGTTGGCGAATCCAACAGACCCATCAGATGCAGCAGCGTGCTCTTCCCCGATCCGGACTGGCCGAGGATTGTCAGGAATTCTCCGTGCTGGACCGACATCTCGACCCCGCGGAGAACGGGAATACGGAGCTGGCCCTTGAGATAGATTTTCTCAACGGCAACGGCTGACACGTGAGGATGAGGCGTCATGGCTTACTGCCTGGTAATGGCAAATGAGAATTGACAAATAACTAATGACAAATCGGCGTTCCACTTTGGTTCTGACTCGTCCAGGTTATGAGGATGGGCTCCCTCACTCGTAACGCAGCGCCTGGACAGGATGCAGTCGTGCCGCGCGGCGGGCCGGGAGAACGCTGGCGAGGACAGCGATCACGATCGCTCCCAGTGCGACCCAGGTAACGGTAAACGCGTTGACCTGTGTCGGAATGCTCGGGAAGTAGTAGATCCGCTCGTCGAAGACCTTGCGTCCCATAATGAACGCAAGCACGCCTTCGATCTCGTTGATGTACCGGACAAACAGCAGGCCCAGCACGACGCCAACGCCGCTGCCGACAACTCCCAGAGCCAGACCGTATGTCAGAAAAATCGACATCACTCCACGTGAGCTGGCGCCGAGCGATTTCAGGATGCCGATGTCCCGCGTCTTTTCGACAACGATCATGTAGAAGATCGCCAGAATGCCGAATCCAGCCACGGCGATGATCAGAAACAGCAAGACGTTCAGGATGGCAGCTTCAATATCAACAGCCGCCAGCAGCGGTCCCTGTTTCTGCTCCCAGGTGCTGACCGTGAACAGGTGCGGCGGAAACACCTTACGCAAAGCCTGTACGACTTCCGGTGCGTCGTCGTAGTCGTTCAGTCGAATCTTCAGTGTCGTGATCGCTCCCGTCTTTGATTGCGGATCGATCATGCCCCGCATCTGCTGCAGATATTCCAGATTGCAGAACACCAGATTGGCGTCGTATTCACTCATCCCGCTTTTGTAGACATCGACGACCGTCGCGAAGAAGTGCCGCGGCTCCGGCGGACTGCCCGCACTGACCGTGCTAATCTTCACGTCATCGCCCGGATGGACCATGCGTTCGATCCGAGTCTCGCCCGTGCGAGGATCCTGACGCAGGATTTCGATCAGACTCGCGCCGATGTACAGACGCCCGGGCAGCGGAGCATCGATATCCGCTGGCTCGAAAAAACCGGGGCCATCGTCCTGCAGCATTTCCGCCGGAACGACGTCTTCGGAGAACGGGTTTTCGGCGGGTCGCTCAGATGCCACACGCACGATCTCTTCGGCCTCACCGGTTGCAGTATCTGTCGGTTGAGCGGCCAGGTCTTCGGAAGGCTCATTGTCAAAAATCGGCGCAGCCTCTGATTCGAAGAACGGTTCGTCCGGCATCAACCGTTCAGGCGAGAGGTCGTTAAGAGGACTTTCCGGATCGGCCTGCCAGCGTTCAAAGAACTTTCGCTGACGTTCCTTCCACTCCCGGCGATAGGCCAAAGCCCCAGCAGTCAGTTCCCACGATGGGATTTCGTCGATTGATCGCAGCGGGCGCCGTACCAGTTTGTCGTTCTCAAAGATCTCACGGTAGCTGTCCAGATTCTGAACGAGCGGACAGACCTGCGCCTCGGTTTCCGGGTCGATGCCAATAATCGTGACTGGCCGAGGAATCCACTGCCCGGCACGTCGAAAGTGGAGCAACCCGAAGACCTCGACACTCGCCGTCACCGATTTGACCGAGTCACCGGTGACTCTGCGCACGAGTTCCATCTGCGCTTCGGCATTCGCCTCACCATTCAGGCTGTTCGTCTCGATGACGACATCGGCAAGGATACCGTTAATCCGCTCGCGCATTTCCGACGCGAAACCGGACATGACGCTGTTGACCACAATCATGGTGGCCACACCCAGCATCACGCTGATGATGCTGGCCAGAGCGATGTATCTCGTCCTGAGATACCGCGTGCAAAGCAGCAGCTTGTACATGAGCCCTTCCCTTGGCTGTCAACGATCACGAGACGGACCGATTCGACAAACGGCAACCAGGCTGGCATGCCTGGTGAACGTGCATTCGAGTGACCGTCTCGCGTCCTCCCTCGCGAGGTGGCGGAGCATCTCCGAATCCCGCCAGGTGCGTCAATGCGTCAATCGGAGTCAGAGTCGCGGTGACAGCAACGAAAATGACCGCTCAGTGCTTCGCGATCTTCCCGGCCTTCTGTTAAAGAATTCTCCATCGTGCACCAGACTTCGTTGCCACATGTTCTGATATGCCTGAAGCCTGGCACGCGACGAATCCCGCCTCGCCGGAAAATGTCTCATGTCTGAACTGCAGAATCGCCGGACGTTTCTTGGAACCGGGTCGCGCGTTGGACTTGGTGCAGTGGCACTGAATTCCCTGCTCGGTGTCAGCCCGGCGACGGCGGAGACACTCGCCCGGGATAACGGACCCGGATACTCGCCCGGACGGACAGGGCCGACGCACTTTCCGCCCAAAGTGAAGCGGGTGATCTACCTGTGCCAGTCAGGAGCGCCATCGCAGATCGATACGCTGGATTACAAGCCGTCACTGGAAAAGCTCAACGGACAGAACCTGCCGGACTCGATTCGCAGCGGTCAGCGACTGACGGGCATGACATCGCGACAGAAATCGTTTCCTGCCGCGAAGTCGTTCGTACCGTTTCGCCAGCACGGTGAGTCCGGTCAGTGGATCAGCGACCTGCTACCCACGCACGGGAAGATTGCCGACGACATCTGCATCGTCCGATCGATGTATACCGAGGCCATCAACCACGACCCGGCCATCACGTTTTTTCAAACCGGCCATCAGCAACCGGGTCGGCCGAGTCTGGGTGCCTGGGTCAGTTACGGGCTTGGAAGCGAAAGCGAAAACCTGCCGGCGTATGTTGTGCTGCTGGACAAGAACTCGGACACGCAGGCTCAGCCGCTGTACGCCCGGCTGTGGGGCAGCGCGTTCCTGCCGTCGAATCACCAGGGCGTCAAGCTGCGGTCATCCGGCGATCCGGTGCTGTATCTGAATGATCCGACCGGAGCGGACGTGAAGGACCGCCGTAAACTGCTGGACGGAATCGCCGAGTTGAACTCACGACGTCGCGAACAGGTCGGCGATCCGGAAATCGACACACGCATCGCCGCGTACGAGATGGCGTTCCGCATGCAGATGTCCGTGCCGGATCTGACAGACGTCTCCAGCGAGCCCAAAAGCACCTTCGACCTGTACGGGCCCGATGCGAAGATGCCGGGCACACACGCGGCCAACTGTCTGCTGGCGCGGCGGCTGGCCGAACGCGGCGTTCGATTCATCCAGATTTACCATCGCGGCTGGGACCATCACGGTGGATTGCCGAGTCGTCACCCGAAGATTGCGAAGGAAGTTGACCAGGGCTCAGCAGCGCTGGTCCTCGATCTGAAACAGCGAGGGCTGCTGAAAGACACACTGGTGATCTGGGGTGGCGAATTCGGAAGAACCGTTTATCGACAGGGCGGCAACGCGCAGAGTTTCGGTCGTGACCATCACCCCCGTTGCTTCTCGATCTGGCTTGCCGGCGGTGGCGTAAAGGGCGGAATCAGTTACGGCGAAACCGACGATTGGTGCTACAACATCATTGACCGCGATCGCTATGGCGTGCATGTCCATGACTTGAACGCGACGATCCTGCATCTGCTGGGTATGGATCATCGGCGGTTGACCTACCGCTTCCAGGGACTCGACTTCCGACTGACCGGCGTCGAGGAGCATCAACCAGTGAGCGACATTCTGGCGTGATCTTCGTGACGCCCGTTCAATTCGGTGTCTGGTCCCACCCAAGTGTCATGGCCTCAGGGGCATGCCGACCACGCCACGTCGCGATGCACAGGCTCGAACAGTTCGGGGTGAGCGATCTCAGCGATGATCTCCGCCGAGTCAATCAGCCGCGGTCCGGGCCGATTCAGATAGTGGTGTCCATCGATCAGGAAGACCCGTCCGTTGCGAACAGCACGAAGCTGCGACCATTCGGCGTGGCCTGCCAGAATCGGGAATTCACTGCGTGTCCGTGACAGAGTAAAACCGCAGGGAAATACGAGAATCACGTCCGCATCGGCTTCCGTCAGGTCTGCCCAATCGAGCCACGGCGAATGTGCACCGGCCTGCCCGAGCACGTTCTGGCATCCCGCAGCTTCAAGCAGTTCGGGAACCCAGTTGCCGGCCGTCATCAGCGGATCGAGCCATTCGATGCACGCGACTCGGGGGCGATCAGCGGCGATCCTGACGCGGCCTCGCAGTTGCTCCAGTCGCTGCTGCAGACTTGTCACCAGCGTTTTTCCTGCCTGGTCGGCATCGACCGTAGCGGCGACTGCAGCAATGTCGCGCCACAAGTCGTCGAGGACGGACGGACTCAAAGACAGAATCTGAGGCGCCGGGTCGCTCAGTTCCGCAATGGCCGATCGCACGTCCTTCTCGTTGACCGCACAAACTTCGCACTGCATTTGCGTGAGGATCAGTGTCGGTCTCAACTCGCGAATGCGTTCAATGTCAACGCGATAGATCGACAGTGCGTTCTCAAGTGACTTTTCGACCTGTCGGTTGATCTCGGCACTGCTCGCCGAAACGTCGATGACTGGTTCCGAGCAGATCGGTAACGACTCGATCCCAAGTGGAAAGTCACACTCGTGCGAGCGTCCGACAAGAGCGTCTCGCAGCCCCAGGTCCGCGACAATCTCTGTGGCGCCCGGTAGCAGAGAGACAATACGGTGCTGGTTGTCTTCCAAGGTCGATCACCACGGCCGCATGTACGCGACCTCCGTTGCGAGAACACTGGTGAATCCGCCCGGACACGACCGCGCGCGAAACAGGCGACCGGCTGATATGGACCAACCGGTCGCCTGGTATGCGATCACGCAGGAGGAAAGGCTCAGTCGCCCAACGGCTCTTTCTTTTCGGTGATGTTTGGTGACGTCTCGCACATCTCTGCATTCAACTTCGTGTAATCGGTCCATTCTTCCGGCAGGTTGTCTTCGTGGAAGATCGCTTCGACCGGGCATTCGGGAACGCACGCTTCACAGTCGATGCATTCGTCCGGGTGAATGAACAGAAACTGTGGGCCTTCGTAGAAGCATTCCACGGGGCAAACCACCACGCAATCGGTGTACTTGCAGTTGAAACAGGGTTCGCAAACAACGTGAGTCATGCTGTGATCCTTTGCAGAAACCGGCCTGGCCAATGACAGTTAGCCGCGACCACCGAAACAGGTTTTGAATTCGAACCGCTGCAGCGAAAACCGTGATGAAGCGAGCGCATCTGATGCGGTGACGCCGATCAACCGCCCAATGCCTCTTTCTTTTCCGAGATCGAGGGACACGAAGCCGACATTTCGGTATTCAGCGCGATGTATTCCTTCCACGGGTCTGGAACATTCTCCTCATGGAAAATGGCTTCCACCGGACATTCGGGGACACACGCTTCGCAGTCGATGCATTCTTCTGAATTGATGAAGACGAACGCCTCGCCTTCGCAGAAACACTCAACCGGGCAGACGATGACGCAGTCAGTGTATTTGCAGTTAAAACAGGGTTCGCAAACGACGTGGGCCATGATGTCATCCTCTTTAAGGGTACTGGCCGATTGCTGGCGGCTGTCACTGTGTGAAAAGTCGTGATCGGCTGGTCAGCGGCTAATCCTTACGAATTCGGCTTAACTCACACCGGATCAACCGAAATTCCATGTTTTCGAGCGTCGCGCGAGATCGTAGTCCCGCCTCATTCATAGTGTCAAGTTGCCCATCTGGTGTGTCAATCATGACCTCAGGAAGTGAGACGGAACATCCCGATTCCGGGAACGATTCTCGTCTGAAGTCGTGTTAGACAATTAACTCGTCGCTGCTTTTGGCTCCGGACTGTCTTCCTCGCTGATGGCCGACCGCAGGTGTTCAAGGGCCTTATCGAGCTGCCGGTCTTTGAATTCGGACTCGGGCGGGTCGCCTTCTTTCAGGACGTCGCGAGCACGTCGGTACTTGTCATAGTCCCGCAATTCCTGCCGCGAGAACTTCACCTCCAGTCCGTCGCTCGGATGTACACCCCATTCGTCTTCTGGTTTTGAGTCCGGGAATCGATGGATGTTCTTTCCACTGGGACGCATGTATCGAGCGGTCGTCAACTTTAGAGCACTGGCCCCCGATTCGAGGGAGATGACGTTCTGGACGCTGCCTTTCCCCCAGCTCCGTTCACCAACCACGACGGCTCGATCGTGGTCCTGCAGGCAGGCACTGACAATCTCGCTGGCCGAAGCACTGAACCGATTCACCAGCACGACCATTGGGAATCCCGCGAACGTACCTGGCTTTGTCGCCGTAAACGGTCGCGGCTCGGTGTTCTTGCCCTCGGTACTGACGATCATTCCGGATTCAATGAACAAATCCGAAACTCGCACGGCCTGAGACAGTAGACCACCCGGGTTGAAACGCAGGTCGAGAACCAGCCCCTTCATGCCCTTTTCCGTCAGGTCCTGCAGGGCCACGGCCAGCTCCTGAGCGCTCTGGCGGCCAAACTGCGTCAGCCGCACATAGCCGATTTTGTCCTCTTCATCGAGCATGAAGTCCCAGCCGCCCTCCTTGTTGAATCGATCGCCGAGAGCCGACTTGACCTTGATAATCGCCCGATCAATCTTCATTTCTTCATCGTCCGAATCGCCCATGTGCCGGACGCGAATACTGACCGACTCACCCGGGGGGCCTTTCATGAGCTGTACGGCTCGGGACAGCGGCATGTTCTCCGTATCGTGCCCTTCGACTTCAGTGACGATGTCGCCGGCACGCACACCCGCCCGGTAAGCCGGGGTATCCGGCAACGGAGAGATCACCAGGATGCGTCTGGTCTTCGGATCAGGCTGGACCTGGATTCCGATCCCGCCGAATTCCTGGTCAACGGTCTGATTGAATCGAGCCAGCTCTTCTTTCGGGATGTAGCTGGAATACGGGTCCAGCTCACGCAGCATCCCGCGAAGTGCGGCTTCCATCAGCTTGCGGCGGTCGATGTCTTTGACGTAGTTGCGTTCGACCTGCTCGAACGTGTCGACAAAAACCTGCATCAGCTCGAAGTACTCGTCCGAGTCAGATTTCTTCTCTGCCTCCGCGTCCGCGTCCTGAGCACCTGCGGGACTGACCAGGAGAACGAGCACCAGGGCCCACAACGTTTGGAGTTTCCAGCGAGTGTCAAATGCCATGCGGCTTCTCCTTGAGTAACACGACTCGGCCAAGTGCCTTCTGTCGAGCGTTCGAAATGCCGATCAAGAGCCGCGAACAGCGGTCTTTCACGGTCGGCGCGAGTTTACGGGAAGCTCCTGGACGCAGCAACCTGGGTTCCACCCGGTTGACCGGACGGCAAACGCGAGACACGCGCAAGAGCCCTGGCAGAACCGTCGAGCTGCTCACGTTTTGCCCTCGTTGGTGACCGTGTCTCCCGTGATTGCCCGCGCAAGTTCACGGATGACAGCCGCGTCTGGTCGATCGAAGAAAATGCCGTCGGCTGAATCGGCGTTCGGTCGCACAGCTCGAACGAACAGGTACACGACGCCGCCAAAGTGATCTTCATACGTGTATCCCGGCAGGCGCAGCCGCAGAAACGCATCCAGAGCGACCGCGTACAGGTGGTACTGCAGGATGTAGTCGTGCTCAATCATGCTCTGCCGCAGCCGGTCGCCTGAGTAGTCGCCGCGGGTCGGCCCAAGGTTGTTCGTCTTGTAATCGAGAATGAACCAGCGGCCGTTGTGTTCGAATACCAGATCAATGAACCCGACGAGAAACCCTCGCAGGCCAGACACGCTCATTCCGCCAACGCGGTCTGCATATTGCCGAATCCAGGTCTGCGTGGACCTTTCAAACGCCGCAACGAATGCGTCGGATTCAGTCGCAGTGCCCGTGAGTCTGAGCCTCAGCAGGAATGGCAGTTCGCAGGTCAAGCGGGCATGCTCGATCTCCAGCAGGTGACAGGTTGGGATACCGGTTTCCGTATGCAGCGCCAGCGGTTGCGTCAGACTCAGCGTGACGGAAGTCGTCAGTGCATCCAGCCAGTCCACGTCGATCTGATGACGTTTCATCTCCGGCTGTAGACAGTTCCGAACAGCCTCACGCACCGCCGACTCACCCGCATCCGCAAATCTTCCCAGTCCGAGGATGTCCTCGAAGACCTGATGCACCACTTCACCGAGCTGCCGCCCTCCGATCAGTCCTGCGAGCGGCACCTGGGTATCTGCCGCGGCCTCACGACTTAAGTCCTCGATGTCGGGCTGCGATGCGGGCACGGCATCTCGATCAGCAACTTCCTCAGGTGTGTGCGCCGCGGCCGAGCGGGAGAGTGCCGTGAAGCTCGTCTGCAGCAGAGACCGAATGACAGGGCGTTTCATCGGCCGACAGGCGAGTTGCCGTTTGTCGCCGCGCCGCGCCGCAAATCGGCCTGGGTCGGAAAGAGCCGACAGCAATTGCGAACCTCGAAGTTCGACGCGATCAACACGCAGCTCCTGCAGCCAGCGGCCAATGCGATCTTCCAGTGCGGCATCATCCAGTTTACCGGCACCGGACAGCATGAAGTGCCCCAGAGCTGACGTCCCGGCTCCTTCCACCGACGCCCAGTAAACGTTGCACTGATGCTTCGCTCGCGTGAGCGCCACGTACAGCAACCGACGGTCCTCGGCCCGTTGTGCGTCCTGGTCCTGCTGCCGGCGTGCGTCGATCAACTCCGATCCAACATCAAGCTCGTGAGCGGGCAGCGGCCGATTGTCTCCATCCAGCCGCGCGAGCACAGCGTCGGGTTCATTGTTTTTGGGTCGTCTCCGCACTGACCACAACGTCGGGCAATACACGATGGCGTATTCAAGCCCCTTCGACTTGTGAATCGTGCAGAGCTGCACAGCGGCCGAGTCGGTCTCCAGCCGTAACTGCGATTCATCGCCCTCCCGACGATCCGGTTCGCCAACCATCTGCTCCAGCCACCGCAGCAGTTCATCTGGCCCATCGTGTGTGGCTTCCGCCTGATTGTGGAGCAGCTCGCCAAGGTGCAGGTAGTTTGTGATCCGCCGCTCACCGGTCATCTCTCCGGCGAGTCGCGCGACAGTGCCATGTTCATCCAGTAGGCGCGACCACATGACAATAAATCCGTCACGCATCCAGCAGTCGCGCCAGCCATGAAACTGTTCGAGCCAGCCCGACAGGGCCAGCTCATCGTGCTGCAGGCTGTCCAGTCGATCCGCGTCGAATCCGAACACGGACGTCTGCAGGGCGCAGGCCATTGGCACGTGCGAGCCGGCGCTCAGGACTGCTCGCAGGACCTGTGCGAGAGCTGCCGCCTCGGGCGAATCGAAAACCGATTCCTCAGTCTGCAGCACGGCCGGCACGCCACGATCGGCAAGTTGCTCCTGAATCAGACGCAGCTCGTGACCGGTTCGGCACAGGATCGCAATGTCGCGTGGCTCAATCTGCCGCCCGGTGTCCGCGTCGGGCAGGTCGAATATCTGCGATTCCGAATTCAACTGGGACACGATGTCGTCAGCCACCCGATGCGTAACGCGGTGCAGCGCGTCGGCTTTGGATGCCTCTCGCTTTTTCTCCGTGGCAAACGGGTTCGAGACAACTGTCACAGAAAGCGCAGGCGCGTCCCGCAGTCGGTCGTCGAATCGAGCCTCAATGCCGGGCAAGGGAATCTCTTCGGTCAGAAACGGATCCGCCGCTGATGCGAATGTCGCCTGCACTGCGTTGACCAGCGATCGATCGGAACGCCAGTTCATTCCCATCTGGTGTCGGTTTCGCGGATCGGTTTCGCGAATGGCCTGCAGACAGGCGTGAATATCCGCTCCTCGAAAACGGTAAATTGACTGCTTGGGGTCGCCAATCACGACGAAAGCTCGCCCGTCGGCGGTCTGAGAAGCACCCTCGACGAACACTTGTCGAAAGATGCGATACTGCACTGGATCGGTGTCCTGAAACTCATCCACCATCGCAACGTGATAGCGATCACGCAGTGCATCAAGCACAAATTGATTCCGATCTCCGGTCAACGCCTGATCCACCTGGTGCAGCAGATCGCTGAAGCTCATGACACCCGATTCACGTTTGCGTCGCTCAACCTGCTCCCGCACCGACTCCGCCAGCCGAGCCAGCATGGTGGCCCTGATTTGCTCGCGATGCCGGCTCATCTGCCGAGCGACCTCAACGACCGCTTCGTACCGCTCGAACAACTCGTGCTCTGGAGCCTGCTGACCCTTCTTTGCCCCGCCTTCGACAGCCGTCCGGGTCAGCCGTTGCTGAGTGGGGCCGACCTTCGAATTGTCGAGCTGAAACAGGTCCGGGTCCCTGAATTCAATCACCGCTTGCAGGTGCTCGACCGATCGATCGATCTGATCGGGCTTGCCGTATTTGCCTTTATGCATGACGCCGGCATCGACCGCAGTGCGCAGCAATCGGATCGCCTCCTCGCCGCTGGCATTCCAAGTGTGATCAAGTTGCTCAACACACTCCAGAAACCGAGCCGGCAAATCTGACGCGAGCAACTCTTCCAGGCCGAGGCCGTCCGGTGTCACCATCGCCGTTGGATTTTCAATTGCCTGGAATGCCACATTCGCCATCGACTTCCACAGCGTTCCATCGAGCTTCAGCCAGCCGGCGAGCGGCGCATCAGGAGTCGTCCACCAGCGGGCTGCGAAGTCGCACACCGCCTCGTCGAGCAGCGGTTTCAACGACGTGACCAGTGCGGCATCGAATCGGCTGCCCGTTTCGAACACCAGGTCCTGCAGAATGCGGTTGCAGAACCCGTGAATCGTGTAGACGGGCGCCTGATCGAAATTGAGCAGAGCATCATCGAGCCGCTCCTGAACACGCTGGCGGCGGTGTTCGTCCCAGCCGCCAACAGCATCCAGCAATTCAACAACGACCGCGTCGGCTCGCCCTTCCGCCACCAGCGACTGGGCATCAGTCAAACTTTCGCAACGTTCCATCAACCGCAACGCTTCTTTAAGACGGCTTCGCAGCCGGTCTTTCAGTTCGGCAGTCGCAGCCTCGGTAAACGTCGTGACGAGAATAGAATCGACGGAACATTGCGCGGCAGGTTCGAGCAGAAAACGCAGATACAGCGTTGTGATGGCGTACGTCTTCCCCGTACCGGCACTGGCCGAAATGCTGTGCACGCCGGTCAGCGGCATCGTCAACGGGTTGAATGCAGTGCCTGTCATACCTGGCTACTGTCGGTCAGCGAGTTCGACCGGATTCCCTGACTCGTTTGAGTTCCGCCTGCAGACGCTCGACGACATCGGCGTGCTGAGCATAGACGTTCCTGGATTCCGACGGGTCATCCGACAGGTTGTAGAGTTGCCCCTTTGGTCCGCCTGGCGTCGGCTTCACTCGTCGAGGCGTTGAGAATCCCCCGGATCCAAGGCCAGTGATCAGCTTCCAGTCCCCGATGCGAATGGTCATCGTCCCGTTGCCCGAGGCCATCGCCAGAGACGGTCGAACCGGCTTGTCACCGGGCAGCTCGCCTCGCAGGACAGGCAGCAGATTGAAGCTGTCCGGACCGTCATCTTCAGCGAGTTCGGCGCCGACGATCGCCGCGAATGTTGCCAGCAGGTCAGTGAAACACATGGTCTGGTTGCTGACCGAATCAGCTTTGACAACACCCGGCCAGCGGACCACAAACGGCATCCGATGTCCGGCTTCCCAGGCGTCAGCTTTCATGCCTCGCAGTCCGCCGGATGAATCGTGATCGAACCGCTCGACATCGGCGTCGTACCACACCGGGCCATTGTCAGACGTGACAATGACCAGCGTGTTATCGGTCATCTTTGCTTTGTCGAGAGACTTCAAAACTCGGCCAATCATGGCATCGACCATCACTGTAAAATCGCCATACATGGAAGCCTTACTGCTGCCATCGAATTCGGCGGACGGCAACCAGGGCGTGTGCGGAGCCGGATAGGCCAGATACAGCATCAGTGGTTGATCGGAGTCGGAAGCAGCATGTTGATCGATCACCCTGACCGCTTCGTCAGTGAATCGAGGCAGGACATCTTTCAGTTCAAGTCCCGGGGCAATGCCGCCCGCTCTCCAGAACGCCCCCTGGATAGGTGTCCAACCGGGACTGTTGTTGGCCGCAATCTGATCCGTCGGCGGTGCAACAGCACGGTTGCCGCGAATGTAGAAATACGGGGGAATGTCCGTCGAAGCGCGGATACCGAAGTAGGAATCGAAGCCCCGATCGACTGGCCCGCCGGGCAGAGGCTTGTCGTACCCGTCCTCCTGAAAACCAAGATGCCACTTACCGACCATCGCAGTGTGGTATCCGTGAGGCTTCAGCAGCGACGCAATCGTCATCCGGTCGTCGGCGATCGTCGGCTGACTACGCCATTTACCGGGCTGTGCGCGGAACGGATATCGACCGGTCAACAATCCGTACCGCGAAAGATGGCACAACGGTCCGGGAGCATGTGCATCGGTAAATCGCATGCCGACACGAGCCAGACCGTTGAAATGCGGCATCGGGATCTTCGAGTTGCTGTTGTAGCAACCCGGGTCTCCGTAACCCATATCATCAACCATGATGACAACGATGTTCGGTCGAGCGACGGTCTCAGCCGCAACTGCTTGCGTACAGAGCCCCTGCAGCATGCCAATTAAGACCGAACCGCACAGCAGCGTCATAAGCTGGAATTGAGACTCATCCCGGAATGGATTCGGGGCAGTGTGGGACGACGGCTGGCCGACCTGCTTCGCGGCAGGGAACTGGAACATGATGCAGTCTCGATCGTGCTTTGCGCGTGCGTCGCGCTGATGATTATTGTCACTCCCCACCGGAGCTCCGGTGCAGATACGTTTGGCTACGCTTATTCATCAAGACATGTTGCAGTTGAGTCAAGTTTCTTTCCCGCCCATGAAGGAACACTAATCGACACTGATTTTCGCTAAACCGGGCGACAGCCGCCACGTGAATCATGAACGTCAATCAGTGCGGATCAGTGTTCGATGCTTCGGTCTTCCGCTCCCGGTCTGAGACGCAACCTCGGTAGATTCTGAATGCGGTTTCACGCAAATGTATTTCTGAGGGCCGGTATCGCGTCTGACCTGGAGGACAACGCGGGATTTGTCGCTGGCGGCGGCGTCTCGTTCTGAGCAACGGATCAGACTCGCGAAGCCGGAGCTTCGGGCAAGTGCGTTCGCAGGCTGGAGCCCGGGAACAAGCGGGAGGGTTCTGTTCGTGGCCAGGTTGCCACGCAGCGAAAAAAGGCTTGTGGTGACAACACCGTATGCCTCTTGCAGCGCGGCCCTTACTCCGACTTGTTGACAAATGCCTGGATCAGGTTGCGATGGTGGTTGACCAGAAACGCGCCCAGGTTCGAGAGGTTGCGATGCTCGGCAAAGTCGTAATCGAGCTTGGCAGTGCTGAATTGAGGGTCGAATGAAAACTGGCTGCTGCCAAAGAGACTTCCGAAGAAACCTGGTTGGTTGTACGGCTCATCTTCCGCGACGCTGTTGAAATCCCTGGACGATTTCAGCTTAATGTAAAGGATGTCCGGAATGTCGTCGTCTGGAACGGAGAATTCATGGACGGCCTCGTCGGCACGATCCAGTTCATCCAGCCACTGCTCCGTCATGGGGTTCTTGACATTGTTGCGTGACAACAATGTCTTCAACCCATGGTACGACTGATTGGAATTCGTCCCGTCCAGCGATTCCGGATCGTGCTCGGCATCGACCAGTACAATGTAGCTGCAGCCGCGATTCACAAGGGATTCGACGCCGAGATTGTTGTAATGGCCACCGTCGGCAACATCGAGATGCTCGACCGTTGGTGCATCATCCGATGCCGCCTTCTGCCCCCGCGTGAAATTGGCGATTTCTCGACTGAGACCAAGCCCCGTCGTTTCGCGGCCGAACGCCGGGATGTGCACTGCCACCGCGGCGCCCGAAATGGCGACGGCGTCTCGAACGCGAAGTGGAAGTTCGGACGCGTTCAGTTCCGAAGTCGACACGTAACCGAGTTCGCGGCTGCCGCAATACAGTCGCGTCATCTCGAAGCACTCCTGAGTCACCTTGAAGGTGTCGGGCGTCCGATAGTTGACTGTCCCGTTGACGATTAGAAACGGACGATTGTTATCCCTGACCAGATTCTTGTGAGACAGTGGCCTGAACCTCGCCTGGTCGCCCAGCTCACGCAGGAATGTCTTGGCCAGAAGTCGGCCGTAGGCATTGCTGACGAAATTGGCGTTCTTGCGACTCAGGGCCGCTTCCTGAGCAACCCGGATCGGATTGACGAGCAGTGATTCAAATCCTTCCTCGATGAAATTTGGATGAGCGGGCGTGTCACGAAAGAACCACTTGAAATTACGTGTTGTGGCAAATGCAGTGCCGATCCATGAACCGCCGGAGACGACTGAGAGGTAATCGAATTTTCCAATCAGTCCCAGCCGGTACAGACCCCGAAGGACTCCGTAATTGAAGATGGCGGAGCGATACCCGCCTCCCGAGAGAGCTAAACCCAGCGTCTTCTTCTTTTTGTTCTTTGCAGCGATGACGTCCTTTTCTGGCCAGCGTCTGGCCACTCCGGCGCCGAGTTCACCAAAATCCTTGTTGTAGGTGCGTTGGTACGGCATGTGAGTTCCTTTGCTTATCCCTGCTTCGAGTTCGAACATTTGTGGTGAAACGCAACTGCATCGTACTCCAATCGGAACATTATTCCACTGATGTTCACCGGTGATCTCAGTTGTACGCAATCGAGGCAGCGCAGCAGCACCACCATTAGATTGTTCAGACTGTGCCAGAGGCACTGAACCACAAGTGGTCGGGCCGCCCTGCGCAAAGCTGAAGAAGTCCCAAAGTGAGCTGGAAACGGCGGGTTGGGATCCAGGCTTGCGTCTACTGACAAAAACCTCGATCGCCCCTGGAGCTGCGTGACCAGGACCCGGCTCGATCCCACTTGACGGGGACATCATTCAGGCAGCAGTGGCACGGGCCGGCTGTGCGGCGAGTGACTGGAAGATCTTGTCGAGAACGGTCTGCAGACGGATACCGGAAATTCGAAATGCCATTCGGAGTTGAGTCACCTTTGAGTCATCCGAAAAGTCGACTTCCGTTGAGATGCCCGCCGGTTCGAAAAACTCCTTCTGGAGAAATCCAGCCAGCATTGCGTCAGGCGACGCCTCCGATTTCTCAGATTCGGTTTCGGAAACGGCAGCAAGGTCGTGGACGCGCGGAAAGATCTCCAGCAGACAGCGTCTGAGAAGCTCTTCCTCACCCGAGCTGGACCGGCTGGCGATCCATGCCGCGCAGCGCGTCGGTCTTCGAAAACAGCGCCGACCGACTGCCATTCGACTTTCCAGAGATCATCGCGGCATTTGCACCGCGACCATTCATGGCCTGTGCCGCGATCCACGACCGGGACTTTGATGTCACGGGAGTGCGCGAGTCGATCGCAGCGGCTCGACCGATTTACGAACTGTTCGAGCATGCCGGTCATCTGCAGGCGGTGTACCCGGATACGCCTCATGACTTCCCGGCTGATGCACGGGAGCAGGCCTACCAGTTCATTGATCGGTTTCTGAAGGCAGACGGCAAATGAGAATTGCCGGTCGTCACGCTCGCCAAGGTGTGGGTCGAGTGGCATCGGCAGCGTCTGGCGACGCTGGGTGCTGACGTGCCGTGTGAGCCCGACCTGATCTCAAACCAGGCCGTCGATTGGATCACCGAAGTAGATGTGATGCGGCCGGTCGAGTTCGTCCTTCCATGTGGCCGTGCGGGGAATGCCCAGTGCGTTGTAGATGGACGCGGCCATGTTCTCCGGCTTCTGCGGATCAGATGCCGGATACCCTCCGTGGGAATCAGACGAGCCGATGACGTTCCCACCCTTCACGCCGCCGCCCGCAAAGAACAGCGACTGCACCGCGCCCCAGTGATCACGACCGGGTTCTTTGTAGTGATCCGGCAAATGAGAGATTTTCGGTGTGCGTCCGAACTCCCCGCCCATGACGATCATGGTGGTGTCCAGCAGGCCGCTGTCGTTGAGGTCATCCAGCAGCGCGGACAAGGCCCGATCCGTCGGTGGAAGCAGCTTCTCTCTCAACCGCCAGAATGCTTCGCCGTGAGTGTCCCAGCCCTCATTGTTGCCGAGGTTGACCTGCACCATGTTCACGCCGGATTCGACCAGGCGGTTCGCCATCAGCAGTGACCAGCCGAAACTGTTGCGTCCGTATCTCTCTTGAGTGCGATCGTCAGCGGCCGTGACATCAATGGCGCGACGAATCTTCTGGCTGGCCAGCAGCGAAATCGCCGACTCGCGATCCAGATCGTACTTCTCGCCCTGCGCCGATCGTTCAAGTGCCTCACGTTGGGTGTCGATCGATCCCAGCAGATCGAGCCGGCGACCGAATCGTTGTTTGGTCAGTTCGGCTGGCAACTTCAGGCTGGGAGCCTGAAACACCGTCGGTGAATCAGACGTCGGTTCTTTATGCGGTTGCTGATAAAACGAATACTCGGGATACGCTCCACGCCAGAACGGATCACCGTAGTGCGTCGCTTCGATGGTGAACGGGTCGCGGTGCTGACCCATCATTCCACCATACGCACCGGGAATAACTCCACCCGACCAGTGGACGAGCCGCTCGGGCAGCATGACTGACGGCGGAAGGTTGTTGCTCCGTGGCGGCACCGCATCGCCCACAATCGATGAGATCGACGGCCAGTCGGTCGGTCGCGGCTTCCGATCTCCACGAAACACAGGAGCCGTCGAGTGCCCGGTCAACATGTAATAGTGGCCGAGTGTGTGACCGTTCGTCGGATGCGTCAGCGACCGGACCAGGGACCACAAGTGGCTGCGTTCTGCAAGCATTGGCAGGTGCTCGCAGATATCGATTCCGGGCGTGTTTGTGGGGATCGGATTGAATTCGCCGCGAATGGTATCGGGCGCATCGGGCTTCAAATCGAAGCTGTCCTGTTGAGCGAGTCCGCCGGACAAAAAGATGTAGATACAGGACTTTGCAGTTCCAGCAGTCGCACTTGTGGCTCCGGCAGCCGACGCTGTCTGGAGACCGCGCAGATGGTTGATCCCCATTCCCAGCATCCCGATCGCACCGGCCTGCACAGCCGTACGACGATTCGCGATGGGGTGATTCCAGCTTATTCCAGTCATCACGCAACTCCACGGTCACGAAGGATCGATGCACCTGATTGCGTATCGGCGCATCACGGCTGAGACTCTCGGAAGTCTACCAGTTCCTGTCCAGCCGATGTCCGCTGGCATTGATGTGACGACGTTTCCGTTTCGACATCAATGCTCCCGTTGAGGTCCATCATGAGACCTCACTTGAGCACCCACAAATTTGGGAAGTCCAGAGGTGGGCGGTCGTAAGTTCAGTCGGCCGGAGGTTGCTGCAGGTCTGTGGCAGCGACGCAGATCTCACGGCGGTTGAAGGCGAGCTGCCGTGAGCGGACGTTGGCATAGCCCCACGACCGGATTCGCTTGTGGAAATCCGGGATGTGGTCGGCGATCTTCCAGTCGCTCAGTTTCAATGTGAGCAGCATCCCTTCGATTCGGACGTTCTCGTGCCGGACGATCGCCTCAACGGTATCCAACGTGTACTTCGGAGCGACGCTGGCGTCGACCGTCAGCCATTTGAATCCGCTGAACGTGCCTCGTTTCAGGTCCTTTGCGCGAGCGCGGATGTGCCTGAAGTACGGATGATTCCGCAGGGCCTCGTCCATGTCGGCCGGATCGATGCCGGTGACTCGCAGGCCACGCTTGAGCAACGCCTGGCTGGCACCGCCCGGCGCGCTGCCGATTTCGACACATGAGTCGCCTGACTGAACGGGCAGACCTGACCACCGCAGCGCCTCTTCCATCTTCAGCCACGTGCGCGAGATGCTGTTGTCCGGTACGTCGAATTCGTAAACCCCGCCCGGCCAGGCGGAAGCCGGTGACTGCACGCGGTGTGTGCCGATCCACAATTCACCGGGTTCGACGATCACGCAGTCGAGCACGCGGTCATCTGCCGCCGCCAGTGCGTTGACGGCAGGTGTTGTCGCAAGCGGGCAGGCGTCCTCAATCAGGCAGGCGATCTCATCGGCCAGCGGTGAGATTCCCGGTTCAAAACCGTCATCACCGGGAAGCTGGCGATCCCGCTCCCACACGTGCAGATGTGTGAACTGCGCGAGATCATCCGGTGGAAACCGTTCCGTCAACGCTGTCCAGAAATCGGCCGCGAGCTGGTGACCATCGTTGCCGGACACCTTGTCCAGAGACATGCCCCACGCGCGGGCAAACACGCTGCGGAGTTCGAAGTGACGCTCGCGACGGACATCCTCTGGAACCTTGAACGTCACAAAACCGGGTCTCGAGTAGGCAAACCGAAACGCCGGATGGCGTCGAGCCAGTTCGGCTTTGAGCGGTGTTTCCGCCCCGTTCTGGCAAGTCACGAACAGGAAAGGCATGCGAGGGACATCGAATGAAGGGAGCAACAGGGCGGCGATGAATGATGGCGGCGGATTGTTTCGTGCCAGTGATCCAGCGGCAATGCCCCGAGACGCGAGAGCCGATTACTTTTCTCTGACCGTCACGGCTTCTGGAGTGAAGATGACCTCAGCCGGCTTCTTGATCCCCCACCCGCGCCGGTCTGAGGACAACACATAGTCGCGGAACCGCGATCTTGCGCTGTCCAGAGGCAACGTTGCCGTGATTCGATGTGGTGTCTCGACAACTCGCGACCACACCATTTGAGGTCCAGCGGCAACACGTTGCTCCCAGTCAACGGGCTGAGGATTCCGCTCTGTAGCGGCAAGTCCCATCTATGCCATGAGTTACAGGATCCTGCACAGTTCTGTAACGGCATCTGAACGGCACGGCATCGGATTTGTTTCTGAACACCTCAGATAAGCGATCTGAACTCGCAGCGGCCCGACCCACGTTCGACCCTCGACGTGAGAGGGCCGAAGCCGGTGTTCGATCTGCTGACCTGTCGTGTGTCTCAGAAACGAAGGGCTGTTATGAGCCGACCAGTCATTGCCGTCATGAGTCAGCGTTCGCAGTGGACCAGCGAACTTCCGGCATCGGGACCGGATGGTTACAGCTTTGTGACCTGCGACAGCCTGGAAAAACTCGGTCAACTGGCCAAAGACAACGAAGCGGCCGGCGTGATCGCCGACTTGAGAAACGTGTCCGGCGGCGGTCACCAGCAGGAACAGATGCTGGAGCGGCTACGTGATCTGATGGGCGAACGTCCCGTCGTCATGGTGACTGACGACGACTGCCCGGAACCGCTCGAACGTCGAGCCATGTGGAGCAGCATCCAGCATCTGCGGGGCGATGTGTCCATCGACAGCGTGATCGACTGGCTGCAGTCGGCTGTACCACTCGAAGCCGAGACTCCGGTGGCAGCGGTGAATCCAGCGCCGCAAATTCGGACACCGGATTCGGGCATGGTGATGTCTGGCATCACACGTCGGTTTGAGACCTTCACTCCAGAACTCAAACGCATGCTCGAAGACCTGACCGTGGCTGCCGAAAAGGACGTCACTGTGCTGCTGATCGGTGAAACCGGGGCCGGAAAGACCTACCTCTCCAACCTGATTCACGAGGTCTCACCGAGGAAGAACGAACCGTTCGTCACTGTGGCGTGTGGAGCCTTGCCGGGCGACCTGATCGAAAGCGAGTTGTTCGGGCACATGCGCGGTTCATTCACGAGTGCTCATGCCGACAAGGACGGGAAATTTCTGGCGGCTGGTAAAGGCACACTGCTGCTGGACGAAATCGACGTACTTGGCCCCGAACAGCAGGTCAAACTGCTGCGGGTCATCGAGACTGGTCAGTTCGAACCAGTGGGCTCAAACGACACGCAGACGTCTCAGGCCCGGCTGGTCGTCGCCAGTAACCTGCCGCTCGAACCGCTCGTTCAGCAGGGTAAGTTCCGGCCGGACCTTTACTATCGGCTTAGCATGTTGAAGTTTGAACTGATGCCTCTGCGAAAGCGGCGCCCGGACATCAAACTGCTGGCCAAGCGGTTCATTCAGGACAAGTCGAAGAAACTGGATGTCGTCGTCCATCGCATTGAGCAGGAGTTTTTCGACGCGTTGATGGCGTATCCCTGGCCGGGAAATGTCCGCGAGCTCAAGCACGCGATTCAGCGGGCCGTGATCTACTGCCGCGACGGCGTTCTCTCCACGGACGAGCTGCCGAAGCACGTGCGGACCGGTGTGATCGGACCAACGAATGATCCCACAGTCGTACTGGACTCAACCCGGCAGGAAGTCGACTCGAAGCAGCTCGGCGACCAGATGGCTGTGACGGAGAAGGAGCTGATTGAAGAGGCGTTGATGCGGAACAACTACAACCGCACGAAGACGGCCAGAGAGCTCGGAGTCAGCCGCGTCACGCTGTACAACAAGATGAAGCGATATGGCCTGAGTTGACAAAGCACTGGCGATGTCTCGCACGGCATCGGGCAGGATAAATTCGACCGACGCGATGAGTGCCCTGGTTGCGGCTTGCACGGCGGCGGGATAACCTGGAACTTACTGACAACTGCTCAATCTTTCTGACCATCGCTCTCAGGCCCCCCATGCCCATCCCCGTTGAATGCGCCAGTTGCGGGCACCGGTTGAAAGCCAAAGACGCCTCCGCCGGTCGAAAGATCCGATGCCCGGAATGCGAAGAGCCGATCAAGGTCCCCAGTGGCGGGGGCGGGGGCAGGCCGCAACGCAAACGCCCCGCGAAGAAACGCCCGGAACCAGCGGAATTCGACGAAAACGCCGACCTCGATTTCGGCGCGCTGGCCAACATGGAACGCCGCGGTGATTCCCTGGGAGCTGGCGACGTAAAGCCCTGTCCCGAGTGTGGTGAACCCGTCGGCACGCTGGCGGAAGAATGTCCGCACTGCGAAGCAGACCTCGTAGAGATTCGGGCAGAGCAGAAGAGAACGCGGCGCATCGAAAAGCGTAAACAACTGATGGCCGACGAGACCCAGGGCGGTCTCTCACCCACAGCGGTCAAACTCGTGCTGCTGGTCGTCATTGCTGTTGTCGGGAACTTCGCCATGTACGCGTTCACGGGAAACGGAGCAGTCCCCATTCCCGCATCACCCGAGTGGTTTCGCACTGCCCTGGAACTCCCGGTCGAGCTGTTCAAAGCACCGGTAACCTACACCCAGGATGATATTGATAAACTCATTTCACTGCTGAAGAATGCAAATATCGAAGCGACGGCAGGCCGAGGCAGCGACGCTGCGGAATGGAGAGTCAATGCCGCCGCAGCAGACAAGGATAAAGCAATCAAACTTGTGAAAGACGCCATGGCCGCACAAACCATCCCATCGTTCACGATTGATTAAAGCGTTTTCGAGATTCCATAGACGCATTTGGGTCGCGGCTCTACCTGCTTGAAGGGCACACGAACATCCGGCGCGACCAGGAATCAGCGTCGGTTGCCGAGCAGATGGAACTCTTCCTGCAGCAAACCTGCGGTCGAGACAAGAAGCCCGAGATCGCATGCACGGCAAGGACTCGAAGTTCAGCCGGTTCCGGTTCACACCCGGACTTGAACACGATGACGCCAGCGACAAGCAGCGCGGCGACACATCCAAAACCGATGACGATTCCCGTGTTCATGCCCGCCGTCCATTCAAATTTGTGATGCCCTTGTTGCACTCGTCACAAACTGGTCGATACCACTGGAGTCGACAGACGTCAAGCTGCGCCGCTCCTGACCTGCGAGTAAACAGGTGGATGTCGGGCAGACTTCGACGTGCCGAACCACAGGCATTTTGTGGTCCGGCCCACTGTAGATGATCAGGTCGGCGAGATCTTCCAGCAACCACTGGTCGCAGGAGTTCTCGTGGCTACACATTTGGGTATCGCCACCTCTGCCGCGTCAGTGGCGAGATACGGGTAGGGAGGGCCGATTGGTTTCGGCTCCCTCCCTCCGAACTGTACGTGCGGATCTCCCGCATACGGCTCTCCGGTTGGTGGTCTTACCTCAATGAGGACTGACCGACCAAAAGTCGGGCCGGTGACAGAAACATCAACCTGACTTTGACAGTGTGATTCACCCCTTGCGGGATCGTCAGCATGAAGTTCTGCCAGAACGTAACAGGGAATCGAGTCAATTGGGCTCGATTCGATACAACACAATGAGCCACACGGGGCATTCGCGTTGTCTACTTCGTCATTCTGCGGTCCGTCCATTCACCTTCCTGCCCGCCCTTCGCTGCACCGACCATTTTCATCATGTAAAGCGGGCCCGGCTTCCTCACTACTATGGGGGCTCTGACTTCTGAGCAACTGGCTCTTCTTACCGGTCGGTTCTCAAAGTGAGAATCCGGCACATGAACGCCGCGCTGTATGTCGCTCAGGTCTCTTTGCTTCATGTGTCTGACCTTCCGACCATTCCGTCTCCAACCACCTGACTGCTCTCATGCTCGCTTTGACACGCTACCCCTCAGCGTCATGAGCATTCGACATTGTCGATCTGGGATTCACCACAAGAAGGCAGGTTCGCCAGACAGCCCGGCCGAATCGAGTTCACACAAGGTTTCGGACTGGTCATTCTCCTCCGGTTGCTTCCCATCCCGCCTCACGACGACGCAGTTACCTTCGGATACAGGCCGGAGAGCGTCTACCTGAAGAGGACTTCCACCTCTCTGATCAAACACACTCGCAAACGCACCCTCTTGTCGCTCCGTGACTCGACCAATCTGGCCGGGTTACCTTGCGGGGCTGTGGAATGGCAATCGTTGTTGTATCGGTGTCGAGATCCCTGGAACCGTTTATCGTGACGACGACCATGGTGACCACGAACGTCCACGTACCGGACGTCAGGCTTGCATTGTCGACACCAAAATCCGTTGTGACAGCCACGGTGCCGTCACCGGGGTTGACGTGCATGTCGTCACCCATTCCGTAGAACCCGCCAGAGAAATTGCCTGCTGAATCCCATATTTTGACGTCAAACCGAATGGAACCGGAGGCGACTCCCGAGTTTGCGGCTGGCGCCGTAACGATGCCGGCCAGGTTGAGGTCGCCTTTGATCATACCTGGCATACCGGGATCAGGATTCGGTGACAGGGTAAGCCCAACACTCGTGACGTTACCCGTATAAGGCGAGTCAACGACGTCCGTCACTGACAGCGTAATGATCTGGTCGGATAATTCACCTTCCGCATCAAGCGCATCCAGTTTCAAGATGACCGTCCGGGGACCGGTCGGGTTGCCTGGATCCACAGGCAGAGATTCATAGTCGATCGCCGCGGCAAACGGTTCCGCCGTGATGTTCACGTTCCAGCTGCCGTCTGACCGCTAGCAGTCTTCTATTGTTCATATCTCACTCTGCTTCCACGGCATGAACCCGATGGTGTGGGCTGCAGTACGTTCGATTCGGAAAATCGTTGGACGAGATTCTGATCAGGAGTCAGGCTTTCACAGTACGGCGTGGCGTCGCTGGCAGTCCAGACCGGCCCTGGATTCTCTGGGAGTTGATGCGCCGCCGCGCTCGCGTGCAAGTGCCAGGGAAACCGTGTCGAGACCTTGATCCGCTCAAAGTACGTGCTCCCGGTGCACTCCAAGCATTGCGTCTTAGAAATCGAGCGAGATTGTCGTCGCCTTGCTGGCAGGCTGTGCCCGTACCGTGAATGTTTGATCGACGATGTCGGACTGGATAAGTCCATACAGACGTAATCTGAAATTCCTGTCCGACGGAACGCCGACGAATTCAACAGTACCGTTCTTCGCGTCCAGTGATTTGCCATTCAGAGTCGCTGTGAGCTTGACCACCCTCGAAAGCTTGCGCCTGTTATGGGTGAATTGAACACGGACGATTCCGACTGCTGGAGCCACGACTGGTTCCGGAGCGGGCACTACTGGTGGACTTGGGACGCTCACCTTCGATGTCAACTCAAATGAGAATTCGTTTCTGCCGTCAACCACCTCGACCGACAGTTTGCTGGTATTCGTCGCACGGTACTTCATGGGAATCGTCCCTGGCGGGAGCTGGCCGATGGTTTTTTTACGTGTCGCTGAAGAAGTGGGGTCTTCAGCATTCAGGTTCTGGTACTGCTCCAATGCACCGCCCAGACCTTGTCCTTCGAGATACTGTCGCTGCAACTGCTCAATCACCTCGTCAGGCTCCGGTTTCACTGGCGCAAAAGTCACGATGTATTTTCCGGGATCCATTCCGCCCTCCATCGTAGTGACGACGTAGGTGCCATCTTCGTTAATCAGCCCGCTGGCTTCGATTCCGGTACGCCCACCAGTAGATGTAGTAAAAAAGGTAGTAAAAGAAATGGCCGCGTCTTTGAGCGGCTGGTCGTCCAGAGTAACTCGGCCTAACACGACGTTACCGTCAAACGACGGAATCAGCGAATACAACAGCCCCGCGACGAGGACAATACCGACCACGGTCGCGACCGCCGTCACTGCCCAGTTTTGAAGCAAAGTCTGCAGATAGCTCAACGGCGCCCATGCCGCTTTCTTCATGCATTTCGTGAGCGTGCGGCCCATGAGATGCAGCATCGCTGGCGTGGTTACTCGTGGCCGAAGCGCAATCAGGCCACGAACGCGGCGAGGAAGTCTGACCCCCAGTGGGGCGCACATGAACGTTGCAAAGACGTGATCACGAGCGGAGCCGCCGCTCTGGGCAGACCGATAGATCTTCCGTAGAACCGCGCGGCCAAGTGAGTTCGGTAAGTCTGATTTTGCAATCATGAGGTCCGCGCGGCGATCGCCACAATCCAACGCGGACACGAAGAGCAATTGCAGTGCCTTCTGTATTTCCGCTTCCTGCCGCATTGTGAGTTCATCGACCAGATGGCGCCGGAGCCAATCTGGCATGCGACCGAAACGGAACCACGGAAGTCTGGCAATGGCGAGTAGACGCGACTCGTTCATTAGTGGTTGTCCGTCGCGACCTGAGAGCGACTTCCCCAGGTGAACCACGATGTTCCAACGAATCTCTGGATAGACGGCGCAGGCACTGAGCCAAAACCGGCCATCCTCGCCTATGTACTCCCGCAGGTGCCGGGATAGTCCATCGAACGCCTCCTCGTATGGTTCAGCATCGTCCAGCCACGTGAGCGGCCGGTCACGAAGAGACTCAGGCAGTGGAACACCTTCCGACGCATCCCGCGCCATTGGCAGAGCGACACCCTCACCGATAAGCAGTGAGATTCCGCGTACGCCGGCCGGAAGAACTCGGAATATCGCGGAAGCTAGTGTTTCAGCGGAGCCCCATTCCGAGGGACGGCTCAACGTCATCAGAGCGCGTTCCGGCCACGACTCTAC
Source organism: Planctomycetota bacterium (assembly GCA_963579025.1). Lineage (GTDB taxonomy): Bacteria > Planctomycetota > Planctomycetia > Planctomycetales > Planctomycetaceae > CAUZFZ01. The sequence continues at coordinate 6,737 of CAUZFZ010000068.1, read as the reverse complement.
GATGTCTATCCAGTCTGCGATTCTCCCATTGAACGAATTGACGAAGTTTGAGGCACTTCCAAAGACAATCAGGCGGTGACACGGGAACTGCGCCGCCAGTTGGCCCAGCGTAACTGTCTCATTCGCCGCATTTCCTAGTGTACAGCACCTCGGATCGATGTCGTAGTAGTACTCATCGAGATACACGCCATTTTCCGACAATTGATCACTCAGCTCGGTGATAAGACATGCGAGCTGGTCATCGTAGCTGCTGCGTTCGATCAGGATCAGATACTCCGGCAATACAGAGCGCATGCGATTGACTGGAACAAACGCGCCACCCGATCGAATCGTTGCTTCGACCGTTCGAGGTACATCAATCGCGCTGCCCGGCACCAGCAAGTGTCTCCGCAATTGCTGACAGCTTCGAAACAGAGACGCCGAGTCGAAGAGGCCACTGCGTTCAGATGCCACAGTGATCCGCTCAAGTACGGGCTCCTCGCTTGTCCTCTGTCTCACGAGATAAAGATCGACGACCCGACGACTCCACCAGCGAAGTAATAAAACACCGAAAATGGCGGAGGCGGCCGTTCCAAAAAGATAGCCAGTAGTTGTGCGTCCGTCCGGTTGAGTGCGATTCACTACGCGCTCACTCACTTCGTTGTCAGACCGATTGTCCGTTACCGACTCGTCGAGTGGAATGTCCACAACAGAAGTTGAAGGCAGCGTTTGTGTGGTCCCAGGAAGCAGCCACACAAGGAACAGGATGACAACCACACTGACGCCGAGCGCATACGACACGAACTGCACATGCAGGTAGGCCGATGAGCGCAACCGCTCATCAATCTTCGTGTCTTCATGTCCCGCTTGGGGGCGGCTGTCACGCACAAGTGTAGTCGCGATCCCGCAATTCGAATTACGGTCGTACCACTCGTCAAAATGGCTGCGAAAAATGGCCTGTTCCTTGGGGGAACAGCACACAACTGGGCCTACCAGACGCTTCAGACCCTCCCCGTCCCCCGGGAGTCGGTCAAGTGACGCGAGACGTAGCAGTAGCCCGTGTAATGACACGTACTGATCTGGGCCAATTACAAAACCCGCCTCTCGGAGTTCGTCCAAGAGGCCGTTGAGATGCTCCAGAGCACGCTGGTAGTCGTGAGGCACTATTTCGTTTGGGACCATTCTCGAACAATGTTGCGTGCTTTGTATGTGTCCTCGGAGTTTTTGACCAGACAGCCAAGTGTGCTCTCGACGAGTTCCGGCCGTTGACGAAGATCAACGGCGCCTCCGGCAAGACTCCGCAGGACGCAGAACCAATAGAGAAGTTCAGCCGTACCTGGTTTCTTTCGCAGTCCTGCGGAATAGTCGCGGAGACGAAAGAATAATTCGAATGCACCAGACAGCTCATCCGCGGGACAACCCAGTTGAGAGAGAAGGATCTCCTCAAGCCGTTCGCGGTCTGGAAACTCGATGTTGTAGTACACGCAGCGTCGCAGGAATGCATCGGGTAAGTGCTTTTCGGAATTGCTGGTGATGATCACGACCGGCTGCATTTCGGGCGCAGCGGTCACCACAATGTTCTGCATTTCCGGAATCCGGAAGTACATCCCTTCTATCTCATTGAGTATGTCATTCGGGAAATCGCGAGGTGCCTTGTCGATCTCGTCAATCAGTACTACGGACTGACGTGGGTTATCGTGGTTCAGTTGTTGCTGCGTTAGCTCAGCGACTTCATCGGGTTCATTCGCGAGCAGTATTGCCATTCCCAACGCACTAAAGGTCACGTAGTCGATACTTCGTCGACTACCCTCATTGGTATTCGCAGCGTGAAACCGACTCAAGTGATCGTACTCGTAGAACAATTCTCGTGAAGAGCTCGTCGATTTGGTCTCGAACCTGAGGGGCTCCCCGAGTCCCAGCTCCCAGGCTACACTCCATGCCAGATGAGTTTTTCCAGTGCCGGGCTCGCCAGTAAGCAGCAGTGGCTGTCCAAGCATCAGAGCTACGTTTACCGCATCAACCAGGCCCTGATCAGGTCGGTAGGCTTCCGGTCGAGGTTGTCGAAATGGAGGCCTTGAAGGCAGTACTGCCGTGCCCACATCTGTCTCTACTCGAACCGAACCTGTGTAAAACGTCCGTGAATCCATGGGTCTGACGTCCTTAATGCAGCAACTGTTTAAGAGCGGAAGTAGCCGCTTCCATAGACAATTCGGGATGATCCGAGAACAGTTCTCGAATCTGTGGTAGCAATTCCTCACTCGCGTAGTGATCGCGTGCGTGCGTCAACGCCCAGTCTTCGACATCGCTCTGCGTGATCCCCTGCAACTCAGGCAATGCCACGACGACACTGTTCTCATAGGACCGGCCTTCAAACGACTTGAGAAATGTGCGGATTCGATTGGAGGACAGCCACGATGAAACGCGACCAAACATCGTGCGCCGGATGCGGTACTTGACACAGAGCGTGACGATCAATGGTTGACTCAAGTGGCCGTGTGGCAGCGAATCCCAGAATTCGAGAAAACTACGAATGTGTGACTGCGCTCTGCCGTTCCAGTCGCAACTTACGACCTGCGAATAGATGAGCGTATGTCTCTGACCGAGAGCGCTGGTCAGTTCTTCTAATGACGCATCGGCATGCAGGTGGAGTTCACGCGCGAGGCGGGTCGCGAGTACTTTGGAGAAGTCACGAGCAGGATAAACGTGCCGGGGAAAAGCGAGATAAAACCGACGGAAAGAGCCTTGCCTCTCCGAAAGCTGAAACAGGCCAGCAAGGCGATGGGCGCAGACGCGGTCAACGAATTTGTCGTGGCACTGAAGGGCGTCGCCAGAAATAACGCACACGACCGGAGTGCCGGCGCCTCGAGACTGAGCTTGTTCAATCGCGGCACACATCGCCTGCTCATGATGCGATCTGTCAATTAGCCATGGCAGTAAAGGGGGAATCGGACGGGCCGGAGCGACTTGCCTCGCTGAAACAGCCTCGACCACATCACCAAGTTCTGTCTCAAGGGTGGCAATACACCGTCTTAACTCCAGACGGTCCTGCTCCGTCTGTGTTCGGGACAATGAACGTCTCATGTCAGTCAGTTCGACCTGCCTTGTCTTCTTGGTGCCCTCCGAAGTGCCCAGCCACCGAATGTGCGCGAGTAGACGCGCCAGTCCGTCCTCAAAGCAGACGCAGTCAATGAACTGCCGATTATGCAATCGAAAGGGCGGTTTGACTCCCGGCTCTATGACCAGTGGCACAACCGGCTTTCCGCATTCCAGGGCCAAAGACCATTCCAACTTGCACACGGAGTTCGCCGTGACACTGTCGTGCGTCATCACGAAAACCAGGATGGAACAACCACGAATCTCAGTTTCAATTCTGCTGTCCCAATCCTCTCCGGGCTCGATCCCAGTTCGATCCGTCCAGGGATTCAGACCAGCACGAGCGAGAGCAACAGACAGATTGTCCGCAAATTCTTCGCCGTCACACCGTGAGTAGCAGATAAAGATCGTTTCGTTGGACATCTCGAATCCGCAGTTGAGCAGTTTTGTACGGCAGGCCCGCTGTTCATTAAGCCCCGCTTGACTTCATTGAAGAGCAAAACGTCGTGCCGGAACCAAATCTACACGTGCGACACATTGGGAGACAACTGACGTGCTGACGGTATCCGAACAACTGAGTCTCTAATTGTGGGAATTTGTTAAAGGGACACAGATGCCTCGAATGAAGTCAACGCCCGCGGCGCTACGAATCTTTTCCGGTCCTTCTCAGAGAGGGATGCGAAGTAGGTCCGCATCTGGTCGGACGCTTCGCTCGTCTGCGACTGCTGGGAGTTGGGTTCAGACGCCGGCGTGCCGGCGTGCCTGAAGGGCACGCTGAAGGCACCGTTTCACATCGAGCACGTCGCCGCTGCTGACGCAATCCTGATACCGAATCGCAAAGTCTGTCGGCACGCGCAGCGACCAGTTGGAATCGTCGACGTAGCCCGGCCGGTTGTAGAGTTCGCTCATGCCCAGCAGGTCCGTGAAGAAGACCGACACATGACCGGCCTGGCTGGCCAGCATTGCGGTGAAGATCGCGTTGACCAGATCGCCCGGGGTCGCAGACGTTTGCTTCACAAACTCCGACCGCTCGCTGACGGGAATCCACAGGCGATCCGCCAGGTACTCGGCCCATTCCTGTGCGCGACTGCCGTTACACCACTCCCGTGCCAGCGGCCAGATGGGTGGCGTGTCGTGATTGCCCAGCATGATCCAGTCGGCCGGCAATGCCTGCTCGATGCGGTAGACGTCCGAGGGATCGTCCAGCTTCGCTTTCTGAATCACTCGAAACCGGCCCAGTCCATGTCGTTGCATGACACGCCCCAGTGGATACGGCAGCGTGCTCAAGACCTCGCATGCGACATCCGACGAAACATCGCCACCCGCATCGCGCACCACATCCAGGATTACGTCGATCAGGACTGAGTACCGCGCGACCTGTTCATCGTCGAGTTCGCGAACCCAGTGTTCGGCATATCGCGTCTGCGTCCGATCGAGCTGGTCGGGTCGCGCGATGTGGAATTCCGCCAGGTCGGGGTGATCGTCCAGGTCGGGCGACTCATACATGCGAGCACCCGACTGGACAGCCGCCTGGGGCGAGTCCGCATCGCTGCGATAGACCCACGGACAGACCAGGCCGTGAGGATGATCAATCCGAATCCCGTCGAAGCCGTCGAGCATCCGCAGCACACGCTGTCTGAGAAACTCGCTCGCCGCGCCTGACTGGACCTGACGGGGATCGAAGATGGCATACCCCCACGGCTGACCATCCGGATTGGTCCGGCTGGGCGGAGCACCCATGCGATAGTGCGGATGAAACAACTCCGCGAACTGCGTCGCGTCTTCAGGAGACGTCCCGACCTGCAGGTCTCCATAGAATCGCAAGTCCGGAAATTGCTCACGCAATTGCCGGTGCTGTTGATGCAGGATGAACTGCGCGAACGCGTGCCGTTCGAAATCGCTGACGGCATCACGTTCAAGCCATTCCGCGTTCGTCGCGCCAAAGGCGGCGATGTCACGTTCGAGTGCATCACCTGTCGCATCGCCCGCCCGCAATCGTGCCAGTGCCTCATCCAGTGCCGCGGAAATCTCCGTCCAGGCGTACTGGTGATGACATTGTCCCGTTCCACTCGGATTGCCTTCCACGACGCGTGCGAGCGTGTCTTCCGGAAGAATGCCGCGCCAATACCGATCACGGGCCAGCGACGTCAGCGCGACAGAAAGAAAGTTGCGAGGAAACAGACGGCCGTCATAAGGACACGGATTCCCAGACGACGTCTGCCCCTGCGGCCCCAACTGCACGCCGTCGAAACCGAGCGACTGAGCGAACTCCAGAAAGTCCCGGGCTCCGGCCGAATACGGTGAACCGCGACCGACTTCTTCATCCGGCCGCGACGGAAAGCTCGCATCGTGAATCTGCAGGACCAGCCGTCGGATTCCCAGTTCATCCTTGAGTGTCTGCATCCGCTGCTCCTCCGGAATGGAAGCTCCATCGGGCCTTCGGTTCCGCAGGCGGGAAGTTGTACGTTCCATCAGCGGCGTGAAACCTTGATTGCCAAAGAGTTTACGCTAACTCGCAACTATTTCACTACCCCTCATGACCACTCATGCTCTTCGGTGGTTTTCACTACTTGCGGGTAGTGGGAGGGTAGAAAAAGGGTAGTCGTTGGACGCCTGACCGTGCTGACTTGAATCGCAAACTGTACTTTGAAGAACCGACGTCTCCGGCGGGCACCATGCGGTGTTCCACGATTGTGTCAGGGGCGAATCGTACATCCATTCAGCCGCGATAGCGGCGACAGCACATAGCCCCTGGCGTGAGCCAGGGGTCGAACGAACACGCAAGAAACGGAGCCGCGAAGCGGCGGCAGCGCGACGCAACCGTGTGTCAGCTGCCGCCGCTTCGCGGCTCGATCGGGCTTGCTCGCAGGATCTGCGGGCTGACGCCCGCACCTATGTGCTGTCGCCGCTATCGCGGCTGCCATCGTCAAATCCACCACCGGCCAAAGACTCGATTAATTTCACCGCCGCTCCTTAGTGTTCCTTTATGGCCGGGAACGAAACTTGACTCAACTGCAACATGTTTTGACGAAGAAACGCAGCTACCAGATCGTGCTCTGTTGCGGGCAGCCATCGACCTCACCGGACGAGGCCTCCAACCGCCGCCGTCTGCGTCAGCATGCGTGTGTGGCCAGACGCATGGAAATGAACAATTCGGCAGGATTGTAAATTCCACCACATCTGCCGCCGCGTCCCTGGTGTGCGTCCGCATCCAATTCCGTAGACTGACAGACGACAAGTCGTTCCCCACAGCAGAGAGACCGGTCATGCCGCGGCGCAAGAGCGAGGCGTTCCGAGGAGCGGAACAGAAGATCAAACAGGCTCTGAGTGCGAGGGCGACCGAACTCGATCTGAGCGGCATGGCGCTCACCGAGCTCCCGGAGACGCTCGGAAACCTCACACAACTCACGGAGCTTGATCTCCACAGCAATCAACTGACGACGCTCCCGGAGACGCTCGGAAACCTCACACAACTCACGTCGCTTGATCTCCGCGACAATCAACTGACGACGCTCCCGGAGACGCTCGGAAACCTCACACAACTCACCACGCTTTATCTCCTCAGCAATCAACTGACGACGCTCCCGGAGACGCTCGGAAACCTCACACAACTCACCACGCTTGATCTCGATGACAATCAACTGACGACGCTCCCGGAGACCCTC